>NZ_JACEOL010000047.1 GCF_013868055.1 Thermoactinomyces mirandus | reverse complement strand
TAGATAAGCGCGACAACGTTATCGCGCTTCCACACGCGGAAACTGTTTACCAATCCGATTGGCTAACGCTTCAAATTCCTCAGACCAAGCCAAAGCGTCTATTCCATTATGTTCAACAAGTTCCTCATTCGTTTGAAAGGCCATTAGGATCCCCCATCAGCTAGTTGTAATAAATTCATCATACACTAAGTTCAAAAAATTACAACTGTAGTACTAGTCAATCACCCTAAAAAATGAAATAACCTTCTTTTATTTGTGTATGATTTTTCTCAATATAATCCAAGCGATACTCTCTAAAAAGATAGTTTTTCATTGCATCCTGGAATTCTTGGCTAATCTCAGTATCCGTAGATAAAATGATAACTTGGTCACTTAGTTGGTTGAAGAAATATTTTACGAGATGGTTGCGATGAATACTGTCCAGTCTTGCCAATGGTGTATCAATTACAAAAGGTAAAGGCAATCCAGCTGTTTTTGTGAGTGCCCAGATAAATGATAATGCAATGATTTGCTTTTCTCCAGCAGATCGATCTTGAAGATTAATCCTATTTCCTTGAAAATCGAAAATTTGGAATGTGTATTTGTTCTCATCAAATTCAACATCAAAAAACTCTTGATCTTTTCTGATTAATTGATCCAGGATGAATTTAAATTCATTGCGAATTTTTGATGATTTTAGTTTGGTAAATTCGTCAATAAATTCACGGGTTGCTTGAATAATCCTATTCGTATAATCTCTTTTCCTTTGTATGAAAACCCTTTTGTTTAGCTTTTGCTCTATTTGGGCGAATGTTTTTTGTTTGCTCCTCAGTTCCGAATTAAAGGTCATCAAGGATTGCTTATTCATTTTCAATTGATACGACAATTGTCCAATCCGTTGATTGATTTCTGTCAGTTTCTGATCTTCTTCGGAGGTATCAAGAGCATCTGGAGCACCGGATAACTTCTCTTCTAATCGAGATATAACTCCTTTTAGTTTGATTTTTCGTTTAATCATCTCTTTGAGTTCATTTTGGTAACTTACAGGATACTGGGCTAATTTTTCATAATCTCCTTGAGACAAATCGTGAAGAAATTGAAAGTTTTCAAGTTCTTTTGCTTCTTTCATATCATGGATTATTGCCCAAGCTTTTTTTGCAGCTGATTTTAATTGATTGACTTGATAATTTTTCAATAAAGGCAACGATGTTTCTTTTAATTCTTTGATTAATTGATCCATAAATTTTTCGTAAGTCTCAAACTTGGCATTAATTATATTTTTCTTTATCCGATACTTTTTTTCAAGCGAGAGTCGATCTTTCAATTTTTGGATAAATGGGTTCAGGAGTAACAAATGAATATCTCTTTCAACGAACTTTTTAATTTCATCCTCTTTTTTTTGTAAATCTTGTTCATATCTTTCAATGTCTTTTTGAATAATCGCTTTAGAATCTTGATTTTGAATCAATTTTTTTCTACGATCTTGTTCGATAAGCTTACGTTGGGTATTTAAATCCGATAATTCTTCATTGATCTCCCGGTTTAAATTTTGTAGTTGATCTATTTTATCCTTAAGTTGATTGATTTCCATCAATACAGACTTATGTTGTTTATCAGTTGCTGTTTCTGCATACTCTTTTTCATAATCTCTAAGTAAATTTTTTAGATCGTTTTCTTGCTTTTTAAGAATGTTGATAGAGAAAATTTGTTGTATGGCTTTTTTCAGTTCTCCCTGATCCTGTTTATCCACCAAACTTTGAATTTCTTCTCCATCAAATAAAAAAAAGCCAGCAGTATCTAATGGGATTCGATCATTAATAAAGTGATTAAATTGTTCCCCAGTAATACTAGTCAACTCTCTAGTCTCTTGTGTTTTTTGATCCAGTATATAAACTTTTCTATTTTCAGAGATTAAACTTGCGTGGTCATTATATGTAAGGATAACTTCAATTGTAATCAACTCATCATCGTTTTGAAGTGTTAAAGCAACCGAACAGTTACGGATCCCCTCACTAAATGCCTTTTTATTAATAGCGTCACTTAATAATTTTTCATATTCTTTTTTGCTCATTCCTCTACGGGCGAATAAAGCAAGGCAGATTGCTTTCAAAATTGTCGTTTTCCCACTTCCATTTAACCCGCCGATGAGAATCAAATTTTTTCGATAAGGTGGTTGCTGTGGAGGAATATCCAGATCGATTTCTTGTATTCCATAATAAATTTTATAATTATTGAATTTAAGTTTTACAAACTTCATGATTGCTGATCACCTGTCCAGTTTTCAATTTTTTCTTTAAGCAATCCCTTTAATCCATCTCTTCTGGCTTTTTCCTGAAGACTGTAGTTATGTTCTACTTCCATCAGTTCTTTCATATGTTCCGTTTGCACTTTGTTTTTATCGCAACTATCTTTTAGCAATTTTTCTTCTTCTTCCGTTAATCTTATCATTTTTATCCCCCCTTAAAAATTACTTCACAATTAAATATTATAATATATAAGTAAATGTAAGAAAATAATATAATCATGAAATTATTGCAGTTTTTCTATATAAAAGGCATTCTTGTAATGAAAAACAAAGAAAAAGAAAAGTATTTCCTAGGTCAGTAAACCCTTAAATAGCAGAAGAGGTAACTCAAGAATGAATTTTAAATCAACAAAAGAAACAGCAAAACAATCTGCAGTCCTATCTGTTGATCATAATCCAAACGAGAGAATGAGTGAAAAAATCTATTCTTATAGAGGGAGGAATTAATTGTGGAATTGATTTATACTCCTTCCACAAACGATGTAAATGATTACCTATTAGTTAAATATAAATCAGGAAAGAAAATCCTCCATTTAACACCTACATGGATTTTAGAAAGTCACCGAAAAATATTTATTCAACAAAGGATGAATCGGTTAAAAGTTAAAGGGTTCGATGTAAATGAATATATTTATGAGTTTAATAGATGGATAAAGTATATTGTTAAATCCAAATCCTTAACCAAGAGTGAAGTGTTAATTTTAATTAAACGTGCGATTCAAAAGGTTTATCCTCAATCAGAAGAATGGATTACTATTTCAGCAAATTTAGTCAATCTTTTTATGATGTTTAGAAGCAGTAACATGGCAATCGAAGAAATTAATAAGCTTAGTTTTGAAGAATCCTGGGAGATAGTTGTTGAAATTTATCAAGAGTATTTGAGACTTGCTGGAAAGAGACCAGATTTATACTCACGGTTTGTAGATCTTGTTCAGAACAAAGATTTTTATGAATTTGATGAACTGATCATGGACGGACCTTTTCTTTTTTTTAACCATTTACATGAATGTTTAATGAATCGATTTGAACAATTAGGTAAAAAAGTTACTCTCATCGTACCTTTTGAAAGATCTGATCAAGGGGTGAATCAAGCATATGAGATTATTCGTAAAGTGTATAGTACCTATGTACCTGAGAATATGTGGAAAAAAATTGGAACAATTGATCCTGGCTCTTCTTATTTATCTAATGCACCTAAGGTATTATTTTCAGATGGAATAACCTATCGTGACGAAAGTATTTCTTTTTACCAATTTAGTAGTATTGAACAAGAAATTAGTCATATAATCAATTTAATTTCAAAATCTGTAGCTCGTCAGCATATATCTCTTCGTGATGTGGCTATTATCAGTCCACAATCAAAAAAGTTGCGCCCGATGGTCAAGGAGATTGCTGAACAGTATGGATTGGCTTGTATTACTGAAGATAATCAAATTAAACAGCTAACTACTCTTGATTTCATTAAGATTTTGTTTGGTTCTAAAATTGATTTAAGAAAAAGAAACGATGAAGATTTTTTTGATATCAATTTGTTTAAACGAATTTTAAACACTGATTGGTATATAGGTGGAAAAGAAAGCTTGTCCTCTTTTGAAAAAATAGAAACATTTTTTGAAGGATTAGATAAAATTGATGAATGGATTGATCAATTCAATAAATTAAATGAGGTTTATGAGCAAATTGATTTCAGTGATTATTTTTATCATCCACTAAAAGGGGTTAATAAGAAAGAATTAGAGTTATGGCAAACTATTTTAACAGAGATCAAAAGATTTCAGGAGCAATTATTCGACTTAGGAGAAAAGTATATATCTGAATATGTTAATTCATTAAATGAAATCATATCAGAATTAGAGTCCCGTATTAAAACAAAACAAAATGATTATTTCTTTTTTAGGGAAGTCGATAAGTTATTGAAGGAATTTATTCAAATTTCATCAGAAAGCATCCAGATCAAGGTGACAGCTGAAGAATTTGCTGATTTACTCATTCGTTTTGTTTCAGGAGAAATTGAAATTGAGAAAAAACCAGAAGAAGTCGCTGGAAGTAATAAATTGATGGTAACAAGTTTACATAACATTATTTACAAGGAATATAAAGAAATTTATGTCATGCAATTTAATCAAAATTATTATCCGTACTATGAGGAATATAATTGGCCAATGAATACAGATTTAGAAGCTGCAATTTTGTCGGCTACTACTCTCTTAAAAGTTAAAAATGGAAAAGAAATGGAGAAGTTACATGCCGATCGTTTTCGTTATTATTTCTATTGTCTTTTTCAATCCGCCAAAAAGTGTATTCGCTTTTCTTTTTCTAATGACTCATTTGGTAAACCAACTTATCCTTCTCCTTATTTTTTGGAAATCATTAGAAGCTTTGGAGTTGACGTGAATAAAAAAACGGATAAATTGTTAGACGAGTTGGTTCAGGAAAAAATCTTGTACAAAATAATGGGATATGAGGCTAAAGATTATATCGAAGAAGAACTAAAACAATATCCTGTTATTAAACAATTTCCTGACAGTTTAAATTTTGCTGATTTAACAACATATCGTCTATGTGCACGACGTTTTTACTATCTACTCAAGGATCCTGATTCAAATGTATTTTCAAACGAATTTCAGTTGGGTTTTTATTTGGCAAGAAAAGTTTATAAAAATGCAATCCGTTCATTAGTAAACAAGTATAAAGGTAAAGAAATTCCTTGTAATATGTTAAACAGCATAATCAGACTAATTCCTAGATTAGTAAAAAATGCACTTGAAGAGGAACGAAAATGGTTTCCCTTAAGAGAAGATGTAATTAATCAAGCTGCTTATTATGCAAAATTATTCGCTGAAAATTTCATTGGGCAAATATTTACTTGCAATATAAAAAATCCTAAAGTAAAATTTGGGGATTTTATATCTGGTGAAAAGTTTGTAATAGATTTAAATGAAGGAAAAAGGGTAACTGTCAACAAACCAAGTTATGTTATTACAAAAATTTATAATAATAACTACCCGTTTTATGTAGATGATTTTGATACCTTTTTAGTTTGGTCATCCGTTATGGACGAGAAACCTCAATTCTCTTCTTGGTATATGGAAAAACGAAAACAATTAGGTGATTCAAAAATTAAAAGTATAATTGATGAAGCATTACAAACTGATTTATTGAAACAGAGCCCTTCTAAGACTTGCAGCTATTGTCCATATGTAAATCTTTGCAAAAATTTATATCTGAATCATTAAGTCCTGTGGCAAGAGGAAGTAGTTACCTCATTCACTCATCATCCTTACTGGAGTGTATTCTGGTTGCTGCGTAGCAGTGCCTCAACCTTGTGATAAAGGACACATTTGAAAAACAAAAGCTGGAGAAATATCTGTTTTTCACGAGTTAGACTTTTCACGAGATGGTATCTTATCCGTATCAATCGTTGTTCTTGTAGCACCCATTGCAATCATCCGAAACGTGGCCGGTCTGGATTCCAAGATCAGACAGACATCTACTTGGTTTCTTAGAACTTCCGGATGAGCTTGGGATTAATTGTAAACGTTTTTGTGTTTCTGGCTTGCAGGGCTGGATATTTATGAAAATGGCTGAATGCCAGCTGTAGCATGTGGTGGCTTCTAACCAATTTGAATTACTTGGAAAAATTGTTTGCATAAGCAGTTATAATTTGATTTCGCAGGAAAGAAGCTCCGTGAAAATTTTCCACCAAGGACCAAATGTTTCCTTTCCTTTTAAGAATCAAAGAAATGGGATCTTCAGGATATCCCTAGTGTACTTGCTGATCAATCACCTTCGCCTTGTGATCTCAATCGCACTAAGGGCCATTGCCATTTGGCATGAGTAGTCAAAGGGAACAGCCTGCAGGTTAGAATACAAAAGAATGTACTGGGGAGTCAAAGCTACAGGAGGAGAGAGAACTTTCCAAATAATCCTATGATCATTATCTGATCATTATCTAGGGACATCATGAAAAGTCGCCCCTGGACGAGACAAATATTTATTTTTCAAAGAGCAAGTTTTATTTGGAAATTATTGTTTTTAATATCATACAAGTGAGGGTTTTATATGGAATTATCTTCAGAACAGAAAGAGATCATTAATTCTGATGAACGTTTCATTTTAATTAAAGCAGGTGCCGGTGCAGGAAAAACAGAAGTGCTGGTTCAAAGGGTCTTAAGGTTGTTGGAAAAAGATCCGACACTTACTATTACAGATTTTGCTATTATTACATTTACTAATAATTCAACGGAGGAAATGAAAAATCGATTACAAGGAACACTTTATAAAAAACTGAATGTATTGCAAGATGATCAGATCAAAAAACGACTTTGGTATGAATTAGAATTGATTAATACCGCCCAAATTTCGACGATCCATAAGTTTTGTCATACCGTTTTGAATCTCGCAGGTCCATTTCGTTTGGAAAACAACAGTTATTCTCCCAAAGCAAAAATTTCTTCCAGTCAGTTGAGCAAATCTGTTGATAAAGTAATGTCTGATTGGATTAAAAAGCAAAATGGGCAGACACATCCATTAATCAGGATGATGCCGGTATTTCTAATAAAAAAATATTTGAAGATGTTATATGAATCTGTTCGTTCAAAAGGTACTGATATTCAACAAGTTTACGAAAAGACGATGAAATCTTGGGCCTTAAGTAATCCCGATGAACGGGGACAAATAAAAAAAGCATTAGCAGAATTATTATATCTTCTTGAGAAAGAATATGAAGAGAGAAAAGTTTTAAATATTGATGTGGATGACTTGCTAGAATTAACATATAAAGCAATCACCAACATTCCAGATGTAAAAAAAAAGATTGCAAATAGATTTCGTTATATTTTTGTTGATGAATTTCAGGATACCTCTTATTATCAAGCAAAAATATTTCAAATGATTTGCAGTGAAGAAACTGGACCATCGTTATTTGTTGTTGGGGATATTAAACAATCGATTTATCAATTCAGGGGGGCAGATTTACAGTCCTATGACCTTTTTGAAAAATGGATGAAAGAGAGAGGAAAGGTTTATCATCTGTTTACCAATTATCGCTCATCTCTGGGGATTGTTAAATTTGTTAATCGCTTATTTAAAGAAATTCAATCTATGAATGAACCGAAATTTTTATTTGAACCTCTTCAATCTGGAAAAAATGAGGATCATTCTGGTGAGTGCGTGCATTTTATAAATACAAATCAAGAGAATGAGAAAGAGATTGTTATATCATTTTTAAAAACAGTAGAAGAAACGGAATACCCACGTTATGCAATTTTATGTCGTACCAATTCAGTGTTGCATGACTATGAGAAAGCATTAACTAAGGCCGGCATTCCGTTAAAAATTAAAGAAGGCGGCGGTTTTTTTCAGAGAGAAGAGATTATTAATATAAGTCGGATTTTAAACTGGTTGACTACATCCAATAATCTTGTAAAAAAAGAAGAAGTATTGTCAATCAATTGGTTTCAACATAATCATCATAAATTACAACAAGTAGAAAAAGATCTGCGGAAAGTGATATATCACTACAGTGTGGCCCAAATTTTAGAAGAAATATATAAGCATCCAGCATTAAACCTTCGCGGATATTGTAAATACCATGGGTTATTACAAGCCAGGGCCAATTTAGAAAAGTTGAAGGAAATGATAAGATTTCGTTTTTCTGGAGAAAAAATAAGTCTTATTGACTATCTTCAATGGCTTGACAATCAGATTCTGCATAATACAAATGAGCCGCAAGCAACCGTAAATGATAACGGACAAGCTGTTCTATTAACAACAATTCATAGTGCGAAGGGTTTAGAGTATGATTATGTTATTCTTGTAGATTTGGATCGAAAATTAGAGTCAGAACATCTATATCCAAAGATTCTGGTAGACGATGAATCAGGAATTGAATTTAAATTTAATGAGTATACAAATCCTCAAATCATCAAGGCTTCTGATCATTATGATTCAGCATTGGAAAGATATAAAGAAGATTATCTAGCCGAAGAAGCGCGAATTTTATATGTAGCTCTTACAAGGGCAAAACAGAAACTGTATTTGTTAGGTAACTGGAATGAAGATCTTAAAAATAACAAAAATCGATACAGCAAGTGGTTGAGGATTGTAAAAAGTGATAAATAGCCTCCTGCTCAAAGAGGCTATTTCTTTATAGAGGTTATTCTTTTGGCCATTTTTAAACACATCTCTTTAAAATAAAGAATCAAAAGTCTATTTTCAAAATGGTTTTATTGAATGAATATGTGTTCTATTATAGACTATTTTTATCCTTGTTTTTTTAGATTCATTTTATATATTATTATATTTATGTTTTATCAATTGAATTATAATAATTTATAATTTTAAAGTAGAATATTTGACGGAGGAACCAACCATGTTGTGTATTTTCGAAGAGAATGAGATTTTTTCAAAAGCAAAAGAAAGAATCAAAGAAGTTTACCTATCAGATGAACGCCCATGGGTAGTAGGATTTAGTGGTGGTAAAGATTCTACGGCTGTAGTACAACTCGTTTTTTCGGCCTTGTCAGAGCTGAAAAAAGAACAACTAAAAAAAATGGTATATATTATTTCTTCTGATACGCTTGTAGAAACCCCGTTAATCATTGATTTGATCACCCGTACATTGGGTAAAATTCAAGATGAAGCAATTAAACGGGGACTGCCTATTGAAACAAATAAGGTAAAACCAGATATAAGTAAAACTTTTTGGGTCTCCCTGATCGGCAGAGGTTATCCAACTCCTAGGCAGAAGTTTCGGTGGTGCACTGATCGCTTAAAAATTGAACCTGCCAACAAATTTATTATTGATCAGGTATCAAAATATGGCGAAGTAATTATGGTATTAGGTGTTCGAGAGAAAGAAAGTAGTACACGAGCTGGAGTCATTCGTTCACACAGTGTTGAAGGTAAACTTTTGATGCGCCATTCAACTCTTCCCAATGCTTTTGTTTTTGCACCGATTAAAGATTTTACAGTTGATGATGTGTGGCAATATTTATTAGAAAATGAATCACCATGGGGAAGTGATAATCACTATTTGCTTCAGCTATACCAAGATTCTAATTCTGAATGCCCCTTAATGATCGATAAAGAGATAAAAGAGAGCGCCGGCTCATGTGGTAATAGCCGTTTTGGGTGCTGGACCTGCACTGTTGTAAAAGAGGACAAAGCTTTAAGTGGTTTTATCAATAATGGAGAAGAATGGTTAAAGCCTTTACTTGAGTTTCGTAATTATTTGATTAGTATTCGATCTGATCGCAGTTTAAGACAGAAACAAAGAACAAATGGACGAATTTATTTGATTTCTGCTCCAAACGATATGCAAATTCCAAAAGAAAACCAAATCCCCATTGAAAAATTGGGAGATTATCTAAAAAGGGAAAATATTGATTTGGCAGAGGTTGAAGAATTGGACTTATTTGTAGAAACAAAAGATGGTCTAAAGCAGCTAGGATTAGGGCCGTTTACACTAAAAGCACGTGAAATTATTCTTAAAAAACTACTTATGACTCAGAAAGAGATTCAAAAAAAATACAAAGGATTTCTAGAATTAATCAGTATTGAAGAAATGAAGTATATTCGTCATTTATGGAGAAAAGAAGGAGATTGGGAAGATAAAGTTCCAAAAATTTATTATGAAGTGACCGGTAAAGAGATTGATTGGGAACAAGATGAGCGTCCTACATTTGAAAAAGAACAAATAACTGATTTAGAGCGACTCTGTCTTGAATCGGGTATCAATGTTACTTTAATAAAAAAATTAATCAATATCGAAAGAGATTATGCAGGCTATAAGATTAGAAGAGGTTTGTTTCAAGAATTTGACAAAGTATTAGGGCAAGATGCATTGCACTTATAAAGGATGATTAATAATGAAGTTACATAATGTAATTTTGTATAACATTGGAGTATATTATGGAGAGCATTCATTTTTTTTAGATCATACTCCAAATAAGAAAAATATTATTTTGATTGGAGGAAAAAACGGATCTGGCAAAACAACACTACTAGAATCAATAAAATTAGCTTTATTTGGATCGCTTTCTTATGGTTTTCGTTCTGAAACTGAAGGCTATAAAGAAAAAATCCTATCTCTTTGGAATAGAAAAGCAAAAATAAATGGGCAGAATACATGTAAAATTTCAGTGACTATTTTACAAGTTGAGGATTACAAGAAAAATGTATTTCAAATAACGAGAGTATGGGATTTGAAAGAAAATCGGTTTAAAGAGAATTTGTATGTATATAAGAATAACAATCTCTTAAGTACATTAGAGGCTGAGAACTTTCAAAATAAGTTAAAAGAAGAAATCCCGCCTCGTTTATTTGAGCTGACTTTGTTTGATGGGGAAGAAATTCATAAATTAATTAATCATGGTCATTTAAATTCGTATCTGAAAGAGATGAGTTCGATCTTATTTAATTTAGATTTGTTCGAAAAACTTGAAACTGATTTAAAAGATTATAAAACAATCTTATATACGAAAAAAAATCTGTCTGATTCTGAAAAGAAGTTAAAAATAACTAGCGATCAAATCGAAGTAATAGCAGATAAAAAAATTCATCTTGAGAAAAAATACCGGGCATTAAAAAATCAACTACAACGCAGTGAGGAACTTTTAGCTGAGAAAAAAGTCCAATTTCACAATTTAGGCGGGCTTCATAACGAAGAAAAAGAGAACCTAATTGAAGAAGAAAAAAAGATTGAACAAAAAAGACAAAATAACCATGAAAAAATTAAAAAATTTATTTCTAATGAACTTCCATTTTTTTTAAATAAACCACTTCTTTCCGAAGTTGTTAAACAGATGGAACATGAACGGAAGAATGAAGCAATTTCTTACCTAAAAGAATTGGTTGATCAATCTAAAGTAAGAGAAGCGTTGCTTGACCATTTTCAAGATAATCAATCATTATTGGTCCACGAACTATATGAGAAAATGCTAGTTTTTATACAAAAGCATATACAAGAAGAAAAAATTTCATTGATCCATCAACCCTCAAGTCTTCAATTAAGCGAAGTTTTACATATGCAAAAAGCATTGATGCAAGTGAAAGCAAAGGACTATATTCAACTGTATAATGATAATCAGCAATTACTAAAAAAATCTCAAGAGATAAGAAAATTAATTGAATTAAACAACGAAGCATTGGACTTGAAAGAGTTATTGAACGAAATTGAAGAAACGACAATATTTACTGAGCAATTACGTATAGAAATAGAAACTGTAAACAAAGAGATAAAGATTGTGAACGAAAAAATCGAGAAGTTATTAAAAGAAAAGAATAGATATAAGGAAAGAATGAAGGTTGAAAAAAAATCTAGTAGTACAGTATATCTGTCTGAACAAATTATGGAAATCAGTAAAAAATTTAGACGAATTCAATTCCAAAAGAAGTTGAAGCAGGTTGAAATAGAAGCAATCAAAATGGTGAATTCGTTGTTTAGGAAAAAACCATTTATTAATGAGATTCAGATTGATCCAGACACATTTGAAGTGGAACTTTATGATCAGGATTTGATGAGAATTAAGATAGATCATTTGTCCTCTGGTGAAAAAGAGTTGTTGATTTTGTGTTTAATATGGGCGGTGTTTCGTGTTTCGGGAAGAAAACTACCTTTTGTTTTTGATACCTTGTTTGGTCGACTAGACTTCGAACATCGTCATGCATTAATTAAGAAGCTTTTGCCTGAAATGGGTGAACAAATTATTATACTGTCTACCAACACTGAAATAGATGAACATCTTTATACTCTATTATTCCCATACATCGCCAGAGAATATACATTAGAATATCATCATAGCAAAAATAGCACTAAAATAATCCCGGATCAGTATTTTTCGTTGACCAAAACGGAGATGAGAACATGAATTATCGCTTGCATACATCAAAAACAGCTGAAGAATATTTAAAACAGCTTCATATGGTATTAAATATTACACCAAATATTATTGCAAGGATCGCAGTTGCTTTATCTCTTCGAGATCCAACACCGATCGAATTGTCGGAACCTGATCGATCTGGTATGGAGTTTAATCGCAGTACATTAACCGGAGAATATGATTATTTATTCAAATGTTTAATTGCTCAACATCTTGGAAAATCAATATCCGATGAAGAATATTTTCCTAATCTTTTTAATGCACATCTCGAAAGAGGAATTCGCATTTTGAAAAATGAGTACAAGATGGCAGGCAACTCTGAGAAGTTGTTTCGTACATTAATTCTCATGGGTGATGATTCATAATGATTTATTTTGATAATAGCGCAACAACTAAAGTAGCTTCTTCAGTACTGGAAGAGATGCTCCCTTATCTAAAGGAAGAGTATGGAAATCCCTCTAGCAAGTTTTATTCCCTAGCTGTAAATGCCCAAAACGCTGTGAAGTTGGCTCGAAAACGATTGGCAACACTTCTAGGTTGTGATGATGACGAAATAATATTTACGAGTGGAGCTACAGAAAGCAATAATATGGTAATCAAAGGTGTAGCTAATACCTATAGTGAACAGGGAAACCATATTATAACATCCCAAACGGAACATCCATCTGTGCTAGAGACTTGCCAATATTTAGAGTCTAAAGGTTGGAAAGTTACTTACCTGGGTGTAGACCAATTTGGCAGAATAAATATTCAAGATCTGGAGAACGCCATTAAAAAAAACAAACCCATTTTAGTCAGTATAATTTGGGGAAATAACGAGGTCGGATCACTGAACGAAATTGAAAAAATTGCTTCAATCTGTAGAGAACATCAAGTGTTTTTTCATACAGATGCCACACAAGTTTGTGGGAAAATCTCAATTAACTTAAAAGAATTACCTGGAATACGATTCTTATCAATGTCCGGACATAAAATTCACGGACCTAAGGGAGTAGGAGTTTGCTTCATACGGAAACAGCTTGCCAATGTGAAAACAAAATTAACCCCTTTGCTTCATGGAGGTTCTCAAGAAGACGGCTATCGTAGCGGAACTTTAGCAGTACATAATATTGTCGGATTAGGAAAAGCAGCTGAATTGGCAAATGAGAATCTAGACAGAAATATAGAGAAATTGATGTTTCTAGAACAAAAATTAACTAAAATCTTAAAGGATCGGTTTGGAGATCATATTCAATTAAATCATGACAACAAAAAGAAAATTCCAGGAATTTTAAGTGTAAGATTTGTAAGGAAAAATAATGAAGTTTTGATTAAAAAATTGGCTCCTTATATTGCTTTATCAACAGGTTCAGCCTGTAGTTCTGGAAAACCAAGTCATGTTTTACAGGCAATGGGCAAGTCATTAGAAGAGATTAGGCAAACTGTACGCATTTCATTATCTCCGGAAAATACTCTTGAAGAACTTGAGATATTTAATAGACTTTGAGACGAGTAAAAGCCCCGTATTGTAATGGGGCTTTTATGTTTACCAATCAATTATTTTTTCTCTTTCATTCGGGAAAAAAGCGCAGCCAGGATGGAGCCGGAAATGTTGTGCCAAACACTGAAGATAGCACTGGGAACCGCTGCTAACGGACTGAAATTGCTCATGGCGATGGCTACCCCCAATCCTGAATTCTGAATGCCAACTTCCATGGTTATGGCTTTGCGCTTGGCCAAGTCCATTTTAAAGAGTTTGGCCATCAGATAGCCCAATAAAAAGCCGATTCCGTTATGCAGAACAACAACCATAAAAATCAGTAATCCGGATTGTGCCAGTTGTTGCTGGCTCCCGGCGATGACTGCGGAAATGATAATAATGATCGTGATTACAGTTACGATCGGCAATACTTTTTCACTGGCCTTGGCAAACGGTCTGAAAAACGATTTGATAATCAGTGCCAGTATGATAGGAATAATGACTACCTGAACAATGGATCCGATCAGATTTAACGGATCAATATAAGTCCATTTCCCTGCAAACAGGATGATCAGGAGTGGTGTTACGATGGGGGACAGGATGGTGGAAACGGAGGCGATCGAAACTGCCAAAGCAACATCTCCTTTTGCCAGGAAGGTCATTACGTTGGAAGCGGTTCCGCTGGGGCAACTGCCGACTAAAATGACTCCGATTGCTACCTCTGGAGGAAGTCGCAGCAAAACAGACAGAAAAAAGGCTACGAGCGGCATAATTACAAAATGCCCGATTACTCCAATTGTAACTTCTTTCGGCCTGCGAAACACTTCTTTAAAATCATCAACAGTCAACGTCAAGCCCATTCCAAACATAACGATTCCTAGTAATATGGGAATATAAGGGCTGATCCAGACAAAGTAATCAGGTTTATAAAAAGCACAAACCGAGATAAGCAATACCCAAAACGGAAATGTATTTCCCAGAAATTTTCCGAATTTCTCAATTACATTCAAGCTATTCCATCTCCTCATCCATATATTTCTTTTTAACTATGAATTGTTCATAAAGATCTGTCAACAAGATTGCAATCCGGACAAGGCAACAAAACTAACGAAACTTTATTATCTGTTAAATTTTTATACTATGACATAAATTATAATCGCAAAGAAATGACATTTTGGAAAAATGAGTGAATATTTACATAAGGTTCCATAAGGTATTGTTATTTCAAATGTGTTTTTTTGTATTTGTTATTGAAAAACAAATTTTGCTTTTACCAGTAATAATATAAAGGCCGTTTTATTAGTGGACAGGCAGGTCCCCCCTGACTAAAGCAGCTAATAAGACCCGGCAAATCCCCGACAGCGTTTTTTATGGGGTAACCAGGTCTTTTTATATTGTTTTGCAAAGTTTGGTAGGCAAGCTGTCATAAATCAATAGCAGAACGCAGCGCTTAATCCAATTGGCAGTCAATCAACTTTTAATTACTGAGTCTGTCCTAGCAAACAACTGGTCTTTCATTCAGGAAAGGGAGTGCTGTTTCAAATCAGCCATCATATGGATCAGTCAATTTGTATCCAAACTTAAAAAGCCTGGTAGGGTACAAAGAACTATAGGGAAGTGGTAGAGTTGGCAAAGGATACGATTTTTTTTACCGGGCATGCCAAGTTACCATCTGCGATTACCGCCTACAAGATTTACGAAGTGATTGCAATCAGTGCGGAAGTAAATCCTGATACAGGGGAAATTGTTCATCTTGATTGTACCTTGGCAACAGGTTTGGCAAGGCGTTTTGTAAGTGAATTGGCTATCGGTTACAAGTTGGGCGATGATATTGATGAACTGGTGGAACGTCTGGAAGCAAGATATTACGGAAGCGCTCGAAAGGCGCTTATTGCTGCATTTAAAAGCATAAACGAAAAGTATCTGGAATGGAAAGTATCCCAACAACAGGGATTGCCAGCAAGTTCTGCCGTTCCAAAACATATCTGATTGATCATATATAATCGCCACTTTATTAGCAAGCAATCAGGAACACCCTGACTGCAATATCAGCTAATAAGACCTGGCATATCCCTAACCATATTGATAGGGGATAGTCAGGTCTTTTTATATATCTTTGGTTGTAGTTGTAAATGTGTATTTGTTCACAAAGTTGGCACAAGTATATTTTCAAACATCCATGAGGGGGGATAGAAGTGACAGAGAATCGGATTCAGCGATCAGAGTTACTGGAAAAGGTTATGCCAGCCACCGAGGCTGCCAAGCTGGTCAAAAATGGCATGAATATAGGAACCAGCGGTTTTACCCCTGCCGGTTATCCCAAAGCAGTGCCCTTGGCCTTGGCTGAACGAGCCAGGGAAGAACAGTTGAAGATCAACCTGTGGACCGGAGCTTCCGTTGGTGATGAACTGGATGGAGCTTTGACCCGGGCTGGGGTCATTGCCAAGAGGCTTCCTTATCAGACAAACAAATCCATTCGGAATGCCATTAACGAAAGAAAAGTGCAGTATATTGATTTAAATTTGAGCCAGACACCCCAGCAGGCCCGTTATGGCTTTTTTGGCCACCTGGATCTGGCCATCGCTGAGGCAGTGGCCATAACTCCTGAGGGTAACCTGATCCCCAGCACTTCTATTGGTAATACACCTACTTTTGTACAGATGGCCGACAAGGTGATTGTTGAGATAAACACCAGCCAGCCGTTAGAGCTTGAAGGCATGCATGACATTTATATTCCCGCAGATCCGCCTGCTCGTCAGCCGATCCCGTTGACACGGGTTGACGAGCAGATCGGAACCCCTTATATCCCCTGCGATCCAGGCAAAATCGCAGCGATCGTCATAACCGACATCCAGGATGATGTCCGGCCTCTGGTGCCCATAAATGAGGTCAGCCAGCGGATGGCCGATCACCTGATCAGTTTCCTGCATAACGAAATCAAACATAATCGATTGCCAAAAAATCTTCTGCCTTTGCAATCCGGAGTGGGAAGCGTGGCTAATGCTGTTCTGGCAGGCATGGTCAACTCGGACTTCAATGATCTGGAATTATACTCCGAGGTCATCCAGGATTCTGTCCTGGATCTTCTGGATGCCGGCAAGCTTCGTTTTGCCTCAGGTACTTCCCTGACATTATCTGAGAAAGGAGTACGCCGTTTCAAGGAAAATATCAGAAACTATCGTCAGAAGATCATTCTCAGACCCCAGGAGATCAGCAATAATCCGGAAATTGCCCGCCGACTGGGGGTGATTGCCATGAATACGGCTCTTGAAGCGGATATCTATGGCAATGTCAATTCTACCCATGTCATGGGTTCACGCATGATAAATGGCATCGGCGGTTCCGGCGATTTTGCCAGTTCCGCCTACCTGACCATTTTTACCACGGCCTCCACGGCCCGCGATGGTGCCATTTCCTGCGTGGTGCCCATGGTTTCCCATGTTGACCATACCGAACACAATGTCCATGTAATTATCACTGAATGGGGTGTTGCCGACCTGCGCAACAAAAGTCCGTTGGAGCGGGCCAGATTGATTATTGATCATTGCGCCCATCCCGATTATCGTCCCTTGCTGCAAGATTATCTTGACAAAGCTTTGCGTAAAGGAGGACACATCCCCCATTACTTGCCGGAAGCCTTGTCCTGGCATGTTCGTTTCCAGGAAACTGGCAGTATGAAACCTGTTTAGAGGAGGTTTTGAAATGGTAAAAAAAGATAATTTGCAGGCTGTTGCCGAAGCCAAAAACAAATGGGAAACGGGTACGCTGCAAAAAACAATCGGCAAATACCCGGAAAGACATTCTGACTTTATGACGGTCTCCGGTTCCCCGGTGGAACGCCTGTACACGCCGCAGGATATTGAAGAACTGGATTATCTGGAAGATCTCGGGTTCCCTGGTGAATATCCCTACACTCGTGGCGTGCAGCCCACCATGTACCGGGGACGCCTTTGGACCATGCGCCAATACGCCGGTTTTGGCACGGCTGTCGAATCCAACCAGCGTTACAAATATCTTCTGTCACAGGGACAAACAGGTTTAAGTGTAGCCTTTGATTTACCCACCCAGATTGGTTATGACTCTGACCATCCCATGGCCGAAGGGGAAGTAGGCAAAGTGGGAGTAGCTGTTTCCTCCCTGGGCGATATGGAGGTTCTTTTTGATGAAATCCCCCTGGGCAAGGTCAGCACTTCCATGACCATCAATGCGTCGGCCGCCGTACTTCTGTGCATGTATATGGCCGTGGCAGAAAAGCAGGGGGTACCCTGGAAAGATTTGCGCGGAACCATTCAGAATGACGTTTTAAAAGAATATTCCGCCCGCGGCACCTACATTTTCCCACCCAGTCCTTCCATGCGTCTGATCACCGACATATTTGCCTTTTGTTCCAAGGAAGTGCCAAGATGGAACACGATCAGTATCAGCGGTTACCATATTCGGGAAGCCGGCAGCACAGCCGCCCAGGAAATTGCCTTTACTCTGGCCGACGGCATTGCCTATGTTGAGGCAGCTCTCAAGGCTGGCCTTCATGTTGATGATTTTGGCCCACGGCTGTCCTTCTTCTTCGCCTCCCATAATGACGTATTGGAAGAAATCGCGAAGTTCCGGGCAACCCGGCGTCTTTGGGCCCGGATCATGAAGGAACGCTTTGGTGCCAAAAATCCACGTTCCATGAAGGTACGTTTCCACACGCAAACCTGTGGCCACACCCTGACAGCACAGCAACCCTTGAACAATATTGTTCGTGTTACCCTGCAAGCGTTAGCAGCTGTTCTTGGCGGAACCCAATCCCTGCATACCAATTCTTATGATGAAGCTCTGGGACTGCCTACGGAAGAAGCGGTTCGCATTGCTCTGAGGACGCAGCAGATTATCGGGTATGAAAGCAACGTTGCTGAGACCATCGATCCTCTGGCCGGCTCCTACTATATTGAGAGCATGACCAATCGCCTGGAAAAAGAAGCTGCCGATTACATCAGGAAGATTGATGATCTGGGCGGTGCAGTCAAAGCGATCGAACAGGGCTATATCCAGAGAGAAATCCAGGATAGCGCCTACCGTTACCAGCAGGAAATTGAATCCGGCCGGCGGACTATCATCGGTGTCAATAAATTCCAGGTAGAAGAAAAATCCAGGTCAAAAATCATGAAAGTTGATCCGGCTGTGGGCCAATCCCAGGCACAGCGCCTGAAACAGCTGCGTAAAGAGCGGGATAACAGGGAGGTTAAACGTTGCCTGGCCGAACTGCGACGAGGGGCTAGGACTGATGAGAACCTGATTCCGCCCATATACCGGGCTGTCAAGGCTTATGCAACCCTTGGCGAAATTTGTGATGTCCTGAGGGATGTTTTCGGTGAATATCGACCCACGGAAATTGTTTAGGAGAAAGAAGGAGGGTTCCTAAAAATGCGTAAGATACGTGTCCTTGTGGCGAAAGTAGGCCTCGACGGCCACGACCGCGGAGCCAAAGTGATTGCCCGTGCTTTTCGGGATGCCGGTATGGAGGTAATTTATACCGGAATTCGGCAAACACCGGAACAGGTGGTTGCCGCAGCGATTCAGGAAGATGTGGATGTAGTGGGACTGAGCAGCCTCTCCGGTGGGCACGAACTTCTCTTTCCCCGGGTGGCCAAGCTGGTAAAGGAACAAATGGGGGACCAGGTTCTGGTGATTGGCGGCGGAGTAATCCCTGAAGATGAAATTCCGGCTCTAAAAGAAGCCGGTATTGCTGCCGTCTTTGGTCCGGGGACGTCCTTGAAGGAAATTATCGACTTTGTTCACACTCATGTGAACCGGGCCAGTTAAGGCTGAAGGAATGAACTCTTTAAAGTCCCGGCCGGGCTTTAAGGATAAGGGGGAAAAATGATGGGATCTCATGCGCTGGAACAATTGCTCCAGGAGTTTTATCGGGGGAGCAAAATGGCAGCAGCCAGGATCATCTCCCTGGTAGAAAGGAATGACCCTGCCGGCAGGGAGATTTTAAAACAGCTTTACAGCAAAAGTGGACAGGGATACATCATTGGCATTACCGGGCCGGCCGGGAGTGGCAAGAGCACCTTGACCGATTCCCTGGTGAAATTGCTGCGGCAGCAGAATCGCCGTGTGGGGGTGGTGGCTGTTGACCCCACCAGCCCCTTTACCGGCGGGGCTCTGCTGGGTGACCGGGTGCGAATGGGAGAATTGTCCCTGGATTCTGAGGTTTTTATACGCAGTATGGGGACACGCGGAAATCTGGGAGGTTTATCGTGGGCGGCCCGGGATGCTCTGGTAGTGCTCGATGCTTTCGGCTGTGACTATCTGTTTGTGGAAACGGTAGGTGCCGGTCAGTCCCAGGTAGATGTGGCGCGGGTGGCCGATACGGTCATCATGGTTGATGTCCCCGGTCTGGGAGACGATATCCAGGCGGCCAAGGCAGGCATTATGGAGATTGGAGATATCTTTGTTGTCAATAAGGCTGACCGTGGTGATGCCGACAAGTTGGTGCGTTATCTTCAGTCAACTTTGGAGTTGGGACAACAAAATGACGATGAATGGCAGCCTCCGGTACTCAAGACTATTGCCTGGCAGGGTACGGGGGTTGAGGATGTGCTGAAGGGGATTATGGCACATCGACGGCATCTGGAGCAGTCGGGACTCATAGTTAGCCGGCGAAAGCAACGGCTGAAAGAAGAGGTCATACTCCAGGTGGAGCGGTTGGTTCAGATGCGGCTAAGTGAAGGGTTCCAGTCCGAAGAAGTCTTGTCCAGGGTATATTGCCGGGAACTTGATCCCTGGACAGCAGCAAAAACAATGATTAACAGTCTGTCAGGCAAAAAGTGTGAAGCAAGAAATCCATAAGATGAGTTTATCTCAAAACAATTTTCCACTTTCAGTTAAGGAGGTTCAGACAAATGATAGTTTTGTGTGTAGATCATATCGGGATTGCTGTCAAGAGCCTTGAGGAGGCGTTGCCCTTTTATGAAGAGATTCTGGGGATAAAGTGCCAAGGGACCGAAGAGGTGGCCGAACAGAAGGTGAAGACAGCTTTCCTGCCGGTAGGGGACAGTGAACTGGAGTTGCTGGAGTCAACTGATCCGGATGGGCCTATCGCCAAACACATTGCCAAATGCGGGCAAGGGATCCAGCATATTGCCCTGCGTGTGGATAATATCGAAGTGGCCTTGGCTGAATTAAGGGAAAAAGGCATCCGGCTGATCGACGAGAAACCGCGCTATGGAGCCGGGGGCGCACGGATCGCTTTTGTTCATCCCAAGGCAACAAACGGGATCCTGCTGGAATTATCTGAACGCCAAACAAAGTGAGGGAAAGCAAAATGGCTATGGAAGAACAATTACAGCAACTGGAAAAGAAACTGGACAAAATCTGGGCCGGTGGTGGCGAGAAAAAAATCACCAAACGGCATCAGCAGGGAAAAAAGACAGCACGCGAACGGATCACGGCTTTACTTGATCCCGGAAGTTTTAACGAACTTGACTCTTTTGTTGCCCACCGCTGCACCAATTTTGGCATGGATAAAAAGGAAACCCCTGGAGAAGGGGTAGTAACTGGGTACGGCACCATCGACAGCAGGCCGGTAGCCGTTTTTGCCCAGGATTTTACAGTACTTGGCGGTTCTCTGGGTGAGATGCATGCCAAAAAAATTGCCAAATTGCAGGATCTGGCCCTCAAGGTCGGCATGCCCATCATCGGCATCAATGACTCTGGCGGAGCCCGGATTCAGGAAGGCGTTGACGCTTTAAGCGGCTATGGACAGATCTTTTACCGTAATACAATCGCCTCCGGAGTTATTCCCCAGATCGCTGCCATCATGGGACCATGTGCGGGTGGTGCCGTCTATTCCCCGGCCTTGATGGATTTCATCTTCATGGTGCAGGAGAAAAGTGAGATGTTTATTGCCGGCCCGCAGGTTATCAAAGCGGTTACCGGGGAAGAAGTAAGCGGCGAACAGCTTGGCGGCGCCTTGACCCATAACCGGACCAGCGGGGTAGCCCATTTTGCCGCCAGTGATGAAGATGAGTGCCTGCAATCGATCAGAACGCTAATTGGTTATTTGCCCAGTAACAACATGGAGGATGCCCCGTATCAAAACACCGGCGATGATCCCGGACGGATTGAAGAAGGGCTGTTGCAAATACTTCCCGATAATCCCAATAAAGCCTTCGATATGAAGGAAATATTAAACCTGGTCATGGATCGGGGCACGATCTTTGAAGTCCAGCCTTTGTTCGCTCCCAACATCATCACTGCTTTTGCCCGGTTAAACGGGCG
The DNA here is from genome assembly GCF_013868055.1 of Thermoactinomyces mirandus. GTDB lineage: Bacteria > Bacillota > Bacilli > Thermoactinomycetales > Thermoactinomycetaceae > Thermoactinomyces > Thermoactinomyces mirandus. The sequence goes on along the minus strand of NZ_JACEOL010000047.1, from coordinate 25,200 downwards.
GGCAGTAGGAATTATTGCCAACCAGCCGGCAGTACTGGCCGGATGTCTGGATATTGACAGCTCCGACAAGGCTGCCCGGTTTATTCGGTTCTGCGATGCCTTTAACATTCCTGTTGTTAACTTTGTTGACGTACCAGGTTTTTTGCCCGGAACCAATCAAGAGTACGGAGGAATCATCCGCCACGGCGCCAAGATGCTGCATGCTTATTCTGAAGCCACGGTACCCAAGCTTACCGTGATCATCCGCAAAGCTTACGGCGGAGCATACCTTGCCATGTGCAGTCGCGATTTGGGGGCTGACCAGGTCTTTGCCTGGCCTGGAGCCGAGATTGCGGTTATGGGGCCGGATGGTGCTGCCAACATCATCTTCAGGAAAGAGATCAAGACTTCAGACAATCCACAGGCTGCCCGGGAAGAAATGATCAAGGAATACCGGCATCTGTTTGCCAATCCTTATGTAGCTGCCGAACGCGGCTATATTGACAGCGTCATTGATCCGCGACAGACGCGGCTTAACCTGGCCAAGTCCTTGGAACTTTTGGTCAGCAAAAAAGAAATTCTTCCGGCTAAAAAACATGGCAATATTTCATTATAACATCTTGGAGAGCACTTGTGTAATGGAGTGTAGGATAGGTTGCTTAGGAAATGTTGTTCCACTGGAATATCGGGAGTGTTTGGAAAAAGAAACTAAGAGGGGAAAAGCAATGTCCGCCGCTACGATTTCCTTGTTGATGCTGCCATTGGTTCAATATTGTTGTTCTGTTTGGAACTACATTATTGATTGGATACGGTCATCCGGACGGCGGGTACCAGTGAAACACGCCTGATTGTAGCAGTCATGATCGTGGCAGGTTCTCTCATCCGTACTTGGCAATATCGGGACCGCAGCAGTCTTGCTGCCCATCATTATAGCTATTGCAGTAAGGTGCCTGTCTTTCCAACAAGAAATTGTTAATGCCTTAGGGGCCTATGCTGCCAGTCTCAACGAAATGATAGCTCTCGCCAGGGACTTCGTCCAACACCCCACGTTCCTGGACCTGCCGGCTATCTTTATAGATTGTGTAAAAGTGGGGGCCATTTACCTTGATTTCTTGTCCTGGCTGTAATCCTGATGCCGACCCTCTCCCAAAAAAAATAATGCAGGTGGAGGGTAAAACAGAAACAGGTACGCCAAAGGCAATGATCCTGATTGCCTTGGCAAGTTCCGAAGGAGGTGAAGTGATCGTGGATTCCCAGATGGATGCCTTATCATTCTCCTTAATCAATATAATAATCGTTTTTTTCGTCCTGATCCTCTTGCAAGGAGTTATCCAACTAATAAAGTTCGTGTTTTATAAAAAGCCGAGTGATCCGGTTGAAATAGCCCCCCCAATAAATAAAACGGATAATGAAGTTGAAAAATCCGCAACTGCAACCTCTGACAAGGAAGGAGACGTCCCGGCCAAGATAGCGGCAGCGTGTGCTGCTGTCGCTGCGAATCTGGATGGCATTCCGCACCGTATCGTCAGCATCAGAAGGTTAACTCCGCAGAGCCTATGGATTCAGTCGGCACGTATGGAGAATATGAGAAATAATGCAATGCTACGTCACAGGAGGTAATCAAATTGAGACGCTTTCGGGTTAATGTAGATGGTCAGTTTTTTGAGGTAGAGGTTGAAGAGATCACGGCAGACGCTGCCGCTCCAGTAAAAACAGCGGTAAATCCAGCATCACCAGTGACTGCGTCTGCCGCACCAAAACAGGAAGTTGCTCCATCAAAACCAGCAACCAACGGTAATTCAAACGGCATTTACGCACCCATGCCAGGTAATATTTTAAGTGTAAAGGTAAAAGAAGGTGAACAGGTTAAGGCTGGACAAGTGTTAATGGTTCTGGAAGCCATGAAAATGGAAAACGAGATTGTAGCTCCCAAAGACGGGGTTATTGACAAAATCTATACAGCTGCCGGCCAATCGGTAAGTACCAATGACCCTTTGATAGCCATGGCCTAATGATGCAAAGAAAGAGGGTTGACGATGGGAATTACAGAAAACTTGCATGAACTCCTGAATACAACCGGTTTTATGCATTTAACCATCGGTAATATTATCATGATTCTGGTCGGTCTTGTCCTGATGTACCTTGCCATTAAAAAAGGGTTTGAACCCTTGCTTTTATTGCCGATCGCCTTCGGAGCCATTCTGGCCAATTTGCCGGTAACAGGCATTATGGGTGAGCACGGCTTGTTGCGCTACTTTTTCTATGGTGTTGAACATGAAATATTCCCGCCCCTGATTTTCCTTGGAGTAGGAGCAATGACGGATTTCGGCCCGCTTCTGGCCAATCCGAAAACGATCTTGCTGGGAGCGGCTGCACAGTTTGGGGTTTTTGTTGCCCTCATTGGTGCCGGAATGTTGGGCTTCAGTATTCAGGAAGCGGGAGCCATCGGTATTATCGGTGGTGCTGACGGGCCGACTGCCATTTATTTGACGATGAAGATGGCTCCCCATTTGCTTGGGGCAATTGCTGTTGCCGCCTATACCTATATGTCCCTGGTTCCGATTATCCTGCCTCCAGCGATCCGCCTGCTTACAACCAAAAAAGAGAGACAGACAGTGATGGCCCAGCTCCGCCCGGTTTCCAAACGGGAGAAAATTATTTTCCCTATCGTTTGTACGATCGTTATCGTTCTGCTTCTTCCGCCTCTGGCTCCCCTGATTGGTATGCTCATGCTGGGGAATTTGATGCGTGAATGCGGTGTGGTAGAACGGCTTTCCAAAACGGCTGCCAACGAGCTGATCAATATTGTCACCATTTTACTGGCCCTGTCAGTTGGCGCTACCATGGATGCAGCCAGTTTCCTGACTGTACAAACCATCGAAATCATTATCCTGGGAGCCGTCGCCTTCTTCTTTGGAGCAGTTGGCGGGGTGCTGTTGGGCAAAGTGATGTATTGGCTCAGCGGCGGCAAAGTAAATCCTATGATTGGGGCAGCAGGAGTTTCCGCAGTGCCTATGGCGGCAAGGGTGGTTCAGAAAATGGGGCAAGAGGAGAATCCTTCCAATTTCCTGCTTATGCACGCCATGGGACCAAATGTTGCAGGAGTCATCGGCACCGCTACTGCAGCCGGGGTTATGATTGCCTTGTTAACCTGATAAAAACAAGGAAGCCATCAAGAAAGTTGGATATAAGCTCCTGGACTCAGAAGATCCCACTATTTGAAAAATCTATCTGAAACTGGATGATTGCACCTCTTAAGCCAAACCTTTACCTCTTTATTGGTAAAAGGGATCCGGCTGAAAGAGGTGCTCTTTTATTATTAATAATTCATTGAAATATTCCTGATTCCAATTTCTATTTTATTAAATTTTATAAATAAACAAACGAATACTGTTCACAAAATATAAACTTATTTGTTCAATAAATCACAAATCAAGAGCATTTTTTTGTTAAACTAAAATAAAAGGGTGTATTTGTTTGTTTGAAAAATCACATATAGCAAAAAATACAGTTAAAAACAATGCTGCAAAAAAGCAACGGGAAGCAGCTTTTTAACAGGGAGGTTGAAATTCGATTTCGTCAAGGTTTCAGCATAAACAAAACACCGCCAGTTTAAATCTGAAAAAACAAGCCAATAAATACAAAAATATCTGCTCTTGAAAAGCAGCACAATTATGCCTGTGCAATAAATAAAGCCTTCAACTGACTATGCCGGTTTGTCAAGAAGGGCAGAAGAAACCAGTATTCACCAAGATTTGGAGGTAGTACATTATGAGTATCGTTGAAAACAGAACATTAGATTTTGAGACTGAATTGGATCCGGATATGGAAACTTGCCTGGAAATCTGGTCGGATCTGTATGGTTTTGATAAGGAACACATTCGCAAAGCGTTAAAGAAGCAGCGAACCCCTGTTGTTTGGATGAATGCACTGGATTGTACAGGGTGTACAGAGTCCTTCCTGCGTGATGCCAATGTTGAAAAACTGTTGCTGAATTTGATCACGCTGGAATACAACGAATTGCTTTCGGCTGCGTCTGGATATCAAATTGAACAGAACAAGGAATCAATTCTTGAAAAACATAAAGGCGAATATATATTGATTGTTGAAGGGGCTATTCCTTTAAAAGATGAATACCTGATCATTGGCGGAAGATCGGTCAGGGAAGAAATTATTGCGGCAGCCAAAGGTGCAAAGGCTGTTATCGCTTTTGGGAGTTGTTCAGCGTGGGGAGGACTTCCTGCTGCATCACCCAATCCCACAGAATCGGTTTCCATTGCAGAACTGGTTCCGGATGTACCTGTTGTCCTGGTTCCGGGATGTCCGCCAATTGCAGAAGTAATGGTCGGCACATTACTGCACCTGTTAATTTATGATACCGCGCCTGAAATTGACAGAAAGGGACGGCCGAAAATGTTTTACAAGCAGACCGTCCATCAGGTTTGTCATCGAAAACCATATTTTGATCAGGGATTGTTTGCCGAATCCTATGGCGATGAAGGGGATTTGAAAGGTTATTGTCTGTTCAAGTTAGGGTGCAAGGGGCCTTCCACATTTAATACCTGTGAGAGTTTGGGCTGGAATAGTATGTCGTGTTCACCCATCAGTGCAGGTTCATCCTGTATTGGATGTTCCGAAAAGAATTTCTGGGACAAAGGGCCGTTATGTTATCGGAAAGTAAAAGTGAAAGCAGGCGTAAGATAAAGACTTTTTGCAGGCAATCTCGGTATCACGAGATTGCCTGTTTATTTGTAAATGAACAAAAAATATTTGGAACAAGGAACAATAGGATTTATCGGAATTTATGAAATAATTAATTAATTAATGACAACAGTGGTAACGAAACTGAGTCATCGATGTACCAGAAACGAACATACATTCCCGATTCGCTTTATAGGGGTCTTACAGGCGATCTCAGCGCATTTTAATCAAACGAGACTTATTGGTCCTGAAAAAAATAAAAAGCCCTTACAGACGAAATGAGAAGCTCATTTATTTGGCGTTGATTTCAGATTATTTGTTTTTATCCAAAAACAGAATGATAAAGCAAACAGTAAAAATGATTGCAGTTTAATCGATGAACGCTGATCGGGCAGCTGGTGCCAACATAAAGAAATGATTGTGAACTTGCAAGATCGAAATCCGGTAATTTTTAAATCTTCGAAAACCAGAATCAAGGAAAAATGGAAAAATCAAGGGTATTTTTGTTCCTAAAACCACGCTTATACCGTTACAAAATCAATATTTTGTAACGTTGTGATTAAGCAGAGTTGAAACCCATTTTATGCGAATGGTAGATAAAATGTTATAATTGTCTACAGAAAGTGATAGGGAATATCATTCTTAATGAACCCCATATGTCCAGACAATTATTCAACCTTTGAAGTTACAGTTTGGCGAAATTCTTGCGGTGACAGATATCCAGGCGCAGAGTGAGGCCTTTCATCATTGTAAAAGGCTATGTAATGATCAATGTCCTGTTTGGTTTCCTGGAACGATTTATATTCCTGGAGCCAAACCGTTTCCTCTTTTAGCGTACGAAACCAACGTTCAATGTAAGCATCAGTGTATGGATACGATCTTCTAAAATATTTTCTCCAGTTAATATGGAGAAATTACTATTTGAAAAAGGAGACCCTATCCGGAATCAGGAAGAAACGTTGGAAGTTCCAGTTTTTAGATAATTGGGGCAACAAAGAGGCCGGAGTGGGAAAACCTCCGGCTTTTTTCATGATTTCTTTTTAGGTTGATATCCATAAATCAACCCCGAATCGGGATTTGCTTGTAGTCTGCGGAGGTTACACATGTCTTATATAGTAATCCCCGCCATCTTTCAATTTTTGTGCCGTTTTTGGACTTGTCACGAACTTACCTCTAATTGGTTGAGTTCATCACGACGTCTATTCCAAAAAGGAGGGACGGGAAGTCTACAAATCATTTAATTTTGTTCCAATCACCGTAAAAACTCTATGTGGAATTTTCAAGGGTTCCGGAAAGGAATCTTCCAACATGGTTTTTAATTTTAAATCGAATTCAACTACTTTATCAGAAGACATACTTGCTCCGACACCTGCGCTGGCACGAATGCGCCCTCTCCAGCTTTCGTGAGAATATACTATATCTGTATCAAATGAAAAGGTCTCCAAGTTCCGAAAGCCCGCCTTTGCCAAATCCAGCAACCTATGAGGATAAATCCCGATTCCTCCTCCTCCTTTCCACTCAGGATTAAAATGGAGAATTAGTTCTTCCGTAGCATAAACTATATTTCCCGATATTGGTAACCAATCAAAATGGACAATGACTATTTTGCCCTCTGACTCAAGAACCCTGAAAATTTCTAAAGCGGCTTTTTCTCCCTGAAACCAATGCCAGCATTGCCCAGCCGTCACAACTTGAAAAGAACTGTCCTTAAACGGAAGTTGCTCAGCAACCCCCTGAACATAACTAATAGACACACCAAACTTTTCATCAACTTTTTTCGAAGCCTTCAACATATCCAAAGATGGATCCAATGCGGTAACATGTGCTCCTTGCATTGCCATGGGGCGCGCAAGATAACCCGTACCCGCCCCTGTGTCTAAAATTTTTTGGCCAGCTACTCCTATTCCTTTTTCTTTTAATCGATCAAACAATCGACTGGGATACTCAGCACGATATTTTAAGTAATCATCTACAGTTCTGCCAAAATCAACTTGCACCTTTTTTCACTCCTTGTCTCACTTTATACAGATGTCCAGCAATTGAATAGCACGATCGCATGCTTCCAAGGCAGTTTGAGAAGACTCACCGATTGTCATCACGAACCCCTGCCTATCTGAAGACTTTTTGATTGCGCCAATACGATCGCCTGGTCTGATGTTGACCTGATACTTTACTACAAACGGAACGTGTTTAAGAATATCTGGAGGATTCATGGATTGAACAGTTCCGGGTGGCAACGCCAAAAATCGAATTGCTGCTCCTCTGGCAGTAGATGGATACCTGATAAACTTGTTTCCGCCCCCTGGATCCAGAGTCCAGGCAATCAAATCAATTCCGTAAACCATACATACTAGATCCGTAATTCTATCTCCTCCTGGCCGATTATGGGATTCAATGATTTTTGGACCTTTGCGAGTCCACTTTACTTCTGTGTGGCTTGGCCCATGGCGGAGTCCTACCGTATCTAGAAAAGCATGTACGGTATTTGAAATTAGTTGCTTTTGTTCTTTATTGATAATGGCAGGTACAGAATGGGCGATTTCCACAAAATTCTCCTGCACCTCCTTTTGCGTAATTGCGATAACTTGATGCTGCCCGTTGATGCTGAACGTTTCCACGCTAAATTCAGGGCCATCGATAAATTCTTCAATTAAAAATGGAACGCCATTTTCATAAAGCCATGTTGGCAAATTCGTAAAAACTTCTTCATTGGATTTCAGTAACAGGATTCCTTGACTTCCAGTTCCTTCTATCGGCTTTACCACAAGGGGATAACCATAAGCATTCGCGAACGAGAATACGTCTTCCAACTGTTTTCCTTCCCGGCAACTTACCCCAGCAATTCCTTTCTCACTTAGATGCTTTCTCATTTCCAATTTGTTTTTCAAGAGATGAACCGTATTCAACGAATTTGATTCAACCCCCAAGTTTTCAGCCAGTATTGCAGCTGGTATCAGGCCGTTTTCAGTGAACGAAAAAACCCCTTCAATTAAGTGGGCTTTTTTAAAATAACTACCAAGTTCCAAAAGCGAGTCAGGGTTTTGAAAATCTATTGCATAAACTTCTTTGGCCAACTCTAAATCTTTAGGAGTTATTTTGTTTTTCTGTTGAATAAAAATCACATCATATCCCTGCATTACTGCCCGTTCCAAATGGTGAGTATAACTTCCGATTAGAATAATTTTTTTTCGTTTCATCAAAGGAATAACCACCTTTATCGAGATAATTCCCATTATTCTTTATTTTGTTTTCACGATCGGTTGTTTGGCAAAGAGAATACTTGAAATGATCGCTGTAATCATACAAACAATCCATATCAATTGGTTAATTCCAATATTCCTTCCAAAATCCAATAAAGAACCGCCGACAATTCCTCCCAATCCTCCTCCGATTGCCCAGCCAATAGAGGATACACCAAGAAAAGTGCCGACATTTTGTTTATCAGCAAGCAAACTCGCAATTGTATCAAAATGCGGCGCCACCAAAATCTCGCCAATGGTAAAACAGATCGTGAACAATAACAGGAAGACTAAACCTAACTGCAAAAGAGCGATTAACAAAAAACTCATTCCCATCAATAACAGGCCATAAAACATTTGTTGTTGAGGACTTAAACCAAGCTGTTTTGCTATATGGTTTAAAGGAATTTGCAATAGAATGGTCAGTACTGCATTGATCCCAAATACCCAGGATATCCACATATCCATTTTCAAATCGTGAACGGCAAGTGGGACAGTCACGTTCAGCTGGGTGAACAACGCCCAGAATCCCACAGAACTGATAGTCAAGATCATAAGTTCTCGGTGTTGAAAAGTGATACGTAAATTTTTAAAAAACGAAACACTTTGGGAAAAGGACACTTTTTCCGGAGGAATCAGAAATATGGATAGAATAATCATCATCAAGTAAATTCCAGCAGCAACCAGAAACAATTTATTTATTGAAAAATAATTGGCTAAAAAAGCGCCTAACCATGATCCAAGGGCAACCCCAGAATTAAACCCTGTATTTCTCCAGGCAAATATGGCCATGCGCGATTCTGGAAGAGTGAATACAGCCAATAAGCTTTTGCTTGCTGGTTGGAACAATGCAATCCCTATTCCACTAATCACAAAAACTATGATTAACAGTATGTAATCTTTTGCCATAGTATAACCCGCGTAAGATGTGCCAATTAAAGCAAGTCCCAGAATGACGAACTTTTTTGCTCCGTATTTATCTGACAGAATCCCTGTAAATACCATTAAACCACGGCTAACCACCCAGTTAATCGAAAACAATATTCCAATAAGTGATGGGGAGATATGGATGGAACGGGTCAAATAAATAGCTAAAAAAGGAATGACAAAGTAAGTTCCGATGGCTGTAATGAAAATTAAAACAATTAAATAAAGCGGAACCAAATTGCCCTTCCAAATAAATGGGAGCAATTTTATCTTCATTTTGAATCTCCTTTTATCCGATTAAGGTAAGAAAGCAATTGATACATTCTGATTGCTACCATCAACTCTGAAGTATTTGGATGGTTCAACAACCGATTTACAAACTGCTCCCACTTTTTCTTATTAACAATTGTCAAATATGGGTCTGAAATAATATAATCAACGGCCGATCGAAGCCGTTCCCCTTGGAACCAACTGTCGAGAGAAATGCGGAGAGGACGCTTTGGTACATTTGCCCAATCATGAAGAAGTGGACGCAAAGCTCTGCGAAGATATGGTTTGGTTCCCAGTGCCGGATCGAATTCTCCCAGAACATTCCAAGCAATAATTGGAACATCTCCATGAAGAAACGGCGTTCGAACTTCTATTGAAAAATACATACTGGCATGATCAATTCGTTCCAATAGCGGTTGAAGACTTAGTTTCCTTTCAAGGGCTAGCAATTGCATACTCAGTGGTTTTTTACCTTCATAAACAGAAGACATTTTTCGTCGAAGCATCTCAATATAATATTCTCCAGAGTCTGTAAACAGATTGAGTGCCGTCCGAAAAACAGAGTTGTTGAGATAGAAATTGCACGGGTCGGGATTGTCTGTCCGGAGAAAGGAGATGTAAGAATCATACCCTCCAAAAAGTTCATCTGATCCTTCTCCGCTCAAAACAACTTTTACTCCATTTTCCGCTGCGACTTTGGAAAGCAAGAGTGTGTAAGCAGCACTAGGTGGAAAACAAGGTTGAGAAGTTATATCAAGAAAACGGTGAAATAAGTCCCAAACATCTGCATCTGTTACAGTGATCGGTGTGTGTTTCCATTTTCTCCACGCTAAACCTGGAAGAGATAATTGTTCCAAATTTTCAATACCATCATTGTCCAGAATTAGGCTAAAAGTATGGAGATTGTCAATTCCCGCTTCAGCCAGGATGTAAACAATTGCCATTGAATCAACACCGCTACTCAAAAAAACTCCAAGAGGACGATTTGTATCCGCACACAGGAGAACAGATTCTTTAATAGCTTGCAAAAGATCTTTTTTGATTGTATCCCTATATAACCGATGTTTCTGTGGACATCTTAACTTATAATGCAACTCATTTTTCTTTTGCTCTACGTATAAAATATTTCCCGGTTCCAAACGTTCAATGTTGGAAAATAGTGTATCGGAACCGACTCGTGTTCCCAGACCGATATATTCCAAACAAGCCAGTTCATCCAACACCGGATGCAATTCATTGACACGAACCAAAGGGAATATTTCAGAAGAAAATTGGAACCTTTGTGGACTCTTCCATATATAAAGCGGCTTGATTCCAAAAAAATCACGTGCAACGGCAAGCTTTTTTTTCTTAACGTCTACCCAGCACATTGAAAACATCCCATTAAGATCAGGGACAGAGAGGGGATTATTTTCTAAATATCTTAATAGCCACCCGGTATCCGATTGATTTTCCTTAATTGATAATCCATAAATTTCACCGTTATACGCGAGAATAATATCTGAATGTTCCGCCATCATTGGGGAAGGAGCAAAGTTTGACCCCGAAATAGAAAGACGGTTGGCTCCGATTGCAATGGAGTCGAACTGCAACAATCCTAAAGTATCTGGTCCCCGATGTTTCTGCATTTGAAGAATCCGATAAACAGTATCAGTAGGAGCTTCCAGACAATATTCACCAGCAATGCCACACATGTTGGTATCCTCCTATCATTTAGTTTGTACAACAATGCTTCTGATTGCCTCTTCCGCCAAAACTTCAGCTTCTTTTGCAGTCTGCCTTTCCGCAATGGCATAAGCAATCCTGCCTGCATTGGATGACGGAATAGGAAGATTGGATCCTGGTTCAACAAGAACAGACAACTCTACCAAGCCATGTGGCGGTTGAGACGTCCAAGGAGAGGATGCACCTATAAATATGCCTCCAGGACTGAGAAGATATCGAATGGCTGCCCCTTTTCTACGGATCGGTTGAAGATCTTCCAGAGTTAACATTTCTCCGGTAGCCTGTCGCAACGCCAAATCATACAAATTGATTCCAAGAGCCCGGTTAATTAATTCGGGAATGCATCCACCTGGAACACGTGGATTTACTTCAACCACAACAGGCCCCTGCTCTGTCAATTTTATCTCGATATGGCATATTCCCCAATTAAGCCCAAGCGCCTGGCAAGCCATAAGTGCTGCTTCTCCTGCTTTTTCCAAGTAGTCTAATGGATGGTTTGAGGGAACAGTATGCCCCAGTTCAATGAAGTATGGTCCTGATGTCACAGTCTTGTCGATAATACAAACTACGTGATATTGACCATCGGCAAACACCATTTCTACACTGATTTCTGGCCCCTCTAAGAACTCTTCAATCATCACCCGTTTAGTAGGTGATTCGTTTAAAGCTTCCTGAAAGTATCTATCAGCATCGATTTCGTTCTTCAACCATTTCACTGCTGCACCCGCAGAGCGATCAACGGGTTTGATCACAAGCTCTCCCCATTCCTTTAACATTTTCACAACTTCTTCAGAGCTGTGAACCTTTTTCCAACAAGGAGTCGGCATTCCGGATTGTTTAAATGCTTCCCGTTGCTTCGTCTTTTGAATAACGTTTTTGGCCTTTTCTATTTCTAAAAACGGAAGTCCTATCCGTTTTGCTAATGTTGCTGCCAAAACCAACCCTGAATCATTCATAGTTAAAATAGCATCCGGTTTTCTCTTAATCTTTTTCATTACAGCGAAATATACTTCGTCGGGATCATTCAACTCGGCACAGATAGAAATGTCTGCAATCTGAAGGGATTGGTTTAACAAACTATCTACGACTGCTACCTCCCAACCTTTTCGGAAAAAATGTCTATAAGCCGGCAATCTCAAGGGAAGAGGCCATCCTGATTTTACTAGTAGTAAGGTTTTCATTCTTATCCTCCTTTAAGGTGTGTATGCGAAAAGCATATTGACTCAAAAGGAGCCGTATACCTTTACAAAGGATACGGCGATGATTAATAAACTCTTATCTTTTTCAAAGCCCATTAATATGATTGTTTTCATGGGAAAATAACTGGGATCTCCGTCTTTTCATATAAACTTTCATTATAGTTTGGAGCAAGAACGATATTATATATATCGCCCGTTCCGGAAACATAGGAATAGGTATGTTCTGCCTTGGCCGGAATAAAAATAGTTGCCGGACTATGCACGACTTTTTCTTCTCCATTGAGATAAACCATACAGGTTAAACCACTTCCATCGGGTTCATTCCCCATAAAGATCAGTGTGCTATCGCAATGATGCGTGTGGGTGTCAACATGTTTTCCAAACGAATGAGGTTTCATTCCTTTATCTATTGTCCGACGCATCATATAGAAAGACGCGCGTTTATCCACTCGATGATCGATCAACACCCAGCGATCACCGGGTCCATCCCGATGATATTTCAACTCTGATGATTCCTTTTTAAATGGACAACTTATCTTAAGTTTGACAGGCAATCGAGGCTCTCTTAAAGGCGGGCGGTTGTTGATGATTTTTCTCTTTCTTCCTACTTTTTTAGGAGGGAAAGGTTCATAAGAAACTGGATTTTTTATTACAGCATTCCGATGATATTTTGATGTATGAGTAAAAGCATTTTTCCCTATTACAGGGCGCAATTCATCAGGATTATAGCCTGTTGCATTCTTTACTGCATCGGCGAGAGAAGAAATTTTTTGCAAATGGAAACGTTGCTCCCCTCTACTTTCCTCCAATACTACAGCTAGCTGAAGAAGATCCGTAATTCCTACACGTTCCCCAATCCCCAAAATCGATACATCAACAGCTTGAGCTCCAGCATCCACAGCAGCAAGTGTATTGGCCAACGCTAGTCCAAAATCATTATGGCAGTGAACTTCTACCGGATGTTTCCATTCAGTTACTGCTCTTGACACCAACTGATGACAGGAAGTCGGCTCCCATATCCCAACTGTATCCGCCAAACTGATACGGTCTGCACCAGCTTCGATTGCGATCCTGGCAGTTTGGTTTAACACAGTCCAATCAGATCGGGAAGCATCTTCTAAAGTTAAACGAACTCGTAACCCTAAACGTTTAGCTTCAGAGATAGCCTGGTAAATCAATCGACAAATATCATCGAGTGACTTATTGGTCCATTTTGTTTTTAACGATATTGGATTAACCGATCCCCATATCCCTACCCAATCAGCACCTACTCTGGCAGCAGCCTGCACCTCTTCTACGGTAGCTCTTGAGTGGGCAAGGGTTTTGGCGGAACGAGCAGCTTTTATTACCCTAGAGCAAATTTCTTCATCTTCAGGAGATATTCCAGGGTGCCCAACTTCAACAATTTGAATCCCGAATTCTTCCAATTGATGAAGGAGATAAATTTTATCTTCCGCCGAAAATCTGACTCCCGACTGTTGTTCGCCTTCTCTTAAGGTACAATCGACTATTTCCAATGCAGATAAATCTTCTTTGATTTTAAACATCTCCTATCACCGGGAACGCTCTCCATAGCGGTAATAAAGGGGAGTTTTTTTTCTTAATATATTGAAGGATCCCATCATATAAGCACCAGCGTGCCGCAAGGCTTCGTGTCAAAGCTGACCAGGCTAATTGCTGTGCCTCCATGCTTTTTGCATATTTCAAGAAAAGCTTTTCTCCTATTTCAGCATGTTCAATATCCGCTTCAGAATGCGTTCGAAAAAAGACCAACGCATCATCAGGAACCCATGTATAATTCTTTCGGTAAGACTCCAACACCAAAGGATATTGTTTGGGTCTCATAATTTCCGCAACGAGGTTATTGGCAGCCAAGCTTTCGACTAATTTTCCGTAGGAGTTAAGATTATAAAATTCATCAACACAGGTAATTGTTTGAGGTAAAACTCCAGTACTGAAAACTGTTTCCATATCTACTCCAATTCCTTGCAGATAACGAATGAACTGTTTTTCATGTGGTTCATCTCCGATACCGGCTTCCTCTGCCAGTGGTCCGAGTAGAAGACGCTGATCTTCCAAATCCGGACAATGAAGCACTTTACCTGCATTCCACCAAACAGTACAACGAAAATACCAATATTCTTGAATCCCCATAAATTGTAGTTCTTCCTTGCTTAACTCACCAGCCAGCCAAGAAATTGCTAATGGATGATTCGTTCCGTAAAATCCATTTTCAACAACTTTGTACATCATGCTCAAAAGTTCCTTTGGATCATAAGGTTCTGTGCGATTCCAGTCAAACTCGGACAAATATTTGGTCCATTCGTTGTTAGTAGAAAAAGTCATTTTATCCCCTCCTACTGATCAACCCTGTTTTGTAACAACTAATCTCACACGGTCCTTTGAGAGATAATCTTTTTCTGTATGAAAATTAATCCAACCGGTATGATCAAACAGGATCTTCAGGTCATCTAATGAATAACGCTTTTCTCTACCCCGATTTGTATACCAAACTAGAAGATCCTTCTTGGAAATAGATCCATGAGCAACCAATCCTCGTTCCAGCCATTTTTCAGCCTTACTAAAAACTATTGTTTGTGATTTCTCATCCCAAAAAGTTTTTGCTTCTTCTCCTGCAATCTCAATTAATTTCTTATCCATTGGGTACAACCCGATTTTGACAGTTGTCCTGATTTGACCCCCTGGCCGCAAAATCCGGAAAATCTCCTTGCTGAACTGTTTTGCTTCTTCCCAATCGAACCGATTGATCAATGTATCGGCAAAGACAAAATGAAACCGATTGTTCCAATCTGCCGGCGCCTGAAGAATATCACTATTTATAACAGTCACATTATTTGAAACATATTGTTTTAATTCTCGGCAGATTACCTCGGAAAAATCTGCAACCACCACATTACCGACCTTTTTTTCAGCTTCACGGATAATACTGATGGAAGTTCCTCCAATTACCAGGCAATGATCACCTGGGAGAATTCCCTTGGTGTACCATCTGAGAGTCTCTATGCTTGGCTTGGCACTCTTTCGTCCCAATTTCCAAAATTTTAATCCCAATGATGCATTAAAGAAGTTTCAGTCCTGATATTCGCTTCCTCACACTTTATCGAAACAATCCCCCAGGAGTCTGGGAGATTGTTCTCTTTATTCGTGAGCATTATTCAGATTGGTTTGATATGTTGATTTGTAATTCTCGTAATTCATACTGGTCATCATTCCTGTAGTGGCGTGATGGAGTTCATGGCAGTGGTACATCCAGATTCCGGGATTATCGGCAACAAAACCGATTTCGTAAGTTTCTCCGGGTTTTACTACCAGGGTATCTTTGTTGATCATTCCTGAAACAGGTTTACCGTTTTTGGTCAGAAGCTGGAAGGTATGACCATGAAGGTGCATCGGATGATCCGATTTTCCTTCGTTAACGAGCTTGATTTTTACTTTTTCTCCCTTTTTGACCGGAAGGGGATCCGTGTTGGACCAGGTTTTGCCGTTAATTGTGTACACCTGGCTTCCGTTTACTATGCTTGAATTCAGGTGAAGAGTGAAAGTAGACTGGAAATGATCCAAGTTCTTCTCTGAATCTTTGCTGTAATTGGTCAAATCCAAAGTTGGCAGTTGTGCCTGATCCGGTTTTAATGCTGATTCTTTGCTTCCTTCCACTTGTACTGGAACCAAAACATTTTTGGCTGCAGATGTACCGTCATGCAGATCAATGGCAAAGCTTTCTTCAGCTACAAAATGAATATCATATCTTTCACCGGGGCCAATGGCATTGAGTTGATCCTTGATGGTTGGTGCATTTTTTATTTCGTTCCCGTCACTGGCGATCACCTGAACCTCCTGATTTTGGAGATGGATATGGTGAGACAAATATCCGGCATTGATAAAACGGAGACGGACTCGTTCTCCTTTTTTTACTTTTAAGGGTTTGATGAGGGAACCGGATTTTCCGTTTACCGTATAGACGTTATACATATTTTTCATCATGGTGTCGTGATCCATATTCAAATTTGCATGATGGTTTTCATGGTTCATGTTGGAATGATTTATATTACCGTGATCCATGTTTCCGCAATTCATCGATTCATCCAGCATCAGCACGTAATCGCGATCATATTGGTAGCTCTCCTGTTTGGGCAGGACAATAAAAGCTCCGTAAAGCCCGCGATCCACCTGATCAGCGCTGTTGTGGTGCGAGTGGTAAAAGTAGGTGCCCGGGACAGTTGCCATGAAATCATAGGTAAAACTTTTTCCCGGTGCCACTGCATCTTGTGTTACTCCCGGAACTCCATCCATGGAATTAGGCACCGGATAACCATGCCAATGGATAGAGACAGGTTCTTTCATTTGATTTAACAACTTCATCCTTACCCGGTCGCCTTGTGTTATCTGAATTGTTTTTCCAGGTACCGTTCCGTCATAGGTCAAGGCATCTACGTTAAAACCGGGCGCTATCTGCCACTTGGATTCTTTGGCAACAACCGTAAAATCTTTGACGGTACGGCCCTGACTGTCTTTGGAAATTTGCGGCTGGCCCAGGTTCTCGCCGGCAGTTTCCGCCTTGTCCGCCTTTTGATTGCCAGTCTCAGGGTTGCTGCAAGCTGTTGCAATAAGGGCAACCATTACAAGAAGCCCGATCAGATTCCCTAAACGTCTTCTTTTCATCATCGTCCTCCCATCTTTTGCATTCACAAATTCATATTTTACCGGGAGGTTATGAAGATCTTGTGAAGTGAGCAGAAGCTGAAAATAGTGTACAATATCTGTAGTTTTTCATTTGCTCGGGAAAGAGGTGAATGACAGTGAAATCGATACTCATTGTAGATGATGAAGAAAAAATCAGAGATGTGATTGCATCCTATTTGCACAGCGAAGGATTCCAAACAAAAGAAGCTGCTAATGGAAAACAAGCTGTGGAAATGATCCTCCATTTTCCGATCGATTTAATAATCCTTGATCTGATGCTTCCCGACCTGTCGGGAGAAGAGGTATGCCAGCAGGTCCATCAAATTTCTCCGGTTCCCATTCTTATGCTTACTGCGAAAGCAGCGGAAGAAGACCGGATCACCGGACTGGCAATCGGGGCCGACGATTATGTGGTGAAACCATTCAGTCCCCGTGAAGTGGTAGCCCGGGTGAAAGTTATTCTCCGTCGTTCGGGAAATGACTTGCTTGCGGACCGTATTTCTTTTCAAAATGGTGATCTGATAATCGATGCAGTGAAACGCAAGGTGTTCAAAAAAGAGAAAGACGCGAACTTAACCCCCGTTGAATATAAGTTGCTGTTGGTATTGGCGCGGCATCCCGGCCGCTCTTTTGCCAGAGAAGAACTGATTGAAAAAGTTTTTGGGTATGATTACCCGGGTGAGATGCGAACCATTGATCAGCATATTAAAAATCTGCGCCATAAAATTGAAGCGGATCCCTCCTGTCCGGTTTATATCCTTACCGTATACGGATTTGGCTACCGGTTTGGCGGTGATAGGCGATGAAAAAATTCAAGGGACTGCGTATGCGTCTTGCTCTCGCATGTATCGGGATTGCGTCCGGGACGGTGTTTATTGCCAGCCTCTTTTTTATCTTGGCCACCGATTATCACCTGACGCTTTATCACAAGCAATTGCCGGGAATTGATCCCCGTGCGGCCCATCTGGATTACCATTTTCAGCAGGCGATGATCCAGTCCACCCTGTTAACTGCATTCGGAGCCATGGTTCTGGCTGTTTTGGTCAGTCTTTATGTCACCAAACGGATTACCGCCCCTTTGATTGAAATGCGCCAGGTCGCAGAGCAAATAACGAAAGGTTGTTTAAAAACACGGGTGTCTGTCCAGGGAGAAGATGAATTGTCCGATCTGGGCCAAGCGCTGAATCACTTGACGGAAGAACTGGAAAAACAGGAGTCTTTGCGGAAAAATCTGACCTCGGATATCGCTCATGAGTTACGGACACCACTAGCTACCCTGAGAAGCCATTTGGCGGCTTTCCAGGACGGCATCTGGATACCGACACCAGAACGGCTCCATTCCTGTTATGAAGAGATTGAGCGGTTAACCCATCTTGTCAAAGACCTGGAGCAATTGACCCATGTAGAGTCGCCCGGCTTTACCCTGAACAGGAAAGAAGAGGATTTGGCGGAAATCGTTCGGCAGGGTGTCCGTACGATCCAGGCCGCATATGTACAAAAAGGTATTGATCTTGAGGTTAAGGTGGATGATGCCGTCAGGGTAAACGTGGATCGCAAGCGGGTGATGCAGATTTTGATGAACCTCCTTTCCAATTCGCTTAAATTTACCAATTCCGGCGGCAAGGTTGCAGTGGAGGTAAAGGAAGAGACGACGGGCGGCATGCTTGTGGTTTCAGATAATGGGGCGGGAATTCCGTTATCCGATTTGCCCAAGGTGTTTGAACGGTTTTACAGAGTGGACAAATCGCGGAGCCGGGATTTGGGTGGAAGCGGAATTGGCCTGACGATCGTAAAAAAACTGGTGGAAGCCCATGAAGGAAAACTTTGGATTGAAAGCAGGGAGGGGGAAGGGACAACGGTTTCGGACTTTTCCCTTTTTACCCGAAAATCGATAAAAAGAAAGAATTATGATGCAGATTAAAAATCCGGGTTACTGACAATATAAATTGGTCAACATTTGATCTTTTTAATGAGCAGGCTTGAGAAATGATTTTCCCGTGACCTGAACAAATATATGAATGTCTTTCACTTGGGTTTATGTCTTGAAGGAGTTATCCATTAATGAATAATCAAATGAAGAGAAGGATCCTTTTGGTTTTGGGAATTGTTTTTGTTGCATTTAATTTGCGTCCCGCAATCACTTCGGTCGGTCCATTGATCGGGTGGATTCGTGCAGACCTCGATATATCCAACGGAACGGCCGGATTCCTTACAACACTTCCACTAATTGCTTTTGCGTTATTGTCATTGGCAGCACCGCAATTATCCCGGAAGTGGGGAAATGAATTAACCATATTTGCGGGATTGATTATTCTGGCAAGCGGAATTCTTATTCGCTCAACCGGAACGATTCTCGGGGCTTTTTTTGGGACATCATTGGTCGGAATTGGTATTGCGATCGGAAATGTTTTGCTGCCCGTTATTGTAAAGGAAAAGTTTCCTGAAAAGGTTGGGCTGATGACAAGTATTTACACTACTTCCATGGCTACTTTTGCGGCTGTTGGATCAGGGGTGAGCATTCCGCTGGCCGAGGAGCTGCATCTGGGATGGAAAAGTTCACTGGCGTTTTGGGTTTTGTTTGCTATATCCGCCATATTTATTTGGCTTCCCCAGTTAAAGAGGCATAACAAAAGATCCTCTGTTCAGCCAGTGCCGACTGTAACAGGACAAGGTTCGCTGTGGCGTTCGCCATTGGCCTGGCAAGTGACGTTTTTTATGGGGTTGCAATCTTTTCTGTTTTACTGTACGGTTGCCTGGCTTCCAGCGATTTTGCAAAGCCATGGAATAAATGAAGGATTGGCAGGCTGGCTGGTTTCAATTATGCAATTTATCAGTTTGCCGACAACTTTTATCACGCCTGTCCTGGCGAACCGGCTCCCGCACCAAAAGGGGATCGCCATCATTATCGGCATCATTCAATTAGCCGGGATTTTGGGCTTGTTTGCTAGTGAAACGCCTATTCTGATCATCAGCATTGCACTGAACGGTATTGCCCAGGGAGCAAGCATCAGTCTGGCTCTTTTGCTTTTGGGAATGAGAACAGCCAATGCTGGAGAAGCAGCAAATCTTTCCGGTATGTCCCAATCTGTTGGATATGTGCTTGCCGCAATTGGTCCGATTTTACTCGGCTTTCTCTTTGATTGGACGCATTCGTGGAGCTCATCACTCGTCCTCCTGTTACTGGTAACAATCCTCATGACATTTGCGGGGATTGGGGCCGGTCGCAAAGGATATGTGCTTTCTTCCAAAAAATGAGGGGATTTGGCAATCACAATTATGCTTGCAGCCAGGGCTTGGCATTTTTTATTTCGTTGTCATTTATTTTCAAGTTGGGTTTAGTGATATAATCAAGGCCTGACGGAACCTTTTCAATGTTGCTTCGTATTTTTTAAAAAAGGTAACAAGGAGGTCGATCCAATTGCCATCAATGCGGAATGATTCCAACTCTATGCCTGTGAGCGATGAAGATCTTCAGAAGATCACAGTGGGTGAGCGAAAACCACATAACGCGCCCATTACCCTCGTTGAGTACGACCCGCACTGGCCTGAACTGTTCGAGCGGGAGGCTGACCGGGTTCGTTCCATACTTGGCGGCAAAGCACTGCAGGTGGAGCACGTTGGCTCGACATCGGTGCCGGGTTTGCGTGCCAAACCAATTATCGATATGTTGCTGGTTGTGGCGGACTCTGCCGATGAACTATCCTATGTCCCGGCATTGGAAGCCGGTGGATATATGCTGAGGGTCCGGGAACCTGAGTGGTTTGAGCACCGACTCTTCAAAGGGCCTGATACCGATATCAATCTGCACGTATTCAGCGCAGGTACACCTGAGATTGACAGAATGTTGCGCTTCCGCGATTGGTTGCGAGCCAACGACACGGATCGGGACAAGTATGCGTGTGCCAAGCGCAGCCTCGCTCAGCGTGTGTGGCGGCACGTACAACACTATGCGGATGCCAAAACCTCGATTATCCAGGAAATCATGAACCGGGCGAGCGAAAGCGAGTAGCAAACTGGATAGTCCCCTGATAAACCACAGCACTGCAAGTACGGGTTCTTGGATGGAGTTGAGCAGGATATGGTGATGATGGGGAAGAGGATTTTAGTTTAGATGCGTAAAAAAGCTCTCTCCGGTAAATGGAGAGGGCTTTCCACATTTGATGTTTCCAGCCAGGAATTATCTTTATTTAGTTGCATCACAAACAATTGGAATCAAGTGGTTAACCTAATATCTTGATGTATAACCTTGTCCAATTCATTTTTCCTCAGCCTTTTTGTTGACAGCGACAGAATTAACCAATCCCGCAGGATCCGTGGTCTCATATAGACTCGCAGACGCTTGTCCAATCGGTTTTCCTCGTAGGCTTTACGGAGATCCTCAATGAGATGCGTCAGGCTTACGAAATAGACGGACATCCCCTTGGAAATCGCCCGAATACTCTTGCCAGTCGCCTTCAATTTGTGTAATTTAATCACAGTCCCACTCCCTGGCATAGATCTCCCTCCGAAGAAAATGGCCTTTTTATTCGAAGGGGATTATTCGACGGGAGTGGGTCAATTCTTTTTCGGCGATTCTGGGTCAATTATATGCCGGCGGTAACACTGATTATGCGTACGATTCCTATGGTCGGTTCACAGCGCATACAGGTATGATCCAGATCCTATCTCTTCCAGGGATACCGTAACGACTTGGACTGTTAGATATAGCTGAGAAAGTGAATTTAGGGAGTGGTCGTCAAGCATAGGCTGCTCTGATCGCATGTGGGGCATACTTTTCTCGATAGTTGCTGTTTTTGATCTGTTTGCTTTTTTTAACATATAATGCAGCTGCGTACATAAAATTATTTTTTTTGGTTTTTTGAACGCCCTCATAATATTTCTTTTATTTTTGTGGGTATTTACTATATATTCCATTTGGTTTCACGGTTTTTGGATAATTATCTGATGAGATGAACATTCAACCATGGGAAAGAAGGTTAATTATGATAAGGAATTTTATTAAATTGATAATACTAAGTTTATCATTAATATTCTTACTTGTGCTCTTGATTTCAGGCCCATATATTGAATGGTTATTGGATCCTTATATTCGAGAAGCAATGGGTTTAGGAGATCCGCCCTATGAAAAAGTGGAAGATTATTATGTTAAGGATATTATAGGAGCTTTAGATGCGACTGTTGTTTTAATGATCTGGCGTTTCATCAAAAAAAGAAATAGAGTTTTAAAATGAAACATGAATCACCTTTGACTGCGACGATACCGACCAACTGACGGCCATCAACGGACAAGCATATACCTATGACGAAAACGGGAAACTGACAAACGACAAAATCAAAACCAACGTCTACGATGTTGAAAACCGCCTGACCCGGGTACAGTCCAGTTCGGAAACCACCCAATTCACCTATCGGAATCCGAACCCCCAATGCTGGCATTACGTATTTCCATTATGACGAAAACAGAAACGTATCCTTTGAGCAACCTCCGGTATAGTAGAACCATTCTTATGGTTTTCTCAACTCTCAGCCTGTTTTTTGTGAAAGACCTGTCACAAAACACGAAAGAAACAGGAACCGGCAAATGGAGACAACTGGCTGACGGCTGGATATATCTATGGAAAGATTCAGACCTGAGAATTATTTCAATGATGAAGTTTGTGTCAAATATCGGGGAAGCAGTCTGGACCGGTTGCATTTTGTTTGGTATTTGTGAAAGAAATTTTGCATAAAGGAGAAGAGTGGTGGGGGTTTATTAATTCCGGATATTTTATTGGTGCCATATTGGGAGGGGGGGCGTATGGATCTTTTCACGTAGTAAAGAAAAAAGAGTGGTATTAAATCTGTTTCTGGGGTGTTCATTTCTTAGTATAGTTACTATCCTGTTCGGCCTTTCTTCCAATCCCTGGCTGGCCGCTTGTTCTGTCTATTGCCATGGGGATTCCAAACCAGTTAAGAAACATTGCGGAAAAAACGTTGCCAAAAGTGCTTGCTGCCATAACAACCATTATGTTTGTCACATTCGGGTTGTCGGTCCTGGTAATGGGTTACGTTGCGGATCTCACCGGCGTTCGGACCTTGTATATGATTGCGTTTGGACTATATCTCATCACTGCTGTTTTTTCTCTCTTTATCAGAAAGTAACAACTTGTCTTGCCGGAAAGCGTTGATGCAAACTGAATGAGCCAATAAACAAAATTCCCCGCAGTTTGTGTGGAGGAGGGAAACTACTTCTAATCTTTCTGCCACTTTTTTGTCACTTCACGAATGCGGTCCAGCTGTTCCCAATAGTTGTGTAGAGCAGCCTTGCCTTCATTTGTAATACGAATGGTGGTATGCGGAATTTTTTTACGGACGAATTGTTTGTTGATCAGAATATAGCCAGCTTTTTCCAATTTGGACAGGTGAGAAGACAGATTTCCTTTGGTAAGGCCGGTCAATTCCTGCAAAAACAGAAATTCAGCCATGGTGCAGGCATTGAGGGCACTCATAATTGCCAGGCGGGCCGGTTCGTGAATCAGTTTGTTTAACCTGGCCATTTCCTTGAAAGGCATCAATTGGATCACGCTCCAATATGTATCTTTAACTAGTTTGCATTATAAACCATAAAATTTTTTTTGCAAAGTACTCAAATTAAAACAACAAAAAGATTGAAGACTGACGGCTTAATTTTTTCAATCAATTATTCTGCAAAAAATGCTTTTCAATCTCTTTCTGTCTAACAGAGAGAAGAAGGTGTTGCAAGTCCATGGCATAACACTTCAAAATCCTTATTAAACAAAGAACCTCTTATCCTTTTCTTTGGATAAGAGGCTCATGTTTTTTAGTGACCGGCATTTTATCACCAAATTTTCCATAGCTGCGCCAATCGGAATAGATAGACTCCCACAGTCCGAAATCCAAGGTACTTAGACTCTTACTGAGGCTTCATCAGTTGATACTACATTATCAAATTTACAATAAAATAATGTCTTTTTCTAATAATATTTAACTAATTATTAATAATTCATATGATTTAGATGTAGATATTATGATATATATAAAAATATAGAGCCCCCTTTCAGAAATTAATGTCCAAAAGAGGGCAACAGACTGATTAAAAAGTTGACGAGGTGATGGCGAAACCATCACTAATTAGGCAATCTTTACAGAAAAAGAGCCTTTTCTATATCTGAACGCAATACATCCCGCAAAGCGTCCGTCCAACATATGTTATGCTCTTCTCCATATTTGTTTATTCTGATATGTGTGTCAAACATGTTCCTCTTTATCTATCCTGCCAAATATAGTGATAGATTTACTTGTTATGGTTTCGGCTGTTTTTATATTGGGAAAGTAAGGCAAAATCTTTTTGAATTAGAGGTGTACTGATGTTAGTCTTTCTGGGGTGTTTTTCTGGAAAGATAATGTTTTCAAGTTTGTTTTGGCCATTTTTCCATGTTCAAATAACACGATAAACCCCTCATCGCTATTTTCCGTATAAATTGTTTCGATAAAAAAAGCTTGCCTTTCTGTTAAATAAACTTTTTTGACAAGCTGATATATTAATTATTGTGCCTCCTTATCTTCTAACATAAAAACATTTTCAACATGACAATCTAATTCTTTGCAGATCCTGAGCGCAAGAAGTAGAGAAGGATTGTAGTTACCTTTTTCAATAGCAATAATAGTTCTTCGGCTTACATTTACTTTTTGTGCCAATTGTTCCTGGGTAATTTTGCGGGCTTTCCTGTATTCACGCAAATTATTTTTCATCATTATTACTCACCATTTTTTTTCGATAAATAAGTTGAGTAGCAAAAAACAGTATATTCCCAATCACAAGAATCAAGAAAGCTAAGTTTAGTTTACTTGCCTGAAATACATCATATAAGACCCAAACCAGGAGGGCCAAATTAAAGAAAATCATCTGTATCTTTAGTGCTCGATTAGTAATAAACATTTCCATTTCGTCACTTTTTTTAAACATGTATTATCACTCCTTATTCATTAATTACTTATCATGATACCATATTTGTGTAGAATTGTGAAGTTCATTTCACATTTTTTGCAT
Source organism: Thermoactinomyces mirandus (assembly GCF_013868055.1). Lineage (GTDB taxonomy): Bacteria > Bacillota > Bacilli > Thermoactinomycetales > Thermoactinomycetaceae > Thermoactinomyces > Thermoactinomyces mirandus. Next base: position 409 of record NZ_JACEOL010000047.1, on the reverse strand, counting down.
AAGGTCAATGTGTAAAGAGAGGGTAGAAGCATATTAAAAAAGTATAGAAACATATTAAAAAAGTAAGGAGGTTAATTTATGCTGACTTTAACACAAAATCACGTTTTCAAAATCTCAATCGCGACTGTTCTAGTTCTGGGTGTATTACTAATCAGCTTTGCTCAAGTCGGTGCCGAAATAAATGCGAACAGTGATGTGGTCGCTGTTTTGGCGGAACTTGGCATATACGATCCTCCCGCTTGGTTGGTTTCGGCTCTTGCTGGAGCTGCGACTGTTTCAGCAATTGTTGGCATCTTGGCTACTATGGGATGGTCATTTCCAGCTTGGGCAATCGCTGCATTGCTAGCCGCTGACACATACGGCGCATAAATTATAATTTCCGTGCTTCTACCCTCCCTCAATAAATTAA
>NZ_JACEOL010000046.1 GCF_013868055.1 Thermoactinomyces mirandus | reverse complement strand
GAGCTTTACCGGGCAACCTCCGACCCTAAAGTAAAAAACACTCTTCTCAGGAGTGTACTGGACCGATGTGAATATAAAAAGGAAAAATGGCAGACGGGAGATCAGTTTACCCTTACTGTTTATCCGAAAGTCTGACATCCAGTTTATACAAATAATAAGAGTACTGTTTCCTTCCTAATTACATGAAAAGCTACCCACATGAAACGGGGTAGCTTTTGGTCCAACCCGCAGCTATTCTTCCCACTACGGCAAGCTCTCACAGGGAATTCTGTTTTTCTCATTGAAGCGATGCGGACCGCTGGGGGCCTGCTGCTTTGAAAAATTGCCGTGCTTCATCCTGTTTTGAAATTCGGGCAGTCCTTGTCCTGGCCACGGATCAAATTACCGCTTTTGTACTTACCTCGGACTTATGACTGACCGGATTACAAAACCAGCTTGCTTTAAAGATCAAAAGATATGATACTTTTCCCCTTCCCACTCAACCGTGAAGGGTACTGTCAAATCCCATTTTCCTTTTTTTATCAGTTGCTTGAATGTATCCACTCTTCCTACTGATTCTGCCCACTCTGCTCGTGTGTCAGCATCAAACGAATGGGCAAGATCTGCCCGTCGAACATCCAGGAAAGTGGCGATCCATTTTTTTTCATCTGCACCCGCCTGAGGTGTTTTTCCGCCCATCTTCCTTATTGTTCGCCTGATAAGTGCAGGAAAACCATCCGGATCATCCCCTTCTCCATGTTGAATAATCGTGTCATAGAAAATTGCTTTCCCCAAAGCAGTAGTTATACCTGCCTTTTTGGCGTACTTCATCGCCGGACAGTAATAGACTTCGTAAACCACATTATCTTGTGCTGCACGAAAGGCCTTGTCATTTTCAAGCAATTTCCATATTTTCCCATATCCGGGAAGACCGGATGTTTCATCGCTTTCTTGCTCATAAAGTCTTTTTAACTCTGGCAAAAATATTGCCAGTGGATTATCCGGTACCAGTCGGGAATATTGTTGTATTACTTCATATGCATCGCCATCCCGGGTAGTGAAACCGGCACGGCCACATGTAAATCCCCGGCCATCTCCAAGATTTTCACAATAGCCGTATTGTATTTCGGTGGTTCCATTTTCGAAGATACTGGTTAATTGTTCAGCAACTGTAAATTCAGGAGTTTTCAAGTTTTATTCCCCTTCCTTTTCTGTAACGCAAGGTACCACCATATAATAAAATATTATATCAACCAAGATCCCGGCCGTTTTTTATATTTCTTGTATATATGGCGAAAAAGTCCATTCAATTTTGTTTTTACATCTTGTTAAAATAACATTATCATTACACCCGTATTAATTGATTCGGGAATCAGGGTTGGTACGACCCCCGCACTCTTGAAATTCCCCCTCTTTTTGTTGCAAGTCCGCAATCCAGGCCAATTCATGTTCAACCTGTGCCTTTTGGAAAGCAATCACCTCTATCACATAAGGATTTTGCGGATGAGTGCTCTCAATCTGGCGATAAAAATTCAGCTTTTTTTGCAACACTTCCTGTCTCTTTTGCAGAACTTCCTGCCGCATATCTGATTCCAGGCGATCAAACAATGCCACCCGCACCAAAAATTCAGATTGGCTGGCAGCCAATTTATCCGGGAAATCGCGAATCATTTCAATAAATATGTCCTCCCCCATATCCGTCAAAAAGTAGACGTGACGGTCAGGTTTGCCTCTAGACTTTACGACTTCCCGGGAGATGGCACCCATTTCCAAAAAACGGCGTAAAGCAGGGTACAACAGATTATTGTTGATTTCAAACTCCTCTCCAAGCGCCCCTTGAATATTTTTCTTTATTTCATAACCGTGTTTGGGACCTGACAGAAGTTGGCTCAATATTAGGATCTCCGCATACACAGGCATCATCCTCGTCGAAATTTTCGCAAAACAGGTTACATTATTCTCTGGTATATGTTAAATTAACACATATAACGTGTTAATTTAACATATGTAATTATAACATAGGAGGGATTATTATGAATCAAACCCAAACCATCTTTTTGCAAGAAATGTCGAAGCTTAAAACAAAGCAGGCGCAATGGGAACCTTTTGCCTGGTATAAAGAAATGAGAGAAAACAGCCCTGTGTTTTATGATGCCGGGCAAAATGTCTGGAATGTATTTTTATATGATGATGTCAAGCGTGTACTTGTGGATCACCGGTTATTCTCCAACAAAAAGGAACGAAGTTTTATTCCCGTCCCCCGTGACGACAATCGGACCAATATCAACTTTTGTGATCCGCCTGAACACCGGACTCGGCGGGGACTTCTTGCCCAGGCATTCACTCCCCGCAGCCTTAGGGAATGGGAACCCCGGATTCAAGCCATTGCCGATGAATTGATCGCAGAGATAGAAGGACAGGCGACTGTGGATATTGTACAGAAGTTGGCCATCCCCCTGCCGGTTACGGTCATTGCGGAGCTGTTGGGTGTTCCTTCCAGGGACAGGGAGTTGATCAAAGCCTGGTCAGACATCCTCTTTTACCCATATAGCAAAGAAACCTTTGGTGATGTCGCCGAACAAAAAGCACAAGCCTTAAAAGAGTTCTCTGACTATTTGTATCCCATCGTGCAAGAGAAACGGAAGCATCCCGCAGACGACATCATCTCCGACTTGACCAGGGCCACGCTTGAGGGCGAACAATTAACGGACGCAGAAGTAGTCAGGTTCAGCATAGGATTATTGGGTGCAGGAAATGAAACCACAACGATGCTTATTTCCAATATATTCTACTCCATGTTATTTGACCAACCGGGCATTTACCGGGAAATACGAGCCGATTTGTCTTTAGTTCCCAAACTCATTGAGGAAGTGTTGCGCTACCGCTTCCCGGTTGCCATAGATCGCCAGGTAGCCCAAGATACAACCGTTTTCGGGCATAACCTGAAAAAAGGGCAAATCGTCGTGGCATGGACTGGTGCTGCGAACCGGGATGAATCCAAATTTGACCATGCGGAAAACTTTGATATCCATCGTCCGAACAATCAACACCATCTGACTTTCGGAGCCGGTCCGCATCTCTGTCTGGGTGCTCCGCTGGCTCGCATGGAAGCGAACATTGCTTTGACCACCTTTGTAAAACGATTTGCCGATATTTATCCGGCAGAAGGGTTTAACGTTGTCGAGCATCTGACCGATTCAGCGGTAGGCCAATCTCTCAAAAGCTTGCCCATCCGATTGGAAAAAGCTTAACAGCAGGATCAATCAACTCATCAGTTCTGTTTCTGAAGCAAGTATCCCGCTCTAAATCCAGACTATTCCAACAAATTGTCGCACTTCCCTTTCAGAAAATAATTCCCGGCCAACTTCGGCCGGGGATTATCCTTTTTTGGCAACCCTCACTGTTGATCTGCGTTAGCCAAATACAGGCAATTTGGTCGCATTTTCTGGGCAGAGTTATTCTTGCCTATGCTGTACGACAAGCAGGGGTATATCGAAGCTCAATCAATATTCCATTAAGCGGATTATCTCTGGCTGTTTGGCATCATCAGCACATCCCGTTACTTCCGGGTCTGTTTCATCATTTGACGCTGCCAATGCATTCCCGCATCAAACAAAGACATGAAAAAAGCCAAGGTGAAAGCATTCGATTTACCCACTAGCTTTTTTAATCATCTGCGATAAATTTGATTTAGGTTCCGTCTGCTATCATCCTTTGATTGTTGACCCAAACACCTGCTATCCCATTATCACTCGGATTAATGTATCGGACATTCGCCTCATATCACCTCTTCACACATGGATATTCATCCCGATCATAGCAGTTCTTTTGGGGATGATCTTCGAACACCTTTTTAGGGCGTGTCTGAATAGTTAATTTGAGCCATATCATCAAAGAAATCAAGGTGATGGCAGCAAAAAAGTAAGCCGCCCGTTTTTCATAATGAGTGGCGAAGCCACGCCATTGCTTCAGGCGGTTGATACAGCGTTCAATCACGTTTCGACGTGCATATTTTTCTTGATCGAAGAAGAGAGGACGCCCCGGTTTTTGGAACGGCGCTCAGCTTGATCCCTACGTTCCGGGATTGTATGAGGAATGCCGCGTTTAAGCAAAAAACGGCGACAGGACGGATAGCTGTAATCACGGTCTGCAATCAGATGATCCGGCCTCTTGCGAGGCTTTTCTTTTCCGATACGTGGAACGCAAATGGAGTCGAGCAAAGCTTGCAATTGGGTGCAGTCATGTTGCTGACCAGGAGTGAGAGTAAAAGCAAGCGGGCGACCTTTCCCGTCACAAGCGAGGTGAATTTTGGTCGTCAGACCTCCACGGCTTCGCCCGAGTGCCTCATTCTGGAAGCGTGGCTCCCCCTTTTTTGTTACGGAAGGCAAAAAATACAGTACATATTCCGTAATTTAACTCTATGGGTAAACAAACTTATCAAATACTCCTAATCCTGTTAATTATCTTTGCAGGAATGATCATCTGGGACAATGACACTGTTTATGCCGGCGGCAGCTTTAATGTCCCCAAAGTCAATGATGAATTCAATCAATTTGAACAATCCCCTCCCTCTCAACAGGAGAAGCCAGCTGACACACCGTCTGTGAAAGAAGAAAAAGGATTCTGGGATTCAATCAGTGAGCCGTTTACGGAAGCATGGGATTGGACAAAAGATAAGCTTTCCGATGCAAAGGAATGGACAAAAGAAAAGATATCTGCTTTTTGGGAATGGCTAACAGCCATCCTATCGAAGATTACGGAAGTAGTTATCAACGCCTTTGTTGCCACTTGGGATTGGATTGTCAAGTTTAAAGAGTACATTGCATTTGCAGGTGTCTTGATTATAGGGATAGCTTTGTGCTTTTTTGCACCTCCACTCAGGGTTTCTATTCTGACCGAATAGTCTTATTTTTTTCATCAGTGCCGGATTAAATGGATGGAAATTTGACAAGGTCGTCTTTGGCTGGAAGAACTTGGGCAGAAATTGTGGATTGATAAAGGTAAAACTCCATTGGATTATGTATGGCACCACGACGCCCTCTTTCTTTTATCCCAACTTTGAACCTGAATATCACTGATTGATTTCCCATACACATATGACATTGAAAAGCGCATTCGTCCATAAAATGAATAAAAGACCTCCTTTTATCAAACAAAAGTGGCCTTCCGGGTTTCTGTTATAGAAAACAGAGGAAGGCAATTACCTGGGAACCAGGCCGCCTTATGGCTACCAAATCCAGGAAGATGAAAAGGGGCGTTATCTTGTTCCGGATCCTGACCAGACTCCGGTAGTGAAAATGATCTTCCAATGGTATACGTCAGAAAATCCCGATGAAAAAATGGGCTCCAATAAAATTGCCCATAAACTGAACGAGCTTGGCTATCGTTCCTATACCGGAAAACCATGGAGCAGCGCAAGTGTATTAAACATTATCAAAAACGCCATGTTCGCCGGGCGAATTCAATGGAAAAAGAAAGCATCGGTCAAGTCAACCGATCCTTTGAAAAAACGGGAAGTAAAAACGCGACCACGGTCTGAGTGGATTGATGTGAAGGGCAAGCATGAACCGCTCATCTCCATGGATATTTTTCTGAAGGCCAAGAACAACCTCAAACGAAAATATCATCCACCGTATCATTTGGAAAAAGGGATTACCAATCCTCTTGCCGGACTGATCAAGTGCGGGTTTTGTGGTGCTTCCATGGTATACCGGCCATACACAAATCAGAAACCCCATATTAAGTGCTACAGGAATTGCAAAAATAAAAGCAGCCGGTTTGAGTATATTGAAAAACGATTAATTGACAGCCTGGAGGACTGGTTGAGCGACTACAAGTTAAAGTGG
>NZ_JACEOL010000045.1 GCF_013868055.1 Thermoactinomyces mirandus | reverse complement strand
AACAGGACATGGGATTTCATAAGGCCACTCTCCTTTGTGGAAAATAGAGGATTAAGCAAATCCTGGCAAACTAATCCCTCTATCATTTTCACCGTCACTTTCCAAGTTCAATAAGCAGATGAAAAATTCAACTACAACGTATCATATAAGATTACGAATGTAAAGTGAGTACTCACTCTAATAAAAAGTTGTCATATTTCCTGTATACTGTCTTGTGTCAAGCCCTTATCAACTGATATAAAACTCACATTTCCAATTATTGATTAAATTTGCCAAATGGATGAACATGGTAAAAGTATTCAAGACTATTGATATATATATAATATATATAATTTTGGACTCCGTTCCCTCACCGCCCTGTCGGGAAGCAGCGGGTGCTCGCTCACTGCGACCAATTGTTGCACCCATCTGTTTCCCTTGCAATAGATATTATGGAAAAACATCACTTTGCTTTGAAAATTTGCCTTATACTTTGCCATATGCTTATCCCTGTTTAAATAACATTGCTTTCAAAATAAAAAAAAACCCGACTTTCAAAGCGGATTTCTTTCAATCAATGAAGCGATACTTTTCAATCCCATGTCCTGTCTTTTCATTTCTCCCGATAAGCATGGATAATGTCGGAATAGCCAATCACTCCTATTGGCGTTTGTCCATGGCAAACCAACAGATAAGATACACCATGATGATTCATTTTTTCTGCGGCATTTGCCAAACTGGCCTGTTCCGGAATCTGATAGACTTTTTGCGTCAGTAAAGAGGAAACCGGGGCGGGTTGCCGTTTGCTCGATAGTGATTGTTAACCGTTCCGGCTGCAACGCATTTTTCACATGAATCATTTTCATTTTGTTGGGGTGGTGTCTTATTTGCAAAATGTCTATTCCCCGGCGCAGCAATCCCCGTGTAGATGGTTTCCCTTGAAAAAAGCTGTGTCACCGTTGCCGCCACAGCACAGCTCGAAAATTTATCCAATTCTTTATACACTAATATAACACACCGCAAAAACAAAAAACGGCCAGTAGTATGCCGTTTATTAAGGACAGTTTGCTTTTTTGGCGAAAACAGGATAAACATAGCCAGTCCGCATAATGCACTAAAAACCTTTGTCTTTTCTTAAAATCCCTTTAACCTAACGGTATTTCACTTTCTTGTCATGATGGTAAAACTCATGAAACAGTTTAATCAATGCCCGTTTCTCAATCCGGGATACATAAGAGCGTGAAATTCCAAGCTCCTTTGCAATTTCACGCTGTGTTTTTTCTTTCTCTCCGCCCAGCCCAAACCGGGCCCGGATCACTTCCCGTTCGCGATTGTCCAAAATATGGATATAGTTATAAATATTGCGACGTTCTATTTTCATTTCCACTTTATTCGCTACTTCATCAGCTTCGGTTCCCAAAATATCGATCAGTGTAATTTCGTTTACCTTTACTGTTTATCCGTGTTATATCGTGGTCCTTGCTGGGCCTTTATTATTTTATGTTACAGCTACAGCAGATCACCTTTTGCTCTATATCGCTTGATTCTCTCTACTTCGCTATCTACGAGTTTTCGATACTCTCTGGACAGGAACCAGGTGGCAGGATGCCATTCGCCTGTATCTGCATAATAATTGGTGATTTTTATATTATGTGGCTGAAAGACTTTGGCAAAAGTAAGGTATGTGCGTAATTGATGAAATGGTGATGTGACAAGAATAATATGGGAAAAATGATGCTTTATGAGCAGAGCAAGTACAACTCTGCATTTTCACGTGTATGAAGAGACTCATCTTCAACGAGAATCGCTTCGGGAGGAACCCCCATGGCCAACGCCCTTTTCCGCATGTAACCGGCTCCAAGATTCGTATCCCATGTTTTTGCTGCTTTTTCAATATCTTTTTTCTGGATACGACCGTTCCTGGCAGCACTTTGCAGTTCTTTTAAAGGAATCAGGTTGGGTTCTCCTGTTCGATCAACTTTTGCACTAAATCTCCCACTGCAAATGATGCGAGAAGCCCATCCCTGGCGGTATAATTGGACGGATGTAGATATTTTACCATCCAGGAATTTAATGTTTTCGCGGGTGCCGGCAAGCACAACAATAGCATCGGCTTTTTGCAGCCGGTTCCTTAATGCGAACTGTTTTCCCCTCATGTAAAAGACAAACCAAGCGATCAACAACGACAACACAATGATGCTGGCACGGAGTACGATCATTTTCATTTTACTTATTAAGCACGTCGTCTAAGCGGACAACAGCTTGTTCCTTTCTCCATTTTGATTTTTTCAAGTTCATATGTAAGGCTTTTACCCTTCTAGCAAAATTGACTTAAATAAGGCTTCTAGTTTGGCAATTAGCCGAAGCAGTTATATAAACAGAAAACAGTAAACGAAATCCATATAGTACAAACTACTAAAAATCTGGTTGCTTGAATAATCAGAAAAAACGCCAAGTTAGGAGGGAAAGATCATGAGTAAATAGCCATCAAAGGCATGCAAAATTTTAAAAATTGAGACAGAGAAAAAACTGTTTTTTTATATCCCTTGATTCTAGAAGTCATCAATATTTTCGAAATGGAAGAGTTGAAGCGAAGGAAAAGATCGAAAAACTGGTTGAGGAGTATACAAGTTATTATAACTGTAATGTTTATTATTTATCAAAAGAAGTTAAAAAAATGGGTTTTACAACTCATAATTTCTTGTTAGCGCTGGTTAAATTCATTAGCCATCAAAATGACAACTGGCTTAATCATTTGAAACAAAGTAAAAGTAACAAAAAAATTTTTTTGTTACGGGATATATTCGTAAAACCAAAACGCGCAATCTCTTCTCAATCAAGGAGTTGAAGCGTTTTTTTGTGATTGCCTAGAAACAATCCATCTCTCGATGAAACTGGCTTATTTCGTCTTCTTCATTTTTTTCACTCATCGCTTCAAATCCAAGACCGACATGTCAATCCGAAACCTCGTGGCTTACAGCCAGCGAATCTTGTCTTCATGCAAGTTGTACCGGGTCCGTTTCTTCCACCTGATTCTCCAAGATGTCCTCCGCCGACATCCGTACCATGTTTTCATTGTGCATTCGACCAGGGCAATCCGTTTCCCTGGTCATTTATAAACGGTGTCATTCTGAAAACAGCAGCCAAAATCGTCCTGCTAAAATGATCAGAATCGCCAGAACATTAATCCACCAGGAAAGTGCCTGACCAGAACTGAACAAAAACACCAATGCTCCCCAGGCAAGCGGATAAAGAAACAATCTGATTCGATATATAAAACGGGTCACAGCCAAGCTGATCAACAAAACGATTGAAGAAAAACCACTAAAAGACCAGCCCATCATATAGCAAAGAACAAACCACAGAAACAATGGCTCTACATAGCTCAATACGGCCAACCAGAAAGCATTTTCTCGCTCCTTCTCCAATGCCTCAGTCTCAGTGTCGACAAATTTCACATTCACTTTGAAATTATTCATTTGAATCACTCCCTGAAGGTATAATAGAATTTTTTGATTTGACAACTTTTTCATATTTATTATACAAGACTCCCCCTTTCCTGTGGTTTGACTTTTAAGAAAATTGATATTTCCCTTGGATAAGGTGAGTTTATACTGGTAACTTAAAAACCATGTTCATCCTTCCTGGTCCATTCTGTATTTCCCAGCCATTTTCAAAGTTGTTTTTTTCTGATATGTAGAATTTATTTATTGTTGATACTCAGTTGGAACTTTCTATATATTCAATTTAACATTGGTCCGTACCAGTATCAACGCAGTATATTTTGTGTTATTATAATAACAGCAGTGGTACGAACGAAATCAAAGGAGGGATCGTCTTGGCCAGAATCGATTATTATCACCAACCTGACTCACCGAAGCCAAATTCGCTTGTCCCAGCTGCATTCGCAATTGTATCTGATTCAAAATGGGGAAATATTCTTGCATAAACGAAGCGATAATCACCTTTGTTCTCTCCCTGGAGGAGGTATGAAGTTAGGTGAATCCATTGAACAGTGTATTATCAGAGAAGTAAAGAAAGAAACAGGGCTGGATGTGGAAGTAATGAAATGTATTGGAATTTACACCGATCCGCATCACCTGATCCAATATTCTGATGGTGAAGTACGCCAACAATTTTCCATTCTCTTTGAATACAGAATCATTGGCGGGGAAATTGCCATCAGCTCTGAATCAACGCAAGTCAAGTTTTTTTCCAAAAAAACCTTGCTTTACTGGATTTACATCCTGCACAAAGAATCCGCATTCATGACTTTTACCCTAACGAGGAACGTGCATTTATTAGATAGAGGTGTAACATATGCATAATTTAAACAACTCAAAGATCGATGAGGTAATGGATATTATCAGAAAGAAAATCGAACAAGGAGAGTATTCTTCTGGAGAACGTTTACCATCAGAACGAGACATGTCTGAACAATTAGGGGTGAGTCGTGCTACCGTTTCGCACCTCTCTTCTCCGTCTTCAAGCAGAAGGTTTGGTTGATATTATCCCCCGAAGTGGAGTATTTGTACGTTCCGATATTCCACTTGAAGTCTTGGGCAGTCCTGATCCATATTTCAAGATTCACTCATATGAGTTACAACGATCCGATACCTACGTGCAAGCCTTACAACAAATAGGAAGAGAAGTCCTGGTCCGTTTTCTGGAGCGTTCTAAAATCCTGCCGGCTGGTGAAGAAATTGCAAAGCAATTAAATATTTCTCCTGAAACGAAAGTATTTCGGCGCTACCGGGTTCAAATCGTGGATCGCACCCCTTTTCGAATCATGGAAGAGTTTTATCTCGCATCCTTACTCAAAGAACTTTGTGAACGGGACCAGGAACTTTATCCCCTACAAAGGTGGAATTCCAACTATGTACCCTTTTTGAAATGGCTCAAGGAAGAAAAAAATTTTTATCCGATACGAGTATATGAACGTCTGAAATGCCGAATGCCAACGGATAAAGAAGCATCGATCCTGAAAATAGCCCGAAACCAGCCCGTTGTGGAAATGCATCGCCATGTTTGGGGAAAGTTTATGAAGGATGATAAAGAAATTCTGTTTGAATATAGCCGACTTATTTGTAATGCTTCCTTACATGAATTTCAATATACATATGACATTGAAAAGAATAATCGACCATAAAAATCAGTAAGAAGACCACCCCGGAGAAAGCAAAAGCGGTCTTCCCATTTGCAAAGGAGCAAAAAAATGAACGACAAATTTTATCTTTGTCTTAACCAGGCAGGAGAATCAAAAGAACTTAAAGCACGTATCCGTATGAATGACAAAATATTAAATGAGTATATTCCCTCAGAGACAAACCGTTATCAACATATTCTTGGTGTTGCAGATCGAATGAAACAATTGCTGGAACAAATCACTGTTAATGAAACCGACAAGCGACTACTCATTCAGGCAGCATATTTGCATGACATTGGTTATAGCGACCGGCTAAACAAACACCACTTTCACCCTTTGGATGGAGCCATTTTCGCTCAACAGATGAATTTTCCCAAGCCCGTCATCGCAGCTGTCCTTTTTCATTCGGGAGCCTATGAAAGTGTAAAGGAAACAAGGAATGATTTATTTCCTACGTATTCCTTGAATGATGATCTGCTGGATAAAACAGATCATCTGTTTATCGATTTGGTTACCTACTGTGATCTGCACACATCGCCTCTTGGTAAAGAAATACCTTTTGAAGAGCGAATTCAGGATATTGTGGATCGATATGGAGAACACCATGAAGTGAGTCAATCCATGATCAAGAACATGACGAACTTCAAAAAAACAATTCAACGAGTAGAAAAACTGATAACCCGCTAAAGGATTCCAATAAAGATTCAACAACAGATTTCGTTTTTATTTAATCATGAAGTAAGTTCAAGCATATGATTTTACACTTGCTTATTTGCGCAATACTTTTTGGCAATGCGATCCTTTTCTTCCTCAGTCAGTGAATGCCAAACCATCCAGGCAACCCGTTCAATTTCTGACCATCTCTCTTCTCTTTCCTCTTCACTGATCTGAGGCACAATCAATTGAATGGTCGTATCCCCTATCTTGTATAACTTGACCTCCTGCATCCGGATCACCTCTGTAAATCTTATGCAAGAGGTCTCTATGGACGGGCATAAAAAAATGTATCGGGAGAAGATTTTATGTTGAACAGGGTTTGCATGTATTTGAGAAAATCGAGAGCAGATCTTGAAGCCGAGGCCCGTGGCGAAGGAGAAACCCTGGCCAAACATAAAAAGGCACTATTGCAACTTGCCAAACAGCAAAACCTGAACATCGTAAAAATCCGCCAGGAGATTGTCTCCGGAGAAAGCCTGATCCACAGGCCTGAAATGATGGAGCTGCTTAGAGAGGTAGAAGCCGGGCAATATGATGCGGTGCTGGTCATGGACATGGATCGCCTCGGCCGCGGAAATATGCGGGAACAAGGACTGATCCTGGAGACATTCCAAAAGTCCGGGACAAAGATTATCACTCCGCGCAAGGTATATGACCTTCGGGATGAATTCGATGAAGAATACAGCGAATTTGAAGCGTTTATGGCCCGAAAGGAACTGAAAGTGATCACCCGCCGTCTGCAGGGTGGCCGAGTCCGGTCTGTGGAGGAAGGCAATTACCTGGGAACCAGGCCGCCTTATGGCTACCAAATCCAGGAAGATGAAAAGGGGCGTTATCTTGTTCCGGATCCTGACCAGGCTCCGGTAGTGAAAATGATCTTCCAATGGTATACGTCAGAAAATCCCGATGAAAAAATGGGCTCCAATAAAATTGCCCATAAACTGAACGAGCTTGGCTATCGTTCCTATACCGGAAAACCATGGAGCAGCGCAAGTGTATTAAACATTATCAAAAACGCCGTGTACGCCGGGCGAATTCAATGGAAAAAGAAAGCATCGGTCAAGTCAACCGATCCTTTGAAAAAACGGGAAGTAAAAACGCGACCACGGTCTGAGTGGATTGATGTGAAGGGCAAGCATGAACCGCTCATCTCCATGGATATTTATCTGAAGGCCAAGAACAACCTCAAACGAAAATATCATCCACCGTATCATTTGGAAAAAGGGATTACCAATCCTCTTGCCGGACTGATCAAGTGCGGGTTTTGTGGTGCTTCCATGGTATACCGGCCATACACAAATCAGAAACCCCATATTAAGTGCTACAGGAATTGCAAAAATAAAAGCAGCCGGTTTGAGTATATTGAAAAACGATTAATTGACAGCCTGGAGGATTGGTTGAGCGACTACAAGTTAAAGTGGAAACAAAATGACACGACAGAAAATCGCTATAAAATCGAGCTTTACCAGCTAACAATCAAAAACCTGCAACAGGAACAAAAAAACCTTGAAATACAAAAAGGCCGCCTTCACGACCTGCTTGAGCGCGGGATCTATGACGAGGAAACATATATCAGTCGCTCCAACAATATTGCCAATCGAATGTCCGAAGTAAAAGAAGGCATAGAAAACGCAATGAAGGGCCTTGAAAAAGAAAATGAAAAGTTGAAAGCTCAAAAAAATATCATCCCAAAAACAGAAAACGTCCTGGAGCTTTACCGGGCAACCTC
>NZ_JACEOL010000044.1 GCF_013868055.1 Thermoactinomyces mirandus | reverse complement strand
GCCCTCAAGATCATCTGTTAAGAAAAATTAATGAAACGATTGACTTTTCTTTTATCGCTGATAAATGCCGACCGTTGTACTGCAAAAACAATGGTCGACCTTGTATTGATCCTGTCATGCTGTTCAAAATGTTACTTATCGGATATCTGTTTGGCATCCGCTTCTCCAAGACGCTTGATTGAGGAAATTAAAGTAAATATCGCTTATCGTTGGTTTGTTGGACTTTCCTTGACAGATCCGGTTCCTCATCATTCCACCTTCAGCCAAAACCGCCGTCGGCGGTTCGGGCAGTCGCAAATTTATCAGGAGATTTTCGATGAAATCGTCATTCAGGCAATTCAACACGGATTTAGGAAGGGAAACAATTGTTCAGCGATTCCACTTTCTTGAAGGCAAACGCCAGTAAAAGTAAATTCAGAAAACAAAAGGTCACGGTTACCCCAAAAAGCTATATGGAAGAGCTGGAGAAAGCCACCAGCCAGGACCGGATTCAGCATGGAAAAGATCC
>NZ_JACEOL010000043.1 GCF_013868055.1 Thermoactinomyces mirandus | reverse complement strand
GGGTTTGTCATCAAGCTCACTGTCTTTTAGACAGTTTTATACCGGTACAGCACCTAATATGTATTCGTGAAACTCCATTATTTGACGGTAATTTTCGATAGGAACCGGTAAACGTTCCCCGTTCAACCGTATGTACATACCGTCTTTCTTTGCTTCTTCATACGGGTATTTGTCTAGTAACCAGAGCGCGTTTATTTCAAAGTCTTTTATATCAGAAGAAAAACTGCACCCGCAATATATTATAGCGATTTTCCTGTTTTTCATCTGCTGATAAACTTCCAGGTTACCCCTTCTTTCTTCTTCCATCATACGTACATAGTATTCAATTGCCTTAGGCGGGAAACCCAGAATCGTGCCGAATATGCGGTCTACTTCTTCTTTTGAAAATGTGCTGCGTTTAATCTCCGCTTGAAACAGTGCTTGTATTAGCTCGTTTTGAAAGAACAGGTAAAACTGTCTTCCGAAAAGTAAATCATAGTCACGCTCACTAACATATGGATAGTTTTCTAACAAAAAATCCAGGTGTTTTGTTGTCCATTTTGTGTTAGGTATTTCTAAGAATGCAGGTTTATACCCTTTTAAGAATGCATCAACGGTACGCAAGTTTATTCATCCCTTCGGTTACTTGTGGTGCTATACATATTCGTTATTATATCTGCTATTCCTGTTCGAAAAAAGTACCCGCAAAAGCGGGGGCTTGTTATCCTTCGTATTCTTCATAATTACAGTTTCTGCAATATACGTAGCCGTCCCTACTTTTTTCTAACTCTTTTTTGCCACAACGTGGGCATGTTTCTTTTGCCATAGGGTTTAAACCTCCTTTCTTATAAACTAGACTTGGAATATTATTGCGTATAAAATTCATTAATTTCTGTATATTATTATATTGTATCCGATATCAGATATCAATACGTTTTTTACTGAATTTTGTATACAATTATACGTACATTAATTATAGGAGGTAAGCGCATGGATACCCCGAATATGAAATGTATTTTAAATGATTTACTGAAAGAAAAAGGTTGGACGCAAAAAAAATTATCCGTTGAAACAGGGATACCGCAATCAATTTTATCCGTTTATGGTAAATCAGGGGTAACTAATTACAATATAAATTACCTTTTTGCTATTAAACGGATGTTAGGATTGAATAATATTGATGAATTATTTATTGAGAATTAAAAAAGGCACCGGGATTAACCGGTGCCTTTACCTTAAGAACTAAATTTACAAAGTGAGGATGAGATTTATATTATTAATTAAACTGTCATTTGTTAGCATAGGTGACGACGACGAAACCGAACGTAAATAAGAAAAAATAGCTAAATAAAAACCATTCCCCAAAAATATGTTACAGGGAAATGGTTTTTTACTTTTATAAATAAATACGTAAAGTAAAACCGCTTTATAACTCAGAAGTGGTTTTACTTATTTATCATTTTAACTTGCTTGTGTGTTTATCTGCTTTCTTAGCACCGTGCTTACATTCCTCGCCATTTTATCCCTGCAATTGGCTTCACGTGCTAACACTACGCGCCCCGGTAGTTTCCCGCTTTCTCTGTAAATCTTCTTTGCGATATCCATGGTTCGTTTTATTCATCTTCCGATGGAAATCAGCACTGTTTTCATAATTAACCCTAGAAGGTATCAGATTATCAGACATAAAAATACGCCACCTTTCTTCCTATGCCATACGTAGAGAAAGATGACGATCCTATGTATCACATGAATAGTGACACATGTATTACCGTTTAATTTATCGGTTTCCGCAGTTTAAAATAACGATGAAACCCGCTTAACACCTGTGTTGGTGCGCCTACCAGGATTCGAACCTGGGCACCTGGTTCCGGAGACCAGTGCTCTATCCCCTGAGCTATAGGCGCATGTTTCAAACTGACAAAAGGTATTATATCATGACCGTAAGAATCATACAAGACGTTTTTTCCCGTTTAACTTTCACATTTATTTTAACAGGAATTAATTGAATTAGGCAAAAAAATGTAAACAAAAACACAAAAAGGGGTAGAGATCATGAATCACTTTCCGACATGGACGGATCTGGAAAATGTGGAACTTGCTTTTTTTCCTATCGGGTCAACTGAACAGCACGGTTTTCATTTGCCAACCAATACTGACAGCATTATCGCGACCGCGATTGCCCAGCAGCTCGCACAAAAACACAGGGCTTTCGTTGTTCCGACGCTGCCTTATTCCTCATCCTTTGAACATATGGGATTTCCCGGGTGCCTTTCTTTGCGTATGAGAACCATTTTGTCCATTATTGAAGATATTCTGTATTCCCTTGAACAATCGGGGATAACCCGTTGCGTGATTATTAACGGGCATGGAGGAAACAGGCTTCTTTCCAATATCGCACAGGAAATCAACCAGAAAGAGATAAAACTGCTGGTTGCCCCCAGCCGCAAACATTGGGAAAAAGCATACGAATTGGCAGGACTTTCTACCACACCGCATAAAGACATGCACGCCGGAGAAGGAGAAACGTCCATCTTGCTTCATCTGTTTCACGAGCAGGCCGTTCGAATGGACCAGATAATTGATGTCCAGGTCTCAAACCGTCCGCTTCTTGAAGTGCTGGGAATGCGCGCCTATACACAAACCGGAACAATCGGATTCCCGTCACGGGCTTCCCGGAAAAAGGGCAAGGCTTTACTCAACGAACTGGTTGCCCAGATCGACAAAACGGTCGTGGAATTTCTTGGAACCTGAGGCACAGGATCAATTTTATTTAAAAAATGTTTCTCTCCCTGCAACTTTTTGTTTTTTAAACCGTCTTAATAAACAGTTGTTCTCCTGCTAACTGGATCTACTTCGTTCCCAAAGCTTTTCGTAAAGTTGAAAAGGCCTTCTCTGTTTCTTTGTTGTGGGTAAAGCAAAAACGCCTTTACCCTCCTCTTTTTCAACCTCCCAGGTGATATAAATGAAAATATTGGACAGGGCGTTATGTGATCCCCTGTTTTTTATTTGCACGTATTTGACCTTTTTTGACCATTAAGTTATTATAAATTTAAACAGCAAAATCATTTTACCACTCCGTAAACATAGAAACTGAATCCTTGATTGTGGAAGGGGGGAAAGGTGCCAGTACGGCACCTGCAATATGAATCTGATCCCAATCGTTGTGGAGCAGACCAATCGTGGCGAACGTTCCTATGACATTTATTCCCGGCTGTTAAAAGACCGGATTATTTTACTGGGAAGTCCCGTTACCGACGAAGTGGCCAATCTGATCGTGGCACAGCTTCTTTTCCTGGAAGCGGAAGATCCGGAGAAGGATATCCATCTTTACATTAATTCTCCAGGCGGATCAATTACCGCCGGAATGGCCATTTTTGATGCAATGCAGTATGTAAAACCGGATGTGTCAACGATTTGCGTGGGCCTGGCTGCTTCGATGGGCGCATTCCTGCTGGCATCAGGCAAAAAGGGAAAACGTTTTGCACTGCCCAACAGTGAAGTGATGATTCATCAGCCTTTGGGCGGAGCCCAGGGACAGGCGACAGATATTGAAATCAGGGCGAAACGGATTCTGCGCACCAGAGACCGCATCAACAGACTTCTGGCTGAATTTACCGGGCAACCACTGGAAAAAATACAGCGCGACACCGACCGGGATTTCTTTATGAGCGCAGAAGAGGCTCTGAATTACGGGTTAGTTGATAAAATCATGAAAAGCAGATAAATAACAACAGGCCTTTGGGTGTTTCTGTCCAAGGCCTGTTTTATAAACCCGTGCTATGCTAGTAAGGCGTTTCCATCCATTTTTCAGGAGGAACGATGACAACATGAAACGGGTTAACCGGCGTGACCCGGTTTACCTTTTTATAGACAAGATTGGCCATTTCCCGATATTTCGAAGGATGAATATCTGTTGCAGGCAGAACGTACATCATAATCTTGTTCTGGTTATATTCAATACGGACATCTTCGACTCCCTCAATATTCATGGCGACCTGTTTCATTCTGCTTTCCGGAAAACTGACAAAACTGTAAGAATGGCTGTCCTTATCCAGCCCTTCCCGTTGGGATGGTTTCTCAAACCGCTGGCAGGAAACCAGAAACAGCGTTAACAGACAGAAAAAAATGCAGGAGAACCGTTTCACTTCTCATTCACACCTCCTCGCATAGTTTGCTGCGGGCCGGTGTTTCCTATTCATTTAAAAAAGCCGAAGACTGCCGCTTCGACAATGCTTATGTGTTTTCCTGATAATCCTCCGGTTTTAACATTTGCTCTGTCAAAACAATACTGCCCATCAGCAGAAATTCAAAAACCGCCCCGATGCCCGGTTGGACCAGAAAAAATGAGACCGTTCCCCCCACGATCGAAAGCAAAACACCAAAAAGCAGAATGGGCCAGCGTACTTTTTGCCATACCAGATATCCCGAAACGAACAACGGAATAAATATAAGCATGGTCACAAGGGGAAAATTCGTCTCCTGAGGCAGATATTGAATAACACCATTAATTTTCT
This sequence comes from Thermoactinomyces mirandus, assembly GCF_013868055.1. Lineage (GTDB taxonomy): Bacteria > Bacillota > Bacilli > Thermoactinomycetales > Thermoactinomycetaceae > Thermoactinomyces > Thermoactinomyces mirandus. The sequence continues at coordinate 61,011 of NZ_JACEOL010000043.1, read as the reverse complement.
GCGGAACAAATTCAACCCACAAAATATTCATCAATACACCCAATACTGTCAAACAGAATGTGTAAATATGATAAAGTGCTTGAACCACAAAGTATTCCGACCATTCAACGCGGATCCGCCGCAAAACGTCAAGGGAAACATAAGCCAAAGTGGGCACCAGCAAAACCCGGAGCAAATTCCGGATCAGGCTCAACATTTCAAACAAGTCAGACCCGCCAAAAAAGATTCCCAGTGAGAGAATCGCCTTGTCATAAACCAGTGTCAAAATCAGAAACAATACCCATGAAGTTCCCCAAAAAAAAGATTCGCGAAAAGAACGGAAACTCCATACAAACAAAGCAAGGTATCCGACTGCCAATACTGGATATAGGAAAGCATCCATAATTTCCTCCAATGGAATGTACAAAAATCTGGTATATAATGATCAAATTCCCTGAACCGTACTTCCCAGTCCTCCCTCAATACCATTGTAAAATAAGAAACATGGATATAATGTGACATGAATCATACGGTTCCATGTCATTTTTGATCATTTATGTAAAAGACATCCATTGTTTGCATATACCAACGTACTGAAAGCGGACCCTTCCATTGCGAAACAGCCCGCTTTTTCCTGTTTATGAACTACTCCGGCTTGCTAACCATTTCGGCTAATTTGTTTACTGCCTCTTCCGCGTCGATTCCTTCGGCAGCAATGGTGATTTCTGTACCACGCGAAACAGCCAGGCTCATAATCCCCATTATGCTCTTGGCATTTACTTTCTTATCCCCTTTAATAACAAAAATTTCCGACGAAAAATTATTCGCCTCCTGAACAAATAAAGCGGCAGGGCGTGCATGAAGCCCTGTTTCCAATTGTACAATTACCTTCTTTTTTGCCATGCTAATCCTCCTTTGTTTCATTGTCAGCACTAAACTTTTTGGCGATTTCCTCCAGTTTGCGCAAACGATGGTTAATGGCTGATTTGCTTACCTTTCCGCTGGGCAACAACTGCCCCAATTCAGCCAGATTCGCCTCCGGGTATTTCAAGCGGGTTTCTGCCACTTCCCTCAAGCGGTCGGGCAAATGCTCCAATCCGATTTCCTGATCGATCCGTTGAATATTTTTAATCTGCCGCATTGCTGCCTGGATAGTTTTATTCAAGTTAGCCGTTTCACAATTGACGAGACGGTTTACCGAGTTCCGCATATCTTTCATGATGCGCACATTCTCAAACTTGAGCAAAGAAGGATGGGCACCGATAATGTTCAAAAACTCGCCAATCTTATCTCCTTCTTTAATATAAACCACAAATCCTTTTTTACGCTCAATAACCTTGGCGTGGAGATAAAACCGGTTCATCAATTGACAAAGTGACTGACTGTGATCATGGTAAGTTGATACTATTTCCAAATGGTATGAAGCACTGTCCGGATTGTTGACAGAGCCGGAAGCCAGAAAAGCACCCCGTAAATAAGCCCGCTTGCAACAGGGCCGTTTAATGAGCTCCGGGGCAATCCCTTCAATCCGTTCCCACGAATTTCCCTTCATAATGTACAGATCTTCCAGAATCCGGTTTGCATTGGAAGCCAAACGGATCATGTAAACATTGTTTTTCTTCAACCGGACTTTTTTACGCACCAGCACTTCTGGCTGAACCTGATACAAATTCTTGACCAGAGAAAAAATGTAACGTGCTGTGGAAGGATTTTCAGTAACGATATCAATCATGAAGGATTTTTTCCGGATATGCACCGTTCCGTTTATGCGTACCAATGCCGAGAGCTCAGCCTTTTTGCAACAGGATTCGGAATCCAGCCGGGTCAGTTCTTTCTTGATCGTCGCAGTGAATGACATAAAGCATCCCTTCTTTAACCGCTTTGCCACTTTTTCATACGCTCATTGACCAGGCGAAGTATATGCCGGCTGATGCGTTCAGCATCATGACGCACTACCGTCTGATACAACAGCAAATTATCTGCCAGTACATCACATCCGAGCCGGTGAATCACCTCAATATCCGGCAATACCATTTTCTGTCCCTGTTTGGCGTATTGCTGCTGTATGGAAAGCGGCGGAACTTCATTATTGATAATAGCCAGATCAAAAAGCCGCTCTCCAACATGTTCATAGATCGCCCGGATATGATCGCTCGCGGAAAACCCGTCCGTCTCCCCAGGTTGAGTCATCACATTGCACACATAGATCTTACAGGCCCTGGAAGTGCGAATCAGTTTACTTATATCTTTTACTAACAGATTTGGAAGAATACTTGTATATAAACTGCCTGGCCCGACAACAATGCCATCTGCTTCCTGAATCGCCTCGACAGCCTCACGAAGCGGATGCGGTTCAGGAGGATCCAGAAAAACGCGGCGAATCGGTTTGCCGAATTGGGGAATCCGTGATTCTCCCTGCACAATCGTACCATCCGCCATTTCTGCGACCAGTTTCACATCCTGTTCACTGGCTGGAAGCACACGGCCATGTACGGCAAGTACACGGCTCATCTCTTTGACAGCCTGCGTAAAATCTCCTGTAATTTCTTTCATTGCCGCAATCATCAGATTCCCCAAAGTATGGCCCGCCAAACCTTTTCCGTTTTCAAAACGGTATTGCAATACACTTTCCAGTAAAGGTTCTGTATCTGCAAGCGCAATCAAAACATTGCGAATGTCCCCAGGAGGAGGCATTTGCAGATCATTGCGCAGACGCCCGGAACTGCCGCCGTCATCGGCCACCGTAACAATCGCGGTAATATCGATCGGAAGTTTTTTCAAACCACGCAGGATTACTGACAGCCCCGTACCCCCACCAATGCAAACAACCCGCGGGCGCTTAAAGATGCTCGAATTCAGGTTTTTCTTTGCTGACAATGGTTATCCGCCTTTCTCGATGTCTCGATGTGCTACTTGACAATTCCCATGCCCCTTGAATGTGTTATACAGATATTCTGAAATTGCTACAGAGCGATGTCTCCCCCCGGTACAACCAATTCCAATCATCAGTTGTGACTTGCCTTCCCGCATATACTGCGGGATCAGAAAATCGAGTAAATCCACAATCTTTTCGAGAAACTGTCTGGTTTCCGACCATTTCATTACATATTGCGCCACTTCAGAATCCTTTCCCGTTTGCGGCCGAAGCGAATCAACATAATGCGGATTTGGCAAAAAACGCACATCAAAGACAAGATCTGCATCAATGGGGATCCCATATTTAAAGCCAAAAGACATAAAGGTCACCGTCATTTTAGCATCGTCTTTTTGCGCTATTAACGAGACAATCTTTTCTTTCAGCACAGATGGTTTCATCTGGCTTGTATCGATGATATGATGCGCACGGCCTTTGATTTCTTCCAACATCCTGCGCTCCTGAATAATAGCTTCAAGCAGCGTACTGTCAGGAGCAATAGGATGTCGGCGCCTTGTCTCCTTATACCTTCGGACAAGCGTCTCATCATCCGCATCCAGAAAGATGAGCTGATAATGGATTCCGTGACATTTTACCAACTGACCCAGTGAATCAAACAGGGAAGAAAAGAATTCCCTTCCTCTTAAGTCAATCACCAATGCAACTTTACGGTATTTGCCGGTCGACTCGTTAAGAAGCTCAGCAAATTTCGGTAGCAATAAGGGTGGTAAATTATCTACACAAAAAAAGCCCTGGTCTTCCAAACTCTGCATCGCTACTGTTTTTCCCGCTCCAGACATTCCGGTGATGACAACCAGATTCACTTCTTGATTTGTTTCCATGGTCATCACCTCTATTGCAACCATTTCCTTCTATTATACATTATTTTTGTATATGTGCTAAAAGACCGGCTGCACCGATAAAACCAGCCCGATTGCCGAGTTGCGCCAGGACAATCCGAACATCCTGCCTGGCGTTTTTTTGTGCCAGACATTGGTATTTTTTTCTTAAGGGATTGAGCAATGATTCACCTGCCTGGGATACTCCCCCACCAATAATAAACAGAGAAGGGTTAAGCACAACCGAAAGGGTTGCCATCACCTGTGCCAGTGCGTGAACCGCCTGGTCAACCGTTTTCCTTGCAACGGCATCTCCCCGTTTGGCCTCTGCAAATATATGCCGGGTTGACAGACTGCCATCACGGACATATGGAGCCAGGCAAGTCTTTTCTCCCACAGAAACGGCATGGTGAACCAACCGCACCATCCCGGTTGCTGATGATACCGTTTCCAGGCAGCCTGTCTGCCCGCAATTGCACAAAGCACCTTCAGGTTCGACCTGAATATGGCCAATCTCACCCGCAAATCCCTTTGCTCCGTGTAAAAGTTCTCCCTCGGCGATGATTCCTCCGCCTACACCTGTCCCAAGTGTAATGCAAATGGCATTTTTCTCACCGTTCCCCGCCCCTGACCACACTTCACCAAGCGCTGCCACATTGGCATCATTATCGATTTTCACTGGAACCTGCCATGCGGATTGCAAACGATCACGTATGGGAATGTCTGTCCAGCCGAGATTGGTCATATACTTGACAACACCACCAGGTATATCGAGAAATCCAGGCAAACCGACCCCCACGCCCTGGATCTCCTGCCACGGGACACAGGCCTCTTTGGCCAAATTTCTCGCATGCGATACCATCCGATCGATGACCCCGTCGGCTCCTTCCTCTTTGAGGGTGGGCTTCTCCGTTTCCCTGATCACCTTACCCTGGTCACTGACCAATCCTATCTTCATACTGGTTCCTCCCAGATCAATCCCGATGAAAAACCGCTTCACAGTGACACCCCTCATAGAATAAAATGAAATTCTATTAATCTGTTATTAAACATTTGCATTACTTTTTTATTTAAAGCATATCATGGTTAATTTCTGTCATCAATGTAGAAAGCATTACAATATGTGTCAACATTTTCTCAACATCCGGCAATCTTTTGACACCGTCTGCTTCAACAAAACCATCATGATCACAAACTCCATTCCCGTCAATTTATAAATGATTTACACAAAAAAGTTTTTGGGAAATCCCAAAAACTTCCTTTCTCTAAACAAATTGGCTGGACCCATATTTGCAAATCCTTAAAAGGAAACTAATAAGCCTGTTTTAATATATCCGCCAAATCTTTTTGACTGACTTTTTTCGGATTTCCTTCGGTGCAAATATCTTTCATTGCAACTTTTGTGATTTGGGGAAGATTTTTTTCAAATATATTCTTGTCAATAATAGTTTCATGTAATGATACCGGTAAACATAGTTTCTTGTTCAATTTTTTGATGGCCTGGATCAGGTTTTTGACACCCTGTTCAGTCGATTCTGCCCCAAACCCGATCCAGGCCGCTGCTTCAGCATATTTTCGGGCAGCTTTGGATTGATGTACTTTACCATCATAAATACCGGCATTACAAGCAATTACATAAGGAAGCAAAATGGCATTGCTTCTGCCATGTGAGAGATGGTATCTTGCACCAATCGAATGGGCAAGGCTGTGATTGATTCCCAAAGAAGCATTTTCAAATGCGATTCCTGCCATACAGGAGGCCAGGTGCAAATTTCTTCTGGCAAGCGCATCTTTACCATTATGGAAAGCTTGTGGCAGATAAGCAAAAACCATTTTGATTGCTTTTTCTGCCAACATATCTGTAAACACCGAAGATTTTCTCGAAACTAGCGCTTCCAAAGCATGCGCAAGTACATCCATCCCGGTATCGGCCGTTACTTTTGGAGGCACACTTTGCGTAAGTGATTCATCCAATATCGCCACATCCGGGATCATCATCCGGTCTCTTAATGGCACTTTGGCTGCATTTGCCTGATCGGTTACCACCGAGTAGGAGGTAACTTCCGAACCCGTTCCGCTGGTTGTAGGAATGGCGATAAACATCGGCCTGCAAACTGCCTTTGCGTCTACAAACTGCTTTTGGATTTTAATGAAAAAAAAGAGCACTGCCTTGGCGACATCAATGACAGAACCACCGCCGATGGCAATCAGGGTATCCGGTTTCAGTTTTGTAAATTGAGCAAGTCCTTTTTTCACCACATCAATGGAAGGATCAGGCTCCACCCCGGAAAATATGTGATAAGGGATTTTTTTTCGTTCAATAATCTTTTCGACGTTCCGGACGATCCCGAATCTAACCATTGGCTTGTCCGTAAAAATCATGATATTCTTGCCATCAATCTGCTCCAGGTATCCCAAACCTTGATCCCCGTAGATAATCTCCGGTCCTAAACAGAAGTTGTCCATCGTTTCACATTAACCTCCATCCGATCAAATTCCCCTGAAGTAATTGCTTCCTGCCTCTCCGTTCGTTTTCGGCGTCTTCCTCATGAACACCAAAATCGAAACTCAACGAATGAACAATCCGTCGATCAGTACACATCTTCTCTTCCTGGCAAAATTCTTCGCTGAAGTTAAACCTTCTCCGGTTGGACCAGCAATCGTAAAGGTTGTATATCCTTCACCGCCCACTCCAATGCCGGCAAAAGAAGGACCGTTTTTTACAAAAATTGTTGTTTGGATAGCCCTTGCAAAATTGGTAAGGTTATCGATATTTTTTGAATGCATTACCGCTGTATGCCTGAATCCGTGCTCTACCTCAACGGCAACACGAATCGCTTCATCAATATCTTTTACACGCACAATAGGAAGCACAGGCATCATAAGCTCAAGTTGAACAAACGGATGATTGGCAGCTGTTTCCATAATAATGGCACGAATATTCCTCTCGCATTGAATACCAATCTGGCTTAATATATAAGCCGCACCCTTCCCGATATATTTCTTGTTTACTTTCCCGTCATGAATGAGCAATTCTTCCAGTTTTTTTAATTCTTGCGGGGATTCCATTTCATAGACGGCATGTTTTTTCATATTAAAAATGAGATAATCGGCAACGGAATCAACAACGATGACTTCTTTTTCCGAAGTACAGGGAAGATTGTTATCAAAGCTGCATCCATCAATGATATCCTTGGCGGCTTTTTCGATATCTGCGGTTTCATCCACCACTGCTGGCGGATTTCCCGCACCCGCACCAATTGCTTTCTTGCCTGATGACAATGCCGCCTTAACCACTCCTGGTCCGCCGGTAGCCACGATCATGCGGATCTTTTTGTGCTTCATGAGCACTTCCGCCTGCTCGATCGACGGTTCTTCCACCGAGGTAATCAGGTTCGCCGGTCCTCCGGCTTTCATTATGGCTTGATTCAGTAAGGTGATCGCTTTAATGGTGGTGTTTTTAGCGGTAGGGTGTGGGGAAAAAACAACAGCATTACCGGCCGCAATCATTCCAATTGCGTTGTTTATAACGGTTTCCGTTGGATTGGTGGTTGGGGTAATGGAACCGATCAAACCATATGGGGATAACTCAACCAGTGTCAGACCGTTATCACCTGAAGCCGATTCCGATCTCAGGTCTTCAAGTCCAGGTGTTTTTTCTGCCGCCACCAGATTCTTTACAATTTTATCCTCCACTCTTCCCATGCCGGTTTCTTCAACCGCCATATCAGCAAAAAGTTCCGCGTTTTCTTTTGCAGTATCCCTGATGGCCTGAATGATTTTTTGCCTTTTGTCCAGAGAAATCCTGATCAGCTCCAGCTGTGCTCTTTCTGCAGCATCGATTGCATCATTCATATCGGAAAATATTCCATGCCTGATATCTGTTTTCACATGTTCGTTGTCCATCTCTCTGATCACCTTGGCGACCAGGGCCCGAATATCATCAATTTCAATACTCATTTGATTCACCTCAAACCCGCTTCAAATTTTTTTACCACTTTTTCAGCAATCCACATATCTTCTGCAACTGTTCCGCCACTTATGCCTATTCCGCCAATCACTTTGCCGTTTTGCCTGATCGGGTAACCGCCGCCAAACGTGACGATTCTGTTCCGGTTTGCATTGGCGATTCCGTATAAATCTTTGCCGGGTTGAGCCTGACGCGAAATTTCGTGTGTAGGCATTTTTAGCGCCAGTGAACTGTATGCCTTGTTTTGGGAAATATCGAGGCTGGCCAGCAAGCTTCCTTCCATGCGATGGACAAGTATCAGGTTTCCATGTTCATCGACTGCGGAAAAAGTAATGGGAACCCCGATTTCATTGGCATAAGTTTCCGCGGCTTCAGCCATTTTTTTGGCTGTATCAAGATGTAACCCTGTTGACCTGTTTTTCTCTGACTGTTCCAATTTCTGCATTACCCGGCTTTTTACTTTATCAGCAAAACTGGATCTAACCTCAGCCCTGGCCAACATAAAAATGGCATCGGACAACCGGTTCATATATTTTTTTAATTCATCGCGCACCGGTTCCGTTTTATCAAGTTTCACCATGTGCCGCTCAGCGCGACGGATGATTGCTCTTGCCTGGTGCAAGGCTGCAGAGGCTGGTGTCTCGCCTGGAATGACAAATTCATGAAGCGGGCCAAGATATTTTTCCAGAGTGTCGATGGTTTGTTCCAAATCAGCAATATCGGACGATTGAATCCTGTTTTCCAACAAGTCCTTGCCTTTAGAATCACTGGCCAATTCCGAGCCGACGACAAAAAGTTGCTTTTGTATTTTTCTTAACCTTTCTTTCAATTGGTCATTTTTTAGCAAGGAATATGCGATCCCCAAGGAAGCATTCGCTTCATCAAGGGTCCCATAACAGGAAACTTTAACGCTGTCTTTTCCAACCCTTGACCCGCCCAACAGGCCTGTTTCCCCCTGATCTCCTTTTTTGGTATAGATCGCCACCTGTTTCACTCCTTCCTATTTTTCAATTTCAATACTGTCGATGATGGCGACAATAGCAGCATCTACTGCCGAATCCATGCCAGATGAAACCCTTGCAGAACTTCCTTTTGTAACAAGTACATATTCGCCATTGCCTGCTCCTACTGTATCAATTGCTACTTCCGAGGTTTCGGCAGTATTTGACTGGATATTCAGCTTCTCTACGATCAACATTTTTTTCCCTTTCAGACTCGAATCTTTAGTCGTTGCAACCACATTGCCGATTACTCTGCCGATATACATCTCATTCACCCAACCTTACGATTTTTACACCAGCATCATTTGCTGTTTCCATTGCCAGGGGAGTGATGATTGCTTTGGCCTGAACATTCAGCACCCTGCCAGTATCGATGGCATCAAGAATATCTGATTGCGTCACTACCTTTTTCCCGCGTATATGCTGTGGCCCGGGTTTTACTGCTGTTTCGGGAAAAAAACGATGAACGGGGCCTGGCTCGTTTTCAGACACAGTCTGAAAAATTTCATCCGTCTTCACCAGTTTCAAACCGAATCTTTCCAACTTGTCTAAATAATTTTCAAACATATTGAGATAATCTGATGGAGTCTTTTTCCTTTCTTCAGGAAGGCAGGCATCTTTGGCCGCAATGATTGGCAATCCTCTCATGATAAATCTGGATACCAGGCTGGTCGTGAGATTATCTGCAATTCCCAGTGAAATCTTGGCTGCTGAATTTTTTGTCAGCGTTGGCATAATCAAAAGCGAGTAATCCTTATCTAATGATTGCAGATTTTTGTCCCTGCCCTCTATGCAGATTTCCTGCACAGACAACTCTTTCTTCAAGTGATCCGGATCGAGGAGATGGCCAGCACTTTTGGAAAGGACAACTTTTAACTTCCAGTTTCTTTCCTGCATTTTTTTTAACTGTATCAGAGACTCTTTTAACCCGGTGAAACTTCCGTTAAAAATAATCAAAGCCTGCTTTTCTCTTTGCTTAAGTTTTTCAAGCACTCTTTCCACGATCAGGTCAATAACCTCATCTGTGTTCATACTGCTCACCTCGGTGTCTTAACAATTCATGGCTATACCCAACGGAGTGATAAAAAGCGGATGATCAGGCCTGACAGTTTCAATACCGATCTGTTCCCGGAATACATCAGCAAACTTGGTAAAACTTGAAGCACCACCCACCAGATAGATGTTATCAACGCCGTATCCCTGAATATGTTTCTCGACAATTGATGCCATTTTTTCAACAACTGGCCTGATCAGTGAAAAAACTTCTTCTTCCCGCTCCCTGTCCGTTTTCAACTGTTCCGCTTCTTCAAAAGAAATGTGATAATAACCGGACAGTACAAGTGTCATATGCGTACCGCCAGTTGGTTCATCTGCAGTATAAATCACTTCTCCATCCTTCAATATGCTGATTCCTGTCGTTCCGCCGCCAACATCCACTACAACCCCTTGTTTTATTCCCAAGACTGATGCGGCAGCAGTCGGTTCATCCACAATATTGGTAACCTCAAAAAAAGCTGATTCAAGAACGTTTTGAATCGCTTTTCTGTTTCCTCCAACAGTTCCAGGCGGTACAGCCCCGGCAGCCTCAGTCAAAGTGATACCCAATCGTTTTTCCAATCCGGTCTTCAGTTTTTTGACAATATCAACGGCACCAACATAATCAACAACAAGGCCATCCCTGACTACCGAGGCCGGGTACAGGGAACCGGCAACCGGAATATTTTCTTCCGTTAAAACGGAAATCACGATATTGGCTGTTCCCAGATCAACGCCAACCTTTAACTTTCCATCATGGGGTGGCTGTTTCGGTTCATGGAGCAATTCCACAAAGTCATGAATATATCGATTCACTATTTCCATATTTATAGTCATAACTATCCTTGGCCCTTCAATATTTTTCCGATATCTCCGTTTTTGATATTGCCCGCATTTGCTTCATCTGTATCAAGGTGCATTTCATTGACAAACTGATCGGATACTCTCACCAGCACATTGTCAAAAACAAGGCTGCGTACCCCGTCAAATTGGACACTTGCCACTTCTTTGTCCCTGAATCCGAATTGATTTGCAAACTCCAGCGACATGTGAATATGTCTTTTGGCAACAATGACTCCTTTCTTTATTTCAATAACTCCTGTTGGACCTTTGATCACAATGCCCGGTGTGCCTTCAATGTCCCCCGATTCCCTCACAGGTGCTTTGATCCCCAGCTTGTAACTGTCTGTAAGTGATACCTCGACTTGTGTCTTGCTGCGGAGAGGCCCCAGGATCCGGACATTTTCAATAATCCCTTCAGGACCGATAAGCATTACCGTTTCTTTGGCAGCAAACTGGCCTGGCTGTTTCAAGTCTTTTAACTTGTTCAGTTTGTACCCTTTCCCAAACAGCGCTTCCAAATCTTCCTTCCTTAAATGGACATGCCGGTTAGATACGCCAACGGCGGTAAACGGTTCCTGAATTTGAACATTCCCGGTTTTTTCTTTCAATCTTCTTAAGACTTCCGACTTTACGTTTTCAATCAATTTTTTTTCAATCATCGGTCATCGCCCCTGCCACGCGAACCTTCATGAATCAATACGATCAGACAGATCTTTTTCTAAATCTTTGTGCGGTCCTGGAATAACATGGACAGATATGAGTTCCCCTGCCCCTTTTGCAGCTGCGGCACCAGCATCGGTTGAGGCTTCTACTGCGCCGACATCACCTCTAACCATCACTGTCACCAGTCCTGAACCGATTTTTCATATCCTGCCAGGACACATTTGCCGCTTTGGTCATCGCATCTGCAGCTTCAATTGCACCTGCAAGGCCTTTCACTTCAATCAATCCTAAAGCCTCACCCATTGTTTTTCCTCCTAATCATTAATCATTAAAATGGATGCACTTCGTTCTCAAATCTCCTTTTTTTCTCGGACAAGCCGGGTCATGACATAAATTGCAAACTTCTTCACTCTCTTTTTCAGTCGCATCTGTTGGCAGCTTGCTTTTGTCTGCCACATACTCCTGTGGCAAATCGGTTGACTTTATATTTTCACCTGACGAATCAGTTCCGGTTTTTTTCTCTTTTCGGGATTTGCCGGCGCTTTTGTCCGTTGTAACTTCGGGATCCCTGGCTGCACTTTTATGTTTGTTGGTCATTAACGTTTCCAATTGATCATCCGGCCTGGGAATTACCAGGCGGCTGTAAACTGTACCAATTGACTGTGCTGCCGCAACTGCTGCATCCAACGCCGCCTTTACAGCACTTACATCACCGGTAAATTTTACCGTTACCAATCCGCCGCCACGGGTCAATTCATATCCCAACACTTGAACGTTCGCAGATTTTGCTGCTGCATCCGCTGCTGTGATTGCAGCAGCAAGTCCAACCGTTTCAATCATTCCAAGAGAAGCTGACAAAGGCCGCACCTCCTCAATCATTTACCTCAGACAGAACCTTCTTTATAATGGAAACGATTTTTTCTCTTGCAAGCTCTTCTTCCACCTTTTTACTTTGTTCAGGCATTAACATATGTTTGTCCCTGAAATCCTTAAATGGCATTCCTTTAACCAGCCGTGCCGCATTGGATCCCAGAACACGCAAATTTACCGGGTGATCATTTAAATTTATTTGAAACAGTGGTTTATCTTCTTTCAATCTTTCATAATGAAGTACAGCCAACTGATCGTTACCAATTCCCATTCCAACTCCCAACCTTGAACTTTGCGCTGCCTGATAACCAAGATGAAGTGCAGAATCTTTGTCTGTTTTTTCCGCGATAAACGGAACTGTTTCTTCTTCAATCCCGTACAAAATTTCCCTGAACTTTGCTTCCTCTATATTTTGGTTGAAAAAAATCCGGATAGCCGGGATTTCTTTGTCCATTCGATTCAATCGGATCCGCCCCTTTTTGTCAGGGATAAAATCAGACCCGTTGCCACTGCATTGCGTGGCCCTTCAGAACCCCTGATATTTCCCCTTCCGGCTACTATCCCATATTGTGAAAGGGCGTCTGTAACCAATTGGGGGATTTCAAAATCCAGCGCAGATCCTCCAAGCAAAACGACAAAATCAATATCCCTTATGTTTCCTGCAGGATAAACTTTTTTTAATGTTCTCAAAGCATTTGTCACAAACACTTTTTCTTTGGCATCACGCCTGACCATTTTAATTTTCTCAACAGACAAATCATGGGGGATTGGAATCATGTCATTTTCCTTCAAAATGACAACCCTTGAAAAAACCTTGGGATCGAGTGGTTTTTCAAAAAACTGAATCGTTCCATCTTCATGACGGATATGAAACAGACTTTCTACTTTGGCCAGCGAATACTTTTTGATATCCTCGGCCAACTGCATATCGTCAAGGCCAAGCTCGGAATTGATCAGCATGGTTACCATATTTCCGGCTCCTGCCAGATGAACGGATGTTATTTTTCCTTCTTTACTCATAAAAGACGCATCAGTAGAACCTGCTCCCATATCAAGGATTGCTACAGGTGTGTTCGTTCCCGGGGTGGAAAGGGCTCCAAGAATCGCCATATCTGCTTCCTCGCCGCCAACTTCAACTTTTACTTCAATCTGTTTTTCCAATTCGTCGGCGATCATCTGCATTTGCAATTTGTCTGCTTTTACCATAGCTGCAATCCCGACAGCATTTTCCATTGAAAATTCCTCTGCCAGACCGCCTTTAACCTTTTGCGGAACAAATGTATCAACCGCAAGCAGGTCCAGGATTTTTATGTCTCCGGGATGCTGATTTGTCAAATCAGACATGATCTGTCTGACACGTTCCAGCATTCCGCCAGCATTGGTACCAGGCTCTCCTTTGATATTCCGGACGGGAGAAGCGGAATTCAAGGTTCCCATGATTTTATCGGCACCATCATCAACATTGACTTCTGTTTTTCGCTTTCCTTCAAAGAAAATCTTGCCCGCAGAAATCCGTTTTTCCTTGATATCTCCCTTGGGAGTTTTGATCACGACAGCCGATCTGTTTCCAATCAATGCCCTGGATACCGGAACAATCATCTTTGTCTCTTCCCCGGTCAAGCCAAATACGGTAGCAATCCCGTACGGATTGGACAAAACTTCCACCACGCTTCCGGCCGGGGCAACTTCGATGGCCGCCTTCATGCCCACCGGTACTTTTTCAATCAACCGGACTTCATCAACAATCGGAATTTTTTTCTCAAGGCGATTGCTGATTAAAACGCCATCATCTTTTTGCACAATCGCCCCGGTTACCTTGACACCTTTTCTGGCCGCATCATTGATTTCACTGGCCGCAGCCTCAAAGTCTGCAGAACCGGGTACGATCACGATAACTTTTTCATTCGGTTCTGCCTGAGGCAGATTTTTCAATTGAACCGTTATTCCCGTACCCAGTCCTGTGCCCCCCGGAGTCGAAGGATTGTGACCGATCATGGTAGACTCTGTAATGATCGTTTCAGTGATGGTTTCCATTGCCATATCCCCGATCACCGGCGCCGCCTCATTGATTCGAACCAAATCCAGATCTTCAATATTCCTGTGGATTTTTTTCAAAGCCTTTTTTAACGCAGCAATCACTCCGTAGATATTTTGGCGGGTCCCTTTGATGCCGGATGTTTTGACTATGCTGCTTGCAAGAAAATCAATCCCGTTTTTTTCCTTTATGCGGGCAATGGCCACTTCGGTTGTGGCATTGCCGATATCAACACCTGCAACCAACCTCATCGCGATACCTCCTGTTTTTTACCCGCCAATCATCCTAATCGGTTCTCAACATGTTTCTGTCTGAGTAAACCTCGGCCGCTTCTCTGATAAAGTCTGCATTAATGGTGGCACCAAATTTTGTTTCAACTTCAGCCGCAATAGCCAGTAATTCTTCCTTTGTTGAACGATGTGGTCTCAATGCATTGTATATTTCCAGTATTCTGGTATCTGGAATCACAGTTAATTCCGCGGCTCTTCTCAAATTTTGGGCCAACGGCAATCTTCCGGCCGATTCTGCCACTTGCGCCTGAAGTTCCAAGGTTTCCGGAGCGACACGTATATCCTTTGCTGTAATCTCACCATTGATTACTTTTTCCATCGTAATTTCATCCAGTTTTTTTCCGGTAGGTGTTTTGATCAATTCCGGGTGTTTTTCCTGTATTGGATAATCCTCCGTTGTGAGCTTGCGGCAATCCTCGCATGATTGGGGTCCGTCCGGGTTGTTTTTTCTTTCCCCCCCGGTTTCACTTTTGTTTTCTCTCATGGACGAAATGACGTCTTTGATGATTTCTTCCAACAACCGTTCATTCATTTCATACACCTCCCGCTTTTCCTGAATTATTTAAGTCTCAGCTCGACCGGTTTGGCATTTTTGTCCACATGCTGGGTCTCTTTGATGTGGAGCAATGCAGCGATTGCCTGGAATTTCGGCCTGGCCATCTGGTCATTCATGGTTGGTACCGGATTGGGGGATTCGCCTTTGGCATATTTGGCTGCATTTTTCCCAATAGCCCGGTACGTTTCCAGAGTAATCAGCGGAGCTTGGGGAAATAATTCAAGATTGCTTAGTGGCACCAGATCTTTTTGATGAATTACGGTAGTGCCCTTGGATTGGATTCCGATTCCAATTCCGGAACCGCTGTATCTCGCCGCATCATGTGCGATAAAAGCAACATCGGAGGTTCTTTTAACCCTCATTAATCGGCAGGACAATCCTTCTTCTTCAACCCCCGCCATGATTTCTCTGATGACATCCCTGTGCGGAATTTTTACAATCGTTTTTGTCTGTGTTTTTCCAAAGGCCGGACCAATCGCAACAACAATTTCGTCATTTCTTGTCCCGCGTCTTGCATAACCGATTTCTTCAAACAGTTCTCCATCATCCGTCGAAGACAGTTTCAGACGGGAGGAAGATGGTTCATTCTGCTCTTGCCTCATGTTCGCCAAAACTTCTTCAACCACGCGGCGAATCATTTTTTCACTGATATCCATATTGACACCTCTTTCTCTTTTCAATCGACTTCTTCCGGATTTAACGCCAGAGGTATATTTTTAATTTCTTCCCATCGTTCTTCACTCATCTTGTATCCGGTGTCCGGACCTTGATAATCATTAAGATTATTTACTGCACTGACAACATGAAAATCTTCATCGACAATGGCCGATGTATGCAGATAGTCGCCAGAGACCCGTTGTTTCAACATGTTTAAAACATTTTGCGCCACATCTTCAAAGCCGTGTTTGTACAAGGCCTTAACAATATCCAGGCCGGTTGTTTCACCACGCATAATCTCTTCTGCTGCTCTCAGATCCTCTACTACATTCCGGTCTGGCACGTCTTTGCTGCCATGGGCATAAGTTGCGGCTTCCACTTCTTCAACTGACACTTGCGGCAAGCCCAGTTCTGCAAAGATGGCCTGCATCGCTTTTGCCGCCCTGTTTCTGACAGCTGCAACCTCTTCTTCTGAAACCGGACGCAATCCACCATCCACTTTCAGGTCTCGCTGAAGGACATTGTAGTCGTCAAAGTCTTCGGCATCGAAATTTGAACCGGCGAACATATTGTCATAATTCGGAACCGCACTGTAACCGGAGAAAATAAAATCGGTTCCCGGCAGCATCTGCATCAGGGTACGCGCTGTCCTTCTGATATCTGAATGGGAAAAGGTCTGGTCATTGCCAGATGCAACTTCCATATCCAGCATAGTGGTAATCAGGTTTTCGGCAAGTACGGCCCGGATCCCCGAAGGAACGGCACCTGGAATTCCAATGCAACTGATTGATCCATTTTGCAGTCCTTGTGAACCGGCACCTTTGGCCACAAAAATACAACGTGCTTCAAGATAGAGCATTGACTTTCCTTCGGCATATCCCATCTGTACCTCTGAACCGGAACCAGAGGTAAATCTCATTTTCATTCCCCTGGATGCATAGGCAGAAGCCAAAAAGGCTTTAGACCATGGAGTATCATCCCCATCCACAAAAACAGGTTCCGTACCATACACGGAAACGGTTTCAGCATACAGCGACAACCCCTTCATGCCCAGTTGAAGTTCAGTTGCTTCTTCAACGGAACATTGGGTCAAAACCCCGCCGCGTCCTGTTTGGGCTCCGACAAGAATGGCAAGTGCGGCAAGCGGTGCATAACGGACGATGCCCAAAGTGGTTTCCTGTTCATCAAATCCCCTTAATGCTGCCTCTGCCGCATCTGCAGCGATCAGCACCGGATTATCTTTCACGTTTGTTACATGGCATTGATTTGAAGGAGTTTTTCTGGCACGCATTTTTTGAAGTGCCATCATCATCTCTACTACATTTAACTTTTCTACAACTTCAACAATTTTGGCTGGTGTCATTGCTGTTGTAAGTGAAATAATTTTTTGCCTTGGCTCATTGATGTCAACCAGCATCCTTGCAATTTCCAGAGAGTCCATTTGCATGACTTCTTCGGCATTTTCCAGTTGAATGGCATAATCGGCAATAAAACGGTCAATAAAATCAAACTCACTTCGCTTTTTGCCATCCAATTCAACAACTTTTCCATTTTCAATTTTTATGCCCGGTTTCGGATCATTCGGACTTTCCATCGCAATCAGCCCGACATCAGGCCATTCCTGGACAAAACCGTCTTTGTTGACCGGCCGGTCGGACAAAACCTGAAAGCGCTTCGATTTCATTTCGTGCTCCCTCCTTGAAAAATAAAAACTCCCTAAATATATGGAGTTGTAGAAGAGACAGGTTCACTGCCCATGACGCCAAGCAGCTTCAACCCCACTTCCCTGGCGGCGGTCAATGCCTGTCGCACAGCACCTGAATCACCACTGAAGGATAAAATCACTTCATTCGTAAAGCTTGTCCCCTTTGCCGGTGAACTGTATGCGATCACATCAACATTGGCCGCTTTTACAGCGGTATCGGCAAGAACCACTCCGATTGCAGCCGGTGCTCCTACTACCAGCCCGAATGATTTTCCGACAACTGCATTAAATGCCTTTTCACATGCATAACTGGCCCTTGCTGTATATTGAAACTCAAGGTGTCCCGCTTCATTGCTATAGACATCGCCAAAGGTCCTTTTCAATTCCGTCAAGGCGACTTCTACTGCTCTTCTGGCATCTGCAACATCTTCAGCACCGAAGATGATTAAACTTCCATGGCCTGCTCCTCCCTTGGTATCTCGGGCAAGTTCAATCGCCAGAATTTCGGTGTTCGTTGCCTTCACGGCTTCATCGGCAGCCATGATCTGGGGACCTGCACCTGTTCGTCCGCCAATAATACCAATAGAGCGGTATTTCTTGTCCAGATTCATGGCTTCATGAAGGGTATAATCGACATTGGCAATAACAAGCCCAATCGTATCTCCTTCGCTCACACCCACAAACTGGGTCAGACTAACCGATTTACTCCCATTTCTTTCTGTGGTTGTTTCTTGTTTTCTTCCGGTCGGATGGTCTTCAACTTTTTTCATTACCTCATCAATAATTTTATCAATATACTCTTCTTGCATAATTTGCACCCCCTGACATCCTATTTCTCATTATTCAATTTTGGAAGGATCAGTTCGACCTCAGTATGCGGTCTCGGGATTACGTGAGTAGAGACAACTTCTCCCACTTTCTGGGCAGCCGCAACACCAGCATCTGTCGCAGCCTTTACAGCCCCTACATCGCCTCTGACCATGACAGTGACCAGTCCGGAACCAATTTTTTCATATCCGACAAGGGAAACATTCGCCGCTTTCAACATGGCATCTGCTGCCTCAATCGATCCAACCAACCCTTTTGTTTCAACCATGCCCAATGCTTCTTTGATCATGAAAAATACCTCCCTGAAGTGGTTATTTAATATTGATGAATGAAAATATTGTCTTCATTAACAAGAATACTCTCTGCAAAGCCATTGATCCCGGTAGGTTTTTATCAGGATCTGATAAATATTGAACCTGTGGACAAATCTTGCCTGATATTTTTTATGCAACCATGAGGATTTTTTTGCGGGAGAAATTAGATGAAATGATATTTTTTTGACCATTCTTTCTACAAACCCGGTATTAATTGAATATTTTCTATTTTGTATGGAAACTGAAGAAGGCTAGTCACCTCATGTCCAACAAAAAAAGACCTGCAAATGTGCAAAAAAATATACCACCGCTTCCAATTGCGGTGGTCAGATCGTAAAAAAAAGACAATATTCAGGGCTCCGTTCCGTCTCCACCTTGCAAGGAAGCATTGGGGTCCAGGCGGGTTCTCCACTTGCTTCACTCAAGCGTTTCGCCCGTTTTCCCCGAAAGTGTTTGCTTTTGCTTTGGGAACGGCATTGACATCTCTTCGCTTCTAAAAAAAATTTTTCATACTTTGTTAACATGCAGGGTTTAAATGTACCAGTATTTGCTTGTTTTATAACTGAATCTGTTCATGAGTTCGTGTTTGTCTTTTTTAAACTGATTTCGATATTCCGTGGGAGTCAGCCCAACCGTTTTTTTAAAAACCTTGCTGAAATAAGTATGTTCCTGGAATGAAAGTTTCATTGCAATATTGACAACAGGCAAACTCGTATTTTTCAGCATCTCTTTGGCATGCTCGATTCTCCGGTCAGTCACATAATTGATAAAAGTCGTCTGTACCTCTTTCTTGAACAGCCTGCTGACATAATGAGGACTTAAATGTACGAAATCGGCTACTTCTTCCAGACTTACCCCATCCATGTAATGCATCTCAATATAATTCAGAATGGTTTGGATTTCGCTTTGTGTTGAAACAGGGCCTTGACTCAGAATCGCCTGAAAAATGGATGTTAATAATGATTCCAAACGCCCCTTGGCGTTATAAATAGTCAATCCGTCTTTCCAGTTGGTTTCTGGTATAAATTTTTCAATTCCTTTAGCCTCACAAATCTTAAGCATACTGCCTCCGATTATTTCTATCGTATGATTGAGTTTGGCCAGTTCCTGATCAATTTCAAGCAGATGATCCATCAGGCTGTTCAACCGTTTTTTTGACTCTCTGAAATTTTCTTTATGGATTTGTCTTAAGAGCTGTTCCAGCAATCCTCCCCGGGAAAACAATTTTACTTCGTTCCGGCTTTTATAGGCGAATATTTTCGATTGCACATCATCTGGCCGAACCGGTTTGGAAATAATCCCGTCAGCATACTGGCTGATTTTTTCTGCATCAAGGTCAGAGTAATAGTACATTAAATATATGGCCTGATCCAAATGGTTTTTCCTGATTAATTTCGCAGCATCCGTTCCTTTTACTCCTGGCATGTTCACATCCATAAAAATGACATCCGGTTCAAGATCTTCGGCCAATTTTATCGCCATTTTTCCATCTGTTGCTTCGCCAATCAGTGACACTTCACCACCCAACTCATCCAAAATGCACTTGAACGCTTCCCGTTCCAGATTTTCGTCATCAGCCAATAGAACTTTTATCATATTATCACCTTGATTCTTCAGGAATGGTGATTATTACCGAAGTTCCTTTATACAGGTGACTGGTAACAGTCATCTTGTAATCGTTTCCATAATACTTTTTTAAAATTCTTTTAACAGCGAAGAGATCCATACCCATTGTATGCTTCACTGACAAATCTCGCGGTTTATCCTGATCTGACTGGATTTGTTCCAGAACATCTACAGGCATTCCCACACCATTATCGATAATTTGAATTTGTATTTTGTCATCAGCCAGATCAGCTGAAACCTTCAGGAATCCTTTTCCATTTTTTGTTTCCAGTCCATGTACCAGAGCATTGTCGATAATTGCCGCCAGGATTTGAGAAGGAATGATTTGATTCCGTACTTCTTCCGGAATATCCAGTTCATACTGGAAACGATCACCAAACCGAAGCTTTTGCAATTCAAGATAATGTTTGATATGCGCAACTTCCTCTTCCAGTCTGACCACCTTGTTGAACGTTTGAACCGTATATTTTAAAAAATCGGATATGTTAATTAATGATTCAGTCGTTTTTTGGGCTTTTTCAATAATGGCCAGCCGTGACGCCGTATTTAAGGAGTGTTCCAGAAAATTAATATTGAGTGAAGATTCAAGGAAAGTCAATTCTTTTTCCTGCAAGGCTTTCTCCCGTTTCTCCCGATCTTTCAGTTCCTTTTTTAATATGGTATATTTCTGATCCAGCTCATCCTGGACAGATTGGAGAAGGCTTTTTTCAATCAGATTGCTGATAATAGAATGCAATAATTGTGCTCCTGCTTTCACTTTTTTCAGTGACGTAAATGAAAGCTGGTTATACGCTTTTACCAGCATTTCGTCTTTTCTCCAGTCCGTTGCTTCACTCGTAATCTTATCGATTTGCTCCAGTTCCGATTCTTCCAGTTTGGCTTGCCCCGCAAGTACTGAACCTGTAAATAACCCTTTTACTTTAATAGGAACAGCAAAATCTACAAGGCCGGCATGGCATCGATATAGATGAGGTTTATTTCTTCTGACTGCTTCAATTCCGCCATATGCATCACATTGGTGGCAGCGATCCTCGTACGTACTGACATCTCTGATCAATCGGCAAAAAGGGGTGAAATTACTATATCTGGTAACCGGTATTCCACGATAATCCACCGTAACGGCAGACAGTCCGGTAGCTTCGCAGAACTTGTCCTGCATTTCCTGCAAGATTTTTGTATCCACTATTTCCCCGAGATTGATCCCTTCCATTGTGCTCACCTCTGGCTTGTATACCGCTTTTCTCAAAAGTTGTTTCATAAAAAAGGACATGGTATAAAAAACGATCAAACGAGGCAATTTTTTTCTTAAGTCTTGTTTCAATTGTGGAATGATAAAGGAGGGAACTTGAATCCACATCTTCGAACCAGGAACGGCAACCTCGTACCAACAGAAATGATAATTCATATCCAAAAATACTTTTATATGTATAACTAGAGATATATGGATTCAAAGCAAGAATTGCCTTTACAACTTTGCTGAAACTAAAATTGCCTGACCAACACAAAAAATTTTATTTGTTAAAATATATGATATCATATATTTATCAAATTTGCCTGTTACTGTAGTTATTCATGAAACATTCATCAGATCTTGTACCTGCTTGTTAAAAAGACAACAAGTTATTCTCAGTAAATCTATCGTTATTTTTTTATAATTATTATTATCAAAAACTATAACACAACTACTTCTTCACACGTTTCAATTATCACGTGAAGAAATATTTTTCAGAACATAATCACGTTGGTACCGGCAGCTGGAAAGTCCGAAGGAAAAACGGGTAAGCTGTTCAAGCGAAAGCAGATTGATAAGCCAACCTGAAGGGAAATGATGAAGCGCTTGCAACAAGGAGAAGGAGCAAAACCCTGGAACCGCCTGTTTTTGTTATTTTACAGGCTGAAAGAAGGGAAAAAGCCCCTTCTTTCACATGAAACCTTGTGTCCTGCAAAATCATGCCAGTCGTATTCCGGGATTATATTTTTTAATTCAATGGCTGGGTCGGGGGTTTCACAAGTTTTTATTTATAGAGATCTATTGATTATTCTTGGAAACCATGTCAAGGCATGCATTGATATGAAATCGGTTATATTTTGGATTTCTCTGTATATCTCTTGTCATCATGAATTAATCCGCGTTTTGATCACGTTTTCGCTGAATCTAAATTCCGTCCGTCTATTCTTTTTTCTCTCTGTCCTTTATCTGAAATGTTTTGATACTCTCCTTCCCTTCCGAAAGCACGAGATCCACGAACTGGTCAAGCTCCAGCTCCCGCTGGAACAATCCGCTTAACAACATGGGAGAATTGGTTCCGCCAATCACGCGTACATTTTTTCTCGTCAAGGCGATCCGGGAACAGACATTAAACGGAGTTCCGCCTGCCAAATCGGCAAAGCAAACGGTGCCTGAACCGGTATCCACTTCGGATATAGCCTGTTTGAGATCCTTATAAAGTTTTTCCTGATCCTCCTGAAATGGCACCACACTTATCTGTTCAACTTTTCCGGCAATGAATTGGACGGATTCCATTATTCCGCTTGCAAATGGGCCGTGCCCGGTTATAACAAATCCGATCAATCTCATCATCCTTCCAGGAAGGGAATTTTTCCAAAACCAGTCTTTCCGGTTTCGCATCAGAGAATTTTGAAGTAAGAGCCAATCAGCCCGATCACCAGGGTAATACCGATCAGGGTTAGCGGAGAACGCCCTTTCTTCAGCAGCCAATACATCAGCAAGGTGTAAGCCAGCGGAAGCATTGCGGGCATGATTTGATCCAGTACATCTGTTTGAATGTTAAGTTTCGCTTCACCGGACTTCCACACATAATTCACGTTAAAAGCGACATAAGTTGCAATCAGTCCGCCAACTACCGTTAATCCGACGATCGATGCCGCACGTGTGATCTGTTTTGTTCCTTCCTTGATTTTTGCAATCGCTTTAACACCCATCTTGTATCCATAGTTCATCAGACCAAAACGGACACCAAAATGAATAATGTTAAAGGAAATCAAAAATATAAACGGTCCCAGAAAATTGCCTTCGATGGCAAGCGAAGCCCCGATTCCCGCTGTGATCGGGAGCAGGGTCAGATAGAATAACGCATCCCCAATCCCGCCAAGCGGTCCCATGGTGGCAATTTTAATCCCGCGGATGGCTTCCCGGTCTTCTTTGCGCTGTTCCATGGCCAGGATAATTCCCATAATAAATGTCACCAGAAACGGGTGGGTATTAAAAAATTCAAGATGATCTTTCATGGCTTTGCTCAGGTCTTTTTTGTTCTGATGAATATGGCGCAGACCGGGAAGGATGGAATACAACCAGCCGGCAGCCTGCATGCGCTCATAGTTAAATGAGGCTTGCAAAAATAAAGACCTCCATCCCATTTGGCGCAATTGTTTCCAGGTTAAATCCGGGGCCGGGGTTTGATCGTGACAGTCTTTAAATTCCATCTGCCATCTCCTCCTCTCCCGTCAGGTTTGAACCTTTCCTGTTTTTGTTCTGGTAGAAGTCATACATGGCAATCGCCAGCCCGATCAAGGCGATTGCCAGGATTGGCATTTTAAGGTAAGCAGCCAAAACAAACCCGATGATAAAGAACATTACATATTCCCACTTCATCATGATTTTCAACAACATGGCAAAACCAATTGCCGGCATAATCCCTCCTGCAATGGAAAAGCCGTCAATAATCCACTGTGGAATCTGCTGCACGTAAATCCTGGCCTGTTCTGCACCAAAGTAAATGGGCAAAAAGGCAATCAGAGCGTTAAAGACAAAATGAATGGACAACCCCAGATAATTGATCCTGTCAATCCCCTTCACATTTGCTTGAAGCGCAAACTGATCTGCCTTATGCATGACTGGAGCAAATGCCGTAAACATCAATGTTACCAGCCCCTGCATGGCAACAGCGAAAGGAACCGCCACACCGACAGCAATGTTGGGATCCTGCCCGGCAATAATGCCGAAAGCGGTTCCAATTGTCCCGCCGATTACCACATTGGGCGGCTGTGCGCCTGCAAGCGGCACCATTCCCATCCAGATCAGTTCCAGTGTCCCGCCAACAATCAAACCTGTGGTTACATCACCCAAAATCAGCCCCACCACCAGCCCCGTAACTACAGGACGGTGAATGTGAGTCAGCCCGTTATAAAGGTCAATTCCGATTATCCCGGCCCACAAAGCGATCAAAACAGCCTCCATCAACATCGTGAAATCTCCCCTTTAATCCCGATCAGGATTGGTAAATTTATCACAGATCTATAACAGACCCATGATATCTCTGCCTTTTTCACCCGGGACTCTGCGCAAATCAAGTTTTACGCCCAATTCATGCAAACGTTTAAAAGCGGCAATATCATTTTCATCTACTGAAACGGTGGAAGAAATCTGTTTTTTGCCTTCTTCATAATGCATATTGCCGACATTGATTTTATCGATGGGGACACCACCTTCTTTCAGAGCAAGAGCATCATGGACATCTTTGACCACCAAAAATATTTTTTGGCGGGGATTGGCCTTGTGAATAACATCAATTGTTTTTTGCAAAGAAAAATATCTTGCCGAAATGACATCAGGCAATACCATATCCATCAAATTCTGTTGGATTTCATCGTTTGCCACCTTGTCATTGGCAACCACTACCAGATTTGCCCCCAAATGATTTACCCAGGTAACCCCGACTTGCCCGTGGATCAGGCGATTGTCAATTCTGGTCAGCAAGATGTTTGGCTTTGCCATAAATGATCTTTCCTTTCAAGGTTTTTCTTTCAGGAAGTCTGTCTGCAAACGTTTACAATAAACGCAACACCTTATGCCTGAAGCAGATCTAATAACCGAAGCAGATCACCCCCTTTGCCATTGATTTACTCAAATGCCTGTTACGGGAAAGGATAGATGGTTACTCCCTTTACCACCCGGTTCACCCTTCCGTCCGGGCTTGGATTATCAGGTGTGATTCCAAGTTGAAGAGACTTTTTGAGTGCCAGTGTCTGGGCAAAAATGATATAAAACAGAGCCAGTAAAAAGTCGTCATCCAATGTGTCGCGATCGGAATGAACCGGAATCAGCCAGTCAGCAAGCTTTCCTGTTTCTTCATCCGCTTTTTCCGAAAGAACTGCCACTTTGGCTCCAGAGTTATCACGAGCCAACTCCCTGAGCATGTCCATATCGTACTTGCGTGTATAGGATTGCTGGGACATAAAAAGCACAACCAGAGATTGGCTGTTTAAAACAGACTTTGGTCCATGGCGAAAACCGAGTGAAGATTCATGGATCGCTACCACGTTTCCGGCTGTCAGTTCAAGCATTTTCAGTGCCGCTTCATGTGACAGCTGTCCCAACAGACCTGATCCCAGATAGACAATGCGCTGGAAATCAAATTGCAGGATGTCATCAATCACAGGCGGAATTCGATCAATCCATTTTTCTGCGCAGGCGGTGATTTTTTCAAAATGCTGTCTGTCAAACGGTTTTTCCGCAAACAGAAATCTGGCTGTCAGCATCATCGCAGTAAAACTGCTGGTCATGGCAAACCCCTGGTCATGCGCCTTTTCCGGCATGAGAAAAATAATGCTTTTTTCATCCCCCCGGGCATCCCGGGCCAGTTGCCCGTCTTTATTACAGGTAATTACCACTTGATAGAAATGATCAACCCTTTGCCTCCCCAATGCCACAGTGGCCACACTTTCCGGACTGTTTCCCGACCGTGCCAAAGAAACAAGAACTGTCGGAATTTCTTTAATAAAGCACTCTGCCGGATTTGACACGATATCTGTGGTCGGAACCGCTTCAAACAGGATATTTCTCCTGTTCTGTTTCCGCAAATGGGGAACAAGGAGATCGCCGGCAAATGCAGATGTTCCGGCTCCGGTAAAAATCACGCGCACCTGGTCATGCTGTTTGCAAACCGATTCCCAAAAATCCTGCCACTGTACCTGTCTCCCGGAAAGGGTCTGTTTAAGTTCCTTCCATACTTCCGGCTGCTGGAAAATTTCTGTTGCAGTATATATGGCTTTTCCGGCTTTCAATACTTCAGGTGCAAGTTGCAACATGTCATTTCCTCCAAACCTGATCTGGTTATGTCGTCATAACCAGTTATAATTTTAAAATAACTCTATTATGGCTAATAGAGTTCTATAGCAATTCAACAGTGTAATCAAACTTGTCGCCTCGCGCAACGCTGACCGTATACTCAATCAAAGTCTCATTGTTGTACGCATACCGTTTAATCAGCATCGCAGGTGAATTCTCCTCTGTCTTTAACTGTTCGGCTTCCTTGGAACGGATCAGTGTTGCGGAAAACCGTTCCACTGCTCTGGTAACCCTGATCTGGTAATCCTCCCGAAAAACATCATACATGGGCCTCTTAACCAGATCGTCTGCGGTCAGCCCCGGGAAAATTTTTTTAGGCAAATAGGAAGTTTCATAAATCAGGGGTTCATCATCTGCAAGCCGCAGGCGAACCACTTTGAAAACCTCTTCGGACGGTTTCAGATCCATTTTGTTTGCCAGCCATTCATCAATCACTATTTCATTAAAAGAATGCACTTTGGTTGCGGGGACTTTCCCCAGCGCTTTCATTTCTTCGGTAAAACTGTAAAGCTTGAGCAAATCCTGATTGTAAGATTTGGGGGCAACAAACGTTCCTTTTCCGTGAAGCCTGTAAATATACCCTTCTTTTTCCAGTTCCATCAGCGCCTGCCTTACAGTGATCCGGCTCAAATCATACAGTTCACAAAGTTCCCGCTCGGAAGGCAGCCTTTCATGTTCCTGATATTCTCCGGCATCTATTTTCTTGATCAGTTCTTCCATTAATTGCAGATATAATGGCACTTTGCTTGTTTTATCCAATATGTTATCTTCCACCTCCAACATCTCAATATTTCCTATTGGTTATAACCAGTTTCTTCAATTATTATAATATGCGCTTTACAAAATGTAAAGGAATTTCCCATTCAAGCGAAAAACAGCCACACCACGCATGAACAAACACTTCCCCCACCTGCCGGAAAAACTCTGTGTCCAGTTGCAACCGTTTGCAATTTAAAATATGAATTGAGGACATCCAATATCAGGAATCCTATCAAATACCAGCCCGACTGGAGGAATCATGGATGAAACATATTTTACTGGCTTGTTCTTCAGGAATGTCTACCAGTCTGCTTGTAACACGAATGAAGCAGGCTGCAGAAGCAAAAGGAATTGAGGTTGAAATTTGGGCCGTTGCCCAGGACAAGGCACAGACAGAAATGGAAAAAGCAGATGTACTGCTGATTGGTCCGCAAATGCGATTTATGCTGAAGAAATTCTCCAAAACCGCCGAGCAACTTGGAATCCCCGTAGAAGTGATCGATCCGGTAGCTTATGGGCGCATTGATGGAGAAGCAGTATTAAAAAGAGCACTGGAATTGATCGAAAAATAAATTATTTGACAGGAGTGGGCAAAAATGAATAACAACAAATTCATGAATGTGTTGGAAAAAATCCTGTTGCCTGTTGCAGACAAGTTGAACAACAACCGGTACCTGACAGCGCTTCGTGACGGATTCATGCTGGCACTGCCGCTGATTATCTTCGGTTCCATTTTTGTCGTCATTGCCAACTTCCCATTTCTGGACCGCCTGTTAAGTGAAGAAGCTTATGCAGCCTATCAGAATGCGCTTGGTCCGGCATCGGCTGCTACCTTAAGCATTATGGGACTGTTTGTAATCATTGGAATCGGGTACAATCTGACCCGGCAATACAAACTGCAAGGAATTTATGGCGGCGTCGTCGCCCTGGCAGCTTTCCTGATTCTGACGCCACAAGTGCTCGAAGGGATAAGCGGCGTCATTCCGACATCCAGTCTCGGTGCGGAAGGACTGTTCCTCGGGATCTTTACCGCTTTTATTTCTGCAGAACTGTATCGCTATTTTGTGCAGAAAAACTGGACTATTAAAATGCCGCCCGGAGTTCCGGATGCTGTCTCCAGATCATTCAGCGCACTGATTCCCATTGCCATGACCTTAACCATCTTCCTGGCGGTTCGGATCATTTTCAGCTATACCCCTTTTGAAACGGTACAGAACTTCATCTACACGGTGATTCAGCAGCCGCTTACGGTGCTTGGCAGCGGGCTGCCGGCAACGATTGTGGCGGTTATTATGATCCAGCTGTTCTGGTTCTTTGGTTTGCATGGCCAAATTATTGTAAACTCTGTCTTCGACCCCGTCTGGTATGCATTAAACGACCAGAATCTGCAAGCTTTCCAGGCCGGAATCGAATTGCCCAATGTTATTACCAAACAGTTTATCGATACCTTTCTGGTCGGCATGGGCGGATCGGGAATGACTCTGGCTGTTGTCATCCTGTTGTTCCTCATTGGCCGAAGCAGGCAAATCAAGGAACTTGGCAAATTGGGAGGCCCTCCCGGCATCTTTAACGTGAATGAACCGATTATTTTTGGCCTGCCTATCATCATGAATCCCCTGGTGTTGATTCCATGGGTGCTGGCGCCGGTCGTTGTCACCATTATCACCTATTTCGCCATGTCGACGGGAATTGTGCCAAAACCGGCCGGAATTATTGTTCCATGGACAACTCCCATTGGTTTGAACGGTTTTCTGGCTACCGGAAATGCCTGGCAGGGAGCGGTATTGCAGATCGTCAATTTGCTGGTTGTGATGGGCATCTGGTGGCCATTTCTAAAAATACTTGATAAAAACTATTATGAAAATGAGAAAAAAGCTTCAAAACAGAAATAAATGATGGTTTCCATTGAAATCAGGAAATTAACGATATTCTATCTGGAAACTTCGGGAGTGATTGAAAAATGGATTCAATAACGGAAATTGCGTTTCAAATCATCCTGCACGCCGGAAACGGCAAATCAAGCGCTATGGAAGCAATCCAAAAAGCAAAGGCCGGACAGTTTGCCGAAGCAGATCAACTAATCAAGGAAGCTGGAAAAGAACTTGGCAAGGCACACCAATATCAGACTGAGCTGCTGCATGAAGAGGCAAATGGGGAAATGGCACCTGTCAATGTCATACTGGTGCATTCCCAGGATCATCTGATGACATCCATGACCGTCAGGGATCTGGCAGAAGAAATTATCGAAATTTATCGCAGCCGATTACTCGGATAAAGAGAAACGAAATCGCTCTTGAAGTTCTCTGCAAATGACACTGCCATTTCTTAACAGAACACTGAAAACGGAGGGAACACAATTGCCCATACAATACAAATTTCCGGAAAATTTCTGGTGGGGAAGCGCAACTTCTGCCACGCAAATCGAAGGCGCGGCAAATGTAGGCGGAAAAGGAAAAAATATATGGGACTATTGGTACGAAAAAGAGCCAAACCGTTTTTTTGAAAATGTCGGGCCTGAAACCACATCCGATTTTTACCACCGCTACAAGGAAGATATCCGATTAATGAAAGAAACAGGCCACAATACCTTTCGCTTCTCCATTTCCTGGTCAAGGCTCATTCCGGGCGGACGCGGCGAGATAAATCAAGAAGCGGTCCAATTTTACAATAACGTCATTGATG
Source organism: Thermoactinomyces mirandus (assembly GCF_013868055.1). Lineage (GTDB taxonomy): Bacteria > Bacillota > Bacilli > Thermoactinomycetales > Thermoactinomycetaceae > Thermoactinomyces > Thermoactinomyces mirandus. Next base: position 31,357 of record NZ_JACEOL010000043.1, on the reverse strand, counting down.
AACTGATCCAAAACGGAATTGAACCATTCGTCAACCTCTTCCACTTTGATATGCCGCTGGAGCTGCAGTATGAAGGGGGCTGGGAAAAAAGGGAAGTAACCGACCTGTATGAAAACTACGCCAAAGAAGCGTTTCGCCTGTTTGGCGACCGTGTCAAAAAGTGGTTTACCTTCAACGAACCGGTTGTTCCAGTGGAAGGCGGCTATCTCTATGACTTCCACTATCCCAATGTGGTCGATTTCAAACGTGCCGCCCAGGTAGCCTATCATACAATGATCGCTCATGCCAAGGCAGTCAGATCATTCCGGCAGTCAAACACCGGCGGGAAAATCGGCATCATTTTGAACCTGACCCCTTCTTATCCCAGAAGCCGGCATCCGGCTGACCTGAAAGCGTCACACATCGCTGACCTGTTCTTCAACCGCAGCTTCCTGGACCCGGCTGTTCTGGGAGAATATCCGCGGGACCTGATTGAAATTTTAAGTGAACATGGGATATTGCCCGTCACGCAACCAGGAGACAGTGAACTCCTGCAAGCCGGGAAAATCGACCTTCTGGGAGTAAACTATTACCAGCCGCGCCGTGTCAAGGCCAAAGAGCATCTTCCCAATCCATACGGGCCATTCATGCCGGACTGGTTCTTTGACAGCTATGAAATGCCGGGCCGGAAAATGAATCCGTATCGCGGCTGGGAAATCTACGAAAAGGGCATTTATGACATCATGATGAACCTGAAGAAAAACTACGGCAATATTGAATCGTTTATTTCCGAAAATGGCATGGGCGTCCAGAATGAAGAAAGATTCATCAGAGATGGTGAAGTCCAGGATGACTACCGGATCGAATTTGTCCGCGAGCATTTGAAATGGCTCCATAAAGCAATCGCAGACGGATGCAACGCCAAAGGTTATCATCTGTGGACATTTATGGACAACTGGTCGTGGACAAATGCATACAAAAACCGCTATGGTTTGTTCCGGGTCGACCTTGGCACCTTGAAAAGGACACCAAAGAAAAGTGCCCGCTGGATGAAAGAAGTTGCCAGAAATAATGGTTTCTGATTTTGCCAGCCGAATCAAACGGATATGAGGTGAAGTCCTTTGCACGGAATCAAAGTGGTTACGATTGGCGGCGGATCAAGCTATACACCTGAACTGGTCGAAGGCTTGATCAACCGGTATCCTGAACTGCCTGTTCGCGAACTGTGGCTTGCAGACATTGAAGAAGGCAAGGAAAAACTTGAAATTGTAGGGGCTCTTGCCAAACGGATGGTCAAAAAGGCCAATGTTCCGATTGAAATTCATCTGACGCTTGATCGAAGGGAAGCGCTGCCCGGAGCCGATTTTGTCACAACGCAAATCCGCGTCGGGCAACTCACGGCCCGCGCCAAGGATGAAACCATTCCGCTCAAATATGATGTGATCGGCCAGGAGACCAATGGGCCGGGCGGCTTGTTCAAGGGACTTAGAACCATTCCCGTCATTTTGGACATATGCCGGGATATGGAAGAACTTTGTCCGGACGCATGGCTGATCAACTTCACCAATCCCGCCGGCATGGTAACAGAAGCGGTACTCCGGTACGGCGGCATTCGGAAAACTGTCGGCTTGTGCAATGTCCCGATCGGTATGCACAGGGGGATCGCGCAAATGCTGAATGCCGAACCGGAACAGGTCCGGATCGATTTTGCCGGCCTCAATCACATGGTTTATGGACTGAATGTCTATCTGGATGGCGTAAATGTCACCGCAAAAGTGGTCGACCTGATTGCCGGCGGAGCCGGAATGACCATGAAAAACATTGCGAACGTCGGTTGGGAAAGAGATTTTATCAAGGCCCTCGGGATTTTGCCATGCCCCTATCACCGGTATTATTATCAGACAGGAAAAATGCTGGAAGAGCAAAAAAAGGAACTTGCGGAAAAAGGAACCCGTGCCGAAATCGTGATGGAACTTGAGAAAAAGTTGTTTGAAATATACAGGGACCCTGAACTTGACATCAAACCACCCCGGCTCCAGGAAAGAGGAGGAGCTTACTACAGTGATGCTGCCTGCAACCTGATCAATTCCATTTACAACGACAAACGGGATATTCAGCCGGTAAATACCAGAAACAATGGCGCAATCGCCAGCATTCCGGATGATTCGGCAGTGGAAATCAGTTGTGTGATTACAAAAGACGGTCCCAAGCCGATTGCTGTCGGTGATTTGCCCGTTGCCGTCAGAGGCCTGGTCCAACAGATCAAATCATTTGAACGCCTGGCTGCTCAAGCGGCAGTTACGGGAGATTACCATAAAGCACTCCTGGCAATGACGATTAATCCATTGGTTCCATCAGATACCATAGCAAAACAGATTCTCGATGAAATGCTGGAAGCCCATAAAGCCTGTTTGCCGCAGTTTTTCCCTCCGCAAAACAGATAAACGGAACCGGGTTCTGGTTCATGATTGAATCCGGAACCCTCCGTTTCTCCATCATTTTCAAGGGGGGCCGGATTGAGCCCGGAGTCTCTTTGTAAAAGCGGGAAACTGTGCCACAATAGAATTAATCCGTATACAGAAGGATAATTCACCGGATGAAAAGTTTTATTCACCAGGCATGAAAATGCTGTCATCTCGAGCAACAAAATTTGAGAGAGCAGACAGGGTGAAAATGTATGTTAAATCAACGCATGCAGCATATTTTACGTGAATTGATGAGTGCGCATGGTCCAATTACCGGAACATACCTTGCCAACCTGAATCAGGTCACCGTACGAACCATACGGGAAGATGTGAAACATCTGGATGCCCTTCTTGCCGGCCATGGCGCCCGGATTGAATCCCTGATGGGGAAAGGGTACCAGTTGATAATCGATGATGACCACGGTTTTCGCCAATTCCTGAATACCAACTTTGGCAATGGCGGCCAAAAGATCCCCGGAACGCCGGAGGAACGTATTTCCCATATGATTCGTCGTTTGCTTTTAAACAACGGGTATCTAAAACTTGAAAATCTGGCCGATGAAATGTACGTCAGCAAGTCTACCGTCCAAAACGATCTGAAGCAGGTAAAAGAACAACTGGGCAAATATGACATCAAACTGGTTTCCCGACCGAATCACGGTTTGAAAGTGGAAGGCAGGGAAATCAAGCTTCGCTTTTGCATGGCGGAATACATTTTTTCCAAGAATGATTCCGGAGAAATTCGGGGTGAGCCCGTCCTGCCATTGCCACGCAGAGATCTTGACCGCATCCACCAGATCATTCTCAACCAGATCAAAAAGCATCAGATCACAATGGCGGACATTTCCGTCAATAACTTGCTGATTCATATCGCCATCGCCCTTAAACGGATTAAAAACGGCAATCATGTGACATTGCACCAGACAGAGATCCGGGATATCCTGAGGCAGAAAGAGTATATTGTCGCCAACCATATTGCCAAAGAAATTGGAAGCGTGTTTCAAACCACTTTTCCAAAAGAGGAAATCGCCTATATTGCCATCCATCTGGCAGGAACAAAAATGCTCTCCCAAACATATGACCAGGACCAGTTGGTGGAACACGTCGTGGACCAGGAGATTTTGCGCCTGGTTTACATCATGCTGGAAAAAATTGAAGAAAAAATGGAACTGGATTTGAAACATGACCGGGAATTGATCATGGGGCTTGGTCTACATCTGAAACCGGCCATAAACCGTTACAAATTTGGCATGAACATCCGAAATCCCATGCTTGAGGATATTAAAAAAAATTATCCGCTCGCCTTTGATGCGGGAGTCATTGCCGGAATGGCCATTGAGGATAAAACCGGAATCCGGATGAATGAAAACGAGATTGGCTATCTGGCCCTCCATTTCGGGGTGGCCATGGAAAGAAAAAAATCCCCTGCTGCTCCGAAACGGTGTCTGATCGTTTGCGCTTCCGGCCTGGGAACGGCCCAGCTGATTTATTACAAAATCAAAAACCGGTTCGGGAAAAACCTGGATGTGGCAGGCACGACCGAATATTATAACCTTCACCAATGCAATTTGCGCAATATTGATTTTATTGTCAGTTCCATTCCCATTTTCGAACCATTGCCTGTTCCCGTAATCGAAGTAAATGCCATTATGGGGGATCATGATTTATCCCGGATCGAATCACTGATTGCTGACAAAAAGGAAGATGCCTCCGCTTATTTCAGGGAAGACCTTCTGTTTCTGGGCAAACATTTTTCCTCAAAAAATGAAGTGCTTGCTTTCATGCATGAGCAATTGCTTGAAAAGGGATTGGTCGATCCCGATTTCCTTGAAGCCATTCATGAACGCGAAAAGGTTGCGCCTACCGCATACGGGAATCTGGTTGCCATTCCCCATCCCATCACTCCAAAATCAAGTGATACGTTCCTTGCGGTATGCACCTTGAAAAAACCGGTTCTTTGGGGCGACAAGCCGGTTCAGTTTGTATGTATACTCAGTGTAAAAAAAGAAAGCAAGGAAGATTTGCAATCCATGTATGAGCTGCTTGGTAAAATCATTGAAAACAGTTCAATCGTTCAGTCCCTGCTGAAAGCGACATCCTGTGAAACTTTTATGGATGTGCTTGAAAACATATAAGATGATTACAAAGGAGAGGCCGAATAATGGCTTTTGCAATTGGCGTCGATATTGGCGGAACCAAAACGGCCATTGCTGCGGTTGACCATACCGGAAAGATCTGGGAACAGGCCAAAATCCCGACCGATCTCTCCATCTCTCCCAAGACGATGATAAAACGCATCCACAGGGAAATCGACCACATCCTGACCGTTCATCCGCAAATCAGGCAAAATGTGACCGGAATTGGGATCGGGGCTCCCGGTCCGTTAGACTCCGGAAACGGCATGATCAAATGCCCACCCAACCTGCCTGACTGGCGGGATGTGCCAATCCGGCAGTGGATGGAGGAAAGGTGGGGATGGCCCGCCATTCTTGAAAATGATGCCAATGCTGCGGCAATGGCAGAACAGTGGCTGGGAGCCGGGAAAAATGATGATCATTTTGTCTATATGACAATCAGCACCGGAATCGGAGCGGGAATTGTCACCGACGGCAGACTGCTGCGAGGCAAAAACGGCAATGCCGGGGATATCGGCCATATGGTTGTCGATCCCTCTTTCGGCAAATGTACCTGCGGGCAGGAAGGATGCCTGGAATCAATTGCATCTGGTACAGCCATCGCAAAACGTGCTTCAGAAATCTTGGAGAAACAGCTGACAACCAGGGAAGTGTTTGCCTTGTATCATGAGGGAATTCCGGAAATTGTCCGGTTTATCGAACAAGTTTTTCGCGTCCTCGGTATCGCTTGTGTCACCCTGATCAATACCTTTGAACCGGACAAGATCATCATTGGTGGCGGTGTTTCCAAGGCGGGAGAACCATTATTTGCAGCGATTCGCAACTATGTCGGCAAATACGCCCTCAGTCCGGACGGGCAAAAGACGGACATTGTTCCCGCCATGCTGGATCAAAATGCCGGCGTGATTGGGGCTGCGGCTTTATGCTTTCATTCATAAAAAACAGGGATGCCTGGTTCAGACATCCCTTCCTTTGTATCATTAACCTTCCAATTTTTCCAACCGTTTTTCCAGCCGTTCCGTTTTGCGCAGCATGTTAATCATGCGCCTGATCAGCTGTATTTCTGCCTGTGCTGTCATCACATGATCCTGGGCATGGATCATAACAAAACTGGGAACAGCGTTTTCAGCCTGGTTCTGGATCAATTGTGTCTGGTATTTATGACCTTTTAAAAATTCCTCATTGGCTTCTTCCATTAATTTTTCTGCCTCGTCAAAATTGTATTCCTCTGCTTCATCCAGTGCTTCATAGGCAGCTCCCCTTGCATTTCCACCATGCAAAATGAGCTGTGTCATGATTTCCTCGTAATTCATCCATTTCACTCCTTAGCTATTAACAGGTTCCACTCCATCATTTTTTTCCTGTTCTACCAGCTGTGACTCATATTTTTTGAAGAACGGCCAATAAATCAGGGCTGCAATCACTGCATCGATAATCTGTACCAGACCTGCCAGGACGGAGCCGCCAGTGGCGATAAACCCGCCAAAAAAGATTGGTACGGTAAATGGCGGCTGCAGAACGACCGGTGGCAAAATCCCGGTGGCGAACAGGATATAGTTGATTGTCACAATCACTGTTGGAGCCAGAACAAATGGAATGATCAGAACGGGGTTCAGGACAATTGGCACACCGAAGATAACTGGCTCATTAATATTGAATATGGCAGGAATAAGGGCTGTTTTCCCAACTTGTTTCAACTGGACAGAGGCAGAGAACAACATGAAGATAACCAGTCCCCAGGTTGCACCAGATCCCCCAATATGGGTAAACATGTGGAAGAACGGCTCGGTTACAATCCCGGTTGCTTCTGCGCCGGCTTTGACGGCATCAGCGTTTTCAGCCAGCTGTGTCATCCAGAAGGGATAAGCAACTGAGGAAACCACGTTCATCCCGTGAATTCCAATCGACCACAGAATCAGCATCAACAGAATCATGCCGAGTGCCGCCCAGTAAGAGTTGGATGCTGCAACGAGCGGGCTGAACAAATCCAGAACCAGTTGCGGAATGGTAACACCAAAGTTTGCCCAGACGATCCAGGCCAGAATCCATACCAATGGCAGGATGATCATAAAGGGTACCAACGCTCTGAACGTACGCATGACATAGGGCGGAACCCCTGCCGGCAATTCAAACGTTACTCCTTTATTGATGAGAAAACGCATGGCTTCCGTCGTCAGAATCCCCAGGATAATCGCAACAAACAATCCTTGTCCGCCAAGATAATTCAAAATATCTCCAAACGGAACGTTTTCAATAGCCGTAACCGGAAAGGCTGTCATGAAAAACGACAGCATGGAAAGAATCCCTGCCATGACGGAATCCATATCCTCACGGCTTGCCAGACTGTACCCCACACCAAAGGCAACGGTTAACGCCATTAAACCAAACGTAAGGTTGAATGGAAATAACAGCTGGCCCTGGATCGGTTCCACCGCATTGGCCCAGGCATCGATAATCCCCCAGTTTAATGAGGTTGGAGGGTTGGCAATAATCAAGAAAATTGCACCGGTAATAATAACCGGAAGCGCGAAAATGACAAAGGCGTCACGAATGGATTGCAGATATTTGTTCTGGGCAATTCTTCCAAGCGGTTCCATCAGGTGATTTTCCAACCAGTCAATCATTAGTAGGACCCCCTCTTTTTACTGATTTTTACTTTTCCAGCATTTTCAGCACCTGGTCGAGCACTTTATCCCCGTCCATCAGGGCAAATGCGCGCTGGTCAACCAGTTCTACCGGAATATTGTGCTGTTCAGCCACTTTGGTCACTTCTTTTTTCAGATGGCGTACCTGCGGTTCAAGCAGGGCAACGTTATATTGGTCTGCCTTGTTTTTGAATTCACCTGTACCACCAGCGTCAGCTTCCAATTTTATGCCGCGTTTGTTTGCTGCTTCCTGCACCTTTTGGGCCAACTGGCTGGAAGTAGCCCCCCAACTGCATAGAATAATCAGCTTGATTGGTTGATTTTCCATTGAACTCATCCCTTTCGTATAGTTGTTTACCTTTGTTTTCTGGAAGAAGAAAATACGTGTTTTGCCATTTGGTCTATGCGTTTGTAATGTCCCATCAACCAATAGGAAAACCAGGATGCGGCGAAGATCACGATGGCAAAAGCAACGCCAAATCCAAGCAGGAATTGACCATTTGGCTGATCCGCGACAACAGCGTAAGTTCCGTAACCAATCCAGATCAGTGAAAACAGATTTGCATACAGGAACAGGAATCTTTTCAGGTTTGCCAAACGACCCCCTCCTTGATGAGCATTTTTCCGATACCCGTCAAGTAAATCCAAAATCTGACGAATTCGCATGCCTCCTTCTTTTTATTAGGGAAAACACGGTTTTCTGTTGTAGTTTCCCCTCCCGTCCTTCAATTATGCAAAACCCGTGCCAACACAGATGAATGCAATAATAAAGCGGTTTCAAAGGAAATAAAAAAATGTGTGCAGTTTTCTGCACACATCACTGTAAAAACAGGCCATCCTTCATATTCCCCTGTCAACGAGACAGCTTGATCAGTTCTTTTTCAACCGAATCAGATATGGTAACAGAAAACGTGTTCTCAAGAGCGGTGAGGAGTGGTTTCCAGACTTCTTTTTCCTGATCGGTGATGACAATTTTACCATCGAGCGGAATCGCTGCCGTAAGCTTGTGGCTGTCATTTTTTAATTGCGCGGCAACGATCCGGTCCATCAGGCTGCCAAGGTGCATCCACATGCCCAGTTCCCGGTCAGTATCCCAGGAATAAAAGTCCCGGATAGGAGGCAGATGCCGGTCTAAAATCGCGGCAACCGTTTTGGGATTGACATGGGTGACAATTTCTCCAAGCCCCTGAACAGCGAGGGAATAGATTTCTTCCGCAGCAACCTCGCTTTTTTCAGGAAAGACCGGTGTTTTTCTGGTCACTTCCAGCAGTTTGGTCATGCGGGAAATCCCGTCCTGCTGCAGCAATTCCCAGGCCGGGATATAGGGAATCCCCTTGATGGAAACGGGCACGGTCCCAATGATGGCAATCATGTCATAGTAATTTTTCAGGTCGTTTAAAACAGAAGTATCCTTGGTGGTCGGATCAATACGGACCGTTCGGATAATCACATCCTGGTCCCAAGCGGAAAGCTGGTCTTTTAACCATGATTCCAAAAGTTGTGCCGCTCCCTCGCCCGTGAAGCAGACGGTGGCGATCATGCGCTTTTTCTTGATGTTTTTTTCAGCTTCGTTTTCCCTGAAAAAAGTGGTCATCGCTTTTTTGGCGGCATCGTATATATCATCCAGTGTCAGGTCGGTAACAAGCGATTTCCTGCCTGCCTCAAGAACCATGGGCAGATTGACGCAGGAAAGGGTTTTCACAGGGATATCCACATCATGCCGGATCGTGTCCCCCATGGTAATCAGAGAACCGATATCAACGAGAAGAAGGACTCCGCTCACCTGTTCCAGCGATTTTATTTTTTCCTTGACCCGCTCGTATATGGAGCTTGCCGATAGATTTAACGGCATGTCGATGGCATGAATCACTTTATTGCCTAGCAGTGTATTGGTTACATCAGCCATGGAAGATGCCGCGGCATCCCCGTGGGTTACAAGGATAATGGCCACCGATTGCCCGGAAGCCGTATACACTTCCGTTGGTCTGTCCGGCAGGAAATGGGCAATCAGTTCAACTTCCTCATCCGGCAGTTTGAGGCCGATTTCCTTGTCCAGGTACCTGGCCAGATGCCGGGATGCCCGGCGGTACGCCACATTCGGATGGATGACAATGGGCAACGATTCCTTGTTCGTTTGCTGTTTTTGATGGTTCCGGAAGTTTTGCAAATGCAGGCCAATCACATAAAGCTGGTTGATGTCAGGTTCCACCGGAAAAACATCTTTAAGTTCATGCCGCGCTCTTGTCAATGCCTGAAAAAGATCCTTGTCAATCAATTGCTGCCAGCCCTGTTTTGATACGTGTGGCTGATGATACCGTCTGGACAGTTCCCGGATATAGGTTTTAATTACATCCTGCAGACTTTTATGATCTGACTGGTTGGCCAAATGCCGGTAGATATTGGGGAGGCTGAAATCATCCTGACCGGTTTCCGGCCAGTTTCCCGATCCATCAATGGTCCGGATCTGTTTTAAGTTGCTACGGGTTGCATAGACGTACACTTCTTCCGGCAAATCTTCAGCTGTAATTAACACTTTTTCCCTGTTGCTTTTCAAATAACGCAAATAGGCGTGGGCACAGGCGATCTGGATATCACTTTTCAGTTGCCCGATGTTGCCGGGACAAGGATAAGACAGGAGTGCCTCCCGGCAGTTATCGGTAATGGCGAGGGCCTGGCCCATTTTTCCTGCTTCTTCGGCAAGAAAATGATTGATCAGTACTTTTCTTTCTTCCCTGGTCCGTTCCCTCAACGGCGGAAGATTCAATTTGACAGAAAAGCGACGGTACAATGTCGGAAGCAAGACCTTGCCCGGGTCCTCCGTTGTAGCGCCAATCAATGTCACATTGGCATGCCTTGTCCGGATTGCTTCCCCGAGTCGGCGATACACACCCTTGTCCATCAGATAAAACAGCATTTCCTGTCCGGATGGCGGGAGACGGTGAATCTCATCAAGAAACAGAATCCCCCCGTCCGCCTGTTCCACAAGTCCCTCCTGGTCCCTGATTGCCCCGGTAAAGGCCCCTTCCTTGATACCGAATATCTGTCCGACAAGCAATTCGGCATTTTGGGCATAATCGGCACAGTTAAAGACAATAAACGGAAAGTCACGGGTTGGTACCATCTGCTTTTTGGCCAGTTTTGACAGGGTTTCGGCAAGATACGTTTTCCCTGTCCCCGTTTCTCCAGTCAGGAGAATGGGCAGTGATTTGGTCGGGTACAAAAACGCTGCCATGGCCTGCTCCAAAATCGGCTCCAAGCTTTTTCCAACCCCGTGCGTTTTCGGCATGAACCGGGAAGCAGCGGGGGAAGCAGATGGTTTTGCCCTGTATTTAACAGGCTTTCCTGGGACTTTAACAACCTTGTCTTGTCGCACGAGTTCATTCAGGTAGCGGCTTGCCGTGGAACGGTCAATCCCCAGTTTCCGGCTGATTTGACTCGCATCAATTCCTTCAGGAACATCCTGCTGATTTAATTTAATTAATGCGTGGAAAATGTCATCGATCTTGCTCATTGCGGAATCCCCATTATTATTGGTTGTTTACCTATATTGTAACAGGCAGGGGGTAAAAATGCATAAATTGTTAGGAGGAGGAAGTTGCCAACTTGTTGACAGAATAAAATTCACCATAAAAAGAAACCATCCCGGCAAGAGTCACTCCCATTTCGGAATGGTTTTTTCTATTACCCGATCTCTCTATTTCTGATCAGCACGACGCCCCCGGTTAACCAGCTTGATAACTTCCATCATTATGACAGCACCAATGGCCAGACCGGTTGCCACCAGCCACTCGTTCAACCCGAACGATGCAGGAATGTGGAAAACACTGCGGGCAAACGGAAGAACAGTTGTTCCGTACAGCAGAAAACAGATGACAACAGCGCCGATAACATATTTGTTGGAAAAGAAGCCGGCTCCGATCGATGTCTGGGTATTGGAGCGGGCAGGGAAAGTTTGCAAGGTCCGTGACAGGATCAGGGTTGTAAAGGCCATGGCAACTCCCATTTCATCGGAGTGACTCAACCCGATATGGAAAGAGATGATCACAGCCACGGCAATCAAAGCACTGCGCGCCAGCACTGCCTGCAAGGTTCCGCCGGCAAAAATTCCTTCATCAATATTACGCGGCTTTCGTTTCATAACGTCCGGTTCTGCTTTTTCCATTCCCAGGGCAATGGCAGGAAGCGAATCATTGACAAGATTGATGAACAACAGCTGCAAAGCCGTAAACGGATTTGGCAAGTTGAGTGCCACCGCATAGAGAATAGCGATAATCGCACCCAGATTTCCCGCAAACAGGTAGCGGATCGACTTTTTGATGTTGTCAAAAACGGTTCTGCCGACACTGACCGCTTTTACAATCGATACGAAATTGTCATCGGTCAGAATCATGGCCGCGGCATCTTTGGCCACATCTGTTCCGCTTCCCATCGCTACCCCGATATCCGCCTGCTTCAGTGCAGGGGCATCATTAACGCCATCTCCGGTCATCGCAGTCACCTTGTTCTTTTTCTGCCATGCCCGGACGATGCGGATCTTGTTTTCCGGAGAAACACGGGCATAAACCGAAATGCGTTCCAACTTTTCATCCAGTTCTTCATCGGTCATCTTGTCCAGTTCCTGTCCGGTAACGGCAATATCGCCAGGTTGCACCAGTCCGATATCCTTGCCGATCGCTTTGGCGGTTGTCTTGTGGTCACCGGTAATCATGATCGGACGAATGCCGGCTTTTTGGGCTTCCTCGATCGAATCGTAGACTGCTTCACGCGGCGGATCCATCATGGCTGTCAGACCGACGAGAACCAAATCCTTTTCATCTTCAAGGCTGATTGTGTTTTGATCGTCCGGCAGCCTCTTGTAACCGTAAGCGAGAACACGCAGGGCCTGGTTGGAAAATTCTTCATTAACCTTCCGGAAAACTTCAAGCAGATCTTCATTAAGGGGTTGTTCTTCCCCTTTTACCAGAACATGAGCGGCACGACTGAACATCACATCGGGACCGCCTTTGGTCAGCATCATTTTCTGCCCGTCAATGACATGAACAGCGGACATGAGCTTGCGGTCCGAGTCAAATGGCAGATCGGCCAGGCGTTTGTACTTTTGCCGGATTTCTTCATAATCCTGATAGTTTTTGTTCGCAAAATGTACGAGGGCTATTTCCGTGGGATCCCCAATTTCTTTCCCCTCATTGTTGATATGCGAATCATTGCAAAGCGCCGCTGTAAGTACCAGCATCCGTTCGGACTGATTGAAATCATCGGGATTGTCGGGCAGGCGCTTGTTGGGAGATTGCGGCAGAAAATAGTCCGTGACAGTCATTTTGTTTTGGGTCAGGGTACCGGTTTTATCCGTACAGATTACACTGGTAGAACCAAGTGTTTCCACGGCTGGAAGCCGGCGGATAATCGCATTCTGCCTGGCCATTTTATTTGTCCCTACCGCCAGCACAATGGTCACAATGGAAGAGAGAGCCTCCGGAATGGCCGCAACCGCGATGGCAACAGAAAACATTAAAGCATTGATAATTGCCGTGACCATGTCCCCATCCTGGTCTCCAAACCAGATGCGCAGTGTCTGGATCGCAAAGATGAATACACAGAGCAAAAGAATTCCTATTCCCAGCTTTTTGCTGAAAACATCCAGTTTCCGCTGCAGCGGGGTTTGCTTTGCTTCGGCAGTTGAAATCATGTCGGCGATTTTGCCGATTTCCGTCTTTTCCCCTGTAGCGGTTACGACAAATGTTCCGCGCCCGTTTACAACCAGGGAGGAACTGAATACCATATTGCGCTGGTCTCCAAGACCAACCTCTTCATGAATCGCTTCTGTGATTTTATCGACAGCTTCCGATTCTCCCGTCAACATCCCCTCGTTTACTTTCAGGGAACTGCTTTCGAGCAAGCGTCCATCCGCGGGAACATAATCTCCTGCTTCAAGAAGCACGATATCTCCCTGAACCAGTTCTCTGGCGGGAATCGTCTTTTTTTGGCCATTTCGGATCACCTTGGCTTCCGGTGCCGACATGTCACGCAAAGCTTCCAGGGAACTTTCCGCTTTTTTCGTCTGTACGACACTGATCACTGCGTTAATAATCAGTACAAGAAAAATAATGAAAGATTCCACGATTTCCCCAAGTATGATCTGTATGCCAGCCGCAATGAGCAGAACAACGACCATGGGGTCCTTGAATGTTTCCAGAAACAGTTTCCATACCGGAACCTTTTCCTGATCTTCAATTTCGTTATATCCGTCTCTCTCCAGCAACTGCTTGACCCGATCAACGGACAAACCACGCATGGAAGAGTGGGTCGCTTGCAGTGCTTTCTCGGGACTTTCACGGTAAAATTGCATCATTGTTTCTCCTTTCGCACATAGTTTTGTTCCTTTTTAACCTAAAAATACAAAGCGAGACATTTGCCCTTCAGGCAAAAGTCTCGCTAAGCAAACAATGCCAATAAAGCCGATGGGTAACCCATGTAATGACGACTTTATTTTGAAATCACGGATGATTTCAACGCTACTCCCTTTTGACAGATAATTTCCTATTAATTTTGCCGATGGGATTGTGTTTATCCCGACGCAACAATATTCATTATACACAAGAGACCGTCTTTTTGCATACCCGATCAAATCCGGAACTATCTTTTTAGCAAATGTTTGACTGAATAGACTGGATGGTACAGCAGCATCCACATTCCCGAATACCTCATCACCCGTTTGATCTTCTCGCGGTATTTGGGCTGGTAACAGTGGACAGAGCAGTTGGAACAGGCGCTTTTCTGCTCACCAAAGCGGCAATAGGAAAGCCGCTCAAGGCAATAATTCTTCAAGTCTGCACATTCTTCACACAAATCATCCTGATGATGCTTTTTGTGGCAGTACAATGCAATCATTTTTGACACGGTCTCTTTTTCATCCCGGATCAAGGGACCATTGTTCAATTCCCTTTTGGACATAGCACCACCACCTTCCCCATTGTCCATCATACAAGATAACCGGACGCGGTTAAAACTTTTTTTTGACGAACCATCGAATCTTGTCAAATGCGGATATTTCGTCACCGGAGAAAGCGCAGGTTCCGCCGCAATGGCTGATCACAGAAGAACCTGAGAACAATAGTGAATTGCTGTTTACTAACTCCTCTTATTCCGGCAATTTAAACATGTGACAATGATTTTGGCCCGTTTCTCTAACTGCAGAAGTTAAAAAAGGCCGTAACTCCGTATGTGTTAAAAATCTAACATAGCCATTTTACACTTTTTAGAAAAACCTCCGTGATGGAGGAAGCTATATCGTAAAAAGATTTTTTGGTTATGTTGATACCAATTAGAGTGTAAAATATTCGAATGTAAGATCAATTTTATGCAATGCGAATATGAGCTCTATCTATACCTTTCACAAACCCATTGATTTGAGAAACAAATTTCCCGCTTTATTGCCAAGCCAGATGAGTAGCAAAGGTAAAAAAATGATAACCATGCAGTTTCAAAAAGTACTCCAAGAATCCACATAAAAGGGATATAAGATAAATGCGTAAATTGGAGAATAAAACCTCCTTACCAGAAAACTTAATTAAAGAAAATGACCCCATCGCAAAATACACAAAAGAACTGAATATGAAATTAATTTTCACAAACGTTGATGTTCTACCCCAAAAGTCACCATATTTTGAACAAACAGTGCATCACTAACCCCAATCCAATATGTTCTACATAAAATGTTTTCTTCAACTTAATCACCTCAATACAAAACTTACAATTACAAGAGAAAAGAGTTTTGGGAAAATATGCCCAAAACTCTTTTAATTGCACTAATCGAGACCACATGTAATACAAGCGCATTCCTCTCCAACATGGCTTGGCTGACAAACGGGTGATTAAATGATAATTCTGATTCCCAATTGACACTGCCAGGGGCTTCACCTTTCCAACTTGGGACTACTTCAACAGACGGACCATGCTGACTTTCTTAACTCAGGTAAATTAAACGAGCGTCATCTAGGAAAAACATTCTTTGGCAATCGTATCCAGCTGCCTGGCCAACCGGGATACCGTTGACATGGAAACCTGATACTTTTCAGCCAGTTCACGCTGTGTAACCGTAACACCGTGATACTTGGCTGTCAGGTACTCCAGCGCCGCTGCCCATCCCTCGATTTTTCGAATCATCGAAAAATCGCTGTTTCGGGCGGCCCATTCGAACCACAGTCGTTCAATCTCCTTATGGAGATGGGCCATTGAGGTCTTCACGTGTTCAAGACAGCATTCCAGGACTTTCTCCCATTTTCTGTTCACTTCAATAATGGATGGGCTGGCAGGTTTCTCCGATCCCTCAGCCCCCCGCTCACTTAATGCCTGCAGGATAATTTTTGCCAGTTCTTTCAGTTCCTTGTCTTCTTCCGGTTGGGAAACAAACTGTTCGAGCAACTGCTTTACTTCATCATCAGCAATCCAGATGAGAAACTTTAACACCTGCTTTTTCGTCTGGTAATCTCCCCGGCTGAGTGCCCAGAAAAAAGTAGAACGAAGCAGCAGGTTGCTTTGCAACTGTTTAATGATATCTTCACTCGGATTGAACAGGTCAAAACGGTTTAACTGTTCTTCAAACGGAAGCTGATAATGGTAATTGATCGTTGGCGGATGATCCAGTTCCAACCATTGATCCATATGCTGATAATAAAAAGCTGCAACACCAGCTTTGCTTTCCATTTTCATGGCTTTTCTCCAGTAGAGGCGAGCCTTGTCATACCGGCCGCTGTTCCAGGCGGATACTGCTGTGTAATGATAAAGGGCAGTCTCCTGAATCCCGCCTGTTTTCAGAAGACGGGAGAACAATTCATAGGCAACTTCATGTTCCCCCAAAATCCCAAGGGTTGTTGCCAATTTATAAGTATGCTCCTGATGAAAAGGAACCAGCTTTTTGAGCATGTCGATGATTTGCCGGCTTTTTTCTTTTTCTCCCATATGTTGCGACAGGACGGCCAGATTGCATAAGGCGTGGAGGTTGTTTGGATCAATTTCCAGCACCTGGCCAATCAGCCGCATAGCCTGTTCCAGTTTCCCGGTGTAATAATAAGCCAAGGCAAGGTTATTACGGGCTGCCAGGAACTCAGGATGCGTTTCTGAAATCTCTTCAAGCAATTCAATCGCCTGTAAAAAACGCCCCTCTTCCAGGAAATTGCGTGCCCGTTCATGGGCCTGTATAAAATCGGGCAGATTGGCTGGCACCCACTCCTTGGGAGGACGCCCCAATTCCTGCGCGATCATGTATAACATTTCTTCTGCTTCTTCAACAAAATCCCCATGCGGATCAAAACTGAGATATGCCAAGAGATGATCTTCTGCCTGTTCCAGATCCCCCATATTGGCTGCGTTATTCGCCATATAAAACAAGCATTCATACAATTCAGGATCTACTTCATCCAGCACTTTTCTCAATACTTCGTTCGACTCTTCGAAACGTCCCAATTCTGAAAGAATACCAGCCAAATTGCAATGGTTGACGGGATTGTCCGGTTCTTTTTCAGTTGCCAGACGAAAATATTTAACGGCTTTGTCGTAACGATGCCGGTCAAGGTATTGAACAGCACGTTCAAAATAAAAACCGGCATCCATGCGCAGACGGACGATCTTTTTACTTTTTTGCTTGATTCCTGCATGTGATTTCTTCATGAAATTCCCCTCCACCCAGCATGATTTTCGGCTTCGCTGGTGTGTGGCCTTTTCGTAGTATAACAAATTCGCCTCTCATTCTGGGTGTTTGTTAATTAATTGACATAAAATAATATAAATCCAGAATAAATAGCGCCTGATATATAAAATCATATCATTACGATCCGATTTGGAAGTCACTACTTGATTCAATTATAACTCAAACAGATAAATTACACCAAGAATCCAGCCAAAAAAATGGATAATATTTCTAGACTTTATCAAATTCCAACATATATTGCGCCTGAACCCCCGTCATTTACCAGACAGACCTGGGCTTGTCTCCCGGGGAATTTGACAAAGATTCCAACAGGAGATGATCTTTTCCGGCTTGCATGCCAGCCGAACGTCCCCCTGTCACGAGATCATCCGTTCTGTTCAAAACACCTTTGCAACTTCCCATCAAGCCCTGAAAACGAAAACCAATAATCATCGTTAATTTCAGCATGATATAAATATGAAACATTTATGTCGGAATCTGACCTGAAAGTCAGATTTCTTAAAGCGATTGGGAAAATACATAGAAAATTATGGGTTTTTAATTGGTTTATATAAAAAAATACTTGTTTTATTTTACATAACCATATGACTGTTATAAAAGTATATTATTTCTTTTTATGAGTATACTGAAACTTGTACTCATTGGCCGGGAAAGTATGTTTGTCTGCTTTTCTCAGCAAATTTTTATTTCTGCCAATGCCAGCCGATTCCACAAATCTTCAAACCCTTTTCCCGTGGCTATCAACTTATCCTGATTTCAGCAAAAACATCAAAGGAGTTGTGCTTTTCGATGAAAACAACGAAAATTGCCTTAATCGGAACAGGCCTGGTCGGCTCCAGCTATGCTTTTGCCGTCCTTAACCAGGGACTTGCCAATGAACTGGTGTTAATAGACATTAACAAGGAAAAAACGATTGGTGATGCCATGGATCTGAACCACGGCATACCTTTCAGTTCACCCATGCACATTTACGCCGGGGACTATAGTGATTGCAAAGACGCCGATCTGATCGTAATTACGGCCGGAGCCAACCAGAAACCTGGTGAAACGCGCCTTGACCTCGTCCATAAGAACGCCAAAATCTTTAAAAGCATCATCAGTGAAATTTTGAAAAGCGGCTTTGACGGATTGTTTCTGGTTGCCACAAATCCGGTCGACATTCTTTCCTTCCTGACTATAAAATATTCTGCCTTCCCGTCTTATCGTGTGATCGGGTCAGGGACGGTTCTGGATACTGCCCGCTTGCGCTACCTGCTTGGTGATGTGTATAAAGTCAATTCGCAAAATGTCCATGCATATATCATCGGGGAACACGGGGATACCGAATTGCCGGTATGGAGCCATGCCTATATTGGTACCCGGCCGATTTCAGACTATGTGAAGGCGGGAGCGGGGCCCACACAGGATGAACTGGACCGGATCTTCACCAATGTGCGTGACGCCGCCTACCATATCATCAACAGCAAGGGAGCCACATACTATGGCATTGCCATGGGACTGGCCCGGATTACGCGCGCGATCCTGAGAAACGAAAATTCGGTGTTGACTGTTTCAACCCTGCTGCGCGGTGAATATGGTTTAAATGATATTTGCCTTGGCGTACCGGCAATTGTTAACCGTTCCGGCATCCGCGAAGTGATCGAGTTGAATCTGGGAGAGCAGGAACTCCAAAAACTGCGTTATTCCGCAGAAATATTGACGCAACAATTAAATACGGTATTATAGAAATCAGCAATCAAAACCGCATTTACGGCAAAGACCGGACAAAGCCTATAAGTTTCTGATTTCAGAACACCATAGGCTTTGTTTATTGTTTCCTTCCTCCGTGATCGGCAGTCTTTTATTTTTGGCGGCGACGCCCTTCAAGCTCTTTCAATACATCACGAAACGGCAGTTTTTGTTCCCGCAGCAATACGAAGAGATGATAAAGCAGATCAGCTGTTTCGTATTGAAGCTCACTCTTGCTTCGGTTTTTGGCAGCAATGATCACTTCTGCGGTTTCTTCACCCACTTTTTTCAGGATTTTGTCCAATCCTTTTTCAAACAAATACGTGGTATAGGAACCCTCCGGGCGTTCTGCCTCTTTTTTGGCAATGACGGACTCCAATTCATTCAGTATATGAAACGGATTCCCTGTATCTGTTCCGTTTCCGTCCTGAAAGCATGAATACGTTTCCCGGTGGCAGGCAGGGCCTTGGGGAATAACCTGCAGCAAGACCGCATCCCGGTCACAATCAAAAGCGATGGAAACCACCTTCTGAACGTTTCCTGATGTTTCCCCTTTATGCCAGAGCTGCTGGCGGGAACGACTGTAGAACCAGACTTCTCCCGTTTTGATTGTCAGATCCAATGCTTCCCGGTTCATATAGGCAAGGGTCAAAACCTGTTTGCTGACTGCATCCTGCATAATCGCCGGAACAAGTCCTTCTTCATCAAACTTTGCCAAATCCGGATTGATCAACGTACATTCACCCCATTTTTTTCTAGCGCTGCCTTGACCTGCTTAATTGATACCTCCTGATAATGGAAAATGGATGCTGCCAAAGCGGCGGCAGCCTCTGTTTGCAAAAAAACATCCACAAAGTGGGCTTCGGTTCCTGCTCCCCCGGAAGCAATGACAGGCACATTAATTTCCCGGGAAATAAGCCTGGTCAGGGGGAGATCATATCCATTTTTGCGGCCGTCCTGATCCATACTGGTCAACAGGATTTCACCAGCCCCCCTGTCCACCGCTTCCTTCGCCCAATCCAGAACCCGTTTTTCCGTTCTTTTCCGGCCACCATGTGTATAAACCAACCAATCTTTTTCTTCGGGATCATATTTGGCATCAATGGCAACAACAATGCACTGGCTGCCAAAACGTTTTGCCCCCTCTTCAATCAGACCGGGAGTTAAAACGGCTGATGTATTGATGGATACCTTGTCTGCCCCGGCCCACAAAATGGAAAACATATCATCGACTGTGCCGATTCCTCCGCCAACCGTAAAGGGAATGGTTAATTGCTCGGCTGCCCGTATCACCATGTCGCGCATTGTTTTACGCCCTTCATGGGAAGCTGAGATATCCAGAAAAACAAGTTCATCTGCCTGCTCACGGTCATAAAGGGCAGCCAGTTCAACCGGATCTCCCGCATCACGCAAATCAACGAAAGAAACACCTTTTACAACCCGGCCATCCTTGACATCCAGACATGGTATAATGCGCTTTGTAATCATCGACCGGCCTCCTTTGTAACTTTTATGGCTGATGGGAGATGAACGGTTCCCGCATAGATCGCTTTGCCAACAATGGCCCCCTGAATGCCTTCATGCTGATAACCGGCCAAAATCTTCAAATCTTTTTCTGTATGGACACCGCCAGAAGCAATGACCGTCTTTCCGCATGCTTGCGCCAGTTTGCGCACTTCATCAATATTGGGGCCCGTTAGCATTCCATCCCGGCTGATATCTGTAAAAATAAAAATTTCCGCACCCCATTCACTCATTCTTTGTGCCAGCTCGGTCACTTTTACCTTTGAGGTTTTCAGCCAGCCATGGGTCGCTACCCATCCGTCGCGTCCATCCAGGCCAATCGCGACCTGCCCGGGATATCTGGCCAGCGCCTCCTTTACAAAACCGGGATCATCAATCGCGGCTGAACCGATGACCACCCTGCGCACGCCAACATGAAGCAGCCGCTCCAACCGATCCATGTTGCGAACGCCTCCCCCGACCTGAACGGGAACGGAAGCCGTCTCGGCCATCTTCCGGATCAGGGGAAAATTTTCCATTCCACCTGAACGTGCCGCATCCAGATCAACAATATGAATCCACTCGGCTCCCTGGATGACAAACTCTTGCACCACTTGCAAGGGATCTTCGCTATAAACGGTTTCCTTCCCATAATCCCCCTGTTTCAGACGTACACACTTGCCGCCTCTTACGTCAATTGCCGGATAAATAATAAAACTCATAATGCTCCCGCCTTTTCACTCAACCGGGCAAAACGTTCCAGCAACTGAAGACCCAGTTTTCCGCTTTTCTCAGGATGAAACTGCATTCCACAGATATTCCGGCGTGCCACAATGGCCGCCACAGGCTGATAATAATCAGTTGTGGCGATCACATCTTCCTGATTGTCAGCCAGCACATGATGTGAATGGACAAAATAGACATGCCCTTCTTCCAGACCCCGAAAAAACGGATGCGGGTGTTTGAATGAAAGCCAGTTCCATCCCATATGCGGAATATTGTAATCTCCTTCAAACCGGACAACGTGTCCCGGCAATAAATTTAATCCCTGATGATATCCATGTTCATCACTGCTCGTAAACAACAATTGCATCCCCAGACAAATCCCCAGAATGGGCTTGTCTGAACGCGCCGCTTCTTTCAATATGGTTACGAGATCCCGCTTCCCCAATTCATACATCGCATCTCCAAACGCGCCCACCCCCGGCAAGATAATGGCATCTGCCTGAATGAGCGTTTCAGGATCGGAAGTAACGGCAATTTCATGATTCATTTTTTCCAGTGCTTTGGATACGCTGTGCAAATTACCCATTCCATAATCTACGATGGCAATCATTACAAGACTCCTTTCGAAGAGGGAATTCCCTGGACACGGGGATCTGCCTGAACGGCTTCATCCAGAGCCCTTCCCAGTGCCTTGAAACAGGCTTCAATCATGTGGTGGGTGTTTTGCCCGTAATGGAGGATCACATGCAGGGTAATTCTTGCTTCCAAGGCAAGTTTCCAAAAGAATTCATGAACAAGTTCGGTATCAAAATTTCCCGCTTTTTCCCTGGGAAATTCGGCACGGAACTCCAGGTGAGGACGATTGGAAAGATCCACAATGACCTGGCCCAGAGTCTCATCCATCGGCACAAAGGCATTCCCGTACCGGCGGATTCCCCTTTTGTCCCCCAAAGCATCCCTTAGTGCCTTGCCCAGGCAAATCGCGATATCTTCAACCGTATGATGGTCATCAATATGCGTATCTCCTTTTGCTTCTACAAACAGATCAAACTTCCCGTGTTTTGCAAACGAGTCCAGCATATGTTCCAGAAAAGGGACCCCGGTTTTCAAATTGGTTTGCCCGAATCCATCAACCTGTAAAGCCAGGGAAATTTCCGTTTCCCTCGTTTTTCGGGTTATTTTTCCCACGCGATTGCCGGTTTTTGACAAATCACTCACCTGCCCTTTTTTTGTTGAGACGCACCCGGACCGATTCGGCATGTGCAGTCAGCCCTTCAGCCTCAGCCATGGCAATCACGTTTTCTCCATCCCGCTGAAGTGCGTCCTCACTATAGAAAATAATGCTTGTCTTTTTCACAAAATGGTCGATATTAAGGGGTGAAAAAAAGCGTGCTGTCCCGCTGGTAGGCAAGACATGATTGGGACCCGCCCAGTAATCACCAACCGCTTCAGGGCTGTGCATACCCAAAAAGACGGCCCCCGCATGTTTTACTTCAGCCAGCCATTTCCACGGATCACTTACCATCAGTTCAAGATGTTCAGGGGCCAGACGATTGGCAACCGAAAACGCTTCGTCCAGATCCTTGACCACACAAATGGCTCCATAATTTTCAAGGGAAGCTTCCGCAATCTTGCGGCGCGGCAGTCGGGCACACTGGACCGCCACTTCTTCGGCAACCTGCCCGGCCAGGATCCGGGAAGGAGTAATGCAAACCGCCGAAGCCCGGGAATCATGTTCTGCCTGGGAAAGAAGGTCTGCCGCCACATGTACCGGGTCGGCCGATGCATCGGCAATCACCACAATTTCACTCGGCCCGGCAATGCTGTCAATATCCACCTGTCCAAAAACCGCCTGTTTGGCCAAAGCAACATAGATATTGCCAGGGCCGACGATTTTGTCCACCCGGGGAATACTCTCGGTACCATAAGCCAATGCGGCAATCGCTTGTGCCCCGCCAACTTTGTAGACCCGATCCACCCCGGCAATTCGGGCTGCTGCAAGGGTGGGGGCATAGACATCCCCGCCCGGAAGAGGCGGCGTAACCATGATAACTTCTTCGACGCCAGCCACCTTGGCCGGAATCACATTCATTAATACCGATGAAGGGTAGGCCGCTTTTCCCCCCGGCACATAAACTCCGACTCTTTCAAGGGGAAGCACTTTTTGCCCGAGAATGGTTCCATCTGCTTCCGTGATAAACCAGGACTGTTGCCGCTGGCGTTCATGGAACTGCCGAATGCGGGACGCTGCCTTTGTCAGGGCATGAATCACCGTCTGATCTACCCGGGTTTGGGCTGCTGCCATTTCTTTCCCGCTTACTTCAAAGTTCTGCAAGTCAGCCCCGTCAAACTTGCTGGTCAAGGTGCGCAATGCGGAATCGCCTTCCTGCTTTACAAGGCGGATAATTTCCTGTACTGTTTCCAATTGCTGTTTTGTGCCGCGCTCCACCTTCCGACGTGTATCCAGTTCCTCTTTTGACACGATCCGGATCATTTTCTCCCTCCTTCAAATCACCTGTTCCAGTTGATTCAACAGTTCTTGAATTGCTTCACCCTTTAACCGGTAACTCCCTTTATTGGCAATCAGCCTTGAGGTAACTTCGGCAATGCATCCCAGTTCAACCAGCCCGTTTTCCCTTAATGTCTGTCCTGTGGAAACGATATCCACAATTCTTTCCGCCAGCCCAATCACCGGAGCAAGTTCGACCGATCCATGCAAGTTAATGATTTCAACCTGTTCTCCCTGCTCTTTAAAATAGGATTCAGCAATGCGCGGATATTTGGTAGCCACACGGGGATGAAGATCCGGCTGCCAGTCAGGTTTTCCGGCAACCGCCATCCGGCAGGGACTGATGCCGAGATCCAACAATTCATAAACATCGCGGGCCTGCTCCATCAACACGTCTTTTCCGGCAACGCCGAGATCGGCCACCCCATATTCCACATAGGTGGGAATATCCATCGGTTTGGCCAGGAACAGGGTAAATCCGGCTTCAGGGATGGAGACAACCAGTTTACGCGAGTCCAGTTCCATCTGAAGCGGGACAGGCCATCCTGCCTGTTGAAACAGGGACAAGGCTTCATTCATGATTCGTCCTTTGGGCATCGCGATCGTTAACATAGGGATGTCCCTCCTTCATCGGCAATGACAAGAACGTCGTCCACGGGCAAATCTTTCCTGATCTGTCCCTCTTCCATCGGCTGCATGATCACGATCCAACCGTCGTCACGCAACGATTTTGCCTTCTTCCATGCCTTTTTCTGCAAATGGGGCTCATAGAAGAGTGCCAACCGGACAGGGAATTCCGGCTTGAGCGGGCTTGCTTCCAGCAGCCGGTCTGTTTTCAAGGCAAATCCGGTAGCAGGTAAATCGACGCCAAATTCCTGATAAAGCTGGTCATAACGTCCGCCGCTTACCAGGGGGAATCCCTGACCGTCCGCATATCCTTCAAAATAAACTCCCGTATAATAATCAAGACTCCCGACAAGGCTCAGATCCACTTTGACCAATTGGGTACAGCCAGAGGCTTCCAGGTTGTTCCATACCCGCTCCAGATAAACAAATGCATCATGAACCGGCTCTGTTCTTGCCAGTTTCATCAAGGATTTCCATTGATCGTGTTCCAGTCCGGAGCGGGTAATGGCCAGAATCTCCTGACGGTCTGCTGAAGAGAGATCCAGGCAGGCGAGAATCTGCCGAAACGCCACCAGATCACGCAAACCCAATGTCTGCTTCAATTTGGAAATGGCTGCTTTATGATCAATCCGCTCCCTCAGAAATCCTTCCAACAGACCCACATGGCTGAGGGCGATAATGGGAAAATGAATCTCACAGGCCCGAAGCGCTTCGATCGACAGGGCGATTACTTCCGTATCCGCCTCAGGGCAGGACTGCCCAACCAATTCCACACCGGACTGGAACAGTTCACTGCTCCGCCCGGCTTCTTTCTCCTGGGCACGAAAAACATTGCCGTGATAAAAAAGACGAAGAGGCAAAGGTTCCCGTTTCAGGACGGAAGTAACCAAACGGGCAATGGGTGCTGTCTGGTCAGGTCGTAATACCAATATATTTCCGTCACGATCCATTAATTTGAACATCCGTGAATCAGGGATTTCACTTGCTTGTCCTACCGTATCAAAAAATTCCAGGGTTGGGGTATAAACTTCCCGATAGCCCCATTTTACAAATTGCTGCCGTACCCGATCTTCAACCAAACGCTTTTTTTCCGCCAATAAATATGGAAAATCCCTGAATCCCATTGGTTTTTCAAAAATTTGCGGTTTTGTCATAATATTCCCCTTTGCTTCATCATATTAAATCGCTAATGAACTAAAGGAATCTTTTATGTAGTATAACATGGAACTATTCACTTGACTACCATTTTCTTATTTCTGTTTTCTGTTTCAACCACTCAGCCATGCGGTCCAGCGCCTTCCGCCGGTAGGAATACACCTGTGACTCTTCCTCCGATAACTGGCTTAACACCTTGACCTCTCCTTCCGGAACAAAAATGGGATCGTAGGGGAACCCGGAAAAGGAACACTCATTTTCATCAATCTCCTCGATAATTCGTCCCTTTGTCTCCCCGCAAAAAATCTTCATTTCCCCATTCCAGCAAACCCCGACTGCCCCTTTGAAACAGGCCTCCCGTGGCTCCTTCACCAGGAGTTTGCGGATTCCTTTATAACCAATTCGTTGATAAATGCGCTTTGACAACACTCCCGGAAAATCGGGGTATGCCGCAAAATAGATGCCGGCGTCATCCACCATGACATAGTCAAGCCCCCGTTCTTTTACCTGTTCCAGTTTGGCTCTGGCAGTCTCCTCAACCGTCCCGCAATCCGGTTCGATAAAAGAAACCTGGTGACAGAAAACCTCAATCCCGTGTGGAGCAAGAATTTTTTTCGCTTCTGCGACTTTTTCTTTATTCTGCGTTGCGAAGATTAATTTCATTTTCTTTTAATTTCCCTCCGACTTATTTGCAAACTATCATTTTTTCTATATTTTAACTCGTATTCTTTCCAGCAAACCATTGTAAAAGATTGAAAGCAAAATGCCCCTACCAGATTCTTTTCAAAACAGGCCATAAAATCCTTTATTTTTACGAATAAACCTTGGGAAGTTTTTTTTCAAGGAAGGAGAGGATGAAGTGATGGTCTATGTTGGAATGCTTTTCCTGACAGCCGGTCTCCTCCTCGAATTGTTGGGAATTTATCTGGTATATTGCGGGAAAAGCAGTTCTCTTGCACCTATTATTGCAGGTTTGGTTTGTTTGCTGACAGGAATTATTGCCAGATAACCATATAGAACCGGCGCCATGAAAAACTTTATTTCTGTATGTAAGCGTTTTCAATATGCTGATTTAAAGGTTGGCCGGTGTTATTGATTGAAAAGTTCCTGTAAAAAACCATGAAATCATCTTGAAAAGATCCACCTTATTCTACACAATGTTTAATAAAGGTATTAAAATTGAATTATTGGGCTTGAGGAATGAACTCATATATTTATACATCAGTTACTCCTTCCAAATAAACTATTTCGCCAGAAAGATATAAAGAAAGAGGGGTATATAATGTTTAAAGTCATTGGCTTCTATAAAAAAGAAGAAGGAATCGAAGAGTTTATCGAATATCTAAAAAATGTTTTAATACCTCGTGTATTGCAGGTTCCAGGAGTCATCAAAGTGGAATATACCGATCTTGTGGTATCCAACAGCAGTCCAACACCTGTCACAAAGGATAACGATTTTGCTTTTATGTGCGAAATCTATTTTGCCAGCCCGGAGGCTTTGCAAATCGCACTCGACAGTGAGCATGGCAAAATCATCACTGAAGTCTGGGTCAAACATGCAACCAACTATATGGTTGCTTATGTGGGCAAAGAAGAAGTATACAATGCCAATCTTTTTACCAATCTGAGATATTAACTACATCAGACGAACGATTTCCCCTCTGATCTTGACAACGGATCCGGAACAAATATTTCGCTGACTGGCCACAATTCATTTAGCCAGTCAGCTTTTTTTTCATCAAATGGTTATGGTATGCTACATTCAGATTAAAAGGGAAAGGAGTAAACACTGTGATCTATCAAGCACTGCGCAAAGTATTGTTTCAGATGAATCCGGAAACGGCACATGACCGGACCGTTCAAGCATTAAAATGGATGCAGTCCAGTCCCTGGCTCCGGCAATCCATAGCCAAAAAAATGGTCATAAAGGATGCGCGCCTTGCTTCCAAACTATGGGGACTTTCCTTTCCCAACCCGATTGGCCTGGCTGCCGGATTTGACAAGGATGCCGATGTATTTCCCGCACTTGCCGCCCTGGGATTCGGTTTTATTGAGGTTGGCACATTAACACCGCGGCCGCAGAGCGGAAACCCTCAGCCCCGGCTTTTTCGTCTGCCCGGCGATGAAGCAGTCATCAATCGAATGGGTTTTAACAATCATGGGATTGCTTCAGCCAGGCAGGCTTTTGAACAGCTGGACCGGCCAGCGATCCCGATTGGTATCAATCTGGGGAAAAACAAGGATACTCCCAATGAAAAAGCGGCCGAAGATTATATTCTGGGGCTGACCGAGCTTTATCCGTTTGGGGATTACTTTGTCATCAACGTCAGCTCTCCCAACACCAAAGGGCTTAGGGATCTGCAACATGCTGAAGCCTTGGAGTCCCTGCTGACCCGAATCTTGCACCAGCGGGACCAGTCCGCACAAAACCACCAACAGAAGAAACCATTGCTTCTGAAAATCGCACCGGATCTGGAACCGGATGCAGTGCAGAAAATTGTCTCCACGGCAATAGCTGCAGGCATTGATGGAATCATTGCTACCAATACCACATTGTCCCGCGAAGGGCTTACATCAAAGCAACGCCATGAAACAGGGGGCCTGAGCGGAAAACCGGTTCGTGAGCGGTCAACCCAAATCATTCGCCACATTTATTCCATCACCCGGGGGCAAATTCCCCTGATTGGAGTCGGAGGGGTTTTTACCGGCAGGGATGTAATAGACAAACTCAAGGCAGGAGCCAATCTGGTCCAGGTCTATACCGGCATGATCTACCGCGGTCCTGCCATTGTAAGAAAAATAAACCAGGAACTTCTGGAATGGATGGAGAAAGAAAAAATCTCCCACTTCCAGGAGTGGATCGGACAAGACTTGAAGTAAGCAATCAAGAGACGGGCTTTTAAAACCCGTCTTGGTCTTTTTTGGAGAGCAATGCCTCTGTTGTTTGAATTGTACTGACCATCTTTTTGGAAATGACAAACAATTGTCCATCTGCTTCCAACGACAGGGTAAACTTGTCAAAATCAACAATTTTCCCCCGATATTGAAAACCATTTACCAAAAAAAGAGTGATCATGGTCTCTTTTTCCTTTAACGCACTCAAAACCTGATCCTGCACTTTATTCATTCTGGTCGCCCCTTTCTCTATCCTTGATTCTTTTTCTCGTGTTCATTTCCTGCCTTTAACGTGCAAACCATTTCCGCTGGTCCAATAAAAACAAATTCGCTTCTTTTTGCTTCAGGTCAATTTTCCTCCTTGAATACGAACATATATTCGGTTATGATTCTGTTTAAGGAGGGTGAAGATGATGCTTGCAGCTTCATTCCACAAATGGTACAGCCGTCAACAGCGTAATACTGCCGGAACGCCATCTTCCGGTTACCAGCCCCCGGCCATTGACCAGGATCAACTGGAATATATGATTTTTCTGCTCGAAGAAGCATGCGAATTGCAAAAAAGGGTTATCGTCACTTATGCCGGAAAATATTCACCGCTGCAATTTTATGGATACGTCAGCAAGGTTTATCCCTATGACGGATGGTTCCTGATGACCAATGGCGAATGGAAAAAGCGAATCACCTTTGGCCAGTTGATCGATGTCGACTGGATATAAAGCAAATAAAAAACCCCCCGGGGTTACCGGGGAATGCCAAATCATAAGATCCCTTTCAAGCAGCGTAAGGAAAATTCCCTTACAGTTAACTTGGAGGGGGTCAATGTTTTTTTCTTTTTGCTCCAAAATAAAAAATCGGGACTAAAAACTTGGTCTTTGACGTTATAGCGATTACCACATTTCGTATTGGCACCGGACACCTGGAATATGTACTGGAGAACCTCCCCCCTCCGGGAAGAAACAGGGTGATTATCGCACACAACCTTCCGGAAAGCATTGGTTTGGGGCAAATCCCGGACATGGCAACCGTTGTTTTGTTTGACTTTCGTCTCCCGTCTAACCTAATTTAACCCTTTGAAATAAATCAAATCACTCCTTTTTGAATACTAAAGCGAATTACTTAATTGACTCATTTTGGTAATCAGTCTCTGAATTCGGCCAGCTAAAATCAACTCGGGATTAATTTTCTCCAGTTCCTGAATATATTGTTTGCATTTTTTGAGTAATTCTGCTTTCAATTCCTGATATGTAATTTTTTCGTTGATAAATCTGTATTTGTAGTAAGGTAATGAAGTTATAACTACAGCTTCATGAATATTGGATGCCTTTTCAGGTGGGACTGTAATTGCACCAGCATAAATATCATCTGTTTTATCTTTCCTTTTAAATTCAATAAAAATCTCCAGAGTTTCAATATCATTAACTGCAACATAATCATGTTTTTCAAGTAGTTTAACTGCTTTAAGCAAATGATTAAACCAAACGGTAATCAAGTCAAAACCCTTCTTCACCGGGACGCAGATCGTTTTCATGATAAATGGCATCATTATAAGCTTTATCATTAAATCGAATCATAAAAAATCCTTCAACTTCTCCCCACTCATCAAAACTATCTCGATCCAGAGTTTTCAGTTCATCCAAATCTTCTATAATTCTATACTTTACCTCTACCATGATACCTCTCCCAACGTCCAAAATAACTTGGTGCTATCTTATGTGATCCATATGCTGATGAATTTTTTCGGATGGATTGGTTCGGAACATAATGAGACCTTCCTTCGGAATCCTTTTTTGTGAAGCACACAAAATGTGCCTGATTGGCCAATGCCATAAATAAAAGCTGTTGACGAAAAAATGTCAACAGCTTATCAAATTCAGAATAATTTTTTTAACTCCTGTTCTGAGATCAACAAAGGTTTATCATTAATAAACAAGTATTCCTTGCTTTTAACCCCAGGTATGATTTCCGTTTTCCGTATTAACTTAAAATGTGAGAGTTCCTTCTTAATTGTATGCATTATCTCATCTAGTTTTTTTAGTTCAGACAAGTGAATCAAAACAGGGTACTCCCTGAAATTCCTTTCAAGCCAATCCTCATCTACATAGTTGTAACTGATCCTAATTTCTTCGAAATCAGGTGACCTCCATATATAGTACTCTCCCCAATAGCTGCTTTCATGTAATTCAAATTCAATATTTAATACTTTTTCCAAGGATTTTTTGATTGCTTCCAAATCATTATTTGCAACTCCATAAGTAATATAAATATTCATCAATATCACCTGACCACCATTATACTCGGCCTTCTCAATGCTTCTTCCACACTTTCAAATAACATAAAGTTAACATCACGTCCAGACATCTTAATCATTTTTTTCTGAATACCATATAGACCTAACTTATCAAGTTGTTTTGGCAATAATGGTCCCATTCTATTCGGTTCTGTTTTAGAGCGGAACTTTGCCTCTAACCCTTGAAGATACAGGTCATCATTTATTAGAGCAATATCAAAGTCACTTGTCCTGTCTTTATCAAAAGCTTTTCCTGTTTTATGACTTTTTCCAGTCACAGAACTACCCTGAAATAATATAACCGTATCTTCGGGTAATTCACTTTTTAATGTATCAACAAACTTGTAATATTCATCTAAACTGGAAAATCCATAAGGAATGGCATTTCCAAATTCATCAACAATTCTTTTACTTACACTGTTCCCGGCAGAAGATCCACTTTCATTCCCCCCACCCCGATCCGGTGAGTAGAAACAATCCAGTTTGGGGAGCATTACCGCCAGGTAACTGTTAGCTGGCTGCCCATAGGCAACACAATTCTTGAAGAATTTGACACCGGCATATTCCCCGCCAAATACCATGACCAATCCCAATCCGCCGGCAATAAGGGCATTCTTCCAGTTGATTTTTCCTTCCTTCAACAGATCCCACAGGCTTTGGTCGACACTGGCGCCAACGCTCCCGCCAAAGGCTTTGGGAAAGGCTCTTCCCAGCCAGGGGATTCGGGTCCCAAGCCAGCGTACCACACTGCTGCCAGCGGCTCCGACTCCGGCGGCCCAGCCAAATAACGAAGCAATGCCTCCCGCGATACCTCCGATCAACATATCAAGCAACATCTCGTCACTGAACAACCCATTTCCTGAAATCCGGGAAAAAAATCCGCTGACAAGCTCACCGATCAGAATCCCGCTCCCTATAATAACTGCGACAGGCACCGCAAAGATAAATCCAATGACTGTCACGAGGACACCAAAAATGCTCAGGATGGCGACAA
>NZ_JACEOL010000042.1 GCF_013868055.1 Thermoactinomyces mirandus | reverse complement strand
AACACTTTGTTTTGTTTGTTGCCGCTTTCTCGCGGCGACATTTGATATCTTATCACCCTATAATCAAGATGTCAATACTTTTTTATAATAAAATCGAAAAATGTGTGGAAACAATAAATCCCCACACACTACGATTACAATTCCATTTCAAACCTTTTGCCATTAATTTCGAAACTGCTTGTAATCCAGCTATTTGACGAATTGGAAACCGAACGATATTTATCCAGTGACAACTACACAGCCCGGCGAACCTTCTTCACGAAGAGATCCCTTTAACACGTCATACTTGTGGATTTCCGTAAACCGGCGGGGATATTCCTCTGCCCGCTGCCCCCTAATTGCTATTGAAAATCCTTCAACATCCAGGCACATTTTCGGCAAAATCTCTACAATATCAATGGCAGAAGTTGCAGCTGCTGACAAAACCGTTTCTGCTGGCAGCGGCCCTTGTTTTCCCCGCCGACTTCCGTTGCCGCATCCATTGAAATCGTATGCCCAGAAGGTGTATTTTCGGAAATACATGTTGCTTTCCCTTGTCACAATTATTTCTATCTAAATTGCTCCTAGGAAACACCATACAAAATCAAGGCTGATTCTATGAGTGCCGCGCAAAATAACAGAATCACAATGACCACAAGATTGGGCCCCAGGTGCTGGCGAATAGCTTTCCATTCCGCAACGCTTGCTTCCAAACGCGCCGGCACAAAAAACGAAAGGAGACGCCGGAATAGCGCTGTTCCCAAATGGACTCCAATCCCCGCCGCCATCACCACTGCCGGCAGTTCCATGATTCCATGTGGCAAAATCGAATGAACAAAGATTACCCAGGGGTTTTCCCCTGACAACTTGGCGGTCATAAGCAATGCTGTTCCCAACATCATTCCATTGACCAGTATCGTAAAAAACGGATAGATCCCGAAAAACAAGGCTCCAAAAAAAATGATTACTACTGATGCCAAGAGGTTGTGAAAGAAGATCGTCGTAAACGCATTGAAAAACGACGGGTCACTGTTAATCGACTGGACCACTTTTTCAATTTCACCAAACACTCCGGCCTGCTTCAGCCACTCAATTAATGAATCTCCGTTAAAATAACCGGCGATGGCACTGGTCAAAAATACGATGGTCACCATGCCGAAGTATTTTCTCTCTTCTTTTATCGCCAACCACCATTTTTCCATACTTCCACTCCTTTTTCGGACAAACAATCATATCCCTCATCCGATCGCATAAATTTAAGGTAAATGTTGATTCTCGGGGAGGGAACATCCATGAATTTTTTCCTCGTGCTTTCGGGAAAACGCCTAAAGCGCAGTCTTCTCATTCTTTTTGTGCTATTGTTTGCCGCTGGGGTCTTTTATGCTGAAAATAAAAACATTCAGGTATTTGTTCCCATTGATCCTGGCCCGTCCGCAATTTACAGTGTGGATACCGGTAAAAAACAGGTGGCTCTGACTTTTGATATCAGCTGGGGAGAAGAACGGACCAGCCCCATCCTGAATGTACTGGAACAAAAAGGATTGAAAAAAGCAACTTTCTTTCTTTCATCCCCATGGGCAGAAAGCCATCCTGACCTTGTCAAGCGCATTACCAATATGGGCTATGAAATCGGCAGTCATGGACACCGGCATGATAATTACAGCCAATACAGTGAAGAGCAAATACGGACACAAATCCTGAAGGCTGACGAGATCCTGCAAAAGGTAACCGGAAAAAAGCCAAAACTGATTCGCTTTCCCAATGGTGATTTTGATAAACGTGTCCTGCGGATTGCAGACAGGCTTGGCTACAAGACCATTCAATGGGACACCGACTCAAGAGACTGGATGAATCCCGGAAAAGAAGAAATCGTAAACCGCGTTTTGTCCAAGGCACACCCTGGGGATATCATCCTCATGCATGCCAGTGATTCCTGCCGCCAGACCCATGAAGCACTGCCGGAAATTATTGATGGCTTACGCGCCAAAGGTTATGAATTTGTCACTGTATCGGAATTAATTGCCGGTTCTGAAGTCGACACCAATTCAGTTGAAAAATAATTCACCTACATAAGCATAGCATATGTAATCCATTTATATAAGAAAAAGTCGATTCCGTTCGTGGTCAACGAACAGAATCGACTTGTCTTTTTTTATTCTTTTGAGTTTTCCCTTTATTCCTGGCAGACGTAACTTGAATCCAGCGATGCAACTGGAGAATCTGCCACGCATTGCAAACAAGCAAAACCAGGACCGAATGCATAATGATGAGAAACGGAATTTCGCCTTCTTTCGGATTCAGCGAGGGAATTGCTTCAATAGCTGTGGCCGCAATCATGTAAAAAAGAGTAGGAATGTATGCACCGGAATTTGTCTGTTTCTTCTTCAGACTGGCTACAATCATCGCCGACAGGACCATCACTGCAGGAATTACGAGATGAAGCCAAAAAGATTCACCACTATACTTCACATGGTTCAGGTATATTAAATTCCCCAGCAGGACAAGAATCAGCAAAAACATCACACTGTCATAAACGGTTTTGTTTCTTAACAGTCCCTTGGCCAACCAGTTGAAAACCAAAAATGCGAAAAAACCCAGTTCTGCCACAGCACCCAGGGTCAAGCCAAGCAAAAGCTCACCGGTGATGGTGCCAACCATTTCCTGACCGGCAAACTGTTCAAAAGAAACACCGATCGTAACTGCGGCCAGGCATCCGATTACCAGTGTCGTAACAAACCAGTAAATCAGCTTTTTTAGAGTCATGGCTGTCTCTCCTGTTTGGTTTTATGTACTGATTGTATCAGAATTCGCACTTATTTGACACCAATTCAGGCATAATCCTCACCAAAAACTCGCATATTAAAGAGGAGCAAGCTGGTGAAACGGAGGAACCAAATATGCAATGTTTAAAATGGATACTGACAATCATTGTACCACTGTTTGTAATCGTATCATGCAGCTCTAATCAATCCCAGCCAGCCGAACCCGATTATCAGAAAATCAAGGAAATCACGCTGGATATCATGCATACGGGAGAAGGAAAAAAAGTCCTCGAAGAATTGATGCAGGAACCGGAATTTAAACAAAAAGTAATGATGAAATCACAGGAATTGGAAAAAGCACTCTCCCGAACGTTTACTGATCCCAAAACGAAAAAGGAATGGGAAGGCATCCTTAAAAAACCGGAAGTTGCCTCAAATCTGGCTCAGGCAACTGAGGAACAAACCAAGCAATTATTGAAAACATTGATGAAAGATCCCGAATACCAAAAAATGCTGATCGAGATCTTTAAAGACCCGCAAATGTCAGAACAATTGCTGCAAGTACTCAAGAGTCAAAAATACCGGGAGGAAACAAGAAAAATCATGGAAGAATTGATGCAAGTCCCAAGCATACAGAAAAAATTGGGACAAGTTTTAAAACAGGCCGGCCAACAGGAGCAGGGCGGAGAAGAAGAGCAAGGGGGAGAAAGCCAGGGCGGGGGAAGCCAGGGTAGCGAAAGTCAGGGTGGAGGCGGTTCTTAAACCGCCTCCTTCTTTCGCTCAGTTTTTTGCCGTTTTTTCCAGAACTTTTTGTGCCAGTTCCCCGTATTTTTTCCCAATCGGATGATCCGGAGCATAAACCGATGGTGCAAAATCGGGATCGTCCGTTTTTTTATATTCGGGAACTCCCAAAGGAATTTGTACCAGCAAATCAGCCTTTAATTCCTTGGCCAATTTTTCGCCGCCCCCGTAACCGAAGACATATTCCCGTTCACCATATTTATTTTCATACCAGGACATGTTTTCAACCACACCGAGCACTTCATGTCTGGTTGCATGGGCCATGGCTCCGGCACGGGCCGCTACAAATGCCGCTGTTGCATGGGGAGTAGTTACAATAATTTCTTTACTGCAAGGAATCATTTGATGAATGTCCAAAGCTACATCACCTGTGCCAGGAGGCAGATCCAGCAGCATGTAGTCAAGTTCGCCCCAGTGAACTTCACTGAAAAAGTTGTTTAGCATTTTTCCCAGCATGGGGCCGCGCCACACCACCGGCGTATTGTCTTCCACAAAAAAGCCCATTGACATCACTTTGACCCCAAACCGTTCCACCGGCAATATGGTTTCTCCGATTACAACGGGACGGTTTTCGATTCCCATCATATCCGGAACACTGAAACCATAAATATCCGCATCGATGATCCCGACTTTTTTGCCGGCCCGGGCCAGGTTAACAGCAAGGTTTACGGTAACGGTGGATTTGCCGACACCTCCCTTACCGCTTGCCACGGCAATAAATTGCGTTTCCGATGAAGAGTCAAGCAGTGGCGGAACTTTTGCTTTCTGGCTTGCCCCCTGCCTCTGGCGCAATTTGGCTGACAAAGCAGCTCTTTCTTCATCTGTCATGGATTTTATCTGAATATCCACTTTTTCAGCACCTAACTGATACAAGGCCCGTTCCACATCTTCCTGGATTTTCACTTTTAATGGGCAACCCTGGATCGTTAAAACAACATCCAATGAAACCTTTTTTCCATCGATCCGGATATTTCGAATCATATTCAATTCAACGAGGCTCCGATTGATCTCTGGATCTTTTACTTCCTTTAACGCATCTAATACTTTTTCCCTGGTTAACATCCCTAAGCACCTCGATCGTAAGCGAATTCTTTTCCATTATAGCACATCATTCATCAACCATAGGAGGAGCTTCCTTTCCGGTATAATACTGAATAATTCCCAGGAAAATCGATGCTGCAATTTTTTTCTGATACCTTGTATCGGCCAGAAGTTCTGCTTCACCGGGATGGGATAAGAATCCAACCTCAACCAGTGCTGTCGGTACCGGTGATGTCCTGAGAATATAAACATCCCCTTTTTGTTTGGCAAACCGTTTTGTATTTTCCAGGTTACGTACCAGTTCCGACTGGATAAATGCAGCAAGACGCTTATTTTCTTCTTTTGCCGGAAAATAAAATGTTTGTGCCCCAGACCACAAAGGGGAAGGAATCGCATTCAAATGAATGCTGATCAGTGCATCTGCCTTTTTTTCCTTAACAAAATGGATCCTCCGCATCAAATCCTCTGCTTTTCTTGAGCGAAGCCTTTCCTTCCCGGGGGAAGCCAAATCCTGATCCTTTTCCCTTGTCAGATAAACCAACGCTCCTGCCTCTTGCAAATAATCACGCAGATAAAAGACGATCTGCAAGGCAATATCTTTTTCCTGTATCCCGGACTGACTGACTGCCCCACCATCAGGTCCTCCATGACCCGGGTCCAGAACGATTACTTTGCCACTCAGAGGCATGCCCCAGGTTTGTACAATATGGTCGGGAGGAAATAAAAATAAGACCAGGCCCATCATTATAATAAGTCCGATACTGATCCACGCCCAACGGCTTTTTATCCATTTTCCCATCCATCTCGCCTCACTTACTTCAGCCTCTTATCTTCATGTATATGGATGAGAATTCAGGATATGTACAAACCTTCAATTATACTCGGCCCAGCCTTTTTGAAACCAGGTGCGGCTCAGTTCCTGCAGCAGGATGATAACCGATTCCACATTCCATTCATCCAGCCAGCGAAATACAGAAAATTCCTGGACCAATTGATCGATTAACTGCTGGCAAATCTTTTCCCGGTTTCGAATCATAATGTCAAGAGGAGCCGCTTTGGACAAAATCAATTGAAAATAAGGACAAGAAGTAGACTCAATACGGATCCCGGCTGTTGAACCCTTATTCTTCCTGCCGGCCTGCCCGGCTGGTTTGAAGATAACCGGATACCTTGTTTTCCCTGCCTTCTTGCGTTCAATCATCCCCGCTACATACGCCTCATATACAATACGATATACCAGCTCAAGCAACATGATTTTTCTTGTTGCTGACCAGTAGTTTGTAAACGGGTCGATAAAATCCTGTTTGATTT
Organism: Thermoactinomyces mirandus; assembly: GCF_013868055.1. Lineage (GTDB taxonomy): Bacteria > Bacillota > Bacilli > Thermoactinomycetales > Thermoactinomycetaceae > Thermoactinomyces > Thermoactinomyces mirandus. The sequence goes on along the minus strand of NZ_JACEOL010000042.1, from coordinate 52,408 downwards.
TTTCCAGTTGGGACCATGGGAAAAGATACAAAGCTTTAATGCGGATCTGTTCGTTTCTTCTTATTTGCCAATCATCCCAATATAAGATTTGCGCCACCGGATTTTGCTCCTTTGTCCGATCTACTTACCAGTCAGTGTTGACAAAGAAACTTCAGAAGAAACCCGATGAGCACTGCTGTCATCCCCTTCCTGGCGAGGATATTGGAATTTCCCCACAGGTTCTTCATACGTTATCGGTAAGATAAGGGGCGCGAAACATATAAAAATTATTGTTGTCATATTCAGCCTGACAATCGTATCAGGTAGTTTTCGCAGACTCAAATGCAAATGATAATGGAATCTTAAAATTCGGACAAATAAAACAGCATATTGAAGAAATACACACTGATTTATCAACGAAAGAAAAAAACAGTTGGTTGATTGCCTGCCACGGAAAAATGGAATGATGCAAAAAAGCGACAATGAATACCATCGTATGATGATGGTATTTCAGAACAGATAAAATGTATGTTCCTGGCAAATAGCATCAGGTATTGGTAGTGGTTGTTTTTCTTGAACATGGACAGGAATCGTTGCCTGCTCCCGATGAATCAGTTGGTTTATCAAAAAATAAAGAAGGGAAAGTTATTATTAAGCTATTAAAAACGTAGTTAACCAAAATTTCACCTATACTTCCCCTTTATAGAAACTGTCACAACAAATGCGTGACAGTTTCTTTGTTTTCTCGTCATGATTCAATGGGATAATGGTTTGTACTGTTTTGCAATTGCTTCATTTTCTTTCTTTGGATTAAAAACAAAAATACGCCAAGCAAAACAAAGAACCCGCCGGCCATCTGCAAACCGGTAACCTGTTCACCTAACAGGATGACAGACAAGATGGTCGCTCCTACCGGTTCTCCCAAAATGCTCATTGAAATCGTTGTGGTGTTTACATAATTTAATAACAGATTAAATATGACGTGGGCAATGGTAGGGAAGATGGCCAATAACAGAAAAATGGCCCATTCCCGCGGGTCATATCCGACAATTGAAACCCCTGCGGCAAGGTTGTATACATTTAGTGTGAGACCGGCAAAAAAGAACACACAAAAACTGTAGATCCAATGGGATATTTTCTTCACCTTGTTTTGACCGATTAACAAATAACAGACAACGGCAATCACGCTAAAAAAAGACAATATGTCACCAATAAAAGCCGATAGGTTGCCTGGCCCGAAATCTCCCCACCCAATCATTATGGCCCCTGTAATCGAAATACCAATAGTCATTAAGACAGAAATACTCGTTCTTTCCTTGTAAAAGAAGTAGCCTCCCACCAGGGCAATGATGGGCTGAAAGGAAAGAATGATGGTTGAACTGGCTACAGTGGTCAGTTTTAAAGAACCAAACCACAACGCAAAATGCAGGGCCAAAAATATGCCCGCCAGAGACAGATAAAGCCATTCTTCTTTGCACAGCTCCCTGAATTTCCCTTTTTTCGCCCAGACAACCGGCAATAACAAAACACTGGCGAAATACATCCGATACATGCTGGATACTGTAGCTGGCGCATCAGACCATTTCACGAAGATTGCCGCAAAGGAGACGGCAATGATCGAAATAGCCAGCAGGATCCCAACCGGCGGTTTCATGTTCCCCTCCTGAAATAAAACATATTTTTTCCTTGTTTATCAATACTTTCCCTTTAATATCATTCTTTCTTCTTCTCCAAAGGCAAAGAGAGCGGGAACTCTTTTGCATCTATTGCCTTACCCATTTCCTGAAACAAACCAATGCACCTGTGTCGCATACTGCGATCACAATAGCCATCAGCACTGCGGTATAACCTCCGCCGATTCCAACTAACGGAGCTATCATAGCCCCAGAATAAACGGCACCAGTCCCAACAATACTGAAGCACTTCCCGCATGTTGCCCCTGGCTTTGCAGCGCCAAAGAGTTGCATAGCATGCTGATCACTCCCATACAGGCAAAGATCAAAAAGAAAGCGAGTAAAATAAAAGCGAGATCAGCTTTAAACAGAATCGAACACAACAAAATGACACTTGCCAATAATAACACATGCAGGAAAATTTTGATTTCACCAAGTTTTTTTGCCAATCTTTCCGCAAACAGCGGTGCGATAATAACACCGGTTGCATTGACGGCAAAGGAATAACTGTATTCCTGGGCAGATAATCCGTAAAGATCCTGAAGCACAAAGGGAGAAGCGGACATATATGCAAAAAATCCCCCAAAGATTAGCCCGGAAGTCAGGGTATATCCCATAAAGATTTGTCTTTGAACAGATTCCCGAAATTTGAGACTGTATTCTTCAGTCCGCTTTCTGTACGCTTGTCTGCTTGGAATGATTCCTTTATGCCAAACATCACACTTGTACATATGATAACGCCAAGAATCCCCAAAATAAAGAAGATCCCTCTCCAATCTGTTATTTTCAACAGTTGCCCGCCTGCAACTGGCGCCATGATCGTAATGATCCCATTAATCAGTGTTAATATGGCCATGAATTTCGTTACCTCAAAACCTGAATAAAGGTCCCGGACAATAGCACGAGACAGGACGACACCAGCACCGGAAAAACCCTGAATAAAACGCAGAATGACCAGGGCCAAGATCGATGGGCTATATGCACACAAAATGGTGGAAGCGCCAAAAACAAGAAGTGAAACAGAATTACTATCGGGTTACGTCATACACATGTTTCCCATTATTCGAAGCAAGAGTCGGCATAAAAAAGGTTCAAGAGTGGTCAGGTCTCTTGGTCAGGTCTCTCTCAAATGACAATGAACATCTATCCACACGTAACAGACACCTTGGTCGTGGTTCAACAAACATCAAGATTAGGTATTTTTCCTGTTCTTCCTGTACCCCAAAAGGAAACCGATCAACAACGAAATTGGAACAATTAGATACCCGTATTGGTTTACCCTGAACAGTTGGTCTCTGGCCTGCATGTACCATACTATCCAAAATGGGTAAGAGGGATAATCATACGGAATCCAATGGAACGTCCACCAGGTAAGCAAAACAAAACTTACAATAAATCCAATTATAAAACGATTGAACGAGATCATTTCTTACCCCCTTGGCACGAGTATAAAAAACGATAAGGCGGTAACCCATCATGCTCGTTAGCAGGACAAAAAGGATGCTTCAGCATCCGTATATCAGCTATCGATCCCCGTTCGCTGAACAATGCCTTGAAACCATTTGATTAAGAAACTTTTTTCAGGACAGAATCATTATGTCTAGTCAGGAGGATTAAGTTGGGTTGGAGTTTCTTTACTTTATATTTTAACAATCTTGATGGTTAAACAAGGTATTGTCTTACAATCACTTGGAACAGATATAGAAAGTCAGGTACAGGACTTACCTTTCCAGGAATGGAGATTAATGAATATATTCCCGAAGCAAACATTCTACAGGCTTTTCCCATACCTCTCTCTATAGTTCGACTGTTTGTTTACCTGTCGAATAAGTCGTTCTACTCTGTCTACCTGTTCGATATGGAATCACCAAGAAGGAGCTCACCCCAGTCCACAAAGCACTCATAGGAGCAGAATGCTTCCGCATTCATACCCCTAACTACTTGGAAGAACAAGTTGGCTGCCAAGCTGTCCAGGGGAAAATAGCACACCTCATCGATCATGAGAATCCGAGGCCGTACACAAACCCTTAGCCGCTTGTCCAACCGTTATCTTCACAGCTTCCCCAATGAGGTTCAGGCTTATGAAGTAGACGGACAATAAGTTTCGGAACGATCCAGATTTCCACATGGCCGTTCTGCTCACATACCGTCGCCTCACGACCACTGTAGTGCCAGGGGACCCCGTATCGTACTCCGTTATAACTGACAAATCCGTCTTGACTTACACGGTGTTTTTTGTGCAAATACGGGTTCCGGCGTTAGAGGTCAGGAAGTTTTCCTTCACAAACCGGATGCTTCGTTCCACCTTGCCTCGGTTTGCGGACGCCGAACGCTTTATACCCGCGGGATCGCCGCGAAATCGGTAAATAGTCATGCACTGCGAATTTCGGTCGTCCCCATGCCCAAGACCACTGTTTACATTGCTCCGTCAGGATAATATCAGGAATCCAGCCAAAATACGCAACCACATGAACCAGGCAGGGAGAAAACTATGGATGTCACAGCGCTTGGACCACATAGATCGCCCGGGATTAGCCGAGAACCATGACAAACACTGGCACCTTGTGGATTAGATCCTTCCGGGTTTATGTATTCACACAGATCCTCCGCTTGTTCCGGTTTGGATTTCATACCGTTGAACCGCAGGAAGCTGTTTGGGAGGACGTTATAATTGAGAGAGTCCTAACCGCTCCTGAACCTTATTTGTACCGTCTCCTGTTTCGAATAAAGGGAAACATGATAGCAATTCTGTGAATTTGTGTTTTTTAATCAATGTAGCAAGCTTTTTTTGGATATGCTAAACGTAATATTCACAAGCTTTTTTAATCATAAGAAAGACTCCAAGGCTTTTTGCCCGGGAGTCTTTGAAATACATATATATGTTAACGTTTTGAGAATTGCGGTGCACGGCGTGCGCCTTTGAGTCCATATTTTTTACGTTCTTTCATCCGTGGGTCACGTGTCAGGAAGCCGGCTTTTTTCAAAGCTGGACGAAGCTCCGGATCAATTTTCAGCAGTGCGCGGGAAATCCCGTGGCGAATGGCTCCTGCTTGCCCTGTAAAGCCGCCTCCGGCTACATTGACGAGAACATCATAACGATCCAACGTATTCGTCAATACCAAAGGTTGACGTACAATGGCTTTAAGAGTTTCCAGCCCAAAATATTCATCTATGCTGCGACCGTTGATTACAATCCGTCCATCTCCGGCAACGAGGCGAACCCGAGCGACCGATTCCTTACGGCGACCGGTTCCATAAAATTGAACTTGTGCCAAATCGGTTACCTCCTTTTATTATCCGCGCAGTTCCCACTCAACTGGCTGTTGTGCCTGATGAGGATGCTCGGAACCCGCATATACTTTTAATTTTTTCAACTGTTGACGACCAAGTCTCCCCTTTGGAAGCATGCCTTTCACTGCGAACTGGATCAACCGTTCCGGATGCTTGTCACGCATTTCATGTGCCGGGGTCGCCTTCAATCCGCCCGGATATTGGGAATGGCGATAATACATTTTCTTGGCCCATTTTTTGCCGGTCAATTCGACTTGATTTGCATTGATTACAATCACGAAGTCGCCTGTATCCACATGTGGGGTAAACTCAGGCTTATGTTTTCCGCGAAGCAATATCGCTATTTCCGATGCCAGACGGCCCAGTCTTTTGCCTTTGGCATCAACCACATACCATTTCCGTTCCACTTCATTGGGCTTTGCCATATATGTGGTACGCATCGTAATCCCTCCTCTATCAAAAAACGGAGATCCGTTCCTGTCTTCGGTTAGAAGCATTTTTCAAGTGACAAATTTTTGCGCCGAACATTACTCCACCGGGGCATGGAGTGGAAAATACCAAGCGTTATCATATCGCAAATAGCATACAATGTCAAGATTCCCGGGCATAATTATCTGTCCAGGGATGATATCCGACCTGAACCAGAACAAGCCCTTCCGGCGGAAAGGTAGGCCCAGCCTTTTGCCGGTCTTTTGCTTGGATAATGAAAGGAATCTCTTCCGGTTTCACCCGTTTTTTCCCTACTTCCACCAAAGTTCCCGCAATTATTCGCACCATGTTGTAAAGAAATCCGTTTCCGGTCACTTCAATGACCAGGCCTCCCGCTTCCTGACAGACCTGGCAGCGGAAGATGGTGCGCACCCGGTCAATCACTTCAGTTTTGGCGGAACAGAACGAGGTAAAATCATGCGTGCCGGTCAGATGGTTTGCTGCTTCCTGCATAGCTCCGATATCAAGCGATACCGGTACATGTGTGCGGTAGCGGCGTTCAAAAATTCCCGGGAGCGGCTGCAGATCCAGTTGATACCTGTAAGTCTTCCACATGGCACTTTTTTGGGCATGAAAATCGTGGGGAACTTCTTCGGCTGCATAGACCAGCAAATCACGAGGCAAGGTTCTCCGTAAAATATAGGGGTATTTTTCCACGGGAATCAAACCAGACGTTGTAAAATGACAAACCTGACCCAAGGCATGCACACCGGCATCTGTCCGGCCAGAACCATAGATCTGAACAGATTCGCCAGTGATTCTCCCCAACACTTCTTCCAGCGTCCCCTGAACCGTCCGGCGCCCCGGCTGCTTCTGAAAACCGGAAAAATCCGTTCCGTCATAGGCAACGGTCAGTTTGATCTTTTTCAATCTGACTTGCACCTCCTAGTGGCGGAAAATCAACAGAACCATTCCCAGCAGGATCAGGATCAGTAACAGCCAAAGATCCCTGCGGGTGTAATGAAGCTGACGCCACTTGGTCCTTCCTTCCGAACCGCGATAGCACCTGGCTTCCATCGCCAATGCCAGGTCTTCAGCCCGGCGGAAAGCAGAGATGAACAAAGGAATAAGAATCGGAAGATGTTTTTTCAACCGTTTTAGAATATGCCCCTCTTCAAAATCGATCCCGCGTGCCATCTGGGCTTTGCGAATCTTTTCCGTTTCTTCCCACAAGGTAGGAATAAACCTGAGTGCAATCGACATCATCAAGGCCAGTTCATGTGCAGGAACCCCGATTTTTCTTAACGGGGACAAAAGGCTCTCCATTCCGTCTGTCAGATCAACAGGAGATGTCGTAAATGTCAGCAATGAAGCAATCGCCACCAGCAACAGAAGCCGAATTGAAATGATGCCTGCTTGCCGGATTCCTTCCTCGTAAATGGTTATGCCGGGAAAAGCCAGAATCATTTCTCCGCCTTTGGTCATCCACAAGTGCAGCAATGAGGATAAAAGGATGATAAAAATAATTGGTTTGAGTGCTGTAAAAAACAGGCGGTATGGAACTTTGGCAATATGGATGGCAACGAGGACAAAAGCAAGAAAAATCGCGCAAGCCAAAAGACGATCGGCGAAAAAAACCATGAACATGAAGATGAAGGCAAATCCCAGTTTGGCCCGGGGATCCAATTGATGGACAAAAGAATCTCCTGGCAAATACATCCCGACGATAAACCCGTTCATGTTGGCGCCTCCCTTTGGACAAACCTTTTTGCAAGGCTCTGTTCCAGTTCTTCCAGAGTAAATATGGAGTAAGGAAGCGGGACATCCAATTGTTCGTTTATTTTTGCAACCAGTTGGGAAACCTGCGGCAGCTCCAATGATAACTCCTGCCAGATCTGATATTGTTCAAATACTTCAGCTGGTGTACCGGAGAGAGCCAGTTTCCCGCCACTGAGCACGAAAACCTGATCCGCATATTTGGCAACATCATTCATATCATGCGTTACCAGGATGACAGTCAAGCCCTGCTTTTCGTGCAGATCTTTTAACAAACGGAACAACTCCTGTTTTCCTTGCCGATCCAATCCCGCTGTTGGCTCATCCATGATCAGAACATCCGGTTTCAGGGCCAAGATACCGGCAATCGCCACCCGCCTCATCTGCCCGCCACTCAAGTGGAAAGGCGAGCGGTCAGACAATTCTCCCGGCAAACCAACCAGATCCATCATCCGATGAACCTCACGGTCGAGTTTCGGCTCGGTGATTCCTCTGTTTTTCAATCCAAAAGCAATATCCTTGGCAATCGTTTCTTCAAACAATTGATGTTCCGGATATTGAAAAACGATTCCCACGTGTTTTCTCAGCGCAGCACCAGATTTGCTACCGGCATGGAAGATTTTATCACCAACCTGGACCTGTCCCGATGCGGGGCGGATTAAGCCGGCCATACACTGGATGAGTGTAGACTTGCCCGATCCGGTTGCTCCGGCAATCGCCGCAAAACATCCGCTCTCAATTCTCAGGTCAATATGCGACAAGGCCTGTTTCTCATAAGGGGTATCCGGCATGTAGACAACACTTAGGTCCTTGACAACAATCTCCATATTTCACTTACCAGTTCCTCTTTGTTGATAATCTTGTCTGGCAGGGGCCAGCCTTTTTGCCGAAGTCGGTCCCACAGTTCAATTTCAAGCGGAACATCCAATTCCCACTCTTTCAGGCGCATAGCCTCCTGATACAACCGGCCTGTCGCTTCATCCAGCTTGCATTCTCCCTGGTGCATCACGATCATGCGATCAGCCATGAATGCTTCTTCTGCAGAGTGGGTGATATGGATGATCGTCTTTCCTCTGCGATTCAGGGACTGCATTATTTCTAATATAGTTTTCCGTCCAACCGGATCCAGCATGGAAGTCGATTCGTCAAATATGATCACATCCGGTTCCAGAACAATCACTCCGGCAATCGCCAAGCGCTGCTTTTGACCGCCTGAAAGGGTATGGGGTTCATGATGTTCAAATCCTTCGAGTCCCACCGCTTTTACGGCATTTTTTATTTTTTCTTCCATTTGCAAAGGGGGAACCCCGATATTTTCCAAACCAAAAGCAATATCATCCTCAACCGATGTCGCAACGATTTGATTTTCAGGATTTTGAAAAACCATTCCTACTGTGCGGCGTATTTGCCATATGTCCTGTTCTGATGAGGTTTCCATGCCCGATATCATGACCCGGCCTTTTGTGGGAAGCAAAAGACCGTTTGCCAGCCGGGCCAGTGTCGATTTGCCGGAACCATTGTTCCCGACGATGCTCACGTATTCACCTGGATCAATGTTTAACCGAATATCTTTCAATACCCAGGGAGGATCCGGTTCATCAACCTGATAACGAAACCAAACATGTTCAAACTGAATGATCGGTTCCATCCATCTTATCTCCTTAAAAGAAAAAAGGGTAAACGTCAGGACCAGTTTTGGATCCTGCCCTCACCCTTTGGAACGAATAAGATCACTCCTCGACAAGTTCAAGAAAGACCATTGGTGCGCCGTCACCCCGGCGAGGCCCTAACTTGAGAATGCGGGTGTAACCGCCATTACGCTCTTGATAACGAGGAGCAATTTCATCAAACAGTTTTTTCACGGCATCCACTTTTTGATGGGTTACTTCGTCCCCCTCTTTTACCGTGTTGGAACGGGTTTTGCGAACAAACGCAGCTGCCTGACGACGCGCATGCAAATCTCCGCGTTTCCCGAGCGTAATCATTTTTTCCACGATGGAACGCACTTCTTTTGCTTTGGCTTCAGTGGTTTCAATCCGTTCATTGATAATCAGGTCCGTCACCAAATCGCGGAGCAACGCTTTACGCGCACCACTGTTTCTGCCCAATTTTGCATATGCCATTCTACTTCCCTCCCCCTACCGTCTTAATCGTCTTTGCGCAAAGAAAGTCCAAGTTCATGCAACTTTTCCTGAACTTCTTCAAGCGATTTGCGCCCAAGGTTGCGCACTTTCATCATGTCTTCTTCCGTTTTTTGCGTCAGCTCCTGAACCGTGTTGATGCCAGCCCGCTTTAGACAGTTATATGAACGTACGGAGAGGTCGAGCTCTTCAATTGTCATTTCCATAACTTTTTCTTTTTTATCTTCTTCTTTTTCGACCATGATCTCAGCGTCTTTTGCCTGTTCGGTCAAGCCGACAAACAACATAAGATGTTCATTCAGGATTTTAGCGCCAAGACTGACTGCTTCATCCGGCTTCAAGCTGCCATCCGACCAAACTTCCAAAGTTAATTTATCGTAGTTGGTAACTTGTCCAACCCGAGTGTTTTCCACTTGGTAGTTTACGCGTTCAATTGGTGTGTAGATCGAATCAATTGGAATCACACCAATCATCTGATCTTCACGTTTGTTTTTTTCAGCAGATACATATCCGCGGCCACGGTTTGCTCTCATTCGAATGTGAAGATGGGCGTTATCACTCAGGGTAGCGATGTGAAGATCCGGGTTTAACACTTCTACATCACTGTCAGCCCGAATATCACGTGCTTTTACTTCTCCCGATCCTTCATAGTCAATCTCCAGGATTTTTTCTTCATCCGAATGAATTTTTAAAGCCAACTGTTTCAAATTGAGAATAATTTCTGTGGTATCCTCCACAACTCCCGGAATCGTGGAGAACTCATGCAATACCCCGTCAATCTGTATGGCGTTAACGGCGGCTCCTGGCAATGATGAGAGCAATACACGGCGCAGAGAGTTGCCCAGGGTAGTGCCGTATCCGCGTTCTAAGGGTTCCACCACAAACTTTCCATAACGATGATCTTCACTGATCTCAACAGCTTCGATCTTCGGTTTTTCAATTTCAATCATACGGCTCACAAACCCTCCTTCAGAACGTCGCGTTCCGGGCGAAATCCAACCTACTTGTAGCCAATATGCATGGATTAGGGAACCAGGACACAAACAAATTAGTCTTATCCAGTATACACCATTTCATGCAAAAATAAACCACGGATCAGATTAGAAGCAAAGATTAAACACGGCGACGTTTCGGTGGACGACATCCATTATGAGGGATAGGTGTTACGTCTTTGATCAAGCTTACTTCCAAACCTGCCGCTTGCAGAGAACGAATTGCCGCCTCACGACCTGCTCCCGGTCCTTTTACCAGTACATCTACTGATTTCATGCCATTTTCCATCGCAACTTTTGCTGCCTGTTCCGCAGCCATTTGCGCTGCAAATGGTGTGCTTTTGCGGGACCCTTTAAATCCCATTGTCCCGGAGCTTGCCCATGCAACTGCGTTCCCACGCGGATCAGTAATCGTTACAATCGTGTTGTTAAAAGTGGAACGAATATGGGCTGTTCCCGATTCAATATTCTTTTTCGCACGGCGTTTAACACGTTGAGTTGTTGTTTTACGTTTTGCCACAATTTTCCCTCCTTGCTATCCTTATTTTTTCTTGTTCGCTATCGTCTGGCGTGGACCTTTGCGTGTCCGGGCGTTCGTTTTTGAACTTTGGCCACGCACAGGCAAGCCACGGCGATGGCGGATTCCACGGTAACTGCCGATCTCAATCAACCGTTTGATATTTAAAGCCACTTCCCGGCGAAGATCTCCTTCGATCACCAGGTTCTTATCAATATAGCCACGCAATTTGGTCACTTCATCTTCAGTCAGGTCGCGAACACGGGTATCCGGATTGACTCCTGTTTCACGCAGGATTTTGTTGGATAGTGAACGACCGATCCCATAAATGTATGTGAGAGCAATTTCTACGCGCTTTTCACGTGGCAAATCGATTCCGGCAATACGCGCCATTTCATACACCTCCCGTCATTAACCCTGTTTTTGCTTGTGCTTTGGATTTTCACAGATTACCATGACAGCCCCTTTGCGACGAATCACTTTGCATTTTTCGCAAATAGGCTTTACTGAAGGTCTCACTTTCATTTCAGCATCCTCCTATTCCTTCTAGGGCCAGCTCGCAGACGTTACTTGTAACGATAAGTGATCCGTCCACGGGATAAATCATAAGGTGAAAGTTGCACAGTTACTTTGTCCCCTGGCAAGATCCGGATGAAATGCATGCGAATCTTTCCGGAGACATGTGCCAGAACTTCATGACCATTTTCCAACTCTACACGAAACATCGCATTTGGTAAAGGTTCTTTTACAATTCCTTCTACCTCGATCACATCTTCTTTGGCCATCGATTCACTCTCCTTTATGCTCCATATTGAGCAGGTACTGGTTCAGGGCGTATCGTAACTTCGCATTGTTCACACGACCGTCTTTCTCCAAAAGATCTGCTACTTCATGATTAATCGTGTTGGTTACTTGAATATGCCTGATATTCTTCTTCTTGGGGCAGTCCATTTTCCTGCAGTCACCATCTGCGAGAAGAACAAAATGCGGAGGTTTCAGGCCAACAACAATTGCGAAGTTTCCCGCATCACGTCCACGCAAAATGCGTACGATTTGCCCGGGACGGGGGCGACTGTCAACATCTGTCACGTTCATCACCCTTCACCTGGATTACTCCGTGGTCAGAATCTCATGGCCTTCATCCGTGATCGCAATCGAATGCTCAAAGTGTGCACAAAGGGAACCATCCGTTGTTACAACTGTCCAGTTGTCAGGTAATGTCCGTACAAACCGCTTCCCGTAATTAACCATCGGTTCAATGGCGAGGGTCATTCCTGGTTTCAGGCGGGGACCTTTTCCAGGAAGTCCGTAATTGGGTATGCTCGGCGCCTCATGCAAGTTTTGACCCACTCCATGTCCGACATATTCACGGACGATGGAGAACCCGGCATCCTCCGCCACTGTTTGTATGGCATGAGAAATATCACCCAATCTGGCACCCGGCTTGGCCTGTTCCAAGCCTTTATAGAGGGATTCTTCGGTCACTTTCAGAAGTCTTTCCGCTTCGGGAATGATCTTTCCAACCGGATAAGTCCATGCAGAATCACCATGATATCCCTCATAACAAGCTCCGATATCCAGGGAAATGATATCTCCTTCTTTTAATTGCCTTTTACCGGGAATACCGTGTACCAATTCTTCATTGACTGATGTACAGATACTCCCCGGAAATCCATTATATCCCTTAAATGAAGGAGTGGCACCATATCCACGAATGACTTTCTCAGCCAGCCGATCCAGTTCCTTGGTGGTTATTCCCGGCTGAATGGCCTTTTTCAATTCCTGGTGAGTCAAATATACGATTCTTCCCGCTTGTTTCATTCGCTCAAGCTCTTTAGCCGATTTTAATATAATCATTCTTTTGACCCTCTAATCAATGCCAGGATCTCATCGGTCACAGCTCCAATCGGCTGTTTCCCATCCACGCGATGAAGTTTGCCAGTTGATTCATAATAACAAAGCAGGTGCTTTGTCTGTTCCAGGTTTACTTTCAAACGCTCTTGGACCGTTTCACTTCGATCATCATCCCGTTGGTACAGCTCGCCCCCACAGCGGTCACAAACCCCATTCTCTTTCGGCGGAGCAAAAACAACATGATATGTCGCACCACAACTGCGACAGATGCGTCTACCCGTCAGACGTTTCAGGAGTTCCTCCTCATCCACATCAATATAGATCACATAATTAACAGGACGATTCAATTCTGCTGTCAGGTTATCCAGTGCTTCTGCCTGAGGAACGGTTCTGGGAAAACCATCCAACAAAAATCCGTTTGCACAATCATCTTTGCCCAAACGGTCACGCACAATACCGATCGTTACGTGGTCAGGAACCAGTTTACCCTGATCCATGTAAGATTTTGCTTCCAAGCCGAGCGGCGTTTCTTCCTTTACAGCCTGGCGAAACATATCACCTGTCGAGATATGCGGAATATTCAATTCGTCAACAATATGTGCCGCTTGCGTCCCTTTTCCAGCTCCGGGTAAGCCCATGAGTACAATATTCAATCTTATCCCTCCCGGTTCAACTGTCTACGGGTGGTCCGCAAATACAGTTTCATTAACCAAAGTTCGGATCAAATCCATTCCGTCTCCCCGGACATCCATCCGGGGAATGGACGACTTTATTTATGCATAAAACCTTTATAGTGTCGTTTTATCAACTGACTTTCGATCGTTTTCATTGTCTCAAGCGCAACCCCAACCACGATGAGGAGTGAAGTTCCCCCAATTTGTACGGAGTCTGGCAGACCCGCAAAACTGATGAAGAAGATCGGCAGAATCGAAACGGCAGCCAGGAAAAGCGAACCGGTCAACGTTAAACGGTTCATCAGTTTCGTCAAATAGGTCGAGGTATTCTTGCCGGGACGAATTCCTGGAATAAAGCCACCATTTTTCTTCATTTGGTCAGCTAACTGAATCGGGTTAATCTGAACAAAAGTATAGAAATAAGTGAATCCGATGATCAATACAACATACAGCACCATACCCAGGCCAACCTTGGTATAGTCGAAATTGGCCTGAATCCAGTTTGCAACCGGATGACCTTGCCAAAAACTGGCGATGGTAACCGGGAACATCAACAGAGCAAGCGCAAAAATGACGGGAATAACCCCGGCTGCATTTACTTTCAATGGAATATGTGTTGACTGACCACCATACATTTTACGGCCAACGACTCGTTTCGTGTATTGCACAGGAATTCTGCGAACGCCCTGTTGAATATAAATGACTCCAACAACCACAAGAACCACAGCCAACAAAATACCTACGGCTTTCAGAATGCCAAGGAACAGTTCGTTTCCTTCAACAAACAACGTGGTGTAAATGGCACCGGCATGCCCTGGAATCGCAGCAACAATCCCGGCGAAAATCAAAATGGAAATCCCGTTGCCGATTCCTTTATCCGTAATTTGTTCCCCCATCCACATCAGGAACGCGGTACCCGCAGTAAGTGTCAGGGAAATCAAAGCGTAAGACCATATGCTTTGGTCCTCCACAAACCCGGTAACATAGCGGTTAAAACCTACTGCCAAACCGATCGACTGGATCAATCCCAGTCCAATGGTAAAGTAGCGGGTGAATTGTGCCAGCTTGCGGCGTCCAACTTCACCTTCCTTCGCCCAACGCGCAAAAGCCGGAACGACATCCATCGTCAGCAGCTGCACAATGATCGAAGCGGTGATATAAGGCATGATTCCCATTGCGAAAATGGAGAAGTTCGTAAAAGCGCCTCCTGAAAACGCGTTGATGAGGCCAAAAACTCCCTGAGCTTGTTCCATCAACCTTTGGAGAACTTCCGCGTTAGTGTTCGGAACCGGAATGAAGCTTCCGATCCGAAATATCACTAACATCATTAAAGTATACAAAATGCGACGACGAAGATCTTCCACCTTAAAGATATTTCCCAAGTTCCGAATCATTAGATTACCTCCGTCGATCCACCAGCGGCGTTAATTTTCTCGATCGCAGAAGCAGAGAATTTATGAGCTTTTACAGTCAGTTTTTTCTCGAGTTCACCATTGCCCAAAACTTTCAGTCCGCCTTTGAGGTTCTTTAAGACGCCTTTTTCCACCAGGAATTCCGGTGTTACCACCGTGCCTTCTTCAAAGCGATTCAAGGTATCCATATTGATAATCGCATATTCGACACGATTCGGATTGGTAAAACCACGTTTTGGCAAACGGCGGTAAATCGGGTTTTGGCCTCCTTCAAAACCGGGCCGGACTCCACCGCCAGAACGTGCATTTTGTCCTTTATGACCACGTCCCGAAGTTTTTCCCTGACCCGCTGAAATTCCGCGCCCAAGACGTTTTTTGGCCTTGCGGGCACCCGCAGCAGGTTTCAGTTCATGCAACTTCATCCCTCGCACCTCCTCTTCAGCATGTCATACAAATTATTCGCCAAGTTCCTGCACCTCAACCAGATGTTTTACTTTGTTCAGCATGCCACGAATGGCCGGATTGTCCTGATGCGTAACAGTTTGTTCACGTTTTGTCAAACCCAGTGTACGCAGGGTGACCCGTTGGACTTCCGGGCGGCCAATCATGCTCCGCTTGAGGGTTATCGCCAATTTTTTTGCCACGGTCATCCCCTCCTTATCCCAACAATTCCTCTACGCTTTTGCCGCGCAGTTTTGCTACTTCTTCCGGACGTTTCAAGTTTTTTAATCCGGTTAATGTGGCACGTACCATGTTGATCGGATTGTTTGAACCCGTAGATTTGGTAAGGATATCACCAACTCCAGCCGCATTCAGCACATCACGAACAGGACCACCGGCAATGACTCCGGTACCTTTCATGGCAGGTTTCAGAATAACCCGTCCGGCACCATATTCACCGATAATGTCATGCGGAATGGTATTTCCCATCAGCGGCACGTGAATCATGTTCTTTTTCGCATCTTCAATTCCCTTGCGAATCGCTTCCGGCACTTCAGATGCTTTTCCGATTCCGGCGCCAACTCTTCCTTTGCCGTCACCTACAACCACGAGGGCGCTGAAGCTAAAACGGCGTCCACCTTTTACAACTTTTGCCACACGGTTAATATTGACCACTTTTTCGATAAACTCGGATTGTGCAGCATCTCTTTTGCGTGGCTTATCCTGTTTGCTCAAAAGTCCAGACCTCCTTCCCTTGCTCCTTCTGCCAAAGCTTTCACACGACCATGATAAATATATCCACCGCGGTCAAACACAACAGATTGATATCCTTTATCTACGGCGCGTTTTGCGATCAGTTCGCCAACTGCGCGTGCCGCATCAACCGTTCCTCCATTTACGCCTTTGCCTTTTACTTCTTCATCCAGGGAAGAAGCGGCTGCCAGGGTATGTCCGGCCATATCATCAATCAGTTGAGCATAAATATTTTTGGAAGAACGGAAAACGTTCAAACGCGGACGTTCAGCCGTACCCATTATTTTGTTCCGAACACGCAAGTGACGTTTTTTCCGTTTTTTGTTACGATCTTCCTTACGAATCACGGTCTAGTTCACTCCCTTCTTGATCACGCTACGATTACTTCCCGGTTTTACCTTCTTTTCGTCTGATCACTTCATTGCTGTACTTGATTCCTTTGCCTTTATATGGCTCAGGCTCGCGGATCGAACGAATGTTGGCTGCCATTTCGCCAACCCGTTGCTTGTCGATCCCTTTTACAACAATCTGTGTCTGCGAAGGAACATCAATTTCAATGCCTTCCAACGGAGTTACCTCAACGGGATGAGAATAACCAACGTTGAGCAGCAGTTTGTTTCCTTTTTTCTGTGCCCGGTATCCGACACCAACCAACTCAAGTGTTTTTGTAAACCCGTTGCTGACACCTTCTACCATCCCAGCAATCAGGCTGCGTGTGGTTCCATGCAAAGCACGATGATTGCGGTTATCGCTGGGACGTTCAACGATGACCTGATTGTTTTCAACCTTGAGGTTGATATCGGAATGGAAGTTACGGGACAAGATACCTTTCGGGCCTTTTACCGTGAGCATGTTCCCTTCAATTTTTACTTCAACACCGTTTGGAATCACAACCGGCTTTTTACCGATACGAGACATTCCGTTCACCTCCATCCGTTAACCAATTACCAGATATATGCAATAACTTCTCCGCCCACTTTTTGCTGACGAGCTTCTTTGTCTGTCAGAATCCCTTTGTTTGTCGACAAGAGAGCGATACCCAATCCACGAAGTACACGTGGGATCTCATTGGCTTTTACATAAACGCGTAATCCAGGCTTGCTGATTCGTTTCAACCCGGTAATCACTTTTTTGTTGTTAGCACCGTATTTCAGGAAAACCCGAATAATCCCCTGTTTGTTGTCCTCGATATATTCCGCATCACGAATAAATCCTTCACGTTTCAAAATCTCGGCAATTTCCCGTTTTACACGAGATGCAGGAAACTCAACACTTTCATGACGTACCATGTTGGCATTCCGAATTCTGGTCAACATATCAGCAATCGGATCTGTCATCACCATAAGAACCCCTCCTTCCTATCCTCATTACCAGCTTGCTTTTTTAACGCCGGGAATCTGCCCTTTGTAGGCCAATTCACGGAAGCAAATACGACAGAGACGGAACTTGCGCATAACCGAATGGGGGCGCCCGCAACGTTCACAACGCGTGTATTCACGCACTTTAAACTTCGGATTGCGCTTCGACCTGACAATCATCGATTTCTTGGCCAAGTGATTCCCTCCTTTGACATTATTTTTCATTCATTTATTTGCGAAACGGCATTCCCATCAAGGCCAACAGTTCACGTGCTTCTTCATCATTGCTCGCTGTTGTGACAATCACTACATCCATACCACGAATTTTATCGACTTTGTCATAAGAAATTTCCGGGAAGATCAGCTGCTCTTTCAAGCCAAGTGTATAGTTTCCGCGACCATCAAAGGATTTCGGGGAAACACCACGAAAATCACGAACCCGAGGCAGAGCAACATTGATCAGTTTGTCAAGGAAATGGTACATCCGTTCACCACGAAGTGTTACCTTGGTTCCGATCGGCATTCCTTCGCGAACTTTAAATCCGGCAATTGATTTTTTCGCACGCGTAACCACCGGTTTCTGACCGGAAATCAGCGTGAGGTCTTCCACAGCACCATCCAAAGCCTTGGAGTTTTGTATTGCTTCACCTACGCCCATGTTGATAACGATTTTTTCCACTTTCGGTAATTGCATGATTGACTTGTATCCAAATTTTTTCATGAGGGCAGGAGATACCTCATTGATATAGTGCTCTTTCAAGCGTGCTGCCATCAGGGTTTACCTCCCTTCTTCAAACATTACTTGTCAAGAATTTCACCCGATTTTTTTGCATAACGCACTTTTTTCAACTCGCCATTTTTTCCTTCCACGAACTTGTAACCAACCCGTGTAGGCTGTTTGGTTTTCGGGTCTTCAATCATCACGTTCGATACATCGATTGGCGCTTCCTGTTCGATAATTCCGCCTTGCGGATTGGCCTGGGACGGGCGGGAGTGTTTTTTGACCATGTTGATACCTTCAACCAGTACACGGTTTTCTTTCGGCATCGCTTTGATTACACGGCCGCGAGTATAAACCTTTTTGCCATCAGCGAAATATGGTGCTTCCTTACCCCGCATGACAATAACCATATCCCCTTTTTTAATGTGCATTCCGGACACCTCCTTACCTACCGAAGTGTTCTGACTTCATCCTTGTAACACATTTTAGAGTACTTCCGGCGCCAAAGAGATGATTTTCATGAAGTCGCGATCACGCAGTTCGCGGGCAACTGGTCCAAAAATCCGTGTACCGCGCGGGCTTTTATCATCTTTAATTACAACCGCAGCGTTCTCGTCAAAGCGAATGTAGGAACCATCTGGACGACGGACCGAACGGACGGTTCGTACGACCACGCATTTCACGACATCCCCTTTCTTGACAACGCCACCTGGTGTAGCCTGTTTTACAGAAGCCACAATGATGTCTCCGATGCTGGCCGTTGATTTTTTTGAACCACCCAGTACACGAATGCACATGACTTCTTTCGCACCAGAGTTATCTGCTACACGTAGACGTGTTTGAGGTTGAATCACAATATTCCCTCCTTCCCGCGTCAATCATGCGCGTCTCATTAAATAATCACTGCTTCTTCGACAATTTCCAGCAACCGCCAGCGCTTGTCTTTCGAAAGCGGACGAGTTTCCATGATTTTTACGACATCACCAATTTTTGCGCGATTTTCTTCATCATGGGCTTTGAATTTTTTGGTGTATTTTACGCGTTTTCCGTACAGTGGATGTTTTTTATAGGTTTCAACAGCAACGACGATCGTCTTATCCATTTTATCGCTGACCACTTTGCCGACACGTACTTTACGGCGAGTTGTACGCTCGTTCATCCCTGTTTCCTCCTTTCAATCCCCAGTTCGCGTTCCCGCAAAACCGTTTTGCAACGGGCAATGTCTTTGCGTACCTGACGCAACCGGGCCGGGTTTTCCAATTGTCCAGTTACCGATTGGAAGCGGAGGTTAAACAGTTCTTCCTTGTACTGTGCGAGCTTTTGCTCGATTTCGGCGGTGGTCAACTCGATCAGCTCTTTTGCTTTCATTCGTTACCACCCGCTTCTTCACGTTTTACAAATTTCGTTTTGATTGGAAGTTTATGAGCCGCAAGGCGCAGTGCTTCACGTGCTACTTCTTCTGGAACCCCTGCTAATTCAAACAAAATTTTGCCAGGTTTAACAACCGCTACCCACTTTTCAGGAGAACCTTTACCGCTACCCATCCGTACCTCGAGAGGTTTTTGCGTAATCGGCTGGTCCGGAAAAATCCTGATCCAAACTTTTCCGCCACGTTTAATATAACGGGTCATGGCAATACGGGCAGCCTCAATTTGCCGGTTGGTAATCCAGGCCGGTTCTAAAGCCTGTATACCGTATTCGCCGAAAGCTACTTCCGTACCGCCTTTAGCCTGACCTTTCAGGCTGGGACGATGTGGACGGCGGAATTTCACGCGTTTTGGCATTAGCATAGGTTACTCGCCTCCTTCCGCTGCTCCTTCTTTATTTTTCGTTGGCAGTACTTCACCACGATAAATCCATACTTTCACGCCAATTCGACCATATGTGGTATGTGCCTCAGCAAAACCATAATCAATATCCGCACGCAATGTATGAAGAGGTACAGTCCCTTCGCTGTAACCTTCACTGCGGGCAATGTCAGCACCGCCAAGACGTCCGCTGACCAGGGTGCGAACTCCTTTGGCGCCAGCACGAACCGAACGTTGGATTGCCTGTTTCATCGCACGACGGAACGACACACGACGCTCCAATTGTTGCGCAATACTTTCAGCCACGAGATACGCATCAAGTTCCGGATTTTTCACTTCACTGATATTGATATGAACCTTCTTGTTCGTAAGTTTCGAAAGTGCCTGACGGAGCGCTTCCACTTCTGTGCCACCTTTACCGATAACCATTCCAGGCTTTGCGGTATAAAGGGTAATGTTGACCCGATTGGCGGCACGCTCAATTTCGATGCTGGATACTGCTGCATCTTTGAGTCGTTTTTTAATGTATTCACGAATTTTGATATCTTCGTGCAACAGGTCAGCATAGTCCTTATCAGCATACCATTTGGATTCCCAGTCACGAATGATGCCAACACGCAGACCTACTGGATTAACCTTTTGACCCAAAGCTTCATCCCTCCTTATCGTTGATTACTTTTCAGATACAACTACCGTAATATGGCTGGTTCGCTTATTGATCCGGCTCGCACTTCCCCGTGCTCGCGGCATATAACGCTTCATTGTCGGCCCCTCGTCTACGAAAGCTTTCGCTACAACCAGACGGCTGGTGTCCAAATTGTAGTTGTGTTCCGCATTTGCTGCTGCGGAAGTCAGCACTTTCTCGATAATCGGCGAGGCGGCACGAGGAGTAAAGCGTAAAATTGCGAGTGCCTCGTCAACAGATTTGCCACGGATCAAGTCAATGACCAAACGCGCTTTACGGGGAGTAATCCGCACATAACGAGCTACTGCTTTTGCTTCCATAACGTAACCTCCTCTCTAAACCGAGACCTCTACCGTCTTTTTGTTTTCTTGTCATCACCGGCATGCCCTCTGAACGTACGAGTTGGTACGAACTCACCCAGTTTGTGACCAACCATGTCTTCTGTCACATAAACCGGCACATGTCTGCGACCATCATGCACAGCAAATGTATGCCCGACAAACTCAGGGAAGATAGTAGAGCGACGAGACCATGTTTTGATTACACGCTTCTCATTCTTGTTGTTCAACTCTTCCACTTTTTTCATCAAGTGTGCATCGGCAAATGGTCCTTTTTTCAAGCTGCGGCCCATATGTTCAACCTCCCTTCGAGTGAGGCTTTCTCACAGCCTTTATTACTTTTTGCGACTACGAATAATATATTTGTCAGATGTTTTGTTTTTCTTGCGGGTTTTATAACCAAGCGCCGGTTTGCCCCAAGGAGTCATCGGGGATTTGCGTCCGATCGGTGCACGACCTTCCCCACCACCATGCGGGTGATCCACAGGGTTCATTACAGATCCGCGTACAGTCGGCCGTTTACCCATCCAGCGAGAGCGTCCTGCCTTACCCACATTGATCAGCTCATGATCCAGATTGCCAACCTGACCGATCGTGGCCCGGCAAGCCAGATGAATCATACGGGTTTCGCCGGATGTCAGGCGAATGATCGCGTAATTTCCTTCTTTCCCGAGCAATTGCGCAGAAGCACCTGCGGCGCGAACCAATTGTCCGCCATGACCCGGTTTCATTTCAATGTTATGAATAACCGTACCTACCGGAATATTTTTAAGCGGCAAGGCGTTACCAACGCGGATATCCGCTTCCGGTCCGGACATAATGGTCATTCCGACTTTCAAACCGTTTGGCGCCAGGATATAACGCTTTTCTCCATCTTTATAGTTGATCAGCGCAATGTTTGCAGAACGGTTGGGATCATATTCAATCGTGGCAACTTTGCCTGGAATGCCATCTTTGTTACGTTTAAAGTCAATCAAACGATACTTGCGTTTGTGACCCCCGCCCTGGTGACGGACTGTCAGTTTTCCCTGGTTGTTGCGGCCAGCTTTTTTCACCAGCGAAACAACCAAAGACTTTTCCGGTTTATCCGTCGTAATCTCGTCAAAAGAAGAAACAGTCATGTGACGACGGGATGGGGTCGTTGGCTTAAAGCTTTTCACAGCCATTCATTTTCCCTCCTTCTTGCACAAAAATTATACTTCAAACATTTCAATCGCTTTACTGTCATCAGTAAGCGTCACAATTGCTTTTTTCTTTTCCGGCGTACGTCCGCTGTAACGACCATAACGTTTAATTTTCCCTTTAACGCGCATGGTGTTCACTTTTTCCACTTTCACGCCGAAAATTTCTTCGACCGCTTTTTTCACTTCAACTTTGTTTGCGCGCGGATCAACTTCAAATACATATTTTTTATCTTCCATGAGGTCTGTAGAAGCTTCGGTGATGACCGGTCGACGAATGATGTCGCGTGGGTTTCTCACTGGCCAAGCACCTCCTCAATCTGATTCACAGCTCCACGGGTGAGAATGACCTTGTCATGATAAAGTACATCAAGAACATTCAAGCCGTTAGCCGGAATAATCTTCACTCCGGGAATATTGCGAGCTGAAAGTTTTGCATTATCTTCCACTTGATCTGCAACAATCAACGCTTTGCGATCTACACCCAGATTTTTGAGAACCTTAGCCATTTCACGCGTTTTTGGCTGTTCCATTTTCAATTCATCCAGTACAATCAGTTCGCTATCGTTCACTTTGGAAGAAAGCGCAGATTTGATTGCCAAACGGCGTACTTTCTTCGGCAGCTTGTAAGCATAACTCCGTGGTTGCGGACCAAAGACGACTCCGCCACCAACCCACAACGGGGAACGGATGCTTCCGTGACGTGCGCGGCCTGTTCCTTTTTGTCTCCAGGGTTTTCTGCCGCCACCACGTACTGCTGCACGATTTTTGGTTGCATGTGTACCGCGGCGCAAGGATGCCTGTTGCATTACGACTGCCTCATGCAACACCGCTTTGTTGGGAACAATACCAAAAACTTTTTCAGAAAGCTCGATATCTCCCACTTGCTTACCGCTCATATCTAACACTGCTAACTTTGGCATGGATGCTCCTCCTTTCTTCACTCAATCACTTACCTGCTTTCACAGCAGACCTGATTACAACATAGCTGTTTTTCGGGCCTGGTACTGCCCCTTTGATCAAGAGCAAGTTTTTTTCTGCATCAATACGTACAATTTTCAGGTTTTGTGTTGTTACACGTTCTCCGCCCATGCGACCGGGCAATGTTTGTCCTTTAAACACACGGTTTGGGGCGATCGCACCCAAAGAACCTGGCCCGCGATGATAATGGGAACCGTGGCTCATCGGCCCGCGTGCCTGATTATGCCGCTTGATTGCCCCGGCAAATCCTTTCCCCTTGGAAGTACCCGTTACATCAACGATATCACCTTCAGAAAAGAGATCTGCTTTCACAACACTTCCCAATTCATAATCCGCCAGGTTTACACCGCGAATCTCCTTGACGAATTTTTGGGGTTTCACTCCGGCTTTTTTGGCATGACCGTGTTCCGGCTTGTTTGCACGATGGTCCTTTTTCTCTGCAAAACCAAGCTGGATGGCTTCATAACCGTCAGTCGTAACATCTTTTTTCTGCAACACTACGCATGGACCTGCTTCAATCACTGTTACAGGGGTTACGACTCCGTCTTCGTTAAAGACTTGAGTCATCCCGATTTTTTTTCCGAGAATCCCTTTCACCTTGCACACCTCCTACCATTAACAGAGTGAGAGATTACAATTTGATTTCAATATCGACACCGGATGGCAGATCCAATCTCATCAACGCATCAACCGTTTGCTGAGTTGGATTCATGATGTCAATAAGACGTTTATGAGTGCGCATTTCGAATTGCTCACGAGAATCCTTATATTTATGAACCGCTCGTAAAATCGTATAGACGGATTTTTCCGTTGGCAACGGAATGGGTCCAGAAACACTGGCTCCCGTCCGCTTGGCTGTATCTACGATTTTTACCGCAGATTGGTCCAATACGCGGTGGTCGTAAGCCTTTAACCGAATGCGAATCTTTTGTTTTGCCATGTCAAACCCTCCTTCTCGCCCATTTTTCAAATGAACTTCTCCACGAAAATTTCCCGCCCGGCCATGGCAAAGGGGCCGGGTGTGTCGGCAACCTTCCGTTTCATCGCGTTCATGACAACATTCACGATTATAAAGAAAAAACAAGCGATATGCAAGTTTTTTTCCGTTTCTTTTCGGAAAAATACCGTTTATCTTTGCCAAGGTCCAAAATTTGCCGATATGGAAGCGTTTTGTCGAATTAATCAAACATCAGCAAATAAAACGGTATGATGTTTGTTTTTGGCAAAATACCAATAAGTGATCATAATACAACAATTGATTGTTTGTTTCTTAATTCTGCACAAGAAGGTGAGCTTATGCATCCACTGTTGATGCCAATCAACTGAGCGATGGACGGTTAAAGTTTCATTTCACGCTTTCACCTTGGCCCCCGTAAAAATCTTTGCACATAATTCCCTTCAGAAAATATTTCAGAAAGGAACCCACCTTACAACGCTTTCCCGCCAAAATCATGTTATCTTACATGTCCATCTCCAGGCCGGCGACTGAATTTCCGTTTTCAGTTCCATCGAAACAAATTATTTCAGCCGAACACCGCCTGCATTTACAAAGCCCCCAAAATTCCGTAATCCTGGTGATCCGAAGCCCATGACGGACGCAAGAATCCGCTGGAGATGCCTGTACCGGTCAGACCAATTTGTCCAGTTGACCAGAAGGACAAATCCTGCCTGAAAAAATTGGGGTTAAGAGTAATCCTTGATTTGCGGACAAGTTTTACACCCTGTTCCCAATCTGGAAGGAATCAGCTACCAACGCCAGTCCGTCTGCCGGAAAAAAAACTCCTCGTATATTTTGAAAATACTGATAACAACACGGATCTGCTCAGTCTGAAAGAAGAAGATCTGTGAATTCATTCCTTCTCTGCCTCATCAAACATTTCTACGGATCAGTACTGCCTGGAACAGGAACTGGAGTTGACCGACGACAAAAAATCTTTCTTGCAAAAAAACTTCTTATTTTCCCCATAGCCAAAAACTCTACCAGATGATAGGAACTGGAACTTCCTTTTATTAAAGCAAAGCCGCTATCCAAACGGATAACGGCTTTGTTCGATAAATCATCCATTACTCGATGATTTCGGTAACGGCTCCTGCACCTACGGTACGTCCACCTTCACGAATAGCGAAGCGGGTGCCATCTTCGATGGCGATCGGAGCAATCAGTTCAACTTCCATTTCCACGTTATCACCAGGCATGCACATTTCCACGCCTTCCGGCAACTTGATGACGCCTGTTACGTCGGTGGTACGGAAGTAGAATTGCGGACGATAGTTGGAGAAGAATGGAGTATGACGTCCACCTTCTTCTTTGGAGAGAACGTAAACTTGTGCCTTGAATTTGGTGTGCGGGTTTACGGTACCTGGTTTGGCAAGCACTTGACCACGTTGAACTTCTTTGCGATCAATACCACGCAGGAGAGCACCGATGTTGTCACCAGCTTGGGCACTGTCGAGAAGTTTACGGAACATCTCGATTCCGGTTACAACCGTTTTGCGGGTTTCCGCCAAACCAACAATTTCTACTTCATCACTGAGATTAATGGTTCCGCGTTCAACACGACC
This sequence comes from Thermoactinomyces mirandus, assembly GCF_013868055.1. Classification (GTDB taxonomy): domain Bacteria; phylum Bacillota; class Bacilli; order Thermoactinomycetales; family Thermoactinomycetaceae; genus Thermoactinomyces; species Thermoactinomyces mirandus. The sequence goes on along the minus strand of NZ_JACEOL010000042.1, from coordinate 26,842 downwards.
GGTTGCAACAGTACCACGACCGGTAATGGTAAATACGTCTTCAATCGGCATCAGGAAAGGTTTGTCGGTGTCGCGTTCTGGTGCCGGAATATATTCGTCGATTGCGTCCATCAGTTCATGAATGGATTGGGCTGCTTCGCCAGTCGGATCTTCAAGTGCTTTCAAGGCAGATCCGCGAATAACCGGCACGTCATCTCCCGGGAATTCATACTCGCTCAGCAATTCACGAACTTCCATTTCAACGAGTTCGAGAAGTTCTTCGTCATCAACCATGTCGCATTTGTTCAAGTATACAACGATGTACGGAACACCAACCTGACGGGAAAGCAGGATATGTTCACGGGTTTGTGGCATTGGACCGTCAGCGGCGGACACAACGAGAATGGCTCCATCCATTTGGGCAGCACCGGTAATCATGTTTTTGACATAATCAGCATGTCCGGGGCAGTCTACGTGAGCATAGTGACGTTTTTCCGTTTCATACTCAACGTGAGCAGTAGAAATGGTGATTCCACGTTCTTTTTCTTCTGGAGCTTTGTCAATTTGGTCATAAGCTTGTGCTTGAGCACCACCAGATTGAGACAAAACCGTGGTGATTGCAGCGGTAAGAGTGGTTTTACCATGGTCAACGTGACCGATTGTTCCAATGTTAACGTGAGGTTTTGTACGTTCGTATTTGGCTTTTGCCATGACTATTAATCCTCCCTTTACTTAGGACTAAGTAATATTTTAATAGATCTATTGTAATCAGTGAAGCGAATTCTTTTCCGCTTCACCAGGTAGTTTATCAGGCTCGTCCGTTATTCGCCAGTTGCATTTTTGATAATATCTTCGGCAATGTTTTTCGGCACTTCTTCATAATGATCAAAGAACATTGTGAAGACGCCGCGACCTTGTGTACGGGAACGCAAGGTATTGACATAACCGAACATTTCAGCAAGTGGCACCATCGCACGAATCACTTGTCCACCACCACGGGCTTCCATACCTTCAACACGTCCGCGACGTGAGTTGATGTCTCCCATTACATCTCCCATGTACTCTTCAGGCACAACAACTTCTACCTTCATGACAGGTTCAAGGAGAACCGGGTTACATTTGTTTTTGGCTGCTTTCAAAGCCATTGAACCGGCAATTTTAAAGGCCATTTCCGAGGAGTCAACATCGTGATAGGATCCATCAAACAGTGTCGCACGTATATCTACCAGGGGATAACCTGCCAAGACACCATTTTGCATTGCTTCTTCGATCCCTTGTTGTACCGCCGGGATATATTCTTTCGGAACAACCCCGCCGACAATCTTGTTCACGAACTCGAAACCGGCTCCTTCTTCCAACGGTTCAAATTCCACCCAGACATGACCATATTGACCGCGTCCACCAGATTGGCGAATGAATTTGCCTTCTGCTTTGGCAGAGCTGCGGAAAGTTTCCTTGTAGGCAACCTGAGGGGCACCTACATTGGCTTCCACCTTAAATTCGCGTTTCAGACGGTCCACGATGATGTCCAGATGAAGTTCGCCCATTCCGCTGATAATGGTTTGACCGGTTTCTTCATCCGTATGGGTTTTGAAAGTCGGGTCTTCTTCAGCCAGTTTGGACAGAGCCACAGCCATTTTATCCTGGTCACTTTTGGTCTTGGGCTCAATCGCAATCTCGATAACGGGTTCCGGGAATTCCATCGATTCCAGGATGATGGGATTTTTTTCATCGCAAAGTGTTTCACCTGTGGTTGTATCTTTCAGTCCAACAGCGGCAGCAATATCCCCGGCATACACCGTATCGATTTCTTGACGATGATTTGCATGCATTTGCAAGATACGACCAATCCGTTCCCGTTTACCTTTGGTTGCGTTCAACACATAGGAACCGGAACTGAGTGTGCCGGAATATACACGGAAGAAAGTCAGTTTCCCGACATATGGATCAGTCATCACTTTAAATGCCAAAGCTGCAAAAGGATGGTCATCGTCTGATTTGCGGGATGTTTCCGTACCATCCGGCAATGTACCCCGGATATCCGGAACATCCACCGGAGACGGCATATAATCGACAACTGCATCCAACAAAGGTTGAACCCCTTTGTTTCTGTAGGAAGATCCGCAAAGAACCGGAATGATTTCAACATTACAGGTTCCTTTGCGAAGAGTTGCCTTTATCTCGTCAACGGTCAGCTCTTCCCCTTCAAGATATTTCATCATCAACTCTTCATCAAGTTCAGCAACCGCTTCGAGTAATGCCGTATGATATTCTTCCGCTTTTTCCTTGTATTCTTCAGGAATTTCGCGAGTTTCGACGGTGGTACCCAAATCATCGGTATAAAAAATTGCTTTCATGGTGATGAGATCGATGATCCCTTCAAAGGTGTCTTCAGCACCAATCGGCAATTGAATCGGAACAGCATTCGCGCCTAAACGTTCACGCATTTGTTCAACCGCGCCATAAAAATCGGCACCAATGATATCCATTTTGTTTACATAGGCAATGCGAGGTACCCGATAATGTTCAGCCTGGCGCCAAACTGTTTCGGATTGTGGCTCAACGCCACCTTTCGCACAAAATACCCCTATAGCTCCATCTAATACACGTAGAGAACGCTCAACTTCAACAGTAAAATCAACGTGACCCGGTGTATCGATAATATTGATCCGATGTCCTTTCCACTGGGCAGTAGTTGCAGCCGAAGTAATCGTGATTCCACGTTCTTGCTCCTGTTCCATCCAATCCATGGTTGCTGCTCCATCATGTGTTTCACCGATTTTATGCACACGACCGGTATAGAACAAAATCCGCTCAGTAGTTGTTGTTTTACCTGCATCAATGTGAGCCATAATCCCAATATTACGTGTATTTTCCAAGGAGAATTCACGGGCCATCGGAAATTTCTCCTTTCATGTTGACAAATATAGTGTATTACCAGCGATAATGTGCAAATGCACGGTTCGCTTCTGCCATACGGTGTGTATCTTCTTTTTTCTTCACGGCTGCCCCTGTATTGTTTGCCGCATCCATAATTTCGTTGGCTAACCGTTCTTCCATGGTTTTCTCACCACGAAGACGTGCGTAGGATACAATCCAACGCAACCCAAGGCTGGTACGGCGTTCCGGTTTTACTTCAACCGGTACCTGGTAGTTGGCACCGCCTACACGGCGCGCCTTGACTTCCAATACCGGCATGACATTTTTTAATGCCTGTTCAAACACTTCCATCGGGTCATTTCCGGAACGCTCACGAATGAGATCGAAAGCATCGTACAAAATACGCTGGGCAACCCCTTTTTTACCATCATACATCAACCGGTTAATAAGCCGGGTTACCAGCTTGCTGTTATAAATCGGGTCCGGCAACGCATCCCGACGAGGTACTGGTCCTTTACGTGGCATGCTTCTCCCTCCTATTCATCCCGTATTGTTCGATCTTAGGCAACATTATTTTTTTGGACGTTTTGCACCGTATTTCGAGCGTCCTTGCATGCGGTTGGCAACGCCAGCCGTATCCAAAGTACCACGTACAATATGATAACGTACACCAGGCAAGTCTTTCACACGTCCACCACGCACAAGAACAACGGAGTGCTCTTGCAGGTTATGACCGATTCCCGGGATATATGCGGTAACCTCGGTTTGATTGCTCAAACGAACACGAGCATATTTACGCAAGGCGGAGTTCGGTTTCTTTGGCGTCATCGTGCCTACACGGGTACAGACTCCCCGTTTTTGCGGCGCACTTTGCGATACGAATTGTTTCTTAAACGTGTTGTAGGTATATTGAAGTGCTGGAGATTTGGATTTGGTTGTTTTGCTTTGACGCCCTTTGCGTACAAGCTGGTTAATTGTTGGCATTTACAGGCACCCCCTTCAACGGAATATTTACGAATAAACAAGTCCACAGATCCAGGTGTTTCATACACCACTATAAAAAACCGAACGACCTTTATTTCAGGAGGCCGACCACAATTTCCATGCAGCCGACCCATATTTTCGTCGCTCATCTTGCAAAGATGACACTATTCGATGATCGCCGCTGTCGCCGCACCAACTTCAATGCCACAAGCCTTTCCCAGCCTTTTCATTGAGTCGACACGTGTCACAGCGATTCCCCGTTCATGACAAAGCGTGATAACCGGTTGTATCACATGCGGATCCGCATCTTCAGCCACAATAACCTGGGTTGCTTTCCCCTGTTCTATGGCCTTTTTGGTTTGCTTGGTACCAATCGTTAACGAATTTGCTTGTTTCACTTTTTCATAAGACATTGTTTCGCCCTCCAAAGTGAGTAATTACCTCCAAGCACACGAGCATATATTACCACCAACAATGAGCAAAGTCAACAACAATCTCTATTCAATCATCACGGTTTCCCTGGACTTGGAATCATCGCTTTTAACCTCATTAGCCAGTTTATATCCCAATGCCCGGTAACGTGACATGCCGGTACCGGCCGGTACCAGTTTGCCGATAATCACATTCTCTTTCAAGCCGAGCAGACGGTCAACTTTTCCTTTGATCGCCGCATCAGTCAGAACACGGGTCGTTTCCTGGAAAGATGCCGCCGACAGGAACGAATCGGTTTCTAGCGATGCCTTGGTGATTCCAAGCAGAATCGGCCGGCCGACAGCAGGATCTCCGCCTGACAGCAATACTTTTCGATTGGCTTCTTCATAGTCATGAATATCCACAACAGACCCCGGCAACAAATCGGTCGAACCGGAATCGGTAATACGCACCTTGCGCATCATTTGCCGAATCATCACTTCGACATGTTTATCATCAATTTCCACCCCCTGCAAACGATACACTTTCTGTACCTCTTGCAGAATGTAAGCCTGCACGCCACTGACTCCTTTAATGCGAAGCAGTTCTTTCGGGTCGATCGATCCTTCTGTCAACTCGTCACCGGCTTCAACAACGTCTCCCACATCCACTTTCAATCGTGCACCATAGGGTACTACATGAACTTTTGATTCTACCATGCCTTCAATTTCAATTTCACGGCGGTCTTTGTTTTCACGGATATCCTTGACGGTACCGGCAATTTCGCTGATTACGGCCTGTCCTTTTGGGTTTCGGGCTTCAAACAGTTCCTGAATCCGCGGCAAACCTTGCGTGATGTCGTCTCCCGCAACACCGCCTGTATGGAAAGTACGCATGGTAAGCTGGGTTCCAGGCTCACCGATCGACTGTGCTGCGATAATTCCAACCGCTTCGCCGATTTCCACCTGTTTGCCCAAAGCCAGGTTGCGTCCGTAACACCTTTTGCATACACCGTGTTTGGTGCGGCATTTGAGAACGGAACGGATGACGACTTCTTCAATACCGGCTTCGATAATTTTTGCGGCTATTTCCTCATCGATCAATTCATTGCGGCCAACAATCACTTCACCTGTTTCAGGATGACGAATGGTTTGGAAACAGGTGCGCCCCAAAATCCGATCATACAGCTCTTCGATCACTTCACTGCCATCGGCCAGTCTGGTAACGGTAATCCCTTTATCGGTTCCGCAGTCCTCTTCACGCACAATGACATCCTGGGCAACATCGACCAAACGGCGGGTAAGGTAACCGGAGTCGGCTGTCCTTAGCGCCGTATCAGCCAAGCCTTTCCGTGCTCCGTGGGTTGAAATGAAGTACTCCAACACGGTTAATCCCTCACGGAAATTGGTGCGAATCGGCTGCTCAATAATCTTGCCGGCAGGGTTGGCCATCAAGCCGCGCATACCGGCCAGCTGGGTAATTTGTGATACATTCCCCCGCGCACCGGAATTGGCCATCATGTAAATCGGATTGTACTCACCCATATTTTTCATCAGAACTTCGGTAATCTTGTCCTTGGCCTTGCTCCAAATGGCGATGACACGCTCATACCGTTCCTCATCGGTAATCAGTCCGCGCCGGTACTGCTTCAATACTTTTTGGACATCTTCATCAGCCTTGGCCAGAATTTCCTGTTTTTCTTCCGGAACAGAAACATCAGAGACAGAAATCGTGATTCCGGCTTTGGTTGAATATTTATATCCCAGCTCTTTCACCTTATCCAGAATCTCAGAAGTGACTGTCGTGCCAAACCGGCGGAAGCATTCGGCAACAATCGCTCCAAGGTTTCCTTTTTTCAACGCACTTGGATTTTCGTTTTTTTTAACAAACTCCTTGATGTCAATTCCTTTTTCGAAAATGAAATACTTGTCCGGAGTCCGTTGGAAATTGGCTTTTCCCGGCTCATTGATATAAGGGAAATCTTTCGGGAAGATTTCATTAAAGATCAGTTTTCCGACAGTCGTTACCAGCAAAGCGTTCTGCTGCTCTTCCGTAAAGGACGTTTTGTTGATGTTTCTGGCAGGAATGGCAATTTTCGTATGCAACGTAATGTATCCTTGCTGATACGCACTGATGGCCTCGCCAATTGAGTAGAAGACACTGCCTTCCCCGATTTCGTTATCCTTTTGGATTGTCAGGTAGTAAGAACCCAGCACCATGTCTTGCGACGGGGTTACAACCGGCTTGCCATCTTTCGGATTCAGAATGTTTTGTGCTGCCAGCATCAACAAACGGGCTTCCGCTTGGGCTTCCGCTGACAGGGGAACGTGGACAGCCATTTGGTCCCCGTCAAAGTCAGCGTTATATGCAGTACATACCAAAGGATGCAACCGGATGGCGCGCCCTTCAACCAGAACCGGCTCAAATGCCTGGATTCCCAAACGGTGCAGGGTAGGAGCCCGATTCAACAGTACCGGATGTTCCCTAATCACTTCTTCAAGAACATCCCAAACTTCCGGGTGAACACGTTCCACTTTCCGCTTGGCGCTCTTGATATTATGGGCCAGCCCTTTTGCAACAAGCTCTTTCATGACAAACGGTTTAAACAGTTCCAGAGCCATTTCCTTGGGTAACCCGCATTGATACATCTTCAAATAAGGTCCAACCACAATAACGGAACGGCCGGAATAGTCTACCCGTTTCCCAAGCAAATTCTGGCGGAAACGCCCTTGTTTCCCTTTCAGCATATGTGACAACGATTTGAGAGGACGATTTCCGGGACCAGTGACAGGACGACCGCGTCGCCCGTTGTCGATCAGGGCATCCACCGCTTCCTGCAACATCCTTTTTTCGTTTTGGACAATAATGTCAGGTGCACCCAGATCAAGCAGTCTTTTTAACCGGTTGTTCCGGTTAATTACCCGGCGATAGAGGTCATTCAGGTCAGAAGTTGCAAACCGTCCGCCATCCAGCTGTACCATCGGTCTCAATTCCGGCGGGATCACCGGAAGCACATCCAAAATCATCCACTCAGGCTTGTTTCCGGAAGAGCGGAATGCCTCCAATACCTCCAGGCGCTTGACGGCACGATTTCTTCTTTGTCCCTGAGCTGTCAGCAATTCCTCTTTCAATGCTTCCACTTCTTTATCCAGATCAATTTCCGAGAGCAATCGCTTGATGGCTTCTGCACCCATCATTGCTGTAAAGGAATTGCCGTATTTTTCGCGGTAAGCGCGATATTCCTTCTCGGATAAAAGTTGTTTTTTCTCAAGCGGAGTGGGTCCCGGTTCAACAACAACGTAAGAAGCAAAATAAATCACTTCCTCCAGCGAACGCGGGGACATGTCCAGCACCAGACCCATCCGGCTGGGAATTCCTTTAAAATACCAGATATGTGAAACAGGAGCTGCCAGTTCTATGTGACCCATGCGTTCACGCCGCACTTTGGCCCGTGTCACTTCAACCCCGCATCGATCACAAACAACCCCTTTATAACGTACGCGTTTATACTTTCCGCAGTGACATTCCCAGTCTTTGGTCGGCCCAAAAATTTTTTCACAGAACAGGCCTTCTTTTTCAGGCTTTAGCGTACGGTAATTGATTGTTTCGGGTTTTTTCACCTCACCACGAGACCAAGAACGGATTTTTTCAGGAGAGGCGAGACCAATTTTCATACATTCAAAGTTATTCACATCGAGCATTGGGCGATTCCTCCCTCAGGATTCATCCCGTTGTGCGTGCGGGATAGCAAAAAGTGATATCCCGTTACGCACTACGATGAAGAGTTGGATCGAACTTTCTCCTCGTCAACTTGTAAATCAAATCCTAATTTCTCACTGGCCGGTTCATCTTCCTCATCCAGTTCACGCATCTCAATTTCCTGCTCGTCTTCGGAAAGAATCTTGACATCCAATCCCAGACTTTGCAGCTCCTTGATCAGAACCTTGAAGGATTCAGGAACACCCGGCTCTGGCACATTTTCACCTTTTACAATCGCTTCATATGTTTTGACACGGCCAACGACATCATCCGATTTCACAGTGAGAATTTCCTGCAAGGTATAAGCTGCACCATATGCCTCCAATGCCCAAACCTCCATCTCACCAAAGCGCTGACCGCCAAACTGGGCTTTCCCTCCAAGCGGTTGCTGCGTAACCAGTGAATATGGCCCTGTCGAACGGGCGTGGATTTTATCATCAACCATGTGTGCCAGTTTGATCATGTACATGACACCCACGGTTACCCGATTCTCAAATGGTTCACCCGTTCGTCCGTCGTACAGAATGGTTTTGCCGTCAGGATTAAGTCCGGCCTCTTCCAGCGTTTCAAATACATCATTTTCCGTAGCGCCGTCAAATACCGGTGTTGCCATATGCAAGCCCAATGTTTTGGCCGCCATTCCAAGATGAACTTCCAGGACCTGACCGATATTCATCCGTGATGGCACCCCAAGCGGATTCAGGACAACTTCGACGGGAGTTCCATCCGGCAAAAACGGCATATCTTCTTCCGGCATAATCCGGGCAATAACCCCTTTGTTTCCGTGACGGCCCGCCATTTTGTCCCCTTCGGAAATTTTCCGTTTCTGGGCGATGTAAACACGAACCAACTGGTTGACACCAGGTGGCAGCTCATCCCCGTTTTCCCGGGTAAAGACTTTGACATCCACAACTATTCCGGCTTCACCATGAGGAACACGCAGCGAGGTATCTCGAACTTCACGGGCCTTTTCGCCGAATATAGCATGCAACAAACGTTCTTCGGCGGTTAATTCCGTCATTCCTTTGGGAGTTACTTTGCCTACCAGGATGTCCCCCGGTTTGATCTCCGCTCCCACACGAATAATTCCGCGTTCATCCAGGTTTTTCAGTGCGTCTTCCCCGACATTGGGAATATCGCGTGTGATTTCTTCCGGTCCCAGTTTTGTATCTCGTGCTTCACATTCATGTTTTTCGATATGAATTGAAGTGTAAACATCTTCTTTAACCAACTTTTCGCTTAGCAAAATGGCATCTTCGTAGTTGTAACCTTCCCAGGTCATAAAGGCAACCACGACATTGCGCCCGAGCGCCAGTTCCCCCTGTTCCGTCGAAGGACCGTCCGCCAGGGTATCGCCTGCCTTGACTTTTTCCCCATGCCGGCAAACAGGGCGCTGGTTAATGCATGTTCCTTGGTTCGAGCGAGCAAATTTCGTCAATCTATATTTATCGATATCACCTTGCACAATACGGCCGTCAACCTCTTCCTCATGACGGACCCAAACTTCGTCTGCCGTAACGCGAACGACGGTGCCAGGCCGTTTCGCACGAATCATTACCCCGGAATCGCGGGCTGCAATATGCTCCATGCCTGTCCCGATATACGGCGCTTCCGGCTTAAGCAACGGAACAGCCTGCCGCTGCATGTTTGATCCCATCAAAGCCCGGTTCGAGTCGTCGTTTTCCAGAAATGGAATACATGCGGTTGCCACAGATACAACCTGTTTCGGAGAAACATCCATGTAATCCACCCATTCCCGGGGTACGTTGATAATCTCATCCTTGTAACGAACAGTCGTCGTTGGATTGGCAAACGTATTGTCTTCATTCAGTGGTGCATTCGCTTGTGCAACGTAATAATTGTCTTCTTCATCTGCAGTCAGATAATCAATCTGATCAGTTACCCGTCCCGTATCAGGATCGACCCGACGGTAAGGTGTTTCAATAAAGCCGTATTGATTTACACGGGCAAATGTCGATAGTGAGTTGATCAGCCCGATGTTTGGACCTTCAGGAGTTTCGATCGGACACATCCGACCATAGTGTGAGTGGTGAACATCACGCACTTCAAACGACGCACGCTCCCGGGTCAAACCACCAGGACCCAATGCCGACAAACGACGCTTGTGTGTCAGTTCGGCCAGCGGGTTGGTCTGATCCATAAACTGAGACAACTGGCTGCTGCCAAAAAACTCTTTAATCGCTGCGATGACTGGACGGATATTGATCAAAGCTTGCGGAGTAATCGCATTGGCATCTTGAATCGACATCCGTTCGCGAACTACCCGCTCCATCCGGGACAAACCGATTCGGAACTGGTTTTGCAGAAGTTCCCCGACTGAACGGAGGCGGCGGTTTCCAAGGTGATCGATATCATCCGTGGAGCCAACTCCATGCAGCAGATTGATGAAATAGTTGATCGAAGCCAGAATATCCGCGGGAGTAATATGTTTGATCGAATCATCAATTTCCCCGTTGGAAATAACCTTGATCACTTTTCCATCTTCATTGGGCGAAAAAATATCGATAGATTGCAGCTCAATCGTACCTTCATCAGGTACTCCCCTGCGCACCTTGAAAGACTTGTGCCCATAGGCATTTTTGCCAGTCAAGTAAGGAAGCAACTTGTCCAGCAGCCGGCGTTCAAGCACTTGTCCAGATTCTGCCAAAATTTCACCGGTTTCGGCATTGACAATAGGTTCAGCCAATTTTTGATTAAGTAATCGATTCTTGATATGAAGTTTTTTGTTAATCTTGTAGCGACCGACATTTGCCAGATCATAACGTTTCGGATCAAAAAAACGTGCGTACAGCAAATTGCGGGCATTTTCCGCAGTTGGCGGTTCACCGGGACGCAACCGCTCATAAATTTCGATAAGCGCTTTTTCCGTATTCCCCGTATTGTCCTTATCCAGGGTATTGCGAATAAATTCATCTTCACCCAGCAGATCAAGGATTTCAGCATCGCTGCTAAAACCAAGAGCACGCAAAAGAACCGTTACAGGGATTTTGCGCGTACGATCAATCCGGACATAAATAATATCCTTTGCGTCCGTTTCAAGCTCCAGCCACGCACCACGGTTTGGAATGACGGTTGCAGTAAAAGTAGGCTTCCCGTTTTTGTCCACTTTCGTGTTATAATACACACTAGGCGAACGAACCAGTTGGCTGACAATAACACGTTCTGCACCATTGATGATAAAGGTGCCTGTTTCAGTCATGAGCGGGAAGTCACCCATAAATACTTCCTGCTCCTTTACCTCGCCCGTTTCCTTGTTGATCAGACGGACTTTCACACGTAAAGGTGCAGCATAGGTTACCTGGTGATCCTTGGCTTCCTCAACCGTATATTTCGGTTCACCCAAACTGTAATCAATAAACTCCAACACCAAGTTGCCTGTAAAATCTTCGATTGGCGAAATATCGCGAAACATTTCGCGCAATCCTTCATCCAAAAACCACTCGTATGATTTTTGCTGAATCTCAATCAGGTTTGGCAATTCCAAAACCTCTTTAATGCGAGCATAACTCCGACGTTGCCGACGACCACACGGGATTAATTTACCAGCCACACAAACTCCCCCCTCGCACCCAGTCAAAGTCGCTCAGTTTTTTTAGCGACAGGTCACAGTAAAAAAAGAAAATGAGTGAAAATAAAACCTCATTTTTACCTAGAAGCAGTCTATTTACCTATTTTATCCAGTTGGAATATTTCATAAACCAACTGGTTTTACACAATTTGTTCATTACTTGTCCTAAAAGAGAAGCCACTTTCTGCAATTTATAACACTATCATAAGCAAAAATTGGTGTCAATCATTTCGTGACCGAATCACCCAATATCCCTTTTTCCTGTCAACGACATCCACACTGGAAAACAGTTGCTCCAATTCCTTTTTCGCAGAAACAGCTCCCTGCTGTTTACGGATAACGATCCATAAAGATCCGCCTGAGACAAGTGCTTTGGATGCTTCTTCAAACATAGCGTAAACCGTTTTTTTGCCTGTTCGGATCGGAGGATTTAACAAAATGTGATCAAACGCTTCTCCTTCGAGGGCAGAAAAACGGTCACTGATCATAATTTTCACCTGATTCTCCACCTGGTTTAACTCGGTATTCTCTTTAGCCAACCGGATCGCACGTTCATTAATATCAACCATCGTCACCTTTACGTGCGGAACCGTCTTTGCAACAGCGATTCCAATCGCCCCGTAGCCACAACCCAGGTCCAATACATGAGACCTCGGCTCAATCTTCACAGTTTCAATCAGGAGTCGGCTGCCAAAGTCTATACCTTTTTTTGAAAAAACACCGGCATCTGTATAAAAGGTAAATGGCTGTCCCAACAGGACAGCACGAACCCGGCGTCCTTCTTCTTGTGCCTCCGGTTTGGCAGAAAAGTAATGATCTGACATGGACTCTGATCTCCTTTTGCGGATGCTTTCGGTCACCGGATACTTGATGGCCGCTTCTTTCCCGGGATGTGTCCGGGCATAAAAGAGAACCCGCCGACCGACGACGGCGGGTTGGCCAGATCCAATTACTTCACTTCTACAGTTGCACCGGCTTCTTCAAGTTGTCCTTTCACTTTTTCCGCTTCTTCTTTGGAAACTCCTTCTTTTACAGGAGACGGAGCATTGTCAACAAGTGCTTTTGCATCTTTCAAGCCAAGTCCGGTAATTGCACGAACCGCTTTAATAACGTTGATTTTGGAGGAACCAGCACTGGCCAGAATTACATCAAATTCTGTTTTTTCTTCAACAGCATCTCCGCCTGCTCCTCCGCCTACTACTGCAACCGGGGCAGCAGCTGTTACACCAAATTCTTCTTCAATTGCTTTTACGAGTTCGTTCAGTTCAAGAACGCTCATTCCCTTAATCGCTTCAATAATTTGTTCTTTAGACATAAAGGAAACCTCCCTACGTTCAAATAAAATTTCGTTCTTTATTAAGCCTCCGCAGCTTCGCCCGCTTCACCGTCTTTATCAGCAACAGCTTTGACAACCAACGCAAAATTGCGAATAGGTGCTTGCAATACGCTAAGAAGCATGGAGAGCAATCCTTCGTAAGATGGCAATTCGGCAAGCTCTTTTATTTCATCAATCGAAACAACTTTGCCTTCTACCATCCCGCCTTTGATTTCCAGCTCTTTATTCTCTTTGGCAAAGCCATGAAGAATTTTCGCTGGCGCAACTACATCTTCATAGCTGAATGCAACAGCGGTTGGTCCAGTTAAATGCTCGTTCAATTCACTTACGCCAGCTTTTTCAGCAGCCCGGCGGGTCAAAGTGTTTTTGAGCACTTGGAAATCCACATCGGCTTCGCGCAATTGTTTGCGAAGCTCATTCATCTGTTTTACGTTCAAACCGCGATAGTCAGCTATAATTGTGCTTTTGCTTTTCTCAAGTTTTTCAGCGATCTCTGCTACAATTTGTTTTTTCTTTTCAATCATTTTGGACACGCGGCACACCTCCTCACCAGGAGTTTTTAGAAAATAGAAAAAGCCTCCGTAGACAGGCGAAGGCTTCGTTACCCATATGGATTCACAGATCAGTCATCCATATATTCAAACTTACCTCGGTAGGATATTAAGCGCAGTTACAAGCACCTACTGTCTACGGTAAAAGCTGTATCCCATTTTTACAAAGACCAGTGTAAACTGCTCAGACAATAAACTGCAAGGTTCTTCTGACCCGCAACCATTCCGTTCCTGAAATTCGTAACAGAGCTGACACTCGGATCGCAATTTACGTTTTTTGGTATTCCACGGATGGATTATATCAAAAAAGGTGAGATGGGTCAATGCGCCTTTTTCCCCTCACCATGGCAAATCCTGTTTCAAAAAGCGGAATCAGCTGGCACCTAACCGTTGAGAGCTGACAGCAACTCCAGGACCCATCGTGGAAGAAACCGTTACGCTTTTCATATAGGTTCCTTTGGCTGCAGCGGGTTTGGCTTTCAACAATGCATCAGCCAGTGTCTGCAGGTTTTCAAGAAGCTGTTCAGTTGTAAAAGATACTTTACCGATTGCAGCGTGGATGTTACCGGCTTTGTCGGCACGGTATTCGATTTTACCTGCTTTGATTTCTTTAACGGCTTTTTCCACTTCAAAAGTAACAGTACCTGTTTTCGGGTTTGGCATCATGCCTTTGGGGCCCAAAATACGGCCCAAACGGCCTACTTTTCCCATCATGTCAGGAGTTGCAACGACAACATCAAAATCGATCCATCCCTCGCTGACTTTGTTGACGGTTTCTTCATCCCCTACATAATCTGCTCCCGCAGCTTCAGCTTCTTTTGCTTTTTCCCCTTTTGCAAAGACAAGGACACGTTTGGTTTTCCCGGTTCCGTGCGGAAGCACGACAGCACCCCTAACCTGTTGATCCGCTTTTTTGGTGTCAATCCCCAAGCGGAATGCAGCTTCTACGGTTTCATCAAATTTAGCAGTAGAAATCTCTTTTACGAGTTCCAATGCTTCCTGAGGCTCATAAATCTTGTCATGATCCACTTTTTTTACAGCCTCGAGATATTTTTTACCATGTTTCGCCACGTTCATTTCCTCCCTTCGTGGTCATAGCGGAAGATCCTCCCACAAGCCTGAAGCTGCTCGTGGCAGAGCAGCCTGGCTCCCAATCATCAGTCTTCAATAACGATCCCCATGCTCCTCGCTGTGCCTTCCACCATACGCATGGCAGCCTCAACGTTTGCCGCGTTGAGATCGGGCATTTTCATCTCAGCGATTTCACGCACTTTGTCCCGTTTAATGGTCGCTACTTTATTCCGGTTCGGTTCACCGGAACCAGATTCAATACCAGCAGCTTTTTTCAGCAAAACAGCTGCCGGGGGAGTTTTGGTAATAAAGGTGAAGGAACGATCTTCAAAGACCGTAATTTCAACCGGAATAATCAGTCCAGCCTGATCGGCGGTGCGAGCATTGAATTCCTTACAGAAACCCATGATATTCACACCGGCTTGACCGAGTGCCGGACCTACTGGCGGTGCCGGATTGGCTTTACCAGCGGGAATTTGCAGCTTGACCACTTTGATAACTTTTTTGGCCACGCTAAAACTACCTCCTTCAAACATGTGGTTTTCTCGGGTATTACCCTCCCACGGAAAGGCAAGTTCCCTTTTTCACTCGGGCTTGCGCTCGCCCCAAAGACGGGGGTAACAAACAGTTATACTTTACCACACCCATTCTAGAAACAAAAGCTTTATATTCGCTAAATTTTTTCCACCTGACTGTATTCAAGTTCAACAGGTGTTTCCCGTCCAAACATATTGACCATCACTTTGATTTTTGAACGGCTGGCATCTATCTCATCAATTTTTCCAACAAAATTAGCGAACGGTCCATCTTTTACTCTTACACTTTCACCAACATAGAAGTCAACTGTTGCTCTGGACTCTTCCATACCCATCTGACGTAAAATTGCATCAACCTCATCCGGCATAAGGGGAGTCGGTTTGGAACCAGCTCCTGATGAACCCACAAAGCCTGTAACTCCAGGTGTGTTTCGCACGACGTACCACGAGTCATCGGTCATGACCATTTCCACCAACACATAACCCGGAAAGACTTTTTTCATTACCATTTTCTTTTTTCCGTCTTTATGTTCGACCTCTTCTTCCATCGGTACAAGAACTCGGAAAATTTTATCTTGCATATCCATGGACTGGACACGCTTTTCCAGGTTTGTTTTGACCTTGTTCTCGTAGCCGGAATACGTGTGAACCACATACCAATTCTTCTCCATGCTCATCAGGGTCTTAACCCTGTCCCCCCTTATAAAAGTGACTGCGTTATTTAGTGATTAGTCTAACCAGTTGATAAATTCCAGCATCAATCAGAAAGAAAAAGAGAGCCAGTAAAAAAACAATCAGTAACACCACGGTTGTGTAGTTAACCATTTCCTGCCGGTTCGGCCAGCGAACTTTTTTCAGTTCCTGCACACTGCCGCGGAAAAAACCTGTTGTTCCCTTTATGCTTCTCCGAATTCCCCGTCCGAGATTTACGAGAAAAGCAGCCATGCTGTCACCCCCATCTCATATCAAGCAGCTAAACCCAAATTACTTGGTTTCACGATGGATTTGATGTGCATTGCAGCGCGGACAATATTTGCGCAATTCCATACGATCCGGATGCTTTCTTTTGTTTTTGGTCAAAGCATAGTTGCGCGAACGACATTCCGTACAAGCCAATGTAATATTAACCCGCATTTCCGACACCTCCCAATCTGAAAATCAACGTTCAAACCTGTGAATGACTATAGAAAATACCCAAACTACATTATCACACAGACCATTAACTGTCAATGTAATGCGTTTTTTGAATACATTATTGACAAAAAACACACAATTCAACATCCATGTTTTCATTCTTTTTGTCCGCCGTTTGTGAACAAATTGTTAAATAATATACAATCAGCACAAATTTTTAATACATTTTTTTTTACTTGAAAGGAATATGGTGATTTTTGTCGAAATTAAGGGTATGCAAAAGAACAGGTATAGTGTACCTGTTCTTTTGCGAACATGAATCCATTATGATATCCTTTGTATTAAAGAGAGATTTCACGAACTTCGAGATATCTCTCTAATTTTCGCTTTACTCTCTGTAAAGCATTGTCGATGGACTTCACATGTCGATTTAAGTCGACAGCGATTTCCTGGTAGGAACGTCCATCCAGATACAACATCAGGACTTTACGCTCCAGGTCACTAAGAATCTTGGCTATTTTATCTTCAATATCGTTATACTCTTCTTGGCTGATATAAATCTCTTCAGGGTTAGATAGACTTCCAGGGATTTTATCCAACAATGTACGGTCTGTATCGTCGTCATAAGCAGGCTTGTCTAATGATACATAAGAGTTTAGCGGAATGTGTTTTTGTCGGGTAGCCGTTTTAATCGCTGTGATGATTTGGCGTGTGATGCACAACTCGGCGAATGCTTTAAACGAAGCCAGCTTGTCCCCTTTAAAGTCTCGAATCGCTTTAAATAGCCCAATCATCCCCTCCTGCACGATATCTTCATGATCGGCTCCGATGAGAAAATACGACCTGGCTTTAGCTCTGACAAAATTTTTGTACTTATTAATCAAGTATTCTAGTGCTTGATGATCTCCAACACGTACGCCATATACCAGCTCTTCGTCGGCTAGTGTATTGTAGTCGACATCCTTGTCATAAACGACGAAATCACTGGATTGAAGATTTACACTCACCGCTTTCCCTCCCGACCAAGTAGCCTGTAACCCTCGGTATATTAACCCACAGTAACAGTAACAGTAACAGTAACGTTATTATATCCGAATCGAAACAAAAACGTCAAATTTTCACCTATTTTTTCCTTCTCCATTTTTCTAATATTTGTTTCAGTTCGACGCTCAATCTTTCCTCCAGCGTATTTCTTTGCCTTTCCTGTTTCCTTTTTCTTAATTTTCCACTTAATTTCTCTTTTGCGATCCGAATCTCCTCCAACAGCTCCCTGGAAGAAATCCGGTAAGCTCCCTGACCAAACACCATTTTCTGCTCCAAATAATCGGACGTTGCCACATATATGGAACGATGCGGGCTCTTATGCTTCTTGACAAAGCGTTCAATAAATTCATCTGCCGTTTCTTCCCGGCGGGTGTAATAAACAAAAATTTTCTCTTCATCCGTCTTCGTCCGGGCTTCCGGAGTGGAATGCGCATCAAATACAAGGTGAACCTGCCTGCCCGTGATCGCCTGGTACTCAGACAAATCACGGATCAATTTCAAGCGTTCCTCCTCGATTGAAACAGGGTTCCAGCGCATGCCCAACCTTGCCCCAACCACGTTGTACCCATCCACCACCAGCCACTCGTCCCGCTTAACCATATACCGACCGGCTGCGCAAAACTTCGTACATGAGAATGCCCGCCGCCACTGATGCATTTAAGGAGGTGACCTTTCCTTTCATCGGAAGTTTCACCAGAAAATCGCACTTTTTTTTCAAAAGCGAATGGATTCCGCTTCCCTCGCTGCCGATCACGAGTACAACCGGCATGGAATAATCAACTTCCGTATAGGTTTGCTCCGCACTGCCATCGCTTCCAACCAGCCAAATTCCCTGCTCTTTCAGTTCATCAGCAACCCGGTTCAGATTGGTTACCCGGACAACCGGCACATGTTGGGCTGCGCCTGCCGAAGTTTTCTCCGCCACCGAAGTGACTCCTGCCGCTCTTCGTTTGGGAATTATCACGCCATGGACTCCCGCTGCATCTGCTGAACGCAAAATAGAGCCCAGGTTATGTGGATCTTCAATTCCATCCAGAATCAGAAAGAACGGATTCTCCTGTTTCTGTGCGGCCCGTGCGAAAAGCATGTCGAGGGAAGCGTATTTATAAGGGGCAACCTGTGCGACAACCCCCTGATGGTTTTGCCCTTCCGCCAATTGGTCAATGCGGGCACGAGGCACCCACTGGTATGGGATTTTTTCTTCTTTTGCCCGCTCAACAATCTGTCGCACACTGTTTTTGTTAATATTTTCAGCCAGAAGCACCTTTTCCACAGAGCGTTCTGATTGCAAGGCTTCCAAAACGGGGTGCCTTCCATAGACCAAATCAGTCATTTTCTCTATACTCCTTCTTTTCTACTATCTCAATGGCTGTTCTCATCAACTCGTGCAAACGCCACTCTTCTCCCTTTAAATAGAGATAACCGATCAATGCCTCCAAACCAGTGCTCTGCCTGTAATCAGAAACTCTGGCATTCTTTGGGACGCTCCCTGACTTGGCGTTTCGGCCGCGTTTGAGAATGTCCCTTTCTTCCTCTGTTAAACCGTCTTCCAGTGTGCGGTAAACATGAGACTGGGCGAAGGCAGATACAAATTTAACCGCCTCTTTTTGCAAATCCTGGGGACGTACCACCCCACGGGCAATTAAATGATGCCGAATAAACATTTCGTAGACCGCATCGCCAATATAGGCCAACAGCAACGGATTATGCTCGTGAGGCAATTTTGTCAGTGGATCCAGCATTCCAAAGATCATTTTGTTCATTTTCTTCTCCATCTTACTCCTTGTGGTGTATCTTCTAAAATAATCCCTTTAGCCAGCAGTTGGCCGCGGATTGCATCTGCTTTTGCAAAATCACGTGCTTTTCTCGCTTTTTGCCTTTCCTCAATGAGCGCTTCAATTTCCTGTTCCAGGGTATTTTCGGCTTCGGTCTTAACCAGTCCCAAAACTTCTTCCCCGTGTACTTTAAACCAGTACAGAAGCAAACGGATTGTTTCTTTGGATACAACCGGTTTAGCCACTGTTTCGTTGGCCAGTTTCACTACTTCAAACAACACGCTGATGCCATTGGCCGTGTTAAAGTCATCATTCATTTCAGCTTTAAACTGGTCCGTAAACTGCGACAACTTTTGCGCCACATCCGCATCAACATCTCCGGGCAAAGCGGCATTCAGACGGTGATTCAGATTATTTACAGCCGTTTGCATCCGTTCAACGCTTCCTTCAGCCTGTTTCATCACTTCTTCGCTAAAGGAAATCGGATGCCGGTAATGGGCGGACAAGAGAAAATATCGGATCGCCTCGGGTAAATATTCCTGGCGCAATTCCACCACGCGCTTCACATTCCCCAAGGATTTCGACATTTTTTCGTCTCCCATATTAATATACCCGTTATGCAGCCAATAACGTACAAAAGTTTCTCCGGTCCAGGCTTCACTCTGTGCGATTTCGTTTTCATGATGGGGAAAGCAGAGGTCTGCCCCGCCTGCATGAATATCCAAAGTATCACCCAGATATTTGCGTGCCATTACGGAACATTCAATATGCCAGCCGGGCCGTCCCCTTCCCCATGGTGTTTTCCAGCTGATTTCACCAGGTTTTGCCGCTTTCCACAGGGCAAAATCAAGCGGATGTTCTTTCTGCTCATTCAATTCAATCCGCGCTCCTGCTTTCAATTCTTCGGGCGACTGGTGGGACAGCTTGCCATAGTCTTTTTTTCTCAGAGAGCGAAAGTAAACATCTCCGTTTTTTTCATAAGCATACCCCTTCTCGATCAAAGCACTGATGGCTTCAATCATTTCCGGAATATGTTCGGTTGCGCGCGGGTGAATATCAGCCTGTTTTACACCCAAAGCATCCATATCCTCAAAATACGCCTTGATATAACGATCTGAAATCTCTGGTACGGGCTTCCCGGTTTTCTTGGAAGCGTTGATCAGTTTGTCATCTACGTCTGTAAAATTTTGCACATAGGTTACCTTATACCCCAGATAGCCCAGATACCGGCGCACTACATCAAAGAAGACAAATACACGGGCATTTCCAATGTGAATATAGTTATAGACGGTCGGACCGCATACATACATCCGAACCTCATTATTGCGAACCCGCATTTCCTCCTTCGTTCTGGTTAGTGTATTGTAAAGTCTTATCGTCATCGTTGGAAGTTCCCCCCTTTGTTGATTTCTCTTCCTGCGCCTTCAGTTTTTTTTCCATTTCCTTCAACTGTACTTTTAACAATTCAATTTCCTCATGCATGGAACGGAACATCTCCGCAACCGGGTCGGGCAAGTTAACCTGATCCAGATCATCTTTCACCCGCACTCCATCCTGAATCACTACCCGGCCAGGTACCCCGACAACGGTGGAATTGGCAGGAACATCTCTTAAAACAACGGAACCTGCACCAATTTTGGCAAATCGCCCTATGCGAATCGAACCCAAAACCTTTGCACCTGAAGCAATCATTACATGATCCTCAATCGTGGGATGCCGCTTGCCTTTTTCTTTACCGGTTCCTCCCAGGGTAACGCCCTGATAGATCGTGACATAGTCCCCAATTTCACACGTTTCGCCAATCACTACGCCCATTCCGTGGTCAATAAACACCCCACGGCCGATTTTTGCCCCCGGATGGATTTCAATGCCGGTAAAAAAACGATTGAGTTGCGATATTATACGTGCAATCAACAACAAACGTTTCTTGTAGAACCAGTGAGCCAACCGATGCGCCCACAAGGCGTGCAACCCGGAATAAGTCAAAATGACTTCAAGTGTACTTCTGGCTGCCGGGTCACGGTCAAACACGGCTTGAATATCAGCCTGCAGAGTTCTTTGCGTCCCTTTTTTCCTGCTCCACAGTGACATTTTCAGTTCCCCCTCTTTAACAGATTGAATATAAAAAATCTCTGCAGCCGTGATGGCTGCAGAGACGGTTTTCCGCGGTTCCACTCTGCTTGGGCTTTGATTGCCCCTCTCTCATCCGATAACGGCGGGAGTCCGGAACACTCCTACTCTGCCTTTTATAAACATTTCGGAGGTCAGCTCATGGGTGCACTTCAAATGTTCAGGAACAGGGCTTCACACCAGCCAGCCCCTCTCTGGAATATTCTCAAACATCTTACTCTCCCAATCATAGCTATTTTATATTCTATTACTATTTTGCCGGATAAAATTACAAGTTGTCAATTGCCGCACGCAACCGTTTCAATACCTGGTCGCGGCCAATCAACGCGAGCGATTCACGGAGGTCCGGCCCGTGATCGACCCCTGTTACTGCCGCGCGCACAGGCATGAACAGTTTTTTCCCCCGATAACCGGTATCCTTCTGAACACGCTTGAACATCTGCTTGATATCATCCGGTTCAAACGACTTCTGTTGTTCCACTTGCCTTGAAAATGCTTCCAGTACAGCCGGAACCTGTTCTTCCCGCAGAATTTCTTTGACCTGATCCGAATAACGGACTTCTGTCTGAAAGAACAAATCGGTCAATTCAACAATCTGTGCGATATATTCCAACTGCTCCTGATACAGGGCAACCAAACGGGTTACCCAGTCTTTTTGCTCTTCCGCAAGCGGAGTTTGAATCCGGCCCGCCTTTTCCAGATAAGGAATGGCCAATTCAACGATCCGTTCCAATGGTGCTTTTTTAATATACTGCCCATTCATCCATTTCAACTTTCCTGCATCAAACACGGCCGGAGCTTTTGATACCCGATCAAGAGTAAAGAGATTTATTAATTCCTGTTGCGTAAACATTTCTTCTTCCCCTTCCGGGGCCCAACCTAACAAGGCAAGGAAATTGACAATTGCTTCCGGTAAATATCCCAATTCCTTATATTGATCAATAAATTGAATAATCGTTTCATCCCGTTTGCTCATTTTTTTGCCTTCCGAATTCAAAATCAGCGGAATATGAGCAAAAACGGGAGGTTTAAAGCCGAGCGCTTCATAAACCATGATTTGCTTGGGTGTATTTGATAAATGTTCTTCTCCCCTCAAGACATGGGTAATTTTCATTAAAGCATCATCTACTACAACCGCAAAATTATAAGTGGGGCGCCCATCCGGTCGGCGAATGACAAAGTCGCCAATTCCATCTGAGTCAAACTTTACCGTTCCGCGGATCTCATCTTCAATCACAATCGTTTTTCCTTCGGGCACACGAAAACGTACGCTGGGAACTCTCCCCTCCGCTTCAAATCTGGCCCGCTGTTCTGCGGTCAGTTCCCGATCCCAACCGCTGTATTTCGGGACTTCTCCCCGGGCAAGCTGCTCCTGGCGTTCTTTTTCCCGTTCTTCCTGTGTGCTGTAACTCAAATAAGCTTTTCCTTCTTGCAAAAGCTGTTCAATATACCGATTGTAAAAGCCCATTCTTTCCAGACAGCGGTAAGGTCCGTAAGGACCGCCAATATCCACGCTTTCATCCCAACGGATGCCAAGCCATTTCAACATAGTCATTTGCTTTTCATCCGCGCCCGGAACATTTCTTTCTGTATCAGTATCTTCAATACGAACAATGAAATCGCCGCCATGATGTCTGGCATGCAAATAACTGAATAACGCCGTCCTTGCTCCACCAATATGTAAGTGACCCGTCGGACTTGGTGCATAACGCGTGCGAACCCTGTCCATTTCTATCTCTCCTTTTCCATTTTATGCCAGGCTTTGTTTTTTACCAGGCAAACTACGGCCATTGAGGCAATTCCTTCTTCCCTGCCGGTAAAACCAAGCCTTTCCGTGGTCGTTGCCTTAACATTGACCCGTTCCACTTCAACTCCCAGGATTTCTGCAATTCTCTGTTCGATTTTATGGATATATGGAGCCAGCTTTGGTTTTTGTGCAATAATGGTCGCGTCCAGATTACCCAAAGAATAATCTTTTTTTATTACTTGTTTCCATATTTCACTTAATAATACTGCACTGTCTGCATCTTTAAACGATTCATCGGTATCGGGAAAGTGCTTTCCGATATCTCCCATCGCCGTCGCGCCCAAAATGGCATCCGTAATGGCATGCAACAATACATCAGCATCTGAATGACCGGACAGCCCTTTATGATATGGGATGTCGATTCCCCCAATAATCAGTGGCCTGTTTTCAGCAAACCGATGCACATCAAATCCCTGTCCAATACGAATCATTTCTTCTTACTCCTCATCTGGTAAATCGCTTCCGCCATGAACAAATCATCTGGTGTTGTCAGCTTGATATTCGTATACTCCCCTTCAACCACTCTCACATCGATTCCCATTTCTTCCACCAGCATGGAATCATCGGTAGCCATGGCATCCCATTTTAAAAACTGCTCATGAGCAGAAAGCAGAATATCCCGCCGAAAAGCCTGGGGAGTCTGTACTGCCCACAGACGTTTACGGTCGGGAGTCTGTTCTACAACCCCGGCATCATCAACCATTTTTACCGTATCTTTCACAGGAACAGCCAGGATTGCCGCACCATGCATCCTTGCTACCTTTAACAAACGGGAAATCGCTTCACGACTTACAAAAGGACGGACAGCATCATGTACCATTACCCAGTCCGTCCTGATTTTTTTCAAGCCCAGATAAACACTTTCCTGTCGTTCTTTTCCTCCGGAAACAACACAGGTTACTTTGTGAATACAGGCTTCTTCAATCATTTTCTGTGTCCGTGCAATCTCCTCTTCCTGAGTAACGACAACAATTTCATCTACTTCCGGCAATCCTTCAAACAACGCCAACGTATGTATGATGACAGGCTGCCCATGGAACTGCAAAAATTGCTTCCGTTCGCCCATTCCCATTCTTTTTCCTTGACCAGCGGCAGGAATGATCACTCCAACGCTCAAACATCTGTCTCCTTTCGCTTTTTGCACAAAATAATGCCCGTCCTTGGTTTTGAATATAAACCAATCACGGGCTTCAAGCAACGGCATTTTTCGTTTTTCTTGAAAGAGAGGACGGTTTTTACAGAGCTTTCTCCAAAAGTTTGGGCTTGGCAAAAATCATTCGGCCGGCCGATGTTTGCAAAACACTGGTTACCAACACATCAATCCGTTCACCGATATAATCACGCCCACCTTCAATGACAATCATGGTTCCATCATCTAAGTATGCAACGCCCTGATTATGTTCTTTCCCATCCTTAATGACCTGAACATTAATCTCTTCTCCCGGCAAAACGACAGGTTTGACAGCATTGGCCAGGTCATTGATGTTTAATACGCTGACACCTTGCAATTCACACACCTTGTTCAGGTTAAAGTCATTGGTCACAACTTTCCCTGAAAGTACCTTGGCCAGTTTCACAAGTTTGCTGTCAACTTCCTGGACCTCTTCAAAGTCCCCTTCATAAATCAGTACGTTTACATCCAGCTCTTTTTGAATTTTATTAAGGATATCCAGTCCACGCCGTCCCCGATTCCGTTTCAAAACATCCGAAGAGTCAGCGATATGCTGAAGTTCTTCCAGCACAAAGCTTGGTATGACAAGAGTTCCTTCCAAAAATCCCGTGCGACAAATGTCGGCAATACGCCCATCAATAATTACACTGGTATCCAAAATTTTATGCTCAACATAAGGTTTTTCTTCTTTTTTCAGTTTATTTTCTTTGTTTTGGCGTCCAAGTGTAAAAATAGAGATTAGTTCATCCCGTTTTTTATATCCCACTCTGAATCCAAGGTACCCAAGCAAACCGGAAAAAATAAAAGGCAGGACACGATTCACGCCGGGGATCGGCAACTGAGCCAGCGGTTGCTGGATCAGAAAGGCGACAATCAACCCGAAAATCAAGCCGAGGGCCCCGAAGAGTCCATCCGCAGCAGGTATTTTTACCAGCCGCTCTTCACTCCAGCGAATCCATTTCACCACATTATTGGATAGCCAAAAAGTTGTAACAAACATGATGAGAGCTCCGAGTACAGCTCCAATATATTGCGGGCCAGGAACTTCGCCAAAATTCAGAGGAGACTCCTGAAGCAACCCGAAAAATTCAGGACCAAAGTAATAACCAGCGGATGCTCCGACCAAAGTGAAAGCTAATTCAACAAAACGTTTCAGCACGGGGCTTCACCTCCTCCCAAAACTCTGCTAGTAATCATTATAGACATTTTGCCATAATGAAAACCCGAAACTTGAAATTTTTCTTATGACCTTTTTGTAACAAAAAGAGAATAATAATTGATTAGTTCTTTTTTAAAAAAATTCCTTCAATCAACTCCAGTGCCTCTTCCTCATTCATGTCACTTGCCAATACCAGTTCACTGACCAGGATCTGTCTGGCATTATCCAACATTTTCCTCTCTCCGGTGGATAAACCTTTTTCCTCATCGCGAAGCATTA
The DNA here is from genome assembly GCF_013868055.1 of Thermoactinomyces mirandus. Classification (GTDB taxonomy): domain Bacteria; phylum Bacillota; class Bacilli; order Thermoactinomycetales; family Thermoactinomycetaceae; genus Thermoactinomyces; species Thermoactinomyces mirandus. The sequence continues at coordinate 1,247 of NZ_JACEOL010000042.1, read as the reverse complement.
AAGAGCAGACTACTTCTGCCACCTCATAGATGTCTCCGCTCTTTATTTTGTCCATATTGGCACGATAGCGACGGTTCCAGTTAAGCGTGTCATGATTGTCTTTTTCTTTCATCTGTTTCAACACCTTGTCAACCGTCATTTCGTCAACTACTTCGCGCAGACCGATAATATCTACATTGTTCAAAGGAACCATCACTTTCATATTTCCTATGGGCATCCGCATAACATAGTATTTCTGCCGTTCTCCCAATATTTCCTTCTCTTCGATTGATTCAATCACACCTGCACCATGCATCGGATATACCACTTTATCGCCAACATTGAACAAACGATCCACCTCCAGAGGCAATATCTATTTCCAAGATATCACAAAAACAAGGTTTAGTCAATGAAAATGAATATATTAGCATATTATCCGGCAAATAGTCAATCCCTTTTCTTAAAATATGTCGTGGATAAAGTCAAAAAATTGACACTACAAATCTGCACCCTATATAATAAAATCAAATATGATTCGTTTGGAGTGGCCGCCTGGATCCCGGTTGATTTGAATGATTTCATGAAAACCACCTGAAAGGTCTTTTCATATATCCTGTTTTTCAAGGTGTGTCCAGCTGTCTCCATTCTTAAAAAGAGGTGAAAGGCATGAGCGACGGTCATCTTCATTCCTTTCAAGAACAAGTGAATGATCTGTTGCTTCGGCATCGCAGTTTTCTAGATGTCACATCCAAATACCAGGAGTCAAGTTCCCGGGTAAACCGGGCTTTAACCAAAGCCGTGACTGAATGCGGTTGCATCAAGATCAAGGCGGACAAACAGTCATATCCGAAAGATGCACCCCGTGAAGAATGGAAAGATTACTTTAAGACTCACTTGTCTGGACAATTGTGCGACCACTGTCAGGATATTGTCAAAACGGAGATGGGAAAAAACCTTTTCTATCTCACCGCTCTATGCAATTTGTTGCAAATTTCCCTGACAGATGTGATTCAGCAGGAATCCAACCATTTATCCACGTTAGGCGTTTTCAACCTGCGTTGACTCGTATGAAAAAAACAACCCTGGATTTCAGGGTTGTGAGCTTGATGACAAACCCCAAGCTTTTTCGCAAGAAAAGGGCTTGGGGTTGTATATTTCAGGGAGATAAACAAATTAAGGAAATTCAATTTATTAATTAGCCGGATCACAAGGCTTTTTCCTCTCTTCGAGAGGAGCAGAGCCAGTTTTTTAACATTTTGGGCCATGGC
>NZ_JACEOL010000041.1 GCF_013868055.1 Thermoactinomyces mirandus | reverse complement strand
CCCAGGTAAAAAACTAGGTGGTGCTCTGAAAGGATTTTTTAATGGAGGAAAGAAATTCTTGAAGAGATTCGGTATCCATATCGATGATCTGGCAGAGCGGTTGGGGTTAGGCTCCAGACTGCAGCCTGCTGGTGGACCCCCGGACATTTCTCGGAAACCTCAGGTTGATCGGATGGATGGACAAGATAAGAGTGGGGAATCAGGTTTAAGTAGTAGTGTTAAAACAGGAATAAGATTTGATACTAAAACAATTGCACAAGATTTATCATCTCAATTTGAAGGAAGTAAAATTAGAAAGACTAAAAAGGGAGGTGGATACGGTGTTACCATTCCCATGCCTGATAAGAAAAATCTTGCTTTTGATATAAGAATTCAAGGTTTCAATTCAGGTCAACGAACTAACCCTTATTTTAAGGTTAATATAATAAATATTAAAAATGGAAAAAGTAAGGGTATGCTTGATCAATATGGCAACATTACGAATGATCCTGAAAAATTGCATATAGATTTTGACCTAAAGAATGGCAACTTTATGGAACAAATACTAAGAGTCATTAATGCGTACAAGAGTAAATGATGATAATTTATTTAATAATATTGTTATGTCTTGAAATGAGGGATTGAAAGTTGGCTCATAAAAAAAAGGAATGTTTTACTTTTCTAAAAGGACAAAAGATGGTTTCGGGGAAAATAGGAGAAGAACCAGATTGCTATTTATTTGGATTTGTTTTTTCCAATTATGAATTAATTGTTCATTGTCCATGGAGAATCAGACATGCAAATAAAATACTTATGGGAAGTGATGATTTAAAAGCATCCAAGATTACTTATCGACAAATTTATGATTTACTCCGCAATAAAAAAATTGTAAATATATATTTAAATGATGAATTATCTTCTGATTTGTATATAGGATTTGATGGGAATATTATATTAGAGTTGTTTCAAGTTAGCTCTTGGTTTGAGGCATGGGAATTAAGAGAACTTCGTTTAGATGGGCATGTTATAACTGCTCTTCCCGGGGGAGAGTTGGATGAATTATAAAAGATAAAAAGCATTGCTCGGAAAGACTGCAAAAAAGTCTTTACTGCCAATTTTTATCGTGAATTAAGCACTTCTCTGCAAATGTACAGGTCAAGTGCTTTTTTATTTCCCAAGTCTGGAGTCTGCAATTGACAGGCTCTTTTATTTTTTCATCTCTGTTTTATAGAACAGATTGCGAAGTGGAGGTCCGGTTACCGGATACTTGTTTGTCTGGATTTCTTCATATTTGTTTTCCATCGCAGGACAATGGCTGGGGGGTACAGGGTCGACCAA
>NZ_JACEOL010000003.1 GCF_013868055.1 Thermoactinomyces mirandus | reverse complement strand
CAATCCACCACCTATGACTATGATCTAAATGGCAACCAAACCAAAATTACCTATCCCAATGGCAATATTGTAGAGTTCGGCTACAACGCCGTTGACCGGCAAACATCCGTGAAATACAATGGAACCGAACGTTATGTCTTTGCCTATGATCCCAATGGGAATCTGACCCAGGAAACGGACAAAAGCACAAACCAGACCACATCATACGAGTACGATGCGGACAACAAAGTAAAAACCGTCCAATACCATGATGGACGCACCGATTACACGTACGATAAAAACGGCAATGTTACCCGGCAAAAACATACCATTGGGGTATTGAGCTATATCCATGATTATGCCTATAACAGCGTCAACCAGTTGATACAAATCAAGGCCAACAGCACCAATGTGGCTGCCTTCACCTATAATGAAAACGATCAAATAGCCAGCCGCAAGAACAATGACGGTACTCTTTCTCTGTTTGCGTACAACGGAGCCGGGGATCTGGTCAAGCAAACGATCTACGACAAATATGGCAACCCGATTGATTCTTTCAGCTACACCTATGATACAAAAGGCAACATCACTTCTATCACGCCCAAATCCGGCACCACCACCTATGAATACGACGAGTTGGATCAACTGATAAAAGAAACGGCACCTGACGGAACGATTACGGAGTACACCTATGATGCGGCAGGAAACCGGACTTCGAAAAAAGTAACCAGTGACGGTACCACGACCACCACCACGTATACCTATGACGATGCCGACCAACTGACAGCTGTCAATGGACAAGCATATACCTATGATGAAAACGGAAACCTGACGAACGACGGAAGCAAAACCTATGCCTATGATAGCGAAAACCGACTGACCAGGGTACAGTCGGGATCAGAAACCGTCCAATTCGCCTACCGGGCCGACGGTATGCGCACCAGTATGACCACCAGTGCTGGTACCACATATTTCCATTATGATGAAAACAAAAACGTATCTTTTGAAACGGATGCCTCTGGCCAGGTGGTAGCCAGTTACACCTTCGATGGGGAGAATCGGCCTGTCAACATGACCAAAGGCGGACAAACCTACTATTTCCAACTGAATGGCCAGGGCGATGTTATCGCGCTAACCGATGCCAATGGAAATGTGGTCGCCACTTATAGCTACGATGCCTATGGCCGGATCACCTCGCAAACGGGAACCGTCAAGAGCCCTTATCTCTATCGGGGATACCGTTACGACTGGGAAACGGGGTTGTACTACCTGCAAAGCCGGTATTACAATCCGGAGACAGGAAGGTTTTTGACGAGGGATACGTTTGAGGGCGTTGAGGAAAAGCCGATTAGTTTAAATTAGTACACGTATGGGCATAACAATCCAGTGATGATGGTAGATCCGGATGGGCATTGGTCTTGGCGTTATATTTACATTGGTGTAAGAAAAATCTATAGGGCATTGGGTGGTTTATTATTTTCTTTATGGAGCTGGCACAAATGGGTTATACGTGCCGCAAGGTTTGCTCTTATAGTTCAGCGATATGAAACAGCATTAATATTAACATCACTTGTTCTCGTTTATATATGGAGAGCTCGTGGTATATACCGTTTCGTAAGGTACTACCATGATATTCGAGTGGGGTGGCGCTATCTTCGAATAGGATTACGTAGGAGGTAATAAATGGGCGGCAAATTTGCTGCCCACTTTTTAAATACTTAAGAGTGATGGTTTTAATTATTAGTGAAGGGAGTTATTCAAGTGAAGGTGATTATTGCGTTAGGAGTTATAATAGGGATAATAATTATTTTTTCTATAATTATTTATACAGATCTATTTTGGGAGAATAGCAAAAAATTATTACTTAGGCTTTTAAGTGTTATACCTGCAGCTATTTCCCTTCCATATCTTGTGTTTACTTTTGTTGTAGATAGTATAAGCAATAAACACGTTCTTATTTCAATAATTTACTTATTTTCATTTATTGTAAGTTGCATAGGAGCTTTAATAATGATTTTAATTGCTATTTTTGGTGAGAAAAAAACATTTGATAAAATTAAAAAAATTATTAAATCAAAGAAAAAGGATTAGACCCTAATTAAAAAAATGTTTAAAGTGTCTTCTGTTTTTTCTCGTTTTTTATAGCGGATTTATTAACGACCTATTGCTAATCTATATAAGTTGAAGTATTAAATCGAAAGGTCACAATCTTACACAGAGACATCGATAATATTCGAAAGTGATGCATAATCTTATTCATAAACTGTCTGACATTCGTACTAATGGCAAATGTGTAGTAGAAAACATTGTTAATGACGTCCGATTTGAAAAACTTCCACAAACCCTCAACAATGTTTAACTGTGGGCTATAATGTGGCTGCCTTCACCTATAATGAAAACGATCAAATAGCCAGCCGCAAGAACAATGACGGTACTCTCTCCCTGTTTGCGTACAACGGAGCCGGGGATCTGGTCAAGCAAACGATCTACGACAAATATGGCAATCCGATTGATTCATTCAGCTACACCTATGATACAAAAGGCAACATTACTTCCATCACGTCCAAATCCGGCACCACCACCTATGAATACGACGAGTTGGATCAACTGATAAAAGAAACGGCACCTGACGGAACGATTACGGAGTACACCTATGATGCGGCAGGAAACCGGACTTCGAAAAAAGTAACCAGGGACGGTTCCACGACAACCACTACGTATACCTATGACGATGTCGACCAACTGACAGCTGTCAATGGACAAGCATATACCTATGATAAAAACGGGAACCTGACAAACGACGGAAGCAAGACCTACGCCTATGATGCCGAAAATCGCCTGACGCGGGTACAGTCGGGATCAGATACCGTCCAATTTGCCTACCGGGCTGACGGCATGCGCACCAGTATGACTACCAGTACCGGCACCACTTATTTCCATTATGACGAAAACAAAAATGTATCTTTTGAAACCAACACCTCTGGCCAGGTGGTAGCCAGCTACACCTTCGACGGAGAGAATCGGCCTGTCAGCATGACCAAAGATGGACAAACCTACTACTTTCAATTAAATGGCCAGGGCGATGTCATCGCACTCACCGATGCCAATGGAAACGTGGTCGCCACCTACGCCTACGATGCCTATGGCCGAATTACATCGCATACGGGAACCTTCAAGAGTCCGTATCTCTACCGGGGATACCGTTACGACTGGGAAACGGGGTTGTACTACCTGCAAAGCCGGTATTATAACCCGGATATGGGAAGGTTTTTAACGAGGGATACTGACTCAGGTGAAGAGATGGAGCCATTAACCCTCAACAAGTACATTTATGCTGTGAATAATCCTGTAATGAATGTTGATTCAGATGGTAACTTTTACAAAACATTAAAGGGCTACGCAAAACGGGTAATGAGGTGGCTTGTTAATGTTATATTTAGAGAGTTCATAATGAAGCCTGTTACAGTTGCACTGTCATTTTTCTTTCCATGGCTTAGAACTTATAGAGCCCTAAGAGCACTTCGAACACCAATTCTAGTCAAGCACACCATAATTAAATTAAGTCGAACCAGTTTTGGTCGAAGAGTTTGGAGGAGTATAAAAGCAGGTTTTATAGGCGTGTTTTACGGTGGCATTGGTGTAAGTTTTGTAACAGCTGCAAATAGATATTTGAATCCTGATCGCTACTTCCTTAGGACACGAGTGGGTCGAATTTATGTATCCCGGATGACTCGTCTTAAGAATAGAGTACTCAGAATGATCGGGTAGAATGTAACTTCTTGCTGTATTGTACTTAGTGTAAGAAAGTCTTTTTTGCTTAATGAACCCCGTTTGTCCAGACAGTCAAGCAACATTTGAAGTTATAGATTGATGAAACTCTTTAGGGGATAAATATCCCAAAGCAGAATGATGTAGCACACTCTCTAGAATTTGTAAGGTGAAGAGTGTGCTACTATTTTCAATAAAAAAGAAAGTGGGATGGTTATGGAAAAATTAATGAAAAGGATAATGCATTTCGTTGTTTTTATTATATTTATTGTTAGTGTGTCAAAATTTGATGGATGGGTTTATTGGGGTACGTTATTATTGGGAGTTCTTTTTGTACTTACTCTTATACATTTATATCTATTTGGAAAGTCTGACAAAGTCTTATTTTATTTTATCGGTTCTTTTATTCTAATTATTATCTTATTAGTTAGTTTTATTTTACACTGATATACAGAAGTTTCCTTAATGGCTACACCGATTACGCATACGACAAAAACGGCAATCCAAAAAGCGGACAAACCTACTATTTCCAACTGAATGACTGGGCGATGTCATCGCACTTACCGATGCCAATGGAAATGTGGTCGCCACTTATGCGTACGATGCCTATGGCCGGATCACAGCGCATACGGGAACCTTCAAGAGCCCCTATCTCTACTGGGGATACCGTTACGACTGGGAAACGGGAATGTATTACCTGCAAGCCGGTATTACAATCCGGAGACAGGAAGGTTTTTGACGAGGGATACGTTTGATGGGTTTGAGGATCAACCATTAAGCTTAAACAAGTATACTTATGGTAATAACAATCCTGTAATAAATGTAGATCCTAATGGTCATTGGTCTTGGCGTTATATAAGTTTGGGAGTTTATTATCTCTTTAAGGCCCTAAGCAGTTTATGGTATTTTGTATGGGGGTGGTATAAAGTATCTAAAAGAATTAGATTTATATTGATTTTCATGATTGGTGTTGCACGTGTATCCCTAATAACGGGAAGGGTATTATTGGCAATAGCAACAACTGCTACTGTTATTGCGTTTGTGTGGAGATATTATCATGCATATAATTTTATCAGAAAATTGAGCCGGGGTATTTACTATCTTCGATTAGGTATACGTCGTTGTGAAATCTTGCCGGGTAGTATATTTGTGCTACCCGGTGTTTTTTTATAGTATTGCAAAGCTAAAAATAACTGGAAGTTTGTTTCAAAAGTTGATCGTTTGAGCCCACTCTATGTTTGACTGAGCGTCTAACTGTGGAAGAAAGGCTTGCTAAATGAGTTCCCTCGGTGTGGTAAAGGGGATTTTTACAAAAAAATCTGGAACAGTCTAAGATATGCTTCGTTTATAAAAACGAGAATATTTTTCTTTCATTTATTCAGAGATTATGAATTTTGTACAACCTCATTCTCATTTTAGTTCTGAAAACACCATCTTATATATTTGGTAATATAGGGGGTTTCGGTTATGTCAGAGTTTCAATTAGTTGGATTATTTCTTCTTGTACTTGGAATCATTGAAACTTCTATATTTTGGATATTTAGATGGAAACCGAAAGCATTTAAAGAAGAGGATAATATTATTGTTATGTTCCTTAATTTAATTTTAGGACTTATAGCCATTGATCGTTTTACATTAGGCCTTTTTTTCTTCATGCTTGGGGTCATATTGGGAACATGTTTACTTATATTCGGATAAACTGAAAGAACATTTCAGTATAATTAATAATTCATAGGGTATATCATGATTGGGCAGAGATGACAAAAAGTTACCTCTGTCTTTCTTATAATTGGTTCTGTAAGGCTGCGCCTATCATTTTTGTATGGAACCAGTAATAAGCTGATACACCTTAGAAAAATTGCAATAATTAAATAACGCAGTTTCCAGTATGGGAACTGCGTTATTGTACGGGAAGGTTGGGCTAACCATCCGGCGGATCGGGTTGAAACTCTTTTTCGGATTTCTGAAGGGAACTGGGGTTTTGCCACATACTTTTTTCACCTCCATGAAGCAATTTTACACTAAGTTGATAGAAGCGGGCATAATATTTGTTGTATTTTACGGAATCCCTGTCTTCGTAACATTGCGCCAATTTTAATACGATACTGCATTCCTGATCGAGAAATGAGAGCTTTTTCGCCATTTCGCTTGCTTCTTCGAATTGTTGCACAGCATCGCGGAATTGATCCAGTCGGAGGCAGCAATCGCCAAGGGCGACCTGGGCATCCAGCTGCCTGAGCCTGTCATTGGCTTTTTTGCTGAGTTTGACGGCTTCAACAAGAAGTTCTTTCGCCTTATCCGGATTTCCTTCGCTTAAAAACAACTTCCCCGATTCCGTAAAATTGTATGCCGGCAGGAGAAATTTCTTTCTGATTTTGTGTTTGAGGTTAGATGCCGTATAAAAGCAGGTTTTGGCCATGTCCGGATGCCCCAGATTTTTATAGGAGACTCCGAGGGTTGTCCAAAGCTCAAAGCAGTGATCAAACTGTTTTTCCCGCCTGGCAATATCGATGGCTGGATTGATCACTTTTATGGCTTCTTGATACATTTTCAGTTTGTTGTAGAGAATGGCTTGCAGACTGTACATATTCAGCAGGGTTTCCGTTTCAATCTCCACCTGATTGGCCCACATTTTTTCAACCGCTTTCATGGCTTCCACCCAGACTGTCCAAATAGATGGCTTCGCTAATCAGCAAGTGGTATTTGTAATATTTCCTTTCTCCTTCTGGATGAAATACCTTCAGACCTTGGCGGGCAGTTTTCAAGGCATATTCAAATTCATTTTGACGATAATAAACCCTTGCCAGTTCATATAAACATGCTGATTTCAAATTGGAGTAGTCAATTTCCGGGTGTGCATCATAAAGATGAATCGCCTGAAAATAATGATTTCTCGCTTTGGACCAGTTCTCTTTTTTGTAATAGCACTTGCCTTTCAGATAGGCAACGGTTGCCTGGATAAAAGGTTCATCAGGGAGATCCAGTTTTTTGATCTGGTCAAGAGCGTATTTTGCTCCGACGCCGTCAATGTTCGTTTCAATCGACTTGAGGTTCAGTTTTAGCCGTTTTAACCGGCAAGCCTCTTTCTTCTCGTTTTCTTCTATGTACTGCGGGATCTTCTCCAGTTCCCATCCGATTTTCCGGCACAGGCAGGCAATCGTTTTTTTGCCCACTTTTCTCTTTCCGGTGATGATGTTGCTGATTGTGGAGGATGTCAATTGCTTATCGATGAGATCCTTTTGCCGAAGCCCCAATTCATTGATTCGCCTGCGAAGGATATTTCCCAATTGTTTTCGGTCATCCAAATAGTTCATACCATCCCTCCCAGGCCCAATATAATTTATTTTTTTGAATCGATCAACTGCGGCTGGAGAAGGGCAGAGTCTGTTTTTCAAGTTTATTTCCTTCTAAAAGGTAAATTGAAAAAGGCCATCATCGGTTAGGCTTTGCTTTTGCGTGGAATTTTACCTTTAAACATTCAGCTGCTTGTATAAATTTTCTGATTTGATTTATTATTTTAACTCGTTGTATACTCCAGTTACCACGGATGAATCTGGTGAAGGAGGTGATCGGAGTGAAACTGCAAGTGGAAGGACAGGCCAATCAGATTGAGCCTTTTTTGCGGGAACTGGATTATTGTTCCAACCTTGTTTTTAAAAAACATGAAAATTTTATGGGCAGCCTGCAACCCGATGACAAACTTACTGTAACCTGCTACATAGATCCTGGCTCCCACCCCAAGCGCAGGCTGCGCATTGCCCAACTCCTGTGCCGGGATGGAACAGAGATTCTGATTCCCCTGCTGGATGTGATGGAGGTGGAGATGACGAGTGGGACACGGCTTATTACAGGTAGATCCTATGACATCTTTGCAGACAATAAAAAAAGAGAGCCATAACAAATGGCCCGCAAAAGAAAAACAATTGATCGGCCTCCATTATAGCATAACCGGGCTTTCGGGAAGGGGGTTCCTGATAAATGAAAGCAGAGATTCGCTACTGGCATGATGAGTCCAACGATCAGATCCATGTCATTCACATCCCAAGCGGCAAAGCGAGGAAACTTGCAGGCAAGAAAAAAGTGGAGCGTTTTTTGCAGGTATATCGGGTTACCCGGGATGATTGCAAAAGGGTCAGACGCGGGGAAGACCGGTTGGGATTGTTTAAGAAAAAGTGGTTTTAGGGAAAAGGGGGATGGGTGCTCCGGCATTAAGGCCGGTGCCCATCTCCTCCTGAACTATGGTTGGTAAAGCCTTACCAAAATATATCGCATATCGTTAGAAATCTATTTGAATCCTCCACAGTAACCATGTGTTCCACTTAGACATAAAGTTAATTATTGAACAAGTAAACAGAATAAGGGAGGATGTTTCTTGGCAACGCTATGGTGGGGAACCAGCTTGGGCAATGAAGGTGTACTTTATGGAGATTTTAACCGGTTGCAACAACAAAAACAGAGAATTGGTCAGGAAATGACGAGACGGGGATTTACTGATGTACGTGTTGGCCCCGCAGGTATTTCAGCTGTTAAAGAAGGGTGTTACGTTTCCATTGCTCATCTCTCCTATCCGGCACCGAACAGGTGGTGGGAAGTCATTATGGTTAGCTGTGATGGTTTTAACGTTCCATTAGCCCAAAGGATATGGACCCAGGCCAGTAATGCCATTCGGTTTACGTGGTGATTTACTGAGAGTGAAGACAGTAAATAATGAACTTTATAAATATCTGTCTTAGCCAGAGGCAATTGTTACTGGCTTTCTTGTTTTTCATCAGGGGTATGGATGAATCTACTTCACACTTTGGCATCAATGACCAAGTTGATGCTGAGGGGGGAGATGAAGCAAAATCCTTAAATGATTTTGAGATGGATTGGATTAATACATATAATAAAGTAGTCGCCTATTTAGATCAGAATTTATGAAATGAGATGGTGTATAAAATGAAAAAAATCAGGTTTGCAGTGATCGGTACCAGTGTAATAACAAAAAAATTTTTGGAAGCAGCGTCTTTATGCAGCCAGTTTGAATTTGCGGCTGTTTACTCACGAAATGCTGAAAAAGGCAGAGCATTTGTGCAGAATATGGGGAATATTCGAGTGTATGACAGTCTGGAAGACCTGGCTTGCTCGAGAGATATCGATGCGGTATATATTGCAAGTCCAACCTGTTGCCATGCATCTCAAAGCATCTTAATGTTGGAAAATGGCAAACATGTTCTGTGTGAGAAACCTGTTGCGTCAAACTTTCGTGAGTGGAGGAATATGAGGAAGGTGTCTGGTGAAAATAAAGTAATTCTCCTGGAAGCGATGCGTCCTGTTTTTAACCCCGGATTTCAAATAATCAAGAAAAACCTTGCAAAGTTGGGTCAGATACGAAAAGTAAATTTTAACTACTGCCAGTATTCCTCCAGATATGACAAGTTTAAAAATGGTATTATAGAAAATGCTTTTAGACCGGAACTGTCTAATGGAGCCTTAATGGATATTGGTGTCTACCCTGTTGAAGTGATGGCGGGTTTATTTGGCAAGCCAAAACATATTGCTGCCCATGGTTATATCATACCTGGAAGTATTGACGGAATGGGGAGTATTACTGCCACTTATGAAGGAATGCAAGCAGATCTCGTGTATTCCAAAATCTCAGATTCCCATTTACCATGTGAAATCCAGGGAGAAAAGGGAACGATGTATTTTAACAGTATAACGGGACTGGAAGACATTAGAATAAGATATAGAAATGGTTATGAAGAAAAATACTCAGCAGACACGAATCAACATGATATGATCTACGAAGTAGAAGGATTTATCGATATGATAGCGGGTAAACGTCTGGCAAAAGAATATAACGATATTTCTTCGATATCGCTAGAGATCCTGGATCAGGCCAGGGAATTAATTGGTATTGTTTTTCCGGCAGATGCCTCCTGTTGACTGTTGTCTGTAGCCTGGTAAGAAGTTCGCCATTTCAATAGTGGAGGTAGTTTACAGTAAAGGGAAATAAAAAATCGGGGGTTGGAACCTTCGGAGCAGATCCGGGCATCCAATTTCCCCCCCTGGAATCACGGAGGTTATGGATATGAGCCGGGTTGAGGAAGTGGTAAAAGCTGTTCATCGCGATACCTATGTATTGAAACCGGACGGAACCAGGATTACAAGACTACTACGACTGAAGCTATTGTAAAGTCGCTTGCGCTTTTAGATGTTGAACCGGGTATGAATGTGCCGCAAACCGGGACAGGTTCCGGATATAGTACGGCACTACTGGAAAATTTGACCGGTAATGAAGGAACAATTGTGTCCCTCGATATTGAAAAATGGCAGAATGGGCAAAGAAATGTTTGAGGGAAAACTGCATCTATCTTTTATCACAAAAAGGCAAGGGGAGCGACAATGGATGCCCCATGACCGGCTGGTTGACTGGACGAGTGCAGAGTGGTTATGAACAGGAAAAGAAGCAAAAGAATGGATACATCTGTTAACGCAGGCAAGTCTTGAATGCGTTAGCAGTTGAAAAAGCCGTAAAGAGAATTCAGCTGTATATACGAAGTGGCCGCAGGTCGAATCCTGTCTCCATATAAAAAAGCCCGCAAAGCTGTCCTCACATAGGGATTGAAGAAAAACTTGAATGAACAGCTTCAAGCGGGGCAAAAAAGACCACATAAGAGTTTTATACTCCTGTGTGGTCTTTTTAACATTCAGCTAACTTTGTCCCAATAGTTCTATAATTAATAGTTTATCTGCGATATCCTTAATAAAATGAGGAATTTCCTCTATATGTTGTGCAATAGCTTTAGCTTTTCCTGGCTTTGAAGAAATATGATATTTTTCAGAAATAGTTTGTTCCATTGAAGTATAATCCTCTATTGCTGTACGCAAATAGGATTCAAAGTCTTTACCGAAGTATGCATAATCGGCTCTAACAATACAATTTTCAGTTTCTGTATCCCATTCTTCTTCGCAAAAGATGCCATTAAACACATCCCTAGTTTTTGATGCATTCCTGTCACAATCAAATATAGCATAACAATTGTAACCGTATGCTTTAAATAACCTCCAGTACAAGGGGATTGCATCCTTACCGCGACAATTAACAATTTCGGTTCCATGTTCAGCTAAAGAATACCCACTACGTTTTAAATACACTGGCAGAGCAAAATATTCAGTAGCTCCCTCTACTAAAATGATTGTTTCAGCAAACATTCCTTTTAACTGGTCTGAAAATAGTTTTGTCGAGTAAAAATCAACTATATTTTCTGGTGACACACAATTCTCTGGAACACCTGACCCTATACAAAAATCGCAAAGTTGCTGAGCGGATAGTTGTATTGCTTTAGTAACTCCACCCTCTTTATGTACTCGAACAAGTCCGTCTAAGTATTCTGCATCTATGAACTCTGCGGAATGTGTTGAAATGATTACTTGAATACCACATGAACACATATCTACAACATATTCCTTTAACCATCTTTGAGCTAAGGGATGGAGATGGGCTTCTGGTTCTTCAATAATCAACACAAAATTTTCACCTGTGAATACTTCCATATATGCTTTAACAAAAGCCATTAACAAGACTTGCTGTTCACCAGTGCCGAATTCTTCAAATCCACGAATATTATCTCCCTCTTTTGCATAGATCCGAAGTGACTTTGCATAATTGTTTGGATCATAGGCTGAAAAATCCACAGCCAACGAGTGAACAAACCCTTTTACTGCCCCCTTTAGAGCTTCAGAAAATCGATTAAAAAAACCAGAGAATTCATCAGTCTGTTCAAAGGATGCTGTAATTTGATTAAAGGCTTGTGATAATTCATCTTTATGCTCTGTACTTAAGGCTTCATGTATCTTCTTTGAAAACTTGCTTAACAGAGAGTAGCTACTACTATAATTAAAAGCACTCTGGATATTTCTTTCAGCATCAATCAAGTAGGACTGACAGGCAGAACGTTGTTCGTTTGTGGGATATATTTTATTTCCACTGCCATCGTGCAAAAGATTATTATTAGCCTGTCCATTATAGCCATAACTTACAGCTATAACGTCATATCCATTTCCTCTATTATCATAATATAAAGGCTCAGTGAATTTAGCGGTAATATGTGCGGTAGGATATTCATTTTGATTACGTTTAAAATAATCACTTTCCAACATCTCGATATAAGTTGGATATCTTTCACCAAGTAATCTATTTATAGCTGATAATATATTAGATTTTCCTGCGTTATTCGGTCCGAATAGAACAAGAGGCTTATTTGGAGGAATTTTAAGAGCCACTCTTTCTATCGACCGATAATGTTTAATTAAAAATGCTTCTAACCTCAACCTTTCATCCCCCTAAATTAAATCACTCTGCCAATACTTCCTTAATAATCTGAGCCATCTGTTTGTTGTTTAACTGATCACGGAAATAAACAGTGTATCCATCTTTCGAGAGCATATCAAAGAAAACACGAGCACAATCAATTTTTGCTTTTTCTGTACCACGTAAGTCGGATTTATTTTCTACGTCTTTTGTTTCGACTACAATGTTAAGCTCTTTCTCACCGGAAGTCCTTCTTACAACATACATGAAGTCTGGACTGTACATTCCACCAGTAATAGTCGGTATGGCAATGCTGCTACGTGGAATTTTTCCATATACAATGACTTCTTCGATGTCCGACATAATATTCTTTTGTTCCAACGGTGAGTCATAAGCGAAAGCATCATATAAATACTTCTCGCTTGGTGTTCCTGGAGCTATCTTTGTGCCGATACGTCCCTGTGCAATATCTTCACGTGGAGAACCGTCTGAATAGGTAAGTGCTGTTGCACCAACAGGCGTATTGCTTTTTGCATAATGGAATCGACCTTGCAAATTATTGCTTCTCCAGTCATGAAATTGTTGGATAAACATGCTGACAGAATTTCCATTAATACGTTCTGGATTTATAGTTCCATTCCTCTTAACATACTCACACAATGCCTCATGCAATACTTTAATTGGAATGTTTGTAGCATTTGTGATCCTCTTAAGAAATTCATTGTAGGGAATAGGTTTGGATACTATATATTGGGCGCCTGTATCTGAAACAATCATCATCTGTGAGCCATTGCTCTTAACGATATCTCTGGAGCTAGTCATGACAACGTCTGTAAAAACACCGGGTTTTTCCAGCAAAGATAAAACAACTTTAGCCATATCAGCATCCAGATCATCATCATAGAAAAGTAGGTATCGTTGATTGATTGCTTCCCATAATTCGCGTATTTCACTGTAAACAGCTTTGCGGATTTTTACAGGTCTTGGTTTTGCTACATTTCGGTCTTTTACCTTACCTGAAGACAATCCTGTAGCAAAGTCCGGGTATTCTGCAAAGAAAGCGTCCCTTGTATCGGGTTTTATATTTAATCGCCTGTCTATGTAATGTTTATCATATAGTGCATCAAAAAGTTCATCTGAAGTCATGCCAAGCTTCTTGGCCACTTGTTCCAATCTTTCTTCGCTAATAGAAGAAGCTTGTGGAATTTCTCCGTTTATTTGGTCTATTAATCGTTTAGCAAAGTCTGCCTCTGTGAAGTCGACAATATAATTAAGCTGGAATTCTTCATTGGAGATTCGATTACCATTCTCATCTACAGGCAGTCGTAAACCTCGTCCAACCTCTTGCAGTTTACTGTTTTCACTTCCACTAGAACGAAGTTTAGCTATCGTAAATACATTAGGGTTATCCCAGCCCTCTTTAAGTGTCCATTTTGAAAATAGAAAACGTAAAGTGTTATAGCTACCGTCTTTATTCTTGAAAGAGAGAAGGTGTTTTTTTCCATGAAGGATAGTTTCTACTTCTTTTGCTATATCTTCATCCGAATCGCTATTGTCCTGTGAAAAATAGCCTGCATGGCAAGCAGAAATATCTGCAAGACTTGCTTCCAAATATGCCCGATATTCAGTATCATGCTCACTGAGGGTAGATAGCACCGATTCTATCCGTTCCTTAAGCAATTTCTCAAAAGCTTGTAATAGATAAGGGGTTTTACCTTCCTCGTTTGGTCGATATGATGATATATCATCGATAAAAAATAATGCCAATGTCTTGATCTTGAAATTGCGACCACAGAAGTTTATTTTTTCTGTTTCAAAATGACGCTCAAGGGCAAGACGCATCATCTGCTCTTGATAAGAGGTCATATAGATATCCACATCCAATTCCTCACCAGTTGACTTTTGAATACCATTAGAAAACTCAACTGTTGATTTGCCAATAGCATGAACCGTAATTCCCTCGAAAGCTTCATTAATGATAGATAGTGAATCTCCAGTTTTAAGAGTAAATGTTTTAGTCGATTCATCACGCTTTTTATACTGAAAGGTAACAGAATCCTTGCTTGTGATGGAAGTGATTTTCACCTTTTCTTCACGCTTGGATACCGGTTCAAAATGCTCCTTCGTTACTCCCTTTATCAAATTTTGATTAAAAGATTCACAGGCATTTAAATCATAGAGCAGGTTTTGGTAGTCTTTTACGGTTATTTTGTTTTTTCCACGTCCACTTGTAGTTTCAGGGAAGGTAGCACCAAAGCGTATAATACACTGTGGTTTTATTTCATCAACGATAACCTTAAATGCCTTCTGGTCACGAGAAAATCTATGTGGCTCATCAATAATAACAACAGGGTTTGTTGCACGAATAGCATCAAGTGGTCTATAAAAACCTTCTACTCCATAATCATAGTCGTCACGGCTAAGCATACCATTTGATCGGACAACAAGTAATTGCATATTAACTAATAATACATAAATCTTCTTCGTGTTCTGGCAAGAACCTTTTACAAAGTCGCTCACAACACTCGGGAAATAGGAGCGACCCTTTTTCTTGTTTTTTGGCGCTTCTAGTACTCCAACCTCAATTTCTGTACCATAGCCACAAACATCGGAAAAATGTCGCTTTACATATTCATCACGCAAAAACTGCGCTGTTCCCGCTTTAATCGCAAGTGAAGGCACAGCGATAATAAACTTATTAAGTCCGTAACGTTTATGAAGCTCATATATAGTATGAGTATAAACGTAAGTCTTTCCTGTACCGGTTTCCATTTTAATATCAATATTCAAGCAGTCATTAATAGGCATACTGCTTCGATATTCTGAAGGTATATTTTTTTGAATTTCTCTAATATTTGCAGCTAGTTTAGGATCAGAAAGAGAAATGCTTGGATTTTCATAAAATTGTACAGGAGAAGTTATCTGTACCCCATTCAAAGCAGCACTTATTGCATCTACAGCTTTTTGTTGGTGTGGTAATCCTCGTTGTAGGATAAGTTCCATAACATACCCTCCAATCAATAACGGATATCGAAGTTGATACGCAAGTTTTTCTCTGTATCCTTCAACCGTTTCAAATTAATTTTTAAAGCTTCCATTTCCGTCCATGTAAAACTATAACCGAATAACACCACGTTCTCAGGATTAAAGCTGCCGTCAGTTTCATATTTTACTACAATGGCTTCAATCGCCTTATTAGACAATTCCGGGTCAATTAGGTAAAGATGTTTTCCTATATAATAGCCATTGTATCCAGCAAAATTTAACTCCTCAGCATCTGCTGTAAGTCCATATCCATCTCTAACAAGCCACGTTGCAAGGACGGTAGGTTTTCCAAAATCACTAAGAATGTCTTTGTCAGCAAATAATTTATTTTCAGTAGGGTCAAACTTTTCAATCTTGTCTAGAGTATCGCTAGCTGGCTCGACAAGTGTATAATGCTTAAAGCCAAGATCCGCTGTTGTATCTGGATAATCAGTTTTTATTGCTTTTGCAGCTTGCTTAATACGATCCATTCCGATTTGGTCAATAGTAGAATAACCACACTTATCAGCTATGCTGCCTTCTTTAACTTTCTCTGGTATCTGCACCATGATATATTTACGTGTTCCTCCATCCTCTGCATTAAGTGCCATAACGGCATGTGCGGTAGAGGCAGACCCGGAAAAGAAATCCAGAATAATTGCATCATTATCTGCGAAAGCAATAACCCTCTGTAACATCGCAGTCAGTTTTGCTGTGTCAAAAACAGTTTTCCCAAACAATCTTTTTATTTCGGATGAGCTTCCAACCAATAAATCCATCCAAGAAGTATTTAACAGCGTTGAATCTGTCGGTGGTATATAGTGTTCAGGTTTACCGGAATCGGATAGCCGAAGAAGATCACAGTCATCATCTTGATTTGAATACCATTCATCAATTTGCTCTTGTGTGATTGACTTTTCATCAACACCTATATCATTTAACATCTTTTTATAATTTTCGATGGCAAGATAACTACGCTCTTTGCCCCAACGCCACTGACCACTCTCTGGTGTGATTCCAAATAAAGGATACCGCATCGTTGGACGGTCAGTTCCGCGCCAGTGATTATTCCAAGAACCTTGACGCATATCATCAAGTAGTTTCATTTGTTTAGGAAATCTATAACTAGAATTTCTCGAATAAAATAGCAAGTATTCAACACTTTGACCAAGTTTATCCCATGTTTCAAACTGTGCTTGAACAGATTTTGCTCCTCTACGAATAGCGATTTGATTTCGAAAATTATCTTCTCCAAAAACATCATCACATAAAAGTTTAAGATTATGATTCTCGTTGTCATCAATAGAAATGAAGATTAAACCATCATCGGATAGCAAATCCCTAGCAAGCAAAAGACGTGAATACATAAACATCAACCATGCAGAATGAGACGCTGAACCACGCTTTGTTAGATCGAGAATACGTTTTGCCTGCTCTTCACTTATACTCAACTTTTCAGATAATTCCTCTATAGTAAAATTGAAGCTGTCATTGTAGACAAATCCGTCTGTTCCCGTATTATATGGCGGATCAATATATATCAATTTGACTTTGCGTGAATAGGACTTCAAGAGATGCTTTAATCCATCAAGGTTGTCGCCACTTATGTAGATATTTTCACTGTTCATATTTTCTGGTTTTAAGTTATGTTCCTCGTCTGGCACAACAACTGTTGTAGTATCAATTGAAGCCAGCAATCGGGCATAGTTTTTACCCAAAAACTTAAGTTCATAACCCTCTCCCGTTACAACAATCTTATCACTTAAAAATTCCTTAAACCGCTCAATATCAAAGGATCCATCTGCCTTAAAACATGAGGGGAAATTTTCTTTTAATACAGCCATTTCTCGACTGTTCGGTGTTGCACTATCATTGGCATTCATAATATCCTTAATCATTGTTATCATTCACCTTGCCTTTCTCAATTTTATCAGGTACAAACTCTAAAATATCACAGATGTCACATTCTAAAGCTGTGCATATTTTTTGAAGTATTTCTGTATTTACATTTTCGTTTCTGCCAAGCTTTGTGATAGTTGCCGAGCTAACACCGGAAAGGCGTTGCAAATCTTTCTTTTTCATATTCTTATCGATTAGCAGCTTCCATAGTTTGTTATAATGTATTGCCATTTTTTGCACCTCCCACAAATATAAATAATTATATCACAGAAACACGCTATAAACAGTATAAATTTTTAATTTCACATTATTTTTCATCTGTTTCAATCATAATCTTCTATTTACGCATTTAATCAAAGGGGTTCAAATCAAGACTTTTAGACAAAAAAGTCGGAAAGTCTAATTGAAAAATCCAAAACTACAGCATTCAGCCTTCTTAAACTAAATATCGCTTTAGCTCAAATTTGAGCAAAAGCATAAGCATTACAGCCGTCTTTTTTGGAAAATAGACAGGCTGTTTTTGTATTTTTAGGGGTTCGAATCAATAGAATTCTTCGCTTATAGATGAGGAAGAAAAATATTTTTAGAAAATCCTCAACTAATGTGATCTACCAAGGCTATAAGGTGAGAGGAAAAATAATCCCCCAACGAAAGTATAGTTTTTCTCTCATTGCTCCTTGACAACTGAATACCCCGAAATGCAAGAGATACTTCAAGGTGAATATGCCATGACAAGATTTCGAGCGTATTCCTTGAAAGATAACGAGGTTGTGTCAAACAAGGCAAACCCTCTGGAACCGTAGCATTTCGGCTCATTTTTAACAGGCAAGGAGGTGAAATAACTGAATACACAATATGAAAACTTGCCGCAGATGCTTAAAGATAAGCCACAGTTTTGCTGTTGGAAATATGAAGAACGAAGTGGCAGAAAAACCAAAGTTCCCTATAACCCAGTTACGGGAAAAAGGGCAAAAGCAGATAAACAGGGCACTTTTAAAGATTTTAGTTCGGCGGTAGCTGCTGTAAGTAATTATGATGGTATCGGATTTTTGGTGGGTAATGACATATGTGTTATTGACTTAGATTATTGCTTTGATACCAGCGGTAAGCTTAAGCCTATTGCCCAAAATGTTGTAGAGGCTTTTAGTGGTTGCTATATGGAACACAGTCCATCTGGGAAAGGTTTGCATATTTTCTTTAAGGCCACCGGCTTTAACTTTGACAAAACAAAATACTATATCAACAACAGAAAGCTGGGAGTTGAGGTCTATGTAGCTGGAGCAACAAACCGCTTTGTTACCGTAACAGGCAATGTATTTGTAGACGGTGATATACCGGAGAAATCGAATGAGCTACAGATGATACTAGACAAGTATATGCTACGTCCTACCCCTGTGAAGCAACTACTGGATACAGAAAGTCAATCCTATTTGTCTGACAAGTCTGTTATTGAGAAGGCATTAAAATCGGCAAACGGAGAAAGGTTCAAAGCATTGTGGCAAGGGGATACATCTGGCTATGCTTCTGCCAGTGAAGCTGATTTGGCACTTTGCGGTATGCTGGCATTTTGGTGTGGCAGGGATATTGGGCAGATGGACAGACTTTTCCGGCAGAGCGGCCTAATGCGAGATAAATGGAATAGACCACAGTCAGGTAGTACTTATGGAATGATAACCATAGAAAAAGCTATCGCAAATGCTACTGAAATATACAAACCAGGTGGTAAGCGTTCATCAGCTACAGAGGATTTTGGTGAATGTTCTCTTACTGGCTTTAAGCCTGAGAGTAACGATCGCTACCCTTGGACGGATATTGGGGCAAGCAGGCTGTTTGCTGATTATTATAAATCTTTAGCCCGCTTTGTTCCCGAAAGGAAGATGTGGTTTTGCTACGAGAATGGTATTTGGATTCCTGATGTCGGTAATCTCAAAGTGATGGAAATGTGTAAATCATTGGCTAATCAACTGCTAACCTATGCTTTGACTATTCAGGATGAACATCAAAGAAAGGCATACATTGACTATTGCCGAAAGTGGCAGTCAAGAAGATACCGAGAAACGGTACTTAAGGATGCGCAGAGCGTATATCCCATATCAATGGCTGAATTTGACCAAGACCCGCTTATGCTCAATTGTGCCAATGGAACCTTGTTTTTAATATCCATGGATTTTCGTCCCCACAACAGTGAGGACAAACTCACAAAGATATCTGGTGTTAAGTATGATCCAGAAGCAAAAAGCGAGCGATGGGATAGATTTATTCATGAGATTATGAGCGGAGATGAGGAAAAGACAAAATTCCTCCAAAAAGCCTTTGGCTACAGTATCAGCGGAGACACTCGGTATGAATGCCTGTTTGTTCTCTATGGTGCTACAACTCGAAATGGTAAAGGTACGCTATGTGAGAGCGTTCTTAAGGTATTGGGAAGTTATGGCTGTACCGCAAGGCCAGAGACTATCAGTCTGAAAAAGAACAATAACAGTTCAAGTCCAAGTGAAGATATTGCCCGGCTTGCAGGAGTACGCTTTGTAAATATCTCAGAACCTAGCAGAGGACTTGTCTTAAATGCTGCACAAGTAAAAAGCATGACAGGTGGTGACACCATCAATGCAAGGTTTCTACATGAGAATTCTTTTGACTTTTCGCCAAAGTTTAAGCTGTACATCAATACCAATTATCTACCAGTTATTACGGATATGACACTGTTTTCCAGTGGCAGAGTGGTAATCATCCCTTTTGAACGACACTTTGATGAAAGTGAGCAGGATAAAAACTTAAAACGTGAATTCGCCAAAGCGAAGAATCAGAGTGCTATCCTCAACTGGCTAATTGAAGGCTATCAGCTGTTAAAAAAGGAAGGCTTAATTTTACCTGATTCCGTTAAGACAGCAACGGAGGCTTATAAGCGTGACAGCGATAAAATAGCATTATTTTTCGAGGATGCCTTGGAGGAAAGTCCTAACAGTGAGGTGCGGACATCCGAAGTGTATGCCCGATATCAGCGGTGGTGCAGTGCCAATGGATGTTATTCGGAGAATGCAAGAAACTTCAAACAAGCCTTAACAGCTATCGCCCGTGTAGAACGGAAACGACCACGTTCTGGTGGTGGAATGACCACAATGCTTATCGGATATAAGCTGACAGAAGAAGAATTTTTTCTTATTTAAACACAGTGTAGCAGCTTGTAGCAAGAAAAACAGGTTATATAAAAAATCGCTCTCGTATAGAGAGTTTAGTTTTTACCTGCTACATCTTGCTACAAAGCTTAAAACCACTAAACCACTGGATACAACTCCATGTGTTAATACCTACCCCCTAGGGGAGTTCAAATCTCCACACCTTTTCATCTGGACAACGGGCGTGGGGCAACGCGTAAAAAAACGCAGTTTCAAACGGGGTATATACCCCACATTTAATTAAATTTAGGAGGTAAACGATTATGGCAACATCAACAACTTATAATAGAGCGTTTTGGAATGTTATGAAAGGAAGAGAAGAAAATAATCAAAATCTAAGCGAGGGCTTTGATAATGCAGGAGCCTATGTCGCACCAGACGAGTTCCGAGAAGGCTTTAACACTGCATTGGCAAAGGAGAATATATTCCGCAGATTTGCTACTGTTATCAATCTATCTTCTGCAGAAGGTAAAATTCAAGCGGTATCTTCAACAGGTACAGCAGATTGGGTTGAAGACGGAGATCCAATCCCCGAAAGTGCCGATACATTTACACAGTTTCTGGTGAAATCATACAAGCTGGCATCTCTTGTCAAGCTAAACCGCTCATTCGTCACCGATATGAATTTTAATCTTGAAAAATATCTGATGGGTGATTTTGCGAAGCGTTTTGGTAAGGCTGAGGAAAATGCATTGCTTAATGGAAATGGCACAACACAGCCTACAGGTATACTTACGGCAGACGCAGATGTAACTACAGCAGATAGTGCTACCATCTCTTTTGACGAGATTATTTCGCTGTATTTTTCATTAAAAGATGAATACCGAAATAACGCTGTGTTTATCATGCACGATAATACAGCCATGCTTCTTAGAACCCTTAAGGATACAAGCGGCAGTTATCTGTGGAACTCTTCAGATAACACCATCTTCGGAAAGCCTGTAGTTACCTCTCCATATATGCCTACAGTATCTGCAGGAGCGAAAAGCATTGTATTTGGAGATTTATCATACTACTGGCTGATTGAGCGTCAGCCAATAACAATAAAAAAATTAAGTGAGTTATATGCATTGCAGGGGCAAATTGGATTTTCTGCTTACGAGAGATTGGATGGCAAGCTAATTCAACCAGATGCTCTGAAAATATTACAAATAAAAGCTTAAATGATGGATTAAGCACTGAGTCATCAATTCGGCTCAGTGCCAGTTCCTTCAAAACATCGGACAGGAGGTCACGATATGGAAAATCAAAGTAACAGCCGCACAACCAAATCCGATATCGGAGGTACGGTCTATGTTGTGGAATCACGAATAAGTGATTCAGCAAAGGAAAGTGCATATTCCAAGCTGAAACGACTGATTACAGCCAACGCAAAAAGCCTTTCAAAGTTATCTGATAGTTCATATAAACCCACGGAAATCAACTCGACTTCTTCAAGGTAGTACGGTAATATACATAGTGCTAAACCGCTTGAAGACTGTCGGAAATGGAGGATAAAAATGAATAGACAGTCAACATTTAGCACTATACGTAAATCAACATTAGCATTTGAAGAAGCGAAAATTACTGCTCTTTACTGCAGGCTTTCCCGTGATGATGAGCTTGCAGGGGACAGCAACAGTATAGTAAACCAGAAGGCAATTCTAAAGAAATATGCTGAGGACAACGGTTTTCGTAACATCGAATTTTATGTGGATGATGGGGTCAGCGGTACAACTTTTGATAGACCAGACTTTAACCGCATGATTGCAGATGTAGAGTCCGGTAGAATTGGAACGATTATCATCAAGGATATGTCCCGATTCGGCAGGGATTACCTTAAAGTAGGATATTATACCGAGATTATGTTTCCTGAAGCAGATGTACGATTCATTGCTATTAACAACGGTATTGATAGTGCAAACCAAACGGACAGTGACTTTACACCTTTTCTTAACATTATTAATGAATGGTACGCTAAGGATACTAGCAAGAAAATCCGGGCTGTGTTCAAATCCAAGGGACAATCTGGTAAGCCACTCTGCACCAATCCACCTTACGGTTATATTAAAGACCCTGAAGATAAGTTGCACTGGATTATAGATGAGAAAGCCGCCGAAGTGGTCAGAGATATTTTCCGACTGTGCATGGCTGGCTTTGGACCCACGCAGATAGCAAAGCAACTTGAAAAGCGATGCATTGATACACCTACGGTTCATCTTCGCAAAATGGGTATTAACACTCCAGCAAGACCACCTGAAAACCCATATGCTTGGTCGGCTCGTACCGTAGCAGATATTCTGGCTAAAATGGAATATCTAGGTCACACGGTAAATTTCAAGACTTCTAAAAAGTCATATAAGAGCAAAGTCAAGATATTGAATAATCCAGAAGATTGGCTGGTTTTCAAAAATACCCATGAAGCAATTATTGATGAGGGCACTTGGGAAACAGTGCAGAAAATCAGAGATGGCAAGCGAAGACCATCACGATTAGGTGAAATGGGAATGCTCTCTGGCATGATGTTTTGTGCCGACTGTGGAGCAAAGCTGTATCAGGTTAGAGGCAAGGGATGGACACACGATAAGGAATACTTCGTTTGTGCTACTTACCGCAAGAAAAAGGGTATGTGCAGTTCACATCAGATACGCAATGTTGTAGTGGAACAGCTTTTGCTAGAAGACTTAAGACGTGTAACCTCCTTAGCTAAAGACCATGAACAGGAATTCATCCGTATAGTTATGAATAATTCAGAAAAGGAACTTGCCAAAGAACTTCGCCAAAGTCAAAAGGAGTATGAACAAGCACAGACTCGTATTGCTGACATAGATAAAATCATTCGAAAGCTATATGAAGACAATGTGATGGGCAAAATTCCCGAAGAGCGTTTTTACAAGATGTCAGCTGAATATGAAGCCGAGCAGAAGGCACTGGAGGAAAGGATAACCAAATTAAAGCATACCATTGATACAGCAAATGAACAGTCCCTCAATACCGACCGCTTTTTAGCACTAGTTAAAAAGTACACAGAAATTACAGAATTGGATGCAGAGATTATCCGAGAGTTCATTGACAAAATTATTGTATTTAAGGCTGAAAAAGTAGATGGCCGCAGAACCCAGCGGATTCAAATTTTCTATAACTGCATTGGCGCTATCGACTTACCAAACTAAACGAAAAAACGGCATAGCCGAATATCAACGACTATGCCGAATTTTTCAGGAATTAATAATCCCTATCTGACCGCTCCTAATTGGGGCTTTTTATGTTGGGGGAAAATGCAAATAGGCTATTGGAAGCCAATTTTCTTCCGGCAACTGACTAACAGGGGGTTTAAATCCCCTGTAAAGATGAGCAGATGATGATCAACCTTTTATTCTCTCCTGCAACATTTTTTCTATCCGTTCAAACCGTTCATCAATACTGATGATTCGTTTCTGCAATTCTCTGGCCATATTTATGGATTTTATCAAAATCTGTTCTACATTCTCGGAACCTCTTTTTTCTCTGCGAATGGAACTTGTGTCACAAACGGAACTTGTGTACGGATAATAATGAACACCGTAATACAATTTGATCACTCCCCTGCTATAAATAATCATGTCTTTCAAGCCAAGGAGATAACTCCAATCGGGCAGCAGATCCCCTTGATGAACATCCGCAGAATTTGCTGACATATCACCCCTCTTTCATCCGTTTCTACCGTGTAAGAATCGCTTTGACCCTTTAAACGGTTTCATGAAGTGGGATACTCATGGAGAGTGATATTAACCTTATGAAGCTTTGTCTCCCGGAAGGATTTCAAGACCTGAGTGATCCATCCTTTGCTTTGAATGCTTGACGTAGCAGCAGGACTTTTTGTGGTTTGTCAGTTCCTTCCCATTATACGCGGAGTATAGGACTCTGACCGGGCTTACTTGGCCTATTTTCAAGCCTTTATGTACACCGGAGTCTTTTTCCTGAAGTGCATTTTATTCAAGCAACCCTAATGCAAGATACTCTTCGATATAAACTTGCCCATCTTTTTCCAACCCGTGATCTTTTTGAAACTGCAGGACGGCTTTTTCCAATTCCCGTCCGAAAATGCCATCCAGATCCCCTTTGTAATATCCGCCATGGTACAGTCGATTTTGGATCAGCAGGACTAGTGTCCCTTTTTGGCCGCGAAATGACCTGGAAACTTTTTCCGTCTCATTTGCGCCCAACAGCGGTCCCTCGATAATTACTTTACTTCCAAGGGGAACCATTTTATAGATTTTTTTAATGTTTGCGTTCAGGATTCGTAAACACCCATGACTTGAGTGCTCTCCGACGGAATAAGGTTTATTGGTTCCATGAATGCCAAACCTTCCCCAAGGTACGTTGAGGCCCAGCCAACAAGGCCCGAACCCGCCTCCCCAGTTTTTTCCCTTGTCTACAATGAACCATTTTCCAATTGGAGTAGGCGTTTTCTCCTTGCCGATCCCAACGGGAAATTGAGCTTTGACCTGTTTTCCCTGCATGACATAGAGTTTATGCTTCCATAGGTCAACCCGTATCCAGACTTCGCCGGGCTTGTCTTCTTTGGCATCCACAATCGGAAGCGGGAACAACAAGCCAATCATTAATAACAATAGGATAAAGGGATTTTTTGATCGGATCTTCTTCACCTTCTTCCCGTTTATTTTCGATAAAAGGTTGCTTTCCAGTCCTTTTTAAATTTTCTCCATCTCTTTTTTTTATATGTAAAAATCCCTTCTTGTTTTGTTTCGATCGGGTTGTTTCTCATTATTTCGATTGGATAAATTATTCGACAAGGTTTTACCCTTCCTGAAAAGAGATCTGAACGATAAACAGCATAAGATTCCAGCAATTGGACAGATTAATGATATCCAATGATAAAGAAAGGTGGTTTCAGCATGACTGTTTCTTCTGATGTTAAAACAGCTGTAGCCTCATTAAAAAGCGCTCAAGCCAGTTTTGAACAGTTCGCTCTTAGCACGGAAAATAAACAAGCCAAGCAAATGTATACCAATGCGGCACAACAGGTACAGCAAATTATTGGTCAAGTCGAACCGCGTGTGCAGCAACTTGAAAGCGAAGAACCTCAATATAAAGGATTTTAATTTTAACAGTGCTCAAACTCTCCTGGAATATAAAGAAGGTTCTTACTGTGCGATTGAGTAACAAGTAAGAACCTTCTGTTTGTGTCGGCTTTTTCGTGTGGGAGAAAACAGAATAAGCCTGTTAGAAAGCATAAGGAAAATAGTAAAGTATAGGATGGGTACAATGGCGATGGAAAAGCAAAAATCAATTGCGGTTTTTCCACATATTCATGCAAAACAGTGGAAAAAAATGGCCTCGAGACAGGATAAAGAAGGAATTTTCGCGTGGCAGCTCACCTTTATCGGAATCGCTTCTATTTTGGGAGCGGGGTATTTTTTGGCTACAGCGAGTACCATCCATGAAACCGGAGTATCTGTGCTTCTGTCATATGCAATCGGTATTCTTGTTGTGTGGACCATTTTCGCAACGTTTGGTGAAATGCTGGCCCGGGAACCCGGGCATAAAGGGTCGGCCTTATCATATATAGAGAAATACCTGGGACGGGCATACGGCTTTATCGGCAGTTGGCTGTATTGGCTGGCAGGGATATTGATCATGTCGAGTGAGGTAACGGGGATCAGTATTTTTACCTAAAAGTGGTTGCCTCAGATGCCAATATGGTTGTTGTCCACCCTGTTTACGTTATTGGCGATGGGAATAAACCTGATTGGCATGAAGAATTACGGAAAAGTCGAAATGTTTTTTGCATGGATCAAAATCGTTGCCCTGTTGTTATTTATCGGCCTGATTGCC
The DNA here is from genome assembly GCF_013868055.1 of Thermoactinomyces mirandus. Classification (GTDB taxonomy): domain Bacteria; phylum Bacillota; class Bacilli; order Thermoactinomycetales; family Thermoactinomycetaceae; genus Thermoactinomyces; species Thermoactinomyces mirandus. The sequence goes on along the minus strand of NZ_JACEOL010000003.1, from coordinate 57,016 downwards.
GGGATGATCTGGGCCGGGGAAACCCAACCAAATGGGAGTATTGTAAACCGCGGTGATTGGTTTGTACAGGGGGCAGCCGGATTTTTGACCAGTTTAAGCCTGATGTTTTTCACATTCGGCGGAATTATCGCTACGGGCATGGCATCAGCGGAAGTGGCTGACGTACGTGTCATTCCCCGGGCATTCAACAGGTTAATCATGCTTTTAGGCAGCTTGTACCTGTTTGGTCTGCTTGCGGTTCTTTCCGTTAATTCATTTGCGGTTATTGTCCCCGCACAAAGCCCATTTGTCATTACTCTCAGTCGAATCAATATTCCTTATTCTGACCATGTGCTTAATGCGGTCATGATCTCTGCCGCCTTTTCCACCATGACAGCGGCCATGTTCGGGGTTTCCCGTATCCTGGTAACCCTCAGTGAGCGGGGAGAGGCGCCGCGCCGATTGTGCTGCGAGAATGGCAGAGGGGTGCCAATTCGTTCTCTGTTCGTCACTGTGGCTGCGCTGTCCATATCTATCCTGGCGTCAGTCTTTCTGTCAAAAGAGATTTATGAGTATCTGACCACCTCTGCGGGGGTGATTCTTATGTTCCTATGGACCCTTATCATATTTGCCCATGGGGGATTTGTCCGCGCTCAATCGGGCTTGACCCGCACCAGGTACGCATGGCAAAAGACTGCTTCCATTACAGTTATGGCGATTGCTGTATTGGGTATATTGCTCCATCCTTCCCGTTGGGTCAGTTTGCTGATTTAGAGTGGTGTTAATTTTTGTGGTAGCTGGAGTATATAGAGTGATGAGAAACAGAATGCTGTCCGGGAGATTCCAACCGAATGGCAATGATTGCCGCAACGATGATAGGGAGGGTTAATCCAATTCCGATTAAAGACAGCAGAATATCCATTATTCGCTTTCCATACCTGTAATAAAATTTTCCCTCGTTTCTTATAAATGCAGCAAGTGGAAAGTAGGCGGGATTGATTCCCTGATATGGATTTCCCTTCGACCTGGTTTTTTTTTACTGAATAACCTTGGCACCGGGTAATCCTCCATAAAATTGGTGAAGTTACTATATTGTATTGTGAATGCGGCATACCGTGCAGTGTAAAGTTCATGAACAGGATAAAAAAAGGGTATATTATATTCTTAAGCCCGTGCAAATCAAGCTTGAAAAAAGATAAAAGACCTTGGGGATTCCCCAAGGCCTTTTGATATGAAAGGAAAGTTTGAAAGAACAGAGAGTTGATTCATCATCTTGATTGTTCAAACTATATAAGGGGACGATCAATCAGCGTAGTAAAGATAAATCTGTGCACATGACCATCATCAAACGTAGTGACGCCTCTTACCAAGTGCACATGTTTTCCATTACCGACCGGTATGGCCGGACCTGTTCTTATGATGAGTTTGTGATGATGATCGCCAAAGTCTGTATTTACCTTTAAAGTGTGAATATGATTTCCCCCTCTTAATGGAATCGCTTCACTGGTCACTCCGGCAAATCGATGATTGTGTCTTTCTTGACCTTGTTCAGCCAGCTTTGTGCTGCCTAAAAATTCATGGGTATGTCTTTGTTGCCGACTCATCAGGAAATACACCTCCATAAATTTTTCGAAAATTGTTTCAATAATTGATTACAGTATATGGAGGCTATGTTTTCCCTGTTCTTGTACATGTTTTTTTGTGTATCTGCCTGTCGGAGACCTTCAACGGGGTCTTGGCTTCAGAGGGGGATTGTTTTCCCCCACTGAAGCTTAGAGCCAGTTAATACAGTGACTAGCCGCTCTTATCCCCCGCTTGAAGAAGCAGGGGTATTAGAGCGGGTTGTCATCTGTGATAAAAAAACCCCCGATTTCCCGGGGGCTTAAGCAGGGAGAAGCTTTTCGTTCATGATACCTTCCCATACTTCTTTTTCATTTCTTCGGCGACTTCCCGCGCGATTCGATCCTTGCAATGGGTATGATTGGCGATTCGCACACGTCCGGGAATCTTTCCGGTTTCCTGATAAAATTTAATCGCCCACATTCTTGCGTGCTTGCGCATGTCTTCTGTTTCGGGATTGTCCTGATCGTTAGAGGCAGTTGCCTTCAGACCGCTTTCTTGCCTGGCTCCGTTTCCGGTTGGATTTTCACCGGAATTCCGGTTGTTGGATGGAGCGGTTGCTTGGCCGGCTTTATTCTCATTTTCGGTATTTGCTCCGTATTCTTCCTGTTTTCCGGGACGGGCAATTTTCCTCCCGATCCCGTCAGTGGCAGTTGAAACAGGGGCCGGCTGTTGGAGATCGTCTTTTGTCAACTCTTGCACTGTTTCCGGTTCCGATACGGAGGATGACTGGGATTCTTTATTCTCCATCACCATTTTGGGAGCCAATTTTTCAACCAGTTTGATGCCATTTTCGTTTTTTTCTTCCAGCAGGAATTTTTTCCACTCGTTATGGGGGCGCAACGTTTTTTCCGCTGCTGTTTTTGTTTGTTCCCGGTACATGGCGATCGCTTTCTCAAGGTCAGCGGGGGTCAGTTCCGAATGCTTCTTTATAATCCTGTTTATGTCCCGCGTCCGCCTTTTTTCCTTGTCACTCAGAAACTGATAAGCGAGAATTCCTTCAGCGATGATCAGTAAAATGGGAGTAAAGAATCCGATAATCCAGCCTGTCCAGTTTTGCGCCATTCCGGTAATATTTGACCATTCGACAAACAGGAATCCGAGTACAAAGCCAATAAACGAATATCCATCTGGCCTTTCACCCTTCATCAGGCTTCGCGTCATGGTAGCCACGGATGAAATAAATACAATTTCAAACATGATCACTCCAACATATTCCATTCCTCCGACAGCTCCGCCTCTGCGCAAAAGTTCGAGGGAATGGTACACACTGAAGGCAATCGTTCCGATCAGGATGATGATGGTACTGAGTTCAATCAATAAGCCGATCAAAAAAGCGAACAGCTTGCGTGCGGTTATGTAGATGGCATTAAAGAGATTGACAAACATCGGGCCGAAGTCTGCAATAAAGAATCCTACACTGTATAGTCCTCGGACAACCACATTGGGTGTACGTGTATGATTCGGATAGATGACGTCTTCTGCGTTGGTATGATACACACGAATCCACTCCTTTGCTGCTGTTTGCCTTGGATGATGGAGGAATCGTCCAGGGACTTTTACTTTATACCGTATTCCCGGCGCACCAGTTCCAAAGCTGCGTGAAACCCCATTTTAAAAGCCTCAATCTCCCCGGGTGATTTTAAAATGCCGCTGGATAAAATACTTTCGGCCGCGTTTTCAAAGGTCGTCAGCGTCTTTGCCAAACTGCCGATGCGAACGATTTGTTGCTGGCTCACTTCCATCATCTCCTGTGAATCAATTGATTCAAATTATATCATATGATCAGAAAGGATTTGATACAATCAAACCATAAAGGTGAAGGAGGTTTGAAAAATGGATCTGGGACTGAAAGGGAAATCCGCGTTAATCGCAGCATCCAGTAAAGGTTTGGGCAAGGCGATTGCGCTTGAGTTGGCCCGTGAAGGAGCTGATGTCGTAATTACGAGCAGAAATGAGGATCAACTTCAGAAAACGGCTGCCGAGATTGAAGCCATCTCTGGTGCCAAAGTGGCAACCTGTGTGGCGGATGTTACAAAATCGAAGGATATTCAGGCATTGATTCAATTTACAGTAGCTGAGCACGAAGGAATTGATATCCTCGTCACCAATGCGGGAGGGCCTCCGGCTGGGAGTTTTGACGACTTTGGCGACGAGGATTGGGAAAATGCCTTTCAGTTAAACCTGCTCAGTATGATCCGGCTGATTCGGGGAGCGCTCCCCTATATGCGCAGGAAAAAATCAGGCCGAATTGTCAATCTGGCTTCTTCTTCATTCAAACAGCCCATCGACAATCTGATTCTCTCGAATACGTTTCGGACAGCCATCGTCGGCCTGTCTAAAAGCTTATCCGTTGAATTGGGCAGGGATGGCATCCTGATCAATACGATTGGCCCTGGGCGAATCGCCACCGATCGGATCGTGTCACTGGATATGACCTATGCGGCAAAAACGGGTTTGTCTCCGGATGAAGTGAGAAGCCGGAGCGTGGGACAGATTCCTTTGGGGAGATACGGGACTCCGGAGGAGTTTGCCAAAGTGGTTGCTTTTCTGGTTTCCGAAGCCAATACTTATGTCACGGGCCAGGCTTTCCTGGTAGATGGCGGCTTGGTCAAATCCATTTGAATTTGGAGAGATCATTTGACATTTATTTCAAATACGAATCTGCTTGTCGATAAAGGTGAACTAGCGATTTTTAGAAGTGGAGTAATTTGAAGGCATTTACTTACAGGGAAAACGGGCGAAACTGTTTGAGCGCAAGCAAGTGAAGAGCCCGCCTGGAAGTGAATGCTGAGCGTTATGATGGCTTGTTGGCAAGGTGGAGACGACAGAGTTCCGAAAATCGCCTTCCTGTATATATTTTTCTAAAGTTTGCTTCATATTAAAAATGAATATATGTGTTTCATATATGATATATACAATATATATATTTTTAATGTAAGAAAAAAGACGGTATACTTTAAAAAAAGAGATTTACAATAAGCGGAAATACTCATATTGCCAGAGGCTTAATCAAGCCTCATTGTTCCGTTTTAATAATCTAAATATTTTAAATCTTGAGAGGAAAAGAGGGATCTGCATGCCGGCAAGAACAGGAAAGCAATATTTGGAAGCCCTGGACAAGGCGAAAAACAATGTTTGGATTCATGGTGAGAAGGTGGACAAGGTCTCCGAGCATCCGGCATTTCGAAACATTGTAAAAAGCATGGTCGATCTGTATGATCTCCAGCATAAAAAGCCGGACAGGATGTTATATACCTCTCCGACCACCGGGGATCCCGTGGGTTTATCCTTTATTGAGCCGAGGACAAAGGAAGATCTGGCCCGCAGAAGAGAGATGGTCTATGAATGGGCCCGTTACTCCGGCGGTATGATGGGGCGGTCGCCGGACTATTTGAATACCAGCGTGATGTCCTTTGGAACAGCAGCATCTTTTTTTGCCCAGGATAACCCGATGTTCGGCGAAAACGTGCGCAAGTACTATGAATATTGCCGGGAAAACGATATCAGTCTGACACATACCCTGATTCATCCGCAGGCAAACCGGGCCAAAAATCAGTCCAATCAGAGAGATCCCTATCTTTCAGCCAGGATTGTGGATAAAACTTCTGAAGGAATCATTGTGCGCGGTTGCCGTTTGCTGGCGACCCTTGGCGGGGTAACCGATGAAATTGTTGTTTTTCCTTCGACCCTCAATAAAGCAACCAGTGAAGATGATCCTTATGCCTTCGCCTTTGCCATCCCCAACAATACGCCTGGATTAAAATTTATTTGCCGCGAGTCGTTTGATTATGGCAAAAATCAGTGGGATCATCCAATGGGTGCCCGCTTTGATGAAAGCGATGCCATTGTGGTGTTTGAAGATGTACTGGTTCCCTGGGATCGCGTATTTATTGCCGGAAACCATGATTTATGCAATCGGACGTATTTTGAAACCAATGCCGTTATTCACATGACCCATCAGGTTGTGGCGAAAAATCTGGCAAAAACGGAGTTTATCCTCGGCATTGTGTTAAGCATTATCGACGCAATCAATATTTCCAGGTTCCAGCACGTCAAGGAAAAGGCGACAGAAGTGATGATTACGCTGGAAATTATGAAAGCGCTTCTCCTGCAATCGGAAGCGGGGGCCAATATCGATCAATATGGAAACATGACCCCGGACTTCGCCCCATTAAACACAGCCCGTAACTGGTATCCCAAAGTGTACCAGCGTTTGACGGAAATTATTCGCATCCTTGGTTCCAGCGGTTTGATGGCGATTCCGACACAGGCTGATTTTGAAGCGGATGACATTGGCGACCTGATGCACAAATATAATCAGGGTGCGGCCATTGACGGATACGAGCGCGTGCAATTGTACCGTTTGGCCTGGGATGTCTCCATGAGTGCCTTTGCCACACGCCAGATGCTGTATGAATATTACTTCTTCGGCGATCCGGTCCGCATGGCAGGGGCTTATTACGACTGGCACGAGAAAGACAAATATAAAGAGTTGGTAAGGGAATTCCTGGATCGGGCAAACACAAAACAAACGGCATCCAAATCATAGGAAAACCGGCTTTTATCCTGATTCCTGAACAAATATGTTATTTATCTGTAAGTCCATTCAAAATGAAAAACGGGTCATTTTCAGTTCCTTATGGAACGGAGAATGGCTCTATTTATCACATCCGGGACCTGAGGAGAGAAAAATATGAGTGATGCCAATATCATCCGATTGCATCATGTGAATATCAATGTGACCGATCTGGAGAAGGCGCGCCACTTCTATGTGGAAGGGCTGGGAATGATTGAAACCGAAGCGGATGAAAACAATATCTATCTGAGAGGGTTGGATGATGGAAATCATCATTGCCTGGTTCTGACAAAAGCGGAGCGGCCAAGTCTCAATCATATTGCCTATCGGGTGGCAAGCGACGAAGATCTGGACAAATTGGAAAAACTGTTTATAGAAGAAGGCCTGCCCTTCCGCTGGCTTGAAAAGGGAGAAGAGCGCGGCCAGGGAAGAGCGATTCGTATGCAGGATCCACAAGGGTTTCCTGTTGAATTCTTTTGCGAGATGGATTGGGCCGAACCCCTGATTCAAAAATATTACCTGCACAGAGGCGCCAGGGTCAAACGGATTGACCACGCCAATTGCCTCGTCCGGGATATCGATTTGGCTTATCGCTGGTATATGGAGAAAATGGGTTTCATGTGCTCCGAGTATACAGTCGCAGGCGAAAACGGAGAATATTTATGGGCCGCCTGGCTGCATCGAAAGCCGACCGTTCATGATCTGGCCCTGATTCGTGATGCCGGCCCGCGTTATCATCATACCGGTTTCTGGATTGACGACGCCAAAACGATTCTGGATGCGTGCGATCATTTGGCCAGTATCGGCTACTACGCCAATATTGAACGCGCTCCGGGCCGGCATGGCACATCCAACGCTTTCTTCGTCTATGTTCGGGATCCGGACGGACACCGGACAGAATTGTACACGGGCGATTACTTCACAAACGATCCGGACTGGAAGCCGATCCGCTGGCATCTGAATGACCCGCAGCGAGCTACGTTCTGGGGCACCTTGCCGCCGAAGAGCTGGCGGGAGGAGGCCATGCCAGTACAGCATATTATTACTGGCCAATTGATGGAGATCAGAAAGCCGGTGGGAATTAAAAAATAAAACCCCGCAAAGTAACCACCATTTCCAAGACGAAATCTCTGCGGAAAGGGAGATTTCAGACTGTAGAAAAACATATAGAGGAAGACGATTTTTAGAAGCGGAGTGACTTTGGAGCCGCTACAAAGCGAAAGCATTCCCTTCCGGGGAAAACGGGCGAAACTGTTTGAGCGCAAGCGAGTTTTGAGCCCGCCTGGAAGGGATTGCTGAGCGTCATAACTACTTCTTTGCAAGGCGGAGACGGAACGGAGTCCTAAAAATCGATTTCTGACACTTTGTTGACAAGCTGAAATCTCTGCGGAAAGCGGAGATTTTTTGTTTTGTTGAAGAGCTGGATCGTTTCAAACGAAGCATTAAAAATAAGAATAAATTAAGGTTTATATCAGAAATATTTAAGTATTTCATACTATGATAAATAAAAAAGGAGGAAAAATGATGAAAAAGGTGTTGCTGGTGGCATGTATTTTTACATTTTTCACCCTGACCGCTTGTAATTCCCTGTTAGGCAATGTTAATCATTCACTGCCTGTCGAAGAGAAGGAACAATCCCAAACGGACTGATCAATAAAGATGGCTGCATAAGATACTTCCTGAAAGTTGGCTCCCTGTTCATGGCCAACTTTTTTCTGTTTGCGAACCAATTAAATCGAAGAATACAACAAATGTTTTGCCCGATGTAGGGGGAATTAATCTTAACGCTATTAAGGACATGGGTTTATTTGCCATGAAATAATGGTGGATGAAAAAAGATTGGAGGGGGATGGAATTTGAAAAAGTTGACAGTGATGAGTGGTATCGTTGTCCTGGTAATTTGTGGAGTGTTGTTCTTTTGGGGAATGACCCGGCAAGAGGAGCCATCGGTTGCTTTACCCCTGGAAGGCCAACCGGTGCTTGGGAGCAAGGATGCACCCGTGACCATTGTGGAAATTGGTGATTTTTCATGTGGATCATGCCGCAGCTTTGCACTCAATGAATTTCCCAAAATAAAAAAAGAATTGATCGATACCGGAAAGGCAAAGTTTTACTTTATCGATAATCAGTTTCTAAGCGAGGAATCGGTTTTGGCAGGAATGTTTGGACAAGGGATTTATCAGCAAAACCCCGGGCGTTTTTGGGATTTTTATCATGCCTTCAATAAAGAAAAACAGCGTAATAAAAAGGATTGGGTCACGATGGATGGGCTCATGGCATTTGTAAGGAAGGAAGTGCCTGGAATAGATTATGAGAAATTGAGGGAGGATGTCGAGAAAAAAAGGGTTTACGAGGAGGTGGAAAAAGATTGGCGATTCTGTATGGAGAACCATATCAACTTCGTGCCAACGGTTTATGTAAATGGGATCAAGGTAGAGCCAACTTTTGAAGAAATTAAATCTGAAATTAAATAATATTATGTTTTGTTAGATAAATTTAAGGACAATGACGATCAAGATGAGTTATAACTAGGATAGCGCCATAAACAGGAGGTGACCATGATGAGCAAAGAACAGATGATTCGCCTTTGGAAAAATCCGGAGCTGCGTGCGGAAGGGATCGATCATCCGGCAGGTTCCCTGGCAAAAGAACTGGATGAAGCGGTCCTGGCAAACGTGGTAGGCGGATGCGGATCTGGCGGTTTCCCGTCCATTACCGCAGAATGTACATGTCACAGCGGTATCACAGAATGTTCCTGGGCTGGACGCGATTGTTGCTGATTATTTAAAAAAGGGGTTGTGATTCATGAGCAAAGAACAAATGATTCGTCTTTTGAAAAATCCGGAGTTACGTGCAGAAAAAGGGATCGATCATCCGGCAGGTTCCCTGGCAAAAGAACTGGACGAATCGATCCTGGCAAACGTGGTAGGCGGATGCGGATCTGGCGGTTTCCCGTCCATCACTGCAGAATGTACATGTCACAGCGGTATTACAGAATGTTCCTGGGCTGGACGTGACTGCTGCTAAGTGATTCCGTTTCCAAGAGTGTGGCTTAGGCCGCACTCTTTTGTATATTCTTAACAATTCTATTATAAATCGATAATTCCGAATAGTAAAGAGGTGTTCCATAGATGATCAGCCAAAGAAAGTGCTTCAGCGATGACATCATGAAAACTTTTTTCTCGGGCTCTTTTTTATCGGAACGGACTTTTCAGGATCATGTGGATTTATCTGATCAGGATATTGCAAAAAAAGTTTCCCGTTGGCGGAGAGAAACCGGTCTGAAGTCTGAAACACTGTTCAGAAAAAGATTGAGCAATGATCAGTTAAGCGAAATGCAATTTCAATCCCTGATCGCCACGAAGGATCAACCATCCGTAAAGAATGCAGGTGCCTGGCTGAAACAGTTCAGCCAAATCTGTGAACTGGCAGCCAAAACCACCATTGAAAGGCGAAACTGTCTGATCCGGTTTTGCGATTTTCCTTATGTGAATGGAGTCTGGCCTTTTTTGGCCTGGGCGGATAAAGAGTTTCGCTGCCATTGGCGCAATCTGGAAAAAAAATACGGGATGCTGCCTTTTGCAACAGACAGATTTACTGCACAGCTGGTCTATGATTTGGGCAATAAATTGACACGCACCGCGGCTCAAACGTTTACACTGGAATTGCATATCGCCAGGTTGACGGATCAGTTAAAGGGAGACAATGCAAAGGCAAGGTACCAGTATTATTTGGACTGCCATCTGACGGAACTGGGGAAACTTGTAAAGATTTATGCCGAATATCCCGTTCTTGCCAGATTGATAACCACTTTGACAAACAACTGGGTCCGGAACATTGCAGAAGCCGTGGACAGGTTTTGCGGTGACCAGAACGAAATCAGGCAGGTTTTGAACATGGAAACCGGTCGCATCAGAAAATTGGAATGCGGCTTGTCAGACTCCCATAAACAGGGACAGAATGTCATGATTTTGACATTTGAGGATGGATCGAAACTTGTGTACAAGCCAAAGCCCCTTGGGGTAGCCTTCCATTTCCAGGAAATGTTGCAATGGCTGAATGAAAAAGGCTTTTCCCCACAGTTCCGGATTCAAAAAATTTTGGATAAAGGCAAATATGGCTGGGAAGAATTCATTGTTCCGAACCATTGCCACACAAAAGAGGAAGTCGGGCGTTTTTATCAGCGGCAGGGCGGATATCTGGCATTGCTTTATCTTCTTGAGGCGACCGATTTCCATTTTGAGAATGTGATTGCATCAGGGGAATATCCTTTCCTGGTGGATACGGAAACCTTGTTCACTCCGCGGGTAATGCCAAATCAGCATTATGAGTCCGCTTTGGTGAAGGCCAGGGAACATGTTTCCAACACTGTTTTGCGCACGCAGATGCTTCCCAGCCTATTGGGAGGAGAAAATGGAAAAAAAGCAACTGAAATTGGAGGATTGGGCGGTGAAGAAAACCAGGAAACTCCGTTTGATATCTTGCAATGGGAAGAAGTGGGTACGGAAAATATGAGAGCTGTTCGCAAACCGGGAATGTTAAGCGGCGGAAATAACAGGCCGGTCCTGTATGGCCGAAGAGTCGATTTTCGCGATTATGCGGAAGATTTGATTACAGGATTTAAACAGGCTTATGATCTGTTTTTGCAATTTCGGCAGGAATTGGTTCATGCAGTGCAAAAGTTTCAGAACGACTCGATCCGCTGTGTTTTACGGCCCACTTATATTTACTCATTGTTGCTGGAAGGTGGCAACCACCCGGATTTCCTGAGGAACGGGCTGGATCGCAACCGGCTGATGGACCGGTTATGGGCCGGACTTGAAGGAGCGCCGCACTTGATGAAGACGATTGCTTCGGAATTGGAGGATTTGTTGCACGGTGACATTCCGTACTTTCATTCCAAACCTGGTTCCATTCATCTCTGGGATAGCAGAGGAAAGAAAATAGAGGATTTTTTTGCGCAGGACGGCTTGTCCATTGTCCTGAATCGATGCCGTCATTTAAGTTTGGAAGATTGCGAGGAGCAGTGCTGTATCGTCCGGGCTTCACTCGGAATCGGAAAAGAGGGACATGAAATTGGTGTGGTATGCCATCCGGAGGAAGACAGGGGTCCGGTCAAGGAATTGTCAGACAGAAAGGCGCTTGTGGAAAAGGCTGTACAGATCGGGAATTATCTGGCTGACAAGGCAATCTGGGGCAGTGAAAGAAAAGATGTGACCTGGCTGGGGCTGCAATGGATGGGAATGAATTTGCAGTGGCAATATGCAGCCCTGGACATTGGACTGTATAATGGATTGTCCGGAATGGCGTTTTTCTATGCCTATCTGGCACAAAAAACAAAGTCGTCCAAATTCATGAGATTGGCCGAGGCATCTTTGACCGGCTTGTTGGACATGGCGTTGAACAGAAAATATGCCGTTCATCCATCTGCATATATGGGACATGGTTCGGTTCTTTACACATTGCATCATTTGGCTCATGTATTTGGGGATGCTTCATTGCTTGATCTGGCATTGGAGGAGAGCAGAAGACTGGAAAAAGTTTTGCATGAAGACCGTGCCTACGATTTGCTCAGTGGCGTAGCCGGCCTGATTGTTGTATTGCTGCAGTTGCATGAAGAAACCCATGAAAAATATTTGCTGGATCTGGCGATTCAGTGCGGAAACCATCTGGCGGAACATGCGGAAGATCTGGAAACGGGAACAGGATGGAGAAACCAGGTTTCCAATATTCCCGTTGGAGGGTTTTCACATGGAGCGGCGGGGATTGCATGGGCTCTTGCCGAACTGTTTGCCAAAACCGGACATAAAAAATATGAGCAATTGGTTTTGAAATCGCTTGAGTTTGAAAGAAGCCTGTTTGTCCCTGAAGAGAAGAACTGGAAGGATTTGCGGGTCAGGCCCCACACGATGTCCCTGATCAGTTGGTGTAATGGTGCGCCGGGGATCGGAATGAGCCGCCTGTTGATGAAAAACAAGATAGATGATGCCTATATGGATGAAGAAGTGGATATTTGTATTAAACTGACGAAAGAACGTGGCTTTGGGCATACGCATTGTTTATGCCATGGCGACATGGGGAATCTTTCCTTTTTGCTGTTGGCCGCGGAACAGAAAGGCGACCGGGATCTGGAGAAATTTGCCCTTCAGCAGGCCGGCGCGGTTTTGTCCAATATAAAAAACATTAATGATTGGAAATGCGGTGCCGTTGCCGGTGTTCAATTGCAGGGCCTGATGCTGGGGCTTGCCGGGATCGGTTATGGCCTGTTGCAGGCAGCCTGCGCAAAAACCCTTCCTTCCCCCTTGTTTTTGGGACCGCCAGTTCACTCAAAAAAATAACAAGGGAAGCCGGGAGACGATCTCGCATTCAGAGTGAGTCTCCTTTTTTAAGGGGAAAAATTGATTTTAAAAAAATCGTAAGAAATTTTTAAGAACAGATTAAAAAGCATGTAAGAACTTTTATTTATATTAATTCCATAATAAAAAGCTAAAGGAGAATCCCGATGAGTTATCTGTTACGAACCTATAATCTTACAAAGAGCTATGGGGATACAAAAGTCGTAAACATGGTCAACATGAATATAAGAAAAGGGGAAATTTACGGGTTCCTCGGGCAGAATGGCGCGGGTAAAACAACAACGATGAGAATGTTGCTTGGTTTGATTAAACCCAGCTCAGGGGAAATCGAAATGTTTGGGGAAAAAGTAAAAACAACCAGTTATCAGCGCCCTTTCAAACGAATTGGTTCGATTATTGAGACTCCAGGCTTTTATCCAAATCTGACGGGGGAAGAAAACCTGGAAATACATCGCCGAATGATGGGAGTGCCAGATAAAAAGGCAATCTACAGGGCTTTGGAAGAAGTGGGGCTGTCCCGGGCCAGAAACAAGAAAGTAAAAGCTTATTCTCTGGGTATGAAACAGCGGTTGGGGATTGCCAGGGCCATTTTGCATGAACCGGAACTGTTGTTGCTGGATGAACCGACAAATGGACTGGATCCCATCGGCATCAAGGAGGTCAGGAAAAAAATCCTTGAGCTGGCTCATTTCAAGAACATCACCGTGCTCATTTCCAGTCATATCCTGAGTGAAGTGGAGCAGCTGGCCGATAAAATCGGCATCATTCACCAGGGAAAACTTCTGAAAGAACTGGATTCCGAAACGATCAGGAAGATGAATCGGCGTTATCTGGAAATTCGAGTCAACAATGAAAACAAGGCAGCGGTTCTGCTGGAGAAAAAGCTGAACATTCCCGATTTCCAGGTGGTAGAACCTGGGGTAATCAGAATTTACGGGGAGATAGAGGATGCGACAATGATTTCCCGCCTGTTCATTGAGCAAAATGTTGATATTTATGAAATGAATGTTTCCAAAGACACACTGGAAGATTTCTTTGTAAAGTTAACCGGTTAGGAGGAATCATGTTGGAGTTTGTCAATATTTTATACGCTGAGTTGGCTAAACTGAAGAGATCGCCGGTCGTCTGGATAATCCTGTTTGGAGCAGTCACTCCGGTACTGCTCAGTTTTTTTCCGCTGATGCTAAGTGCCCTGTACGAAAATGTCAGCGGAAATGAAGGGTTTCTCCTGTTTCAGGGATCGGTCTCATTCCTGAACCTGATTATTGGTGTGCCTCTTTTTTCCCTGATCTCCACCTATTCCATTGTGATGGAATATCAAAGTGGCACCATCAATCAGTTGTTAACCTATCCGGCAACAAGAGTAAACATCATACTGGCAAAAATAATGGTCATATTTATTAACATTCTGATTACGGTATTTTTGTCTTTTGCGATTGCTATTGTTCTGGGTCTGTTGACGTTTCAGGAATCCATCATATTTTCAGATCTGGTTTTTTTCTTTGAGATTTGCCTGGTTACCTGCCTGATGCAGTTTGCGTTAATTCCGGTGATCATCGCGATCAGCATCAGAAGCAAAAACATTGTTGTTCCGACAGGTTTCTCCATTGCGGCCGTAATTTTCGCTGCCCTGATCCTGTCCAAACAGCTGGCGATCTTCTTCCCCTGGTCAATCCCCACACGGATCCTGTTTGACTTGACCAATTACGGGGGATACGCCCAAATAAACTATCTCATCCCCATTGCCATCCTGGTTTTGATCTTTTATATTCCTTTGGTTTATTGTGTCTACTATTTCAATAAAATGGATGTACATGGGAGCCATTAAGAAGCGGGAAAACCGGAAAGAGGGAAACACCACAGCCGATCATGCTTCCCTCTTCAAATCTTTTATATCGTTCTCAACTCATACCCGATTTTCCGGTGGGTGAGCAGAATTTCAGGATTACAGGCGCGGGGTTCAATTTTTTTTCGCAATCGGTTGATGTATACATACAGTGTATCCGTTCCAATCGGAGCATCCAGTCCCCATACTTCGTTAATCAGTTCTTCGCTGCTGACAATGGTGTTTAACCGGTACGACAAATAATTGAGTAATTTGAATTCCAGCTGGGACAAGGGGATTTTGGCGCCGTTTTTGTAGATGCACTTTTCTTCTCTGTTAAAAAGAATGTTTTTGCCCAATTGCACACGGGTATCATTGATTGCGGAAGACTCGATAATCAGTGTATTGCCTTTTGGACCTGTAAAAACGCAGTGTAATTGATGCTTTTTCAGGATGTTTTGGATATATTTCGCGGTATGATAATCATCAGTAATCAAGGTGATACTCATTTTTTGGCCTCCTGTTTTTTTATGAATATCATCCTTTAAACCAATAATTCCGGATTAGAATTTTTTTTCTTTTGGGAACGATACAGGTGATAATAGACGCCTTTCAGATGGAGGAGTTCCTGATGCGTTCCAACTTCAGCAATTTCTCCCTGATCCAGGACGTAAATTCTGTCAGCGTTTATAACCGTATTGAGCCGGTGGGCAATAACGATGCGGGTACACCGCAGGTCAGAGAGATTTTTGTCAACCTTTCTTTCCGAATTGAAGTCCAAAAAGCTTGTTGCCTCATCCAGAATCAGAATGGAAGGAGAATGGGCCAACGCTCTGGCGATTAACAGTCTTTGCCTTTGTCCCCCTGACAAATTCGATCCGCTCTCCGACAGTTGTGTGTCATATTGCATGGGCAACCGCATGATTTCATTGTGAATGAATGCGGTGGCAGCAGCTGACCGGATCTGGTCGTCAGATATTTCGCTGTTATGCATGCGGATATTTTCTTTGATGGATTTGTGGAACAGCCTGGATTCCTGCAGAATTACTCCCATATGGGATCGCAGGGCTTTCAGGTCATACCTTTCGATGGCCTTTCCATCAATAAAAATTTGCCCGGATGTTGGACGGTACAGCCCCATGATCAATTTTGCCAGCGTGCTTTTGCCGGATCCTGAAGGGCCGACAATACCGATTTTTTCTCCAGGCAATATTTCCATGTTGATGTTTTTTAACGCGGGCTGACTGAAAGAGTCGTAACAAAAGCTTACATTTTTGATTTCGATTTGGCCGATGACGGAACGGGGCGTGATTTTCAGCAGACTGAAGCGGTTTTTGTCAAGCTGCTCTTCCACGGTTTCCGTCTTTATGACATCCAGGATGCGTTGAATGTAGGAGCTGACCATAAGCAACTCATTGTGGGTTTGTCCAATAGAAACGATTGGTGTCATAAAAGCCAGGGCCAGGGAATTGAATCCGATCAGTTGACCGATTGTCAGCCTGTTGTCAATTACAAAATAGGCACCGAGCCAGATTAACACGATTGGTGTCAATCTTTGCAGGCCTATTGTCACGGAACCAATGACTGAGGTCCAAAGGTTGCGTTTTTCGGAGATCCGGAGTTGACGTTGAAACCGTTCAAGCCAACCGTTGAAAGCGATTTGTTCCGTTCCCGTCGTTTTGATGTCAATAATGCCAAGGATGGTTTCAGACAAAAAACTCTGCGTTTGGGATTGTGTGCTGATATCTTTTGCCGTCAGGTTTTTGGTCACGGGGGTTGTAAAAAACACGATTGCAAAGAGAAGGATACTGATCCCGATAACAGCCAGTGATAACATCCAGGATTGTAAAAACATGATAACCGCATATGTAATCAGCAACACGCTGTCAATCATCATGGTAATCATGCGGTTTGACAGGATTTGTCTTATGATCACGTGCGAGTTGGAACGAAAGACCAGATCTCCAACCGATCTGTTTTCAAAAAACCGGAAGGGCAGATGCAACAGGTGTCGAATGAATTTTGTCATCAGGGAATAGTCCATATGCGTTTGGAGTTTGGTGATGAAATAACTTCGGAGTATCGCAATCAATTCATAACTGAGAAACAGGGCCAGAATGATCCATCCGATCAAAGTCAGCAAATGGGCTTGTTTCGGCATAATGATGTGGTCGGTAATCCAGCTGATCGACAGGGGAATAATAAGCCCGAATGATTGTAAAACCAGGGAACAAAAAAAAATCAGCACGACAAATTTGGGATGGCTTTTGATCAGTTCCCAGATGAAAAACCAATCTGACTGTTCTTTTCTTTTTTTAAAGGAGGAAGAAGGTGTCAGACATAAGATAAATCCCGTGTGTTTTTTGCTTAATTCATCTAACCCAAGCTTGAATTTTCCGATATTTGGGTCGGCGATATAGGCGGTATTTCCCCTGATTTTTTCTAAAACAACAAAATGATTGTTTTCCCAGTGCAAGATACATGGATGAGGGATTGATCTTAATTGATCCCTGAACATGAAAAAAGCTTTGGCTTCCAGTCCGTATTTTTCTGAAATAAATTTTAAATTTTTAAGAGAGAGTCCATTTCTTGATAGTTGAAATTCATTCCTTATACATGGAATAGAACGATGATGACCGTAGTAGCCCAGGATCATCCCAAGGCAGGCAATTCCACATTCGTTTTCCTCCATTTGTTCAATGTAGGGAACTTTTTTCAAATATGGACCCTCCTTTATTAAAATTGATAAATTCAGTGGATATTTATATACTAGTTTTAATAGTTTAAATAATTATTACATAACTATTACAAAGATCTTAAATTCTAATGGAGGTTTTTAATATGCAAATTCGCATCCTGCTTGTAGAAGATGATCAAAAAATTAACCAGCTGGTCTGTAACGCCCTGAAAAAAGAAGGATACACGGTAGATCCTTGTTATGACGGTTTGCAGGCTTTCCAGAATTTCAAAAACTTTGATTACCATTTGGTCATTCTTGATTTGATGTTGCCAGGCATCGACGGTCTGGATTTGTTGCGCCAGTTCCGAATGGATGACAATGTGCCGATCATGATTTTGTCTGCGAAAACGGAAGAGATGGATAAAGTGTACGGATTGGGGCTTGGAGCTGACGATTATATGATCAAGCCGTTTTCCGTGAGTGAACTGGTCGCCAGGGTAAAGGCGCATTTAAGAAGGTATATGATTCTGAACCATTCAGAACGACCGAATGGGCGCAAAATCAAATTGGGGGATCTGGAATTGGATCTTCATGAATATACCGTTTCGAAAGGAGAACAAAAACAAAATTTGACCAGGATAGAATTTGAACTGTTAAAGTTGTTTATGACAAATCCGCGCAGGGTTTTTACAAAAACGCAAATCTATGATGCAATCTGGGAGGACAGTTTTGTAACGGATGAAAACACAGTGATGGTTCATATCCGGAGATTGCGGACGAAAATAGAAGATGATCCTTCCAAACCCAGATATATTAAAACGGTGTGGGGGATCGGCTATAAATGGGGTGGAGAAGAGTGAACTTTCTTCTGGTTTATTCGATGTTCTGCACGATCATTATCATTGTTTTATTTATGCAGATCAACCATATCAATAACAAGTTGAAAGTGATCGGAAAATTGGTGGATGAAGTCCGATCGGGGAATTTTAATGTCCGGTTTCATTTATTGCCAACCATGAATCGTCATATAGCTGGTACTTCCCGCAAGCTGAACGAGTTGATGGTTTATCTGCAGGAAATGAATGAACGAAGAGCATTTTTGGAAGAGGAAAGGAAAAAAATGATCTCCAATATCTCCCATGATTTGAGGACACCGCTTACTTCCGTGATGGGTTACCTGGAGGAGATTTTATCCGGTTCGGTGAAATCGGAAAAGGAAAAAATGGAATATGTCAAGGTGACTTACCAAAAATCGATTCGTTTGCACTCCTTGCTGGAGTCTTTTTTTGAACTTTCCAAAATTGAAGCGCAGGACATCAAAGTGGAATTGAAAGAAGTGGAACTGGTTTCCCTGGCGGAAGAGTGTATTCTTTCTTTTTACCATGATTTTACCAGAGAGAATTTGAAAGTGGAAATCAATCTGCCCCGAGATCCGGTAGTTGTACTCGGCGACCGGAAAAGCCTGGAAAGGATTTTGTACAATCTTTTTTCCAACGCGTTGCGTTATGGAAAAGATGGCGGGGTAATCGGTTTGACTATGACTGAGTCCGGTGACGAGGTTACCCTGGAAGTCTGGGATCGCGGACAGGGAATCAGGAAACAGGATATGCCTTATATATTCAGGAGACTTTACACGGGGGACCGCTCCAGAAATACCATGCATAAAGGGAGCGGACTGGGACTTACGATCACCAGGAAACTGGTTGAATTGAATCAAGGATCGATTGAAGTTTCAAGCATTCCGTTTGAAAAAACAACTTTTCGCGTGGTATTGAGAAAGTTTGTAAGAAATAATTAAGGATTCATTTAAAATAATTTAAGAACCTGTGATTAAAATATAGCTATATGTCTGAGAGGTGGTATGAAAATGGGTGAAGTTATTCGTGTGGAGATGAGCAAATTAAAACGGTCGATGATTTTGTTGCTTGTCATGGCAGGCGGCTTTTTCAATTCGTTGTTTTCCTGTTACATGGTCCAGTCCGACAGCCTGAAATGGAATGAATTGTTCCAAAGTTCCATTCACAACATGATGCTTTTGATCGCAGGCCCCTTGTTTGCGGTAGTTGCCAGTTATATCGTTGCGCAGGAGTACCATCAGAAAACGATTAACCAACTGTTTACCTATCCGCAATCGCGGACAAAAATCCTGCTGGGAAAACTGGCCGTCATTTTTGGAATCATCATCATTGCTTCTTTGATCACATTTCTCTTCACTTTGCTGATCGGAAGTTTCTTCGTGGAAGAAAGTCTGAATGTGGCTGTGTTTTTTAATTTTGCCGTTTTGCATGTTGCTCTTGTCAGCATCCAGTTTGCCATGATTCCTTTTATCGTCCTGATCGTGATCCTGACCAAAAGCTATCTTCCGGGAATCGCCCTGGGGATTATTGCCGCTTTTTCAACCGGAATTATGGGTGCCACACCTGCCGGAGTCTATTATCCCTGGTCAGCTGCGACATTAATCAGTTATAAACTGCTGAACCAGCTGGAATCGGTGAACCTTGTACCGGCTGTGGTTTCATTATTGCTGATCTTGACGGTTTCTTTGGGAATCAGCATTTGGGTATATGAAAAAAGGGATGTACACAGTGGTTCGTGAATATTTGCCATTTTGTCAATTCTGTCTGGTGGACTGTTTATATCAGAAGGATTTATGCTTCAAAAATATTAAAGAGAGACAAATACCCCCTTGATGATGGTCCAAAGGGGTATTTTTGCTGTTGCAAGAAATGATCGCCTGGAGTCTGTAAATATATTTATTGTTTACCCATTGTACCGGCGATTCCGGAACGAAAGGTGTGAAAGGGAAAACAGGGTGCTGCAATCCTTCTTTCATTGTACAGCGTATGATTAAACGTGTTAGAATCAAAAAAAGAGGATCTGTTGCTGGCAACATCGCAAATCAAACGGAGGTTTTCTGATGAAAATTTTAAAAATGAAAGAACCTGTCAATACTTGGACCCATTTTATCACTTTTCTGGCGGCGATTGTCGGGCTGGTTTTCCTGATCGGGCTTAGCCGCTCCAACCCTTCTACGCTTGTGACAATGACGATTTATGGTGTCAGTGTCATTTTGTTATATGGGGCCAGTTCATTGTATCATTGGGTTTCCACGACCCCCAAAAAAGAACTTTTTCTCAGAAAAATAGATCATTGTGCCATTTATTTGTTGATTGCCGGGTCCTATACCCCCGTCTTTTTTTACGGGCTGGATGGTCTCTGGAAATGGATCATGCTTGCATGTGTGTGGAGCCTGTCCATCATTGGGATTGTTTTGAAACTGTTTTTTATCAACATTCCACGCTATATTTCCACTGTGTTTTATCTGACACTGGGCTGGATTGCTGTCATTCCGTTTGTACAATTGATTCATTCGCTTCCGGCTGGCTCGATTGTCCTGATGGTTTTGGGAGGGGTTTTTTACACCGTTGGTGCGGTGATCTATGCGACCAAATGCTTCAATTTTTTTCCGGGCAAATTTGGTTTTCACGAGATTTTTCACTTGTTTATCATGGCCGGATCGGCTCTTCACTTTGCCATGATGGTGGTGTATATCCTTCCGCTTGGCCTGGGAAAACCATAAAAACAAAAAAACACCAACTTCCTTTTTACCGGGGAGTTGGTGTTTTTTTGTGGAAGATGATCCTAATCAAAACAGTTATTTGTTTATTTTAAATACTTGATCAATTATATTGACGGATATTTCATCTGACAGGATGATTGACATGAAAAAGCAGATAGGGTAAATTAAAACAATACAAAAAAAGTGCATAAACATCCATTTATAAATTAGCATAAAGAAATAAAAAAGTCAACCCTTTTTAAACAACCGATTTTTTTGGATTTCAACCGAAAAAATTGAACATCGAAGAATGCTTGTTCCGGGCAGTTGAGAGAAGGAGGGAGTTCCATGTTTTTACCCCGTATTTTTAATGAGATTGGGATTTCTGTCCAGAGAAAAAGGTTGAGTGAATTGCTTGCGCTCAATGAAAAGAACAAAGAATTCGGTTTGGTTCTGACGCCTGATGAAATTAAAGACATGATAAAAGCCAGGAATAAAGTTTTGCGCGATATGGGACGGGTGGAACTGGGCATGGAAGTGACAAAGGAATTGATCAGGGTGTTTTGTGAATCGCCGTTCATAGATAAAGATAATTATGTTTCGATGCTGAAGGAATTGCACGAGGTTTTCTATTACTTGAAAAATGAGACGGAAGACAGGATTGACGATTTGGAATTGATTCAGATCATGAAGGAAAAGTTTGACGGCGAGTGCGCCGGTTCGGTGGAACTTTTGAAAAGCAGACTGGAAGAGTTTGCTGAACGGTTCAGGAAAGATGCCCTGCGACAGGAACATTTCGGGGAGGATATTGGAAATGGAAGTTGAAAAATCAAAAGGTTCGGGACTGATCCGGCATAACAGAATCAGAAAAGTGAATCTTGAACGAAACCGATATACCGTATCTCTTTTGCGTGAAGGCTTGCGTACGGGCATGCTCACCAGCCAGGAAGTTTACAGCATCGAGGTGGCCTTGATGCGTATTTTGCAGGATTTGATCCGTCGTTATACCCGGGGGAAAAGCTCATCCGTTACCTCTGAAACAGCAGAAAACATTATGGCTTCCATGATGTATGCGGTTGATGCCTGTGTCCTTCACTTTGAAACCCCGGACCAGGCTGTCCTGGCGTTAAAAAACGGGGATGCAAGGAAAATCTATGAAAATGGCGTTGAACTGGTTCGCCAGTGTTTTGAAGAAACCAAACAGCTCTACCTGGAAGTGAAAAAGAACAGACTGGATGTGCCTGTGGATGCCTATAACATGACCATTGATGAATCATTGCCCGCCTTTTTGGAGAAATATGGCATTATTTTTGATGCTCACAATACCATGGCCAGCATTGATTATCCATTGGCATTGGATGATACAGGTCTGCAGGGAGTCAGTTATATCAACCAGTATTTGAGGCATCTGCAAACAGAAACGCAATTTTGCCGTTTGTTCAGCAGACAGGGTTTGCTGGAGCTGCTTTCCAATTATGGGCAAGTGTGCAGGTTCAACTACCGGATTGAATTATTCAACATCTTTGAGTTGGTGTTAAACAACGCTGTTTTCTCCGTCCTGTCCGGAGGAGATGCCAATCGGACGACAATATCGGCTGAGCAATATAACCTGTTAAACCGAATGTTTACCCGGTTAAATCCCTCCCGGATTGCTTATGCACTTGATCAGGCGATGTCGCGGTTGCAGTACAGCCTTAAAACCGCCCCTCCACTAACAGACTATATGACCCGGTGCCGGGATCAACTCGTCCAGCGAGTTGTCACGGCTGCAGACAACCGGAGTCTGGAGTCCGTCATCATCTGGGCAAAAGCGGAAAATCCGAAATCAATTGTCCTGCTGTTGAACAAATCAGGACAGATGAGTGATGTCCGCTTTCGGCAGTTAATGGAAGAAATCTTGCTGTGCGCAAAAATAGAAGAGAAAGTCCGACTCATCAGGGATAATTTTTCTTCCCTGCATGATTTACTGGACCTGCTTGATGCGGATTGTCTGACCGGAGATGAGTATGAAAAGCTTTTTGCCACATTTGAGGATGTGGAACTGGCCATCTTCGCAAAAATCGTATTTTATGAGGAGTTGCGAAGCGGTTTCTCCGATTTTCTATCAGTCATTTTCAGTGAAAAAGAGCTGGAAAGCAACTGGAAAAGGCATTATGTTGAATTTTTGCAAAGCCTGAGTAAAAGCCGCCTCAATTCCGTTGGAAATTTGCTGGGTGACATTGACTATGAGGAAATTCCGTTTTATTGATGAATTTACAAGTACTCATCCCCCAAAGGCAATGAAAGCTGTTCATATTCGGGTTCCAACGATTGCACAAAATTGGAAAAACCCACTCCGACCAGGCGGACGCCGGCGGTGTAGTCAAAGGCATCCAGCAGTTCCTCCAATATTTTTGACCAGTCGGGAGAAGGCCCGCGGACGGTTCTCTGTTTGGAATGTACCGTAAAATCGGCATACTTGATTTTCAGGGTCAGCGTTTGCGGGATCTCGTCGTCTGCCAGCTTGCGCCGGACCTTTTCCAGCAGTTCGCGGGCAATTTCTGCAACTGACTCCCTTTCATGCAGATTTTCGGGCAAGGTGGTCTCACGACTGTGTGACTTGGGAGAACGGTCCGTAACGATTTCCCGATCATCTTTTCCTCTGGCCCGGTAGTACAAATCGTAGCCAAATTTGCCAAACATCTGGACCACCTTTTCCAGCGGCAAACGCCAAAAATCACTGACAGTATGAATCCCTGTCATTTTCAGACGTTCCTGTGATTTTTTCCCGATCCCGTGCAGAGAGCCAATCGGCAAATCTTTCAATATCCTTAATGCCTGTTCCGGCCGGATGATGACAAATGCATTCGGCTTTTTCAAATCGCTGGCAATCTTGGCCATCGATTTGTTGTAGGACAGGCCAATACTGCAGGTCAGTCCCGTTTCAGCAAGGACCCGCTTTTTCATTTCCCGTGCGACGGGGATCGCGTCGGGATAATGGGAGACATCGAGATAAGCTTCATCCAGCCCTACTGTTTCAAAGATTTTACTGTATTGTGTATAAATGCGGCGAACTTCCCGCGATTTTTCCACATAACGCTCATATCTCACCGGCAAAAAAATGCCATCCGGACACAGTTTGCGGGCGATCGCTGTAGGCATGGCGGATCGCACTCCAAAGGCGCGCGCCTCGTAACTGCAGGTGGAGACAACCCCGCGATTTCCCCTGCCGCCGACAATAACCGGCTTCCCCCGCAATTTCGGAAAATCCAGCTGTTCCACGCTGGCAAAAAAGGCATCAAGATCGAGATGCAAAATCTTCTTCACTGGGGATTCACCTTTCATCCAAACATACATTCCTGTTTTTATTATGAAGAGGATTTTGCAGAAATTCAACTGACTGCATCAGTTCCCGAATTGCGTGCTCAGATTATCAAAAACCTATACAATTGCAAATACGCAACAATAATTGATTATCATTTAACCGGCCTGTTTATTATCGTTTTTTGGTCCATTCCGTAAGCTTTTTGCCAATCCGCTTTGAAATTTGACACATCTGTTGATGTTGCCGGATGAGCAATCAATTTTTCAATCAGATCAGGGCTGGCTGTGATATTTTGTGTTCCGGCAAGACAAGCATCCAGGATTTGCTGGACATTTTTAAAACTGGCTGCGATCATTTCTGTTGTCAAATTATGCTTTGAAAATAGACAGGCAATTTCAGAAACAACGTTCACTCCATTCCCGGGTAAATTGTCAATGCGGTTAACATATGGAGCTACATATTTTGCACCGGCTAATGCTGCAACCAATCCTTGAAATGGAGTATAAATGGCCGTTGCAAGTGTTTTAATATTGTCGGCTGACAAGATTTTTATTGCTTTGATCCCTTCATTTGTTACAGGAATCTTTATGATAACATTGCTGTGCAAATGATTATGGATAAACCTGGCCTCTTCTATCATATCTTCAGCCTGATCTCCTATTACTTGTACAAACAGTTCCTTATTATTCCCGATTACATTTATGATTTCTTTTAATAAATCCAAATAAGGCTGTTTTTCTCTAACAAGAATTGACGGATTCGTGGTTACGCCAGCAATCGGGAAATACTCATTAAGATATGCAATTTTTTTTATGTTTGCAGAATCTATATATAATCTCATTATCTTTTCACTCCTAAAACAGATAATATCCAAGATATAACAAATTATTCGGCAACAATCTTGAATATAGTATTCAGGTTAATATCAGGTATTTCTTTGTTTTCCAAATACAATGTACCAGGTAGTTTCGGAATGGTAGATCCGTCAAACCGCATGGTAATATGCCCCAATGTTTTTAAATTGCGTTGAACGATATTACCAACAGAGGTTATTTCAAATATTTTATTATCAATATAAAGTTTTTGCCCTGCCTGGATGTTATCTTCAAGATCAACTATATCAATAATATAACAAAAATCTTTCAGATCATTTGGTGCTTCCTTGCCAAACAAAATAACCATCTTGTCTTCTGAAAAACTGTTTGCGAAGGCTACGATTTTTTTATTTTGTTTTTATAGATGGTTTTCATTAAAACTGGCACAATATTGAGCTAATGGACCGCTTTTGCCAGTTGGCATGATATTGACTGTGAGAATACGTTTTTTCGGATAAATCCCACAGCGTAATGTACCGCCACAATCAATAATTGCAAGAGCAATTTCCTTGTCAGGTACAGATGTTTTAAAACCATTTATCGCTTCTGTACCATTCAGTTTGGCAATCTTGTCTACAATTTCAGGTTTGGCGCCACCGCCGGTAATATAAACAATTTTATTTTTTTGATTGTTGGAGTAATCGTCAGAGGACCGCTGAAACCAGCATTACCTTTATAAATTCTAATTGTCCGATATTTGGCCATTTCTGTTCCTCCCTTGTTTTAATGATCTAATGTCACTTTGGTTTTTAATTTTATATTTTGTTGTTTCAACTATTTCGGTATTTACGGATTACATATGTAGTATTGTATTACATGTATAATCCAATAAAAAGAAGGGGGAAGAATCCAGTATCTTGGAAGCATCATAAAAAGTTAAAAAACGTGCCTAAGAAAAGAGGTTAGATTCTAATGAAATCATGGAATACGGTTTTAAGCCAAAAAATTGTACCTGTAATACTTCTCTCATGTGTAGCGCTGGTTGGTTGTTCAGAGAATAACGCCGCTCAACCCAAACAACAAAATCTAGAAACCGCAATTACAGATGATTTTGCTAAACTTGAGGATAAATTTGATGCCAGACTTGGCGTCTTTGCATTGGATACTGGCACAAAGCAAACAGTAACTTATCGAGCAGATGAGCGTTTTGCATATACATCTACTCATAAAGCTTTAGCTGTAGGAGCGTTGTTGCAACAAAAGTCAATCGAAGATCTTGACCAAAAAATCACATACACCCGTGATGATCTCGTTAATTATAATCCGATCACAGAGAAGCATGTTGATACCGGAATGACTCTGAAAGAGCTTTGCGATGCTTCCCTTCGATACAGTGATAATACTGCGGGAAACCTCATACTTGATCAACTGGGCGGACCTAGTGGGTTTAAAAAATCCCTCAGGAAGATTGGTGATGATGTCACCAATCCTGAGCGAAATGAGCCAGAGTTGAACGAAGTGAAACCAGGGGAAACTCATGATACGAGCACACCCAGAGCACTTGCCACCAGCCTCCAGGCTTTCACAATCGGAGACATACTCCCAACGGAAAAAAGTAAAATGTTAACTGATTGGATGAAGAAAAGCACCACTGGAGATACATTAATTCGTGCGGGAGTACCGAAAAGTTGGGAAGTTGCAGATAAAAGCGGAGCGGGATCATATGGAACGCGAAATGACATTGCTATCATTTGGCCATCGAAAGGAGACCCTATTGTTCTTGTAATACTTTCCAGCCGGGATAAGCAGAATGCCGAATATAACGATAAGCTTATCGCGCAGGCTACCAAGGTCGCACTCGATGCCCTGAAGTGAACTATAAATTACCAACCGTAGCAATCGCTGTTCCATGTATCGGGAAGTGCGAAAGCCAAAGGAAGAACACCAGGGAATTGCGAGTTCCCACACTGAGTATTAGTGATCTACCAACTGGTATATCCAATTGAAAAGCCCAGGATGCTATTCGGGAAAGAATCGGAGTGATGATCATAACTGCTTTATAGATTGGGATAACTTGGCTAACAAGGAAAGTACTCGTAAAACTTCCCGATTTGTGATGTCACAACGACAAAGAGGGTGAATGCTAAAAAAGGAACTGGGAGTCATACGGTAAAATCAGGCCAACTTTAGATCCTCATTTACCTCACCGACTATCTTCCTGCCGCACATAGGTATGAACCCGCTGTTTCGACCAATTCAACTCCTCCGCTATATCCTGGCTGAACCGGGAAGGAGTGGGATTCCCACCGCCTGATAGTCCGCTACCTTCTCGGAGATTTCCAGTTCTGCTACGGCTTTGCGCCAGTCTTCCATAGCCCATTGACAGTACCCTTCCCAAACACCCGGTATCTTCTCCAAGCCCCGGTCATACTCCGCCTGTTCCTCTTTATTGCGGGCCACTCTATAGGGGCCTCCTTCACCCACTACCGGCATCTCCTTTGAACCCAGACCCTCTGGAACATTAAGTCAGGCTTGTTTTCTACTTCGTTATACATCGCTAATGTCTCAGGAAACTTTGTCCTCCACATCCAGGGCACATAATGGACCGTACCTCAAAATTTGTGTAACCCACTTTCTCATCCAGCGTTTCAAGGTCCAGGAAACCATAGTCGTTGCCGCCGGCGTTATTTATCAAAATATCAACTGAACCAAATAACTCAACCGTCTTTGCTACCATTCTGTCTACGGATTCTTTTTTTGTTACATCACATTTTAAATAATATGGATTGGTTAATTTTACTCCTTCCTTTACATTCAGATCTGCAACAACAACTTTAACTCCATTGGAAATCAGCTCATTTGTAATATGTCTTCCGATTCCGGAAGCACCCCCGGTTACAATAGCTACTTTTCCTTCTAAATGAAGCCATGAATCGCTCATCATCGTATCCTCCTTTCAGGAATCCAACGCAATTTCAGTGTAAGACGATATAGCTGTTTAATTAATGCACAATTTTTCATCAGGAATTGAAAACGTATGTATTAAAAAGATTTATAAAATATAGGAAAATAATATTCTTGATATATTTAAGGAAAACACATTCAATTTATTGTCAAATCCGGTCTTGTTTTTCCGGAAATGGAAACGCTATAATTATATTATGGAACATCGTTCCATAATACGGAACATACTTGTAAAAATTGGTGCATGGAAACATATGCCAATCAGAAAAGGAGGTAATGGCCATGCAAATGACTTTTCGATGGTATGGAGAGGGCAACGATTCCGTTACATTGAAACAGATCCGGCAGATTCCGGGAGTAAAAGGGGTTGTCTGGGCGTTGCATGACGTGCCTGTGGGAGAAGTCTGGCCTGTCCATCGGATCGAAGAGGTAAAAAAACAGGCGGATCAGTATGGATTGAATATTGAGGTTGTGGAGAGTGTCAATATTCATGAGGATATCAAGCTTGGGCTGGATACAAGAGATCGATATATCGACGCTTACAAGGAAACATTGGAAAACCTGAGCCACTTTGGTGTCAAAGTCGTATGTTATAATTTCATGCCTGTTTTTGACTGGCTTCGCACCGATCTGTTCAAGGAAATGGAGGATGGCAGTACGGCGTTGTTTTTTGACGCCAAAAAAGTTCTCTCCCTGACCCCGGAACAGGTCGTGAAAAACATGGAAGAGAATGCAAACGATTTTACCCTGCCGGGATGGGAACCGGAAAGGCTGAAAGATTTGAAACATTTGTTTGCTCAGTATCAGGGAGTCACAGAAAATGATCTGTTGCAAAATCTGATGTACTTCCTGAATGAAATCATTCCGGTGGCTGAAAAATGCGGTATCAAAATGGCAATTCATCCGGATGACCCGGCATTTTCCGTATTCGGCCTGCCGCGAATCGTCAAGAACAAAGAGGACATTCAACGCCTTTTAAGTGCCGCAGACAGCCCGTCAAACGGCTTGACTTTTTGTTCCGGTTCGCTGGGGTCCAATCGGGACAACGACCTGATTGATATAGTGACAAGTTTTGTGGACCGGATTCCTTTTGCCCATGTCAGGAATGTCAAGCATTTAGAAAATGGCAGTTTTATTGAAACCTCCCATCGGACCGCCGATGGTTCCATCAATGTCACGGGAATTGTTACGGCCCTGTATGATAACGGGTTTGAAGGCTATATCCGTCCGGACCATGGAAGGCATATTTGGGATGAAGTTTGCAGACCGGGCTATGGCTTGTATGATCGCGCCTTAGGGGGGATGTATCTGCAAGGGATTTGGGATGCAAATGAGTTGTTAAAAAACAAGCCGGCCAAATAAGAAAAGTCTGTGGCTGTTAAAAAGCGGGAGGAAGCGATTTTGAAAGCGCTGCTCAAGAAAAGCGCCTGGACCGTTTCCCCGCCGGTCAACTTTATGCAGAAAACGTTTCACCTATTTTTACATTACTTTTGACTAATAGGAGACGTTAACCATGTCAAGAAAAAACAGGGAAATCACGCTTACGACAAGCATTGGCTTTGGTCTGACAGATATGATGGGCGGAGGAGCCTTTACGATTATTGGGGCCTGGTTGTTGTTTTTCTATACCAAGTTTGCAGGCCTGACGGCTGTTGAAGCAGGATCGATTATTGCCATCGCGCGTGTTGTTGATGCCATTGTCAGTTTGTTTATGGGCAGTCTTTCGGATAATTTCTTCCGTTTTAAATTGGGGAGAAAATTTGGCCGGCGCAGATTTTTCCTGCTGATCGGCTCGCCGCTGATGCTGCTTTACATTTTGTTATGGGTAACGGGGATGAATTATTTTTACTATCTTTTCAGTTACCTGCTGTTTGAGATTGTAGCAGCCATGGTACTAATCCCCTGGGAAACACTCCCGTCAGAAATGACGGCGGATTATAACAAACGAACGAAATTGTCGACAGCCAGAATGTTTATCTCGGCCCTCGGAACCTTTTTGGCCACCTTTGTGCCGGGGCAGTTGATCAATGCTTTGGGTGAGGACAATCCTCTGGCCTTTTTTGCCAATGGTGCCTTTTTCGCTGTGGTGTTTGCGGTCTGTATATTTATTTCCTATCGATCCACCTGGGAAAGAGAAAATAGCCCGGCAGCCATGGAGCAGTACATGAATCAAACAAAAGAGCGCAAAAGCCTTGGCGACCGCATTCGCTTCATTGGCCGGACAGTTGCCGATTTTTGTTCCACTTTCAAGGTAAAAAGTTTTCGCAAGCATCTTCTCATCTATATTTGTTCCATGACAGCCAAGGATATTTTCAATGCCGTATTTGTATTCTTTTGTGTTTACGCTTTAAGCAGTTCATCCGCAGTGGCCGCCAATATGCTTTCCCTCAGCATTATTGGAATTCCGGGAGCGATTGTTTACGGATATTTGATGATTAAAATCGGGCCGGCCAATTTGTTCAAGATCTCCTATTCTACCATGATTCTTTGTTTGCTGGCATATGGCGCTGTCTATCTAACCCGGCCGGATTCATTGATTCTTGTTTTAACAATTATTTCGTTTGTCTATCAAATTGGCAGAAGCATGCTTGAGTTTATCCCGTGGAATGTATTTCCGTTTATTCCCGATGTTGATGAAATGATTACGAAGCAAAGGCGGGAAGGAATCTTTGCCTCTGTGATGACATTTTTCAGAAAAGCTTCCGTTGCGCTGGCTACGTTCCTGGTTGGAGCGGTCCTGGAATTGGGAGGTTTTGTGGAAGGAGCGGCCGTCCAGTCAACCCAGGCGATCCATACGATCCTGTATGTCATGATTTTCGGGGTGGGCGGACTGATTCTCATTTCCCTGATTGCAGCATTCACGTTTAAATTGAACAAGCAAACCCATTCCATTCTGGTAGACGAAATCAACCGTCTGAAAAACAACGGGCGCAAAGAAGATGTTGATCCGGAAACGAAAAAAGTAGTAGAAAACCTTACCGGTTATCAATATGAACATCTTTGGGAGGGACAGGCCAACGGATGAAACCTTTCACGCAGAAAGGAAAATCAGGAGGGAACAATCAGATGAAAGCTTTTATGGACAAGGATTTTCTGCTGCAAACCGAAACGGCGAAAAGATTATATCACGACTATGCAGCGAAAATGCCGATTTATGATTACCATTGTCACTTGAGCCCGCAGGAAATCTGTGAAAACCGGACTTACAGGAACATGACGGAATTGTGGTTGGAAGGGGACCACTACAAGTGGCGTGCCATGAGGGCGAACGGGATCGATGAATCATACATTTCCGGTGATGCCGATGATTGCAGGAAATTTGAGAAATGGGCCGAAACAGTTGAAAAACTGATTGGAAATCCGCTTTACCACTGGACGCATATGGAATTGCGAAAATATTTCCATGTGGATACGATCCTGAAAAAAGAAACAGCCAGGGAAATATGGGATATCTGCAATCAAAAACTGCAGGACCCGGACTTTTCGGCAAGGGGCCTGATTGAGCGATCCAATGTCAGGCTGATTTGCACCACGGACGACCCCATTGATGATTTGCGTTATCATCAGTTGCTCAAAAACGAGAAAGACTTTTCGACAATGGTCTTGCCTTCGTTTCGGCCGGACAAGGTTATCGCCATCCAGAATCGGGACTGGACCGATTATATAGAAAAATTGGGGAAAATCACAGGGATTCAGATCAGTGACTTTGCCAGACTGATGGACGCATTGGAAAAAAGAATGGATTACTTTGCGGAAGTTGGGTGCAAGCTGTCGGACCATAGCCTGGAAAATGTTGTTTATGAAGATGCGACTGCCAGCGAAATAGACGCCATTGTGGAAAAAGCGCTGAACAGAAAACCGATATCCGTCAGGGAGCAGAACCGGTTTTTAACCCAATTGCTTGTTCACCTGGGGAAAGCTTACAGCCAAAGAGGGTGGGTCATGCAATACCATATTGGAGCCTTAAGGAGCGCCAATATCCGCCTGTTCCGTGCGCTTGGCCCAAATGTGGGCTGTGACTCGATGAAGGATAATCCGATTGCCGTTCCTTTGTCAAGATTGCTGGATGCAATGGATCAGGAGCGCCAGCTTCCCAAAACCATTTTATATTGTCTCAATCCGCGTGACAACGAGATGCTGGCAGCCATGGCCGGAAATTTCCAGGAAGGGGGAACCCCGTCAAAAGTTCAGTTTGGTGCGGCATGGTGGTTTAATGACCATATTGATGGCATGACCGCGCAAATAAAAACCCTGGGCAATCTGGGGCTGTTGTCCCGTTTTGTTGGAATGCTTACCGATTCCCGCAGTTTTTTGTCTTACAGCCGTCATGAATACTTCCGGCGAATTTTGTGCAATCTCCTGGGCGAGTGGGTTGAGAATGGGGAATATCCGCATGATCTGGAGTGGTTGGGTAAAATCGTGCAGGATATCTCGTACAACAATGCATCCCGTTATTTTGATTTTGAGCTGAAGTAAACGATCAAAAGGGGGGGTACCGTTGCTGCGGTTAGGTATCGAAGAACTGAAAACGAAAAAGGAAAAGTTTGCAGAAATCGGCATAAAAACGCCGGCATATGATTTTGAAAAAGTTTGGGAAGATACGAGAAAGGAACCGGTTTGGCTGCATATTGGCGGAGGAAATCTGTTCAGAGCCTTTCATTCCGTACTGCAACAGCGTTTGATCGAACAAAACGAGGCCGACAAGGGGATTATTACAGTTTCGACCATCAATGATGGCATGATTGAAAAAGTGTATCATCCCTATGATAATCTTTGCCTGGATGTCGTCATGAAAGCGGATGGGACATTGGATATGGAAGTGATCGCAAGCATAGCCGAAAGCATTGCAGCCAATTGCCCTGCATCCTGGCAACGTTTGAAAGAGATTTTTGCCCAACCTTCCCTGCAACTGGTTACTCTTACAATTACCGAAAAAGGGTACGACCTGAAAGGGATGGATGGGGAAATCCGGGAATCGGTCCGGGAAGAGATCAGACAGGGGCTGGAGCATCCCAAACACACCATGGTGCTCCTGGCTGCCCTTTTACATGAAAGATACCAAAAGGGAAAAGCCCCGTTGGCATTGGTAAGCACGGATAATTTCTCCCATAACGGAGACCTGCTGAAAAACGCTGTTTTAACAGTGGCATCCATGTGGGAAGAAATGGGCATTGTCGAAAAAGGTTTTGTGGATTATCTGAATGACCCTTCCAAAATTACATTCCCATGGAGCATGATTGATAAAATTACGCCGCATCCTTCCGTTACCGTAAAGGAAAAGCTGGAAAAACTGGGTTACGGCAGTGCGGAACTGATTCAGGTAAACAAAAATTCAGCTCCGATTGCTCCCTTTGTAAATACAGAAGAATGTGAGTATCTTGTGATTGAGGACAGCTTTCCAAATGGAAGACCGCCGCTGGAAAAAGCGGGTGTTTACTTCGCAGACAGGGAAGTTGTTGATCTGGTGGAAAGAATGAAAGTTTGCACCTGCCTCAATCCGCTTCATACTGCCCTGGCCATTTTTGGGTGTTTGCTGGACTATCATTCCATTGCCGATGAAATGCAGGATCAGGATTTGAAAGCATTGATTGAAAAGATTGGCTATGATGAAGGCATGAAAGTGGTCGCGGATCCTGGCATCATCAATCCGGTGAAATTTATGGAAGAAGTGATTGAGGTGCGCTTTCCCAATCCCAATATTCCGGATACGCCACAGCGCATTGCCACCGATACTTCCCAAAAAATGGCGATCCGCTTTGGAGAAACGATCAAATTGTATGTACAAAGGGAAGATCTGGATGTAAAAGATTTAACCTTTATCCCGTTAACCATTGCTGCCTGGTGCCGATATCTGATGGGGACGAGTGACCGCGGTGAGAAGATGGTGATCAGTCCCGACCCGTTACTTATGGAAATAGAGCAACATATCGGACAAACACAATTTGGCAATCCGGATTCGGTTGGGGATCACTTGCGCCCGATTTTGTCCAATGAAAAAATATTGGGCGTCAATCTGTATGAGATTGGTTTGGGAGACAAAACTGAAGCATTTTTCAGGTTGCTCATCAAAGGGCCGGGGGCAGTAAGGAATACATTGCACAATCAGCTCTGTTCATGAATTAGGCAGCATATATGGAGAGTGACTTGAGAGACGATTAATAATATAGTCGCTCTTGTTCTTTTTCAGGAGAATTAAAGGAGATGCAGGTTAAAATGAAAAAGGCCAAAATTTTAAACCGTTTATCCAGGACAGGCATAATCGCCGTTGTAAGAACAAAAAACGTGGATGAGGCGGACAAGATTTCCCGGGCCTGCATGGCGGGAGGGATCACGTCTCTTGAGATTACGTTTACATTGGCGGAAGCCGCTGAGGTGATAAAAAGCCTGAAACAGAACCGGGATGGAAAGGAACTGCTTGTCGGAGCCGGGACGGTACTGGATTCCCAGACGGCTCGGATGGCGATTTTGGCCGGTGCGAATTTTATTGTATCGCCGGCCTTTGATTCCGAAACTTCGAGGGTTTGCAACAGATACCATATCCCCTATATCCCGGGTTGCATGACCGTGACCGAGATGGTAAAGGCCTCGGAAGCCGGATGCGATATCATCAAACTTTTTCCGGGCAGCGCCGTTTCTCCCCGGTTCATAAAAGATGTGAAAGCACCGCTTCCTGACATTGAAATCATGCCAACTGGAGGAATCAGCCTGGAAAACGTGGAGCAATGGATTGTAAATGGTGCTTTGGCCGTTGGGGTTGGAGGAAAATTGACTTCCGGTACCGAAAGCGAGATTGCGGACAAGGCCAGACAATTTTCCCGGGCTGTTCAACAGGCGAAAGAGAAACTGCAAAAAAACAAAGAAAAAGGTGCTCGGCTATGGCAAGAGTGGTAACGTTAGGGGAAGTCCTTCTTCGATTATCTCCGCCCGGGCAGACCCGGCTCCTGGGAGCGAGGCAATTTGAAATCCATTATGGTGGTAGCGAGTTGAACGTTGCTGCAGCTTTAAGCGGTTTTGGCATCCATTGCACAGCAGTCACAAAGGTGCCTGAACATGAATTGGGTTATTCGGCGATCAAGGAATTGGCCAGTTTTGGCATAGATACTTCTTTCATTGCGAAAGGCGGAGACAGAATCGGGATCTATTATTTGGAAAACGGATATTCGGTAAGGCCTGCAAAAGTGGTTTATGACAGGAAAGATTCAGCCTTTTCCCGGGTTTCGCCGGATGAGTTCAATATCGAACAAATATTGGCCGGTGCCGATCTGTTCCATGTTTCCGGAATTACCCTTGGTGTTAGCGAAAACGCCTTTCAATTGGCCAAAGCTTTTATGCAGAAAGCCAGGAAATCAGGCGTGAAGGTCAGTTTTGATTTTAATTACCGAAGCAAATTGTGGTCTATCGGGGAAGCGATGGAAAAATTCAGGGAAGTGCTTCCTTGGGTGGATATTTTATTTGGCAGTCACTTTGATTTTTGCCATGTACTGGGAAAAAAACCGGTGAACAGCCTTGATGAAACCGACATTCTGCAATATTATCGAAGCCTTTATGAAGCCATGTTTGAACAGTATCACCCGAAATACATGATTTCTTCCATAAGGGAAGTGGAAAGTGCAAACAGGAACAGGTATCAAGGCCTGCTGTACCATAACCATCGGATCGAACGGTCCAGGAAGTATACCCTTGATATTGTTGACAGAGTTGGAACCGGAGACGCCTTTGCTGCCGGTTTTCTGTATGCCTGTCTGATGAATCGGGAACCTTCTTATGCTATTGATTTTGCGGCTGCGTCGACGGCATTCAAGCATACGGTGCCCGGTGATGTGATGATTGCCCGTGCCTGCGAAATAGAACAATTGATCGCTACCGGTTCCTGTACCGTGCAAAGATAGAAAAAACAGTTAAACCGGTTCCTTCATAGAGAGCCGGTTTAATTGGTTTCAGATGTTTAAAGAAATGGTTTCCCGAAAATCAGGTTTATTTTGGCCGGGTCATTTTCCATTCGTGCAATTCCAGCCGGCGGGCCCCTGTAACAACATAAGGGTCTTTATTGGCCAATTCCTCAGCTTCTGTGAGTGAATCTGCTAAGTAAATCACCAACCCTCCCGCTCCGTCGGCAAAAGGACCTTTGGCAAAAACCTTCCCCTGCTTTTCAAGTTCCTCCAGATGTGCCAGATGGTTTGGCCGGTAAGTCTTGTTCTTTTCCTGATTTTCCATGTGCAGGATGGCGGCAAAGTAAGCCATCAGGTATTACCTCCTTGGAATATTGTAATTTTACGGAAAAGAGAGCAAAAGCTGTTGCCTGAACAAAAGATTTTAATCATCATCTGTCTTTTTTGGAAAAACAATCTGTTCCTATTTTAACATGAATCAACTTTCCTATAAAAAGAGACCAGGCATAATCAATTTAAAAATGGTAAAATACCAATTCAATTCATTGTCATAATCCATATTGCCTTTTTGGCAATGAAAGCGCCAAAATAAAGTTATAATGTGAAGCTTGGGTTCCATAAGACAGAATGACAGAGGGGCAAGTTGCGAAGAATTAAAGACCAGGGTTGTAAATCCTGATGTGTATAATTCCGCTATTTCATTGTGGCAGTGCGACAAGCAATTATGCTTTTATCCCGGACAATGGCCGGAGTGAGGACATCGACCGGTCCGATGGATGAGTTGAAATACTTTGAACGGCAAAGGAAAATCCAGAATAGCCAAGAGGTGCATGATTAATGAGTTTAGCTGACTTTTCACTCGATTATTTCAGGCTGACGGGGAAAGTTGCGATTGTTAGCGGCGGAAATAAAGGAATTGGGAAAATCGATATTCTTGTCAACAATGCCGGCATGATTCGGCGAGCCCCATTAATTGAATATGAAGCGGAAGACTGGAACGCGGTGATGGATATTAACCTGAATGCGGTATATTTTTAAGTCAGGAAGTTGCGAAAGTGATGGTAAGGCAGCGAAGCGGCAAAATCATCAATATCGCTTCCATGCTGTCCTTCCAGGGCGGAAAATTTGTTCCGCCATATACAGCAAGCAAACATGGGGTCGCCGGTCTGACAAAGGCATTTGCAAATGAATTGGCACCTTACAATATCCAGATCAATGCCGTTGCTCCAAGATACGTTGTTACGGCAAATACAGCTCCAATTTACGCCGACCGGGAAAGAAACGCCGAGATTTTGTCCCGCATTCCTGCGGGCCGGTGGGCCAATCCATCTGATCTGATGGGGGCGATTGTGTTTTTATCCAGTAAAGCTTCCGACTATATGAACGGACATGTCCTGGCCGTTGACGGTGGTTGGCCGGTCCGTTAAAGCGGGATAAAAATCGGATGGAAAGGGGGTTGCTCTTTCAGGAGCATTGGCATAGCGCGATGATCAGGGGACAGGAGATTGGCCGGGTCAGTGTCAGCAGGAGAGATTGGGCCAAAAAGGGGAATGCGGACAAATAGTGTCCCCAAACTCCCCGCTGTTAACATGGAACGAATATCAATTTCCTGTGTAGCCAAAATTCCTTGAGATTTTCAGGCTGTATTGCTTCATTTTTTCAATCAGTGAATTGTTTATCAAATCCATTGTAACCCGGTTGGTTGGCCCGGAAATGCTGAAACTGGCAATAATCTTTCCTTGATGATCAAAGACTGGACAAGCAATGCACCTTAAGAATGCTTCATTCTCGGAATTGTCGATCGCATACCCCTGTTTTTTTACCTTTTCTATTTCCTCCAGAAATTCTTCTTTGGATGTGATCGTGTTTTCCGTTCTTGGAACCAGTTTCATACTGGAGACCAATTCCTCAAAATACTCCGGATCGGCGCCGGAAAGCAGGACTTTTCCAACCGCTGTGCAATACATGGGTGCCCGGCTCCCGATACGGGAAAACATCCGGATTGTTTGATTGCTTTCAATTTTATCAACATAAATCACTTCTCCGCGATCTTCCACGCACAAATGGACGGTTTCATTCACTTCCTGTGACAGTTTTTCCAGATAGGGTTTTGCTGTGGTCACAATGTTTGAGTTATTTAGCAGGTTTCTGGAAAGAAACAGAATTTGCAACCCGAGTTTATATTTGTCTGTTTCCTTGTCTTTGGTGACATAATTCATATTCAACAAGGTTGCCAAAAGCCGGTGTGTTGTACTTTTAGTCAAACCGACTTGTTTGGATAATTGTGCAATAGTTATACCATCCGGATACTCAGACAGCTTGTTCAAGATATTTAAAGCACGTTCAAGCGATTGGACATTCGGCATCGCAGTCATCCTTTGATTAAGTTCATGTATTGAAACGACATTCTAATTAATGATACAGCACGGATAATTTTTTGTAAAATTTATCAACAGGGAAATATAATGTATATAAGATTCGCAATTAATTAATAAAAACAAAAAACTTGCCCGGAATGAAAACCGGCAAAATTTTTGTTCATTTTAATGGCGGTTATTTATTTGATATAAAGATCAGGTGAGCTGTTTGTTGATTGAAAAAAAGGCAAAGTTTCGATAAAGTAATGTTCGTGACTCAGGATTGAGGAAACTGGGCAGAACCTTTTTTCATATAGACGCTGTCTGTACTTTTTAACAGACGAATTGCCATATTTGTGTGACTGGAAATTTGCAAACAGTGGCTTTGTCATGTCGCGGAAGTTGAATCATTGAAAAGGACAATAATGTTTCCGGATAAATTCTGAAACAGGTGATCTGAGACGATCTCCTGATTGAGTGACTTTTCCGTTCTGTATCCTTTGCCTTCAGGTTCGACAGTGGACATAGCAAAAGGAGTGAATAACATGTCATCTTATCAAATTCCAGGGAAAATCCAACGTCTCGGTGAAGACATCCATACAAATCAGCTCAGATATCACCATAAACGGGTGGCCTTGACGAAAGAATTTACGTTTGATTCCGCCCATCATCTTCACCAGTATGAAGGAAAATGCAAAAGCTTGCACGGACATACGTACCGGCTGTTTATTACCATCAGCGGTTACGTGAATGACCGGGGATTTGTGCTTGACTTTTCCGATCTGAAAAAGATCTTCAAAGAGTATATTGAATTAAAATGTGATCATCGCTATTTAAATGAATCATTGCCTCCAATGAATACCACGGTGGAAAATATGATTTACTGGGTCTGGGAACAGATTGAAACCGCATTGGGCCAGCTTCCGGGGGTCAGGAAAGATCAGGAAATACGTCTTGAAGAAGTGAAGTTGTATGAAACCCCGACCAGCTATGCAACCCTGAAGCGGGAATGGGTGGAGGAGAATGAATGATTGCCGCCGGGATTGTTCAGATTGTGAACCAGGTATACAAAGTTTCAGGGAACAATCAGCCAGAAGCAGTGCAATGCAAGCCTGTGACAAGCAAAAAGCCTGTGATTATCCAAATGGAATATCACAGGCTTTGTTTTTTCGGTAATCTTATTTTGCTTTGTATAATTGTTGGGTTAATATTTCTGCGGAATGATGCAGTTTTTCCAGTTCCTGTTCTTCCAGATTCAACTCGATTACTTCGCGGATGCCGGAACGGGTTACGACTGCCGGTACACCAAGATAAATATCATTTAAACCATATTCGCCGCGCAGCAGGGTCGAAACGGTCAACACCGAATTTTCATTGTTCAGGATTGCGCGCGTAATCCGGGCCAGCCCCATGGCAATGCCATAGTAAGTGGCTCCCTTGCTGTTGATGATATGGTAAGCGGCGTCACGCACATTGGTGAAGATCTGGTTCAGCTCATCCTGTGTGGGCCCCACTCCCGCCTTCACATAGTCTGAAATCGGACGGGTACCAATGTAGGCGTGGCTCCATGCCGGCAATTCGGTATCCCCGTGTTCCCCGATGATATATGCATGCACATTTTGTGAGTTGACATGATAGGCTTCGCCAAGCAGGTAGCGCAAGCGGGCAGTATCCAGAACCGTACCTGAGCCGATTACCCGGTGGGCCGGGAGTCCGGAATATTTCATGGTCAGGTAGGAGAGGATGTCGACCGGATTTGTGGCAACCAGGAACAATCCGTCAAAACCGCTTTTTGTCACTTTGCTGATGATCTCTTTAAAGATACCGGCATTCTTGTTGACGAGATCAAGGCGTGTTTCACCAGGTTTCTGGTTGGCTCCGGCCGTAATCACGACCAGATCGGCGTCCTTGCAATCTTCGTAATCCCCGGCCCAGATCCGCATGGGCGAACTGAAGGGCAGGCCGTGGTTCAGATCCATGGCATCCCCTTTGGTTTTTTCCTTGTTAATGTCTATTAACACCAATTCATTGGCCAGGCCCTGGTTAAGAACGGCAAAGGCGTAGCTGGAGCCGACAAAGCCTGCTCCAATTAATGCGATTTTTGTTGTTTTCATTGAAAAAGCACAACTCCTTTAGTATTTAGAAATTCTGTAATGAACCAAACAGCAGAAATATTTGTGAATACCTGAACGATCCATTTATAGAAATAATATACTACTACATAGAAATAAATGAAATGAAAAGATAAATATACGCAATATTGCTTCAAATCGGCAACGCCTTGATTTGCAAGGGTTTTCAGGATATTTCAGTTTAATTATTAAAGCGTATACAAGATAATAAAAAAAGGGTTTTTACAAAATCGCTATTTTGTTAAATCAGCTCAAGTTGGGAGTATGGATGGGTTCAAAGAAATATTCTTTTAAAATAAGTTTATATAATCAATATTGCCAATAATATTTTGAGGCGGTTAAACCTGTTTTCTTTGTGCCAGGCCGATCAGTCGGGAAGCAAAAGTGCCTCAAAAAACCATGTGCAAATTAACAAAACTTAAGGAAAAAATTCAGCTTGTAGGATGGGAATAAAACAAGAAAAACAAAAATATTCTTGGTTAAATAATATAATTTTATGTTATGATTAAAATTTAATCTAATATTATCAAGACTGTACTTATTAAGACAGATAGAGAGAAGCTTTTGCTGCTAAAAAAGTGTATTTTTGGAAAATTGGCAACGAGACATTTTGGCAATTTCTGAAAGAGACGCGGGGGGATCATCATTCCGAACCATCACGAATATAATAGAATATTAATCAGAAACGTTGTTTATTTTTGAAAGGAGACAGTCACAGCCGTGTCTTATGAAATAAAGCTGAAACGAATATACGAACTGCCCGAACCGGAAGACGGAAAACGCATTCTGGTTGACCGCTTGTCCCGGAAGTACGAAAAAACTTCAATCATAAACCGGAGCGGTTCAGGGAGTCAGGATGCATTATGAGAACGAACTTGCCTCTGATCCGGTTCGCCGGGAACTCATCAGCCAAATTTGCCGGTATCTTGAGGTAGGTGATGTTACCTTGCTTTATGCGGCGAAGGATCCTGTTCATAATAACGCTGTCATCCTCAAAGACTGGATAAAAAAAATTTTGAAGGAGGAAAAAGAGACTGAATGGAGAATAGAAACATTGGCCGAAGTCGATAGAAAATAAAACCAACTCCCTGGTCGTCGCCGGGAACTGTTTTTTCATTCCGGCCGGGTTGGAAACGGATTTTTGCCAATACATAAACTGTTTTTATTTGTTAGAAAGGGATGATTCAAAAGCAGAAAGCGCTGAAGGCAATCACGTAACTTGTCGCCTTCCGTTGAAGCGCAAAGTACTGAGGCAAATTCGGTTTTATGGAATAACCAGCCATATGCAAACAGGAAAATCTCGCTGGAACTGGAAACAAGCAGGATAATCTATTGGTTAATTCCTTTGGCAAATCGACTAATTTTGGTGATTAAAAAAGAGATATACTATCAATAGATTAATTCTCTGGTAATAATCAGTAAATGATAGAAGCATTTCATCCAGTTCTGTAAAATTTCATCCAGAAAATTTGTCCTAAAAATGAACAAACTAATAAAAATATGGACAACTGCGCCAAAATACATTATATATATATAATGTATCAAATAATTAAAATATATTTGATAACTACTGGGGGGAGTATTAGGTGAAAAAGTGGTTGTTAGTATTTTTTGGTCTTGCTTTGGTAGTAACATTCGGATTACCAGCAGCAACTTCTGCTGCGCCGGTCGACGTTGATGCAAAAGTGAAACCGGCAGATATCGAGGTAGCACCAAACTACATCGATATCAAATTGGGTGCCAAAGAGGCTGCCAAAATTGACGGTGCACAATTGAAAGTTGACAAAGTTTTGGAAAATGGTGTACCTGTTGAAGTTAAAGAAAAATTGGTTGCAAAAACCCATGTCAGACTGGAAGGTTTGAAACCGAGCATTGAATATTGTTTCAATCTCAAAGTTGGCGTAAAAGCACTTCAACTGGTTGACTTGAAAGTGAAAGCAGATGGTAAAGCTGGTGATCTCGTTTGTGTAACAACCAAAAAACCTGGTGAACAACCTGGTAACCCGGATCCCACCAATCCTGGTGACAACCCGGGCAATGACAACCCAGGCAATGACAACCC
Organism: Thermoactinomyces mirandus; assembly: GCF_013868055.1. Classification (GTDB taxonomy): domain Bacteria; phylum Bacillota; class Bacilli; order Thermoactinomycetales; family Thermoactinomycetaceae; genus Thermoactinomyces; species Thermoactinomyces mirandus. Next base: position 14,895 of record NZ_JACEOL010000003.1, on the reverse strand, counting down.
AGGCAATGACAACCCAGGAAACAACAATCCTGGAGATGACAACAACAATGGTGGAAAAGACAATCCAGGAAACAATAACGGCGGAGACAACAATGGTAAAGACGATGGCAAAAATGGAGGCAAATTGCCCAAAACGGCTTCTCCATATGCCAATAACATTGTAATCGGTGCATCTCTCCTGGCCGCTGGATTGGGTGCGTTGGCAATTCGCCGTCGCATGGCTTAATTTCCACAAAAGGGCTGTTGACTGACCAAGTCAGCAGCCCTTTTTTTTTATAAATGACCAATTATCTGGAAATTGTATATTCACAAAATATACATAGGTTTTTCGTATTGATTATCATTATACCTATGATTAAAATTTAAGTGACAGGTTGGCTGAAAACCGGTTTTTTTACCCGGTTTTTTGCTGTTGTTTGCCAGGTGGCCAAAGTATACATATTTCTCTGCAATCTCTTGAAAAAGAAAATCTTGAGCTTGAACAGGAAACTTGCCGGGGGAGTGTTTTATATTCCCCCGCTTTCGGTTTAAGCTTCTGTTTGTGCGGGAAAGGAGGGAGTCAGTTTGGAAGTGATTGTGACAGTTGTCATAGGAGAAACGAAATCGGACTGGTTCGATTTTGAACTTCCTTCCAATGTGCCGGTTGCCCATTTGATTGAGATGATTGCCGGCACGATCGAGGAAACGCTTTCAGACGATGATGAAAAGTTTGTGCTGGAAGTGAAAACCAGGAAAGGGATCTGGAGAAGGCTTGATGAGACAAAAACACTTCAGGATTATGGAATTATGGATGGCGTCTACCTCCGGATCCAGAAAAAGCATCAGGGAGAGGAAAAGCACGAGGAAATAGCCAGCCAGCTTGAAATGCTGACCAAAGAAGAAATCAGGGGGTTACTTGAAGCTTGGGAGACGGATGGTTAAATCGGTAAAGGAGAGAAAGTGATGAGCATTATATTTCAGAGATCACCAAGAATCAAGCAGGATTTGCCACGCCAGGTTGTAGAGATCAGTGAACCTCCAAATAAACCTGCAAAGCCGACCTTTTCCTATGTGTATCTCATTTTCCCGATTATTATTACGCTGACTACGGTCGGGCTTTACGTGTATATGAGTACCAGTGGCAAATTTTATGCGAATTCCACCTTCTTCATGTTCTCGATTGTTTCTTCCATGATGATGGCATTTTCTTATATCATTCCTTTTTTCGTTTATTTGTCCCATAAAAAGAAATACAAGGCGGAGCTGGCAGAACGGGAGAAAAAATACCGGAACCTCCTGCAAAAGCTTCGGGAGGATCTGGAAAAAAAAGAGGAATTGCAACGAACCTTGTTGAGAAAATGGAACCCGACTCCGCGCGAATGTTTGCGTAAAATGCAGCGGCTAGACAGTTCTTTATGGGAGCGTTCTCCCCATGATCCGGATTTTTTGTCTTTACGTCTGGGGAATGGGGATGTGCCATCTACGGTAAAAGTGATCCCACCCAAACAGGATGAATATGAACGGGATCCTCTGATCGAAGAAGCGGAATTGCTCAAAAAAGATATCGATATGGTTGAGGATGTACCTGTCCTGCTTCCCTTGAACAAACTCCAGGTGGTTGGGGTGGTTGGCGATCGGGCCTTCATTCTGAATTCGCTGCGCAACCTGGTCATTCAAATTGTAACCCATCACTCGCCGGATGAAGTGAAAATTGTTTCCTTTTTTTCCGAGAAAGAAGCCGAACATTGGAACTGGATCAGGTGGTTTCCCCATGTATGGGATGATCAGCGGAGGGTAAGGTATCTTGCTTCAAATTATGAAGAAGCGCGGGAACTGGTCGACCATCTGTATGAGATCCTGCGCCGCCGCAAGAGAAATGAGCGGCGGGAAACACTGACCGGCCCGGAACTTCCTTATTGGGTCTTTATTATCTCAGATCCCCGGCTTGTGGAGGATGAGGCAATCTTGCCGCTGATTCTGAAAGAATCGGATCAAATCGGGGTTCGAACGATATTGCTGGCCGATTCCAAAGAAGTTTTGCCGATGCAGTGTCAGGCTGTTCTGGAAATCCGCGAGGGAGGCGGAACGCTCCGGGAAACCAACTATTCCCATAAAGAAGGAGAAAAAGAACAGGAGCAATTGCAGTATATATTCACTGAAGATTATGTATCCCTGGAAATTGCTGATTTATCTGCTCGCGCTCTGGCGCCAGTACGTTTGAAAGCGAACAAGTCCAACCAGATTCCGCAGATTTTAACCTTGTTTGATCTGGTGGGGATCAAGGAATTGAAGGAATTGAATGCAATCCGCCGTTGGAGTCGGAATCGCTTTCCCAACACATTGCCGGCAGCGGTGGGGATGAGCGCCGGTGACAAGAAAATCCGCCTGAATATCCATGACAAGATTGAGCGTAAAGGGCATGGTCCGCACGGTCTGATTGCCGGAACAACAGGATCCGGGAAAAGTGAAGTGATTCAGTCTCTGATCGCCATGCTGGCGCTAAACTATCATCCGCATGATATCGCTTTTCTGCTTATTGATTATAAAGGTGGCGGAATGTCCAACATTTTTGAGAAACTGCCCCATTTGGCCGGTGTGATCACCAATCTGGACGGAAATCTGATTGAGCGGGCCAAAATTTCTTTGAAAGCCGAGTTGATGAGACGGGAAAAAATCTTCAAGGAATCGGGCAACATCCAGCATATTGACGAATATTACAAATCGGGGTATGGCAATGGGCAGCCCCTGCCTCATTTGGTAATCATTATTGACGAGTTTGCGGAACTGAAAAAAGAACAGCCTGAATTTATGGATGAATTGATTTCCATTGCAGCCAAGGGAAGAACCCTGGGTGTTCACCTGATTCTGGCAACCCAGAAACCGAGCGGGGTTGTTGATGACAAGATCTGGAGTAACGCCCGTTTTCGCATCTGTCTGCGTGTACAGGACGAAGCGGACAGCCGCGAGATGATCAAAATTCCGGATGCCGCCTGGATTACCACCCCCGGACGGGGTTATTTCCAGGTTGGAAGTAATGAACTTTTGGAGCTGGTTCAGTTTGCGTGGAGCGGAGCGCCTTACCAACCGGATAATTCTGTAGAGGCACAAGAGACATCTATCAAGGAAGTGTTGCTGACGGGCAGACGGATTGACCGCACCCAAAGGAATTTTTCCATAAACAGAAAAGAAGAAAGAACGCAAAAGCAATTAAATGTCCTGGTTGATTACCTGGCAAAACAGGCCGAGGAAGCGGGAATTGAACAAATTGGGGGACCCTGGCTCCCGCCTCTGCCAAAACAGCTCTTTTTGGAAGATATTCGTGATAAAAAGGATCAAGGATGGGACGGAAAAGGTTGGCAGCAGGCAGACCGTTGGCTTGAACCGAAAGTCGGCTTGTTTGATGATCCGATGAATCAGATTCAGGATTCCTTGCGAATTCCCCTTAACGAAGGACATCTGCCGGTATACGGCATGCCTGGAAGCGGCAAAACCACTTTCGTTCAAACGCTGCTGTTTTCGCTGGCACTGGATCATTCGCCGGACGAAGTCCATATGTATGTCCTCGATTTTGGTCACATGTTCCGGGATTTCAAAAACCTTCCGCATATGGGTGCCATCATTCGGGATGATGAACCGGATCGGGTGAAACGGCTTTTCCGATACCTGAATCGGGAAATGATTCGCCGGCGGGAAAAAATCGTCGAATCCGGTGCGAAAACTTTCCTGTCTTACCGGAAGTCGGCGTCCGAACCGATTCCGGCAATTGTGGTTGTTATCGATGGATACCTGAATTTCAAATCAACTTTTGAGGAAGAACATAACCATCTCGAGCAGTTACTGCGTGCGGGAGGCAGCTTTGGAATTCACTTCATCGTTACTGCCAACCAGATTACAGATATCTTTGACCGGGTCCGGAACAACTTTGCCCTGGGAGTGACCATGGAACTGGCCGATCCCGGAGATTATTATTTTGCGGTTGGGCGTTTGAGAAAACCGCCGGTCAATTTGCCTGAAGGTCGGGGTTTTGTCAAGGGAAATGTTCCTCCACTGGAATTCCATACGGCTTTCGCTGCAAAAGGAACGGACGAGATTGAACGGGCCAGGATGTTGCGCCAGAAAGTGCAACTTCTTTCAGAGGCCTGGAAAGGAAACCGTCCGCAAGGAATCGGGACTTTGCCGGAAAGGGTTGAATTGCAGGATCTGATTTCAAAGCACGAAGAAGATCCAGCGCCTTTGGAGCCGTTGCAGGTGCCGGTTGCCATATCAATGGATGACCTGATTCCTTATTATGTCAGTTTGAAGGATGGCCCGTATTTTGTTGTGGGAAGTCCTGTTGAGGGCGGGAAAACTTCTTTTTTGCAAACCTGGATCCTGTCGCTGGCCTACTTCTATCCGCCTGAAGAGGTTGAAATCTATTTGGTGGATTTCCGCCCCGGTGACCATGGCCTGGCATTCGTGGCCGGATTGCCGCATGTCAAGGGGTATGCCACGGAGGAATCGGAGCTGGCCGATCTGCTGAAACCGATTGAGGCAATGTTGGATAAGCGTGTAAAACCGAAAGGATTGCAGGCGGTTCTGGCAACGGGGAAAAAAGAGGAGCCGAAGCCGGCGATCTTGCTAGTGATTGACGATGCCGACTATTTCAGCAAACGGATGAACAATTACGAGCTGCAAAATCTGCTCAACAAAATTGCTGGCCAGGGAAGGAACAAGAATTTTTACTTGGCGATATCCGGTACGCCTTCCAATTTTCCTTACAGCAATGACGGCTGGCTGGCGGAAGTAAAAGCGATGGAAACGGGATTCCTGTTTGCCAGCCTGGAACCTAATGATTTTTCATTCTTTAAAATTCCAATCTCTGAGGCGAGGGCTTATTCAACGGGTCCGATCGTTCAAACGTTGCGTGCAGGAGAGGGTTATTTTGCAAAACGCCGTTATACCAAAGTCAAAGGAGCGCTGCCTTTTTCCGGGAAACGCTCGCCAATTGACTGGATGCAAATCATTCAGCAGCGTTGGTCTTCGATCAGGAAATGACAAGATTGGAAATAATTTAAGCCAAATGGATTTAACTTACTTTTAACATAAAAATCAAAAGGATGAATATTGCTATAAAATATATTTATGTTTATAATTTCAATGTACATCCTTTTGTAATGTTATTTGAAAGGAGTTTTTCGATGAGCGATCGGATTCAGATTGATCCATCACAACTTGAAGCAATTGCCAAAGAATTCCAGGCAAAGCGTCAAGAAAGCGAACAAATCATTCAAACCCTGGACAGCCGGATACAAAGTCTTGAAGGGCAATGGCAAGGTAGAACAAAAGACCGCTTCTTTGTAGATTTCCAGGAAGCCAAGCAAAACATGAAGAACTTCACACAGCTTCTTGAAAACATTTCTACAGCATTGAATCAAATAGCCCAGAAATTCCGTCAAACCGACCAGGTTTAATCTTAACTTTGTTATTATGATCAGACAGATTCGACAAATTGTCGAGTCTGTTTTTTTAAAAAAAAGGAGGGTTAAAGTTTATTGAGTAAAAGAATATTGTCTCGATCTTGCTGCCGCCTGAAAAACCAGGTGGCAGCAGGTTTCTGTTCATCGTTGGCTATTTGTTTTGTGATAAATTCCTTCCATCTCCCATAATTGTTCCATGTCTTTCAAATGGGTGGTGATTTCTGGTTTGTTCATCCGGGCCACAGCTGTAAGTAAGGCGTTGATCAAACTTAAAGGAGCGACAAATGAGTCGAGAAAAGAAGGCAGGTTGCTTGCTGCGGTCAGGTACAGGTCGGAAACATGTGCCAGCGGCGAACTGTGTGCATCCGTAATCGCGAGCGTGGGGATCCCCTGTTTTTGCGCGTACTGCATTGCCTGGATGGTACGGAACGTATAGCGGGGAAAACTGATTCCGATCACAAGATCGTTGGATGCCAGGGTGGATAATTTCTCAAACATGGTGTCAGATTCAGTGATCAACTCTGTATTTTTCTTCAACAGTTGCAGATAAAACGTGAGAAAAAATCCGAGTGAATGTGAACTGCGCAGTGCAATAACGGTAATGGTACGGGCCTGGTGAATTTTTCTTGCCGCCTGGCCAAACAGATGGACGTCCAGCATTTGAATGGTCTGTTTCAGGTTACATATGTCATCGTTCAGCACTTCATAGGCGATTCGCTGTTCTTCCGGATAAATATCCCCTGCAAGGTTAAGCCGTTCAACCGTTGTTACCCGCTTGCGTAACTGTTCCTGAAGGCTGTGCTGCATTTCGGTATATCCGGAAAAACCCAGAGAGTTGGCGAAACGTATTATGGTTGCTTCGCCAACTCCAACCCGTTCTGCCAATTTGGCTGTGGTCAGAAAGGCGACGGTATCCGGATGTTTTTCGATATACCGGGCAATTTGCCGCTGGGCTTTACTCATTTTTCTGCTTTTTTCCCGAATTCGCTGAAAGATGTCAGCTTCTTGCGACAACGAAATCCTCCTTTCCTGTCAGTTTTCGAATCCCCCTTTCAAACCGGTCAAGAGTCTCCCCGATGATTTCACTGGTATGTGTGATGGCGGTTGAGAAACGGTTAAGCGGTTTTACGTAAATCCCTTGCTCCAGCAGGAAAGCGTCCAGCTTTTTGCGCAAGGCCTGATCGGATTGCAGAACATCCTGAATCTGCCGAACGGGTTGCTCGGTCATGACCAGGTTAAAGATACTGCCGACGCCAACCGTTTTTCCAGGGAGGCCATACTGTTCCAGAATCTGTTCCATTCCCCTGCGCAGTTTCATGGTGTTCTGCTCCAGATCCCGGTAGACTTTATCTTTTTTCAGAAGCTGCAAGGTGGTCAGTCCCGCCGTCAGGATCAAGGGATGACCGTTGTGGGTTCCACTGTGAAACAAGGGCTTGTATTTCACTCCGTCAGATTCCGTGGATAAAATGTTCGTACCGCGAAGCGGGGAACATAATTCCATGATTTCTTTCCGACCGCCCACAACTCCCAGCGGAAACCCGCCGCCCAATACTTTTCCCAGCGCAGTCAAATCGGGAGAAACCCCATAAAAGCCTTGTGCTCCGGACAAGCCCATCCGAAATCCGGTTTTCACCTCGTCAAAGATCAGGACCATGTTCCATTTGCGTGTCATTTTCCTGAGTTCTTTCAGAAAGGCGGGATCAGGAGGAATAAAGCCAGCCTGGACCGGTTCCAGGATCACTGCTCCAATCTCGTGGACATGTTTTTCCAACAGCGCCTTTGTCTGTTCCATGTCATTAAACGGAAGGACAAGGGTGTTTTTGGTGATTTCATCAGGCATCCCGTACGAATCGGCCGTTGGGACGGGTGCCTGACTCCTGGAGCGTTGTGATGGATTGACGCTTACCAGCACTTGGTCAAAGCTGCCGTGATAATGACCTTCAAATTTGGCAATCTTTCTTTTCCCTGTCCAAGCTGTCGCCAGCCGGATTGCGAGCAGTGCGGCTTCCATTCCAGAATGAGTATAACGCACTTTTTCGATGCTTGGATATAGCTGAACCAATAATTGGCCCATTTCCTGTTCCAACAAATGAGGTGTCCCAAAGGTCGTGGTGCCCGCTTCCTGTAATTGGGACTGAATTGCCGCAACAATTGCCGGATGTCCATGTCCCAGGATCAGGGCTCCATAAGACAGGTTGTAATCAATATAGCGGTTTCCGTCAACATCAATCAGACAGGGGCCGTCTGCCTCTTTCATGACAAGGGGATAGGGAGAAAAGTATTTGATATTGGCAGAAACTCCGCCAGGCAGCCACTGACAGGCTTCCTGATAAAACCGGGAAGAGCCGGAAGTGTATTTTTTAAAGGCAGTAGTATACATAATTGACACCTCAACACAAAATTTTTACTCCATAATTAATAAATGACGGAGTATACACTCCATTATTCACATAATTAAATCTTTGTCGAGGTCTAGAATTGGGGGAAAATTACAGGTTAAACATGACCATCTTTGGGATGGTCATGAAATCTTCTGTTTTCTGTTTATTTTGTGGAAAGATGAAAGGCAGACTGGAACAGATTCCCAACATACCCGGAAACTTACTTTGCCGCCTGATCGTTTTTATATCGAAGGCGCTAATGGGCAAGAAAGCGACAGCAGCCTGTCAGGCCAAAATCGTCAGGAAATAATAAAAGACAGGGATAGCGCCGGAACAGGGAGGGAATAACTTTTCGCTGCAATGCCTAACCCTGGGAATAGAAAGCATAAGTGAGCGGACTTTCAACAAGGTCGACCGGCCATACAGCCCATCCGTCATTTAAATCAAATCCCCGGTTGTAAAAAGCACGCCACACCAGTTGGGAACAGTAAAAGCTGCTGGTTGTTTCTATGTTAAAAAAATTATAGTTATAAGGTTTGCCAATTTGTGCCCGGGCATAGGAAGCGGCATAACTGTAATCAGCGTTGCTGGCACCGCTGACCCGCAGCCCTTTCACCTTTTCATATCGTGTTGTCCAATCATTGATCCAATGGCGCACTCCATTCAAATCCCCTTTATTGCCAAAAGATTCAACCGTATATCCGCTTAGGTCAGACACAACCGCTGCATGTCCGCCGGCCCAGGACAGGGATCCCGAACTGGTTCCATCCAGTGTAACGAGGATGTCTCCGGGTAATCCAATCGCTGCCTGTGCCTTGATCCCGCTGCTGGACTTGCGGTCCGGCTGGTGGGAAATCTGGTTATCCCATGTTGCAATCGCTTTTTGGGTGCGGGCTTTGGCTCGCAAGACATCCTGCTGTTGTTCAGGAGTAAGGGAATAAGTTTGACAGGCAAATGAGGAGTATGGAAACATGAGCAAACTGACCAGGAAAAGGAAACCAACCCAGAATTTTTTTTGGCGCATTTGCCAACCTCCTTTATTAGTTTCTAAAAATATTTTATTCGAAATATATAAAATATTCTATTAATAATCAGATAGGGTAATGAAATGTTTTGATTAAAATATTAACTGGTTGTTAAAGACTGGTTATGGATCAAGGAGTTATTTTTTCTCAAATTCAACAAAAACAAAATATTGGTTTGTTATATTGTGAATATTGAAACGGGAAAAGGGGGAGTATTGGATGAAACGGCTTTTGCATCCGGCATTTGCCTTTATGCTGGTTATGGCGGCATTTTTCGTTCACCCGGCCTTTGCCGCAACCAAATTGGCTGGCAAAGATTTGTATCCTGCAGATCAGTATGCGGATACTGTTGTGACCGTGTCTGCCACTGTTGCGGAGATTCGTGGATATGATTCCGATTATGAGCATCAGCATATTCTGGTGGATGATATAGATGTCCTGGAGATTGATAACGGCCATGCCTCGATAATTCCGAACCGCGCATTTGTCTCGATCCGAATGGACGAGCGGGGGATTGAAGGACCTATCCCGGGCCTTCGTCCAGGAGAACCGATCGTGATCAGGGGGGAATTTATTCCGGAAGATGAAGCTTACAAGACTCCATACAACTGTTGTGATGCCGTGATTCATTTTACTCACGATCCGGTCGGATATGTCCGGTATGACGGAGTGACATACCGTTAAGAGCTTATGACAAAACAAACCACTACATAGCGGACAGTTGCAGGGAAAACGGGTGAAACGGTCTGGGTGTAAGGATTTGGAGAGCCTGGTCTGAAATCGAATGCCGGACGCCCTGCTGCTACTTGTACCCGGTGAAGACAGAACGAAGTCCTGAAAATTGTCTACCTTGCAGTTTTTCTGTTTGCCAGGGCCGCCCGGACAGGGCGGTTTTTCGTTGTTCATTTTCTATTTCGTTCGAAAAGGGAGGTTGACACACCTTTTCCAGCGCTTGAATAAGATAATCCCATAATGTTGCGCTGTTAACGAAAATAAGGATGGAGTGTCGGGAAAATGAAATACCCGGGATACCGGACGACCACGCTGACGGAAGAACAAATGCTGAAAATTATTCAGGATGGACTTCTGCCAACGCCCTTTCCTAAAAAAATTATCATTGTGGGTGCGGGGATTGCAGGTTTGGCAGCAGCTTCCCTTCTCAAACAGGCCGGGCATCAGATCGTGATCCTGGAGGCGTCAGACAGGGCAGGAGGCAGGATATATACTGTTCGTTCCCCATTTACAGCGGGCCAATATTTTGATGCCGGGGCCATGCGGATTCCCGATACCCACCAGCTGACGCTGGCCTATATCCGCAAATTCGGGTTGGCGCTCAATCCCTTTGTGAACGATTCACCACTCGACCTCATTTATGTAAATGGTGTGCGGACAAGATCATACATCTACCGGCAGAACCCGGATCTGCTCAATTATCCGGTTGCTCCGGAGGAAAGAGGGATGACGGCAGAAGAGCTTTTGCAAAAAGCGATTGGGCCAGTCGTGGAATTTCTCCGGCAAGACCCGGAACGGAATTGGGACCGGTTATATGAGCAGTTTGCCGAATATTCACTGGAAGTGTTCCTCAGAAACAATCCGTTTGGGGTCAACCTGTCCAAAGGTGCGATCGAAATGATCAAGGTACTGATGGATCTGGAAGGATTTCCGGAACTCTCTTTTGTGGAACTGATCAAAGATATTGTGACTCTTGTTTTCAATCCGGATGTATTCTTTTTTGAGGTGACAGGGGGAGCCGATCATTTGCCGGGAGCTTTTCTTCCGCAATTGAAAAGGCATATCCGCTTTTGCGAGCGAATGACCAAAATTGTGCAGGAACCGCATCGGGTGATCATCCGTACCGTTCATGAGAAGAGCGGGCAGATTCTTGAAACGGCCGGAGATCTGGCCATTGTGACCATCCCGTTTTCACTGATGCGGTTTGTCGATGTCGAACCGGGAGAATCGTTTTCCCACAGTAAATGGAAAGCGATTCGTGAATTGCATTATGTTCCGTCAACCAAGATCGGGATCCAATTTCGAACCCGGTTTTGGGAGCAGGAAGGGCTGTTTGGGGGAAAGGCCGTTTCCGATCTTCCGCTCCGGTTTACGTTTTATCCCAGTCATGGAATCGGGACAAGGAACCCCGGAGTGGTTCTGGCCAGTTATACATGGGAAGATGACGCATTGCCGTGGGACAGCCTGAGCCGGACAAGGGCGATCGAAGAAGTGCTTCAGCAAATGTGCAAACTTCATGGAAAAAAGGTCTGGCGTGAATTTATGAACGGATATGTTCACAGCTGGACTGTTTATCCCTATTCAGCGGGGGCGTTTGCCATGTTCAGGCCGGAACAGTCCCTTGAGTTTGCAGGATCGGTTTCCAGACCGGAAGGGAGAGTTTATTTTGCAGGTGAGCATACCAGCGATTTGCACGGATGGGTGGAAGGAGCAGTACAATCTGCCATACGTGTGGCTGAGGAAATAAATTTGATCCCCAATAATTACTGGCCCGGGGAAAACAGATGCGAGCACGGAATAAAGTGAATGCGGACAGAAATAAACTGTCCGCAGCCGACTAAAAAATGATAAATTTGATAAACAGGATCGCGGCAAAAGGAATGAAGATGGGAAAAAATAAAAAAGATGTCCTCATTCGGGATTTGCCGGTTTTGCGCAGAGGAGTGAAGAAGATTCCTCCGCTTTTTACTTTTGTAATCTTTCCAACAAGGGTATATCCGTTGATCAATCTGATTTTTACAATTCTGCCCATATACTTGCGGCTTTTTGTCATGAGCAATTTGTGTCTGGAAGGCATCAGATCTCCCCCTTTAACCGTCCTCTTTTCTCAGGATATGTTTCGGTGAAAGAGGCAGGCAGGGCATTCCTCCCGGGAAATTTGCTTCATTTTTATGGAAAAGTAGAGTTCTGTATGTCAGAAAAAAGGAAGAGTTCATTGAACGAAGAATATACCAGTGAGTCAGGGAAACAGGAAGGATGGATTTTCATGTTATATGGTTTGAAAGAAATACAAAAACCGAAAAGATTTCGTTTGTTTGCTTTGCCTTATGCAGGTGGCTCTTCTTACATATATCGCCAATGGGAACAATCACTTCCGGAGGAGGTTGACTGGTGTCCCGTTGAACTTCCAGGCCGGGGGCGGCGGATGATGGAACCGCTTTGCCGGGATATCGATTCTCTGGTAAATGATATTTACGGCCAAATCAAGGACCAGCTTGATCTTCCGTTTGCATTTTATGGATATAGCATGGGTTCCCTGCTGGCATATGAATTGTCCCGATTGATGCACGGCAAAGGAAAAGAACCTGTTGCACTTTTTGTTGCAGCTTGCAGTGCGCCTCATTTGCCACGCAGTGGGGAAAACCCGGCTGATTTGCCGGATGGGGAATTTGTTGAAAGGCTGCGCCAGTTTAATGGGACACCGGAAGAAATTTTGCAAAATGAGGAGATGTTGCAATTTTTCATACCGATTTTGCGCGCTGATTTTTCCATTGTATATGATTATTCATGCCAGTGGGGCGTCCCGCTTCATTGCCCGATTATCGCCTTTGGCGGAACCATGGACCCGGATGTTCCGGAAGCAAGTCTCACTGCCTGGAAAAAGCATACGGATGCATCTTTCCAATATCATTTGTATCCGGGAAATCACTTTTTTCTGAATGATTACAGGGAGTCCATGCTGGCAGTCATTTCCCGGGAACTGGAAAAACTGGTCCAGTTAAAGACAGATTACTAAAGAAAAGGGATGTGTAGGAAAACGATGAAAGATCAACTGGTTCCGGGATGTGTGTATGTCTGGTTTACTCCACTGTCTGCCGCCAGACCGGAATTGGAAACCATCCTGGATGAAACGGAAACAGAACGCTACCGCTCTTACCGGAAGCGGGAAGACCAAAAGCGGGCGTTGCTGTCTTTTGGATTATTGCGACTGGTACTGTCCCGTTTTCTGGAGAAACCTCCTGAAGAGATCCGGATTTCCCGGGAATGTCCCCACTGTCACAAACCGCATGGTAAACCCCGGGTACTTGATGGAGATTCGATTGAAGTAAACATTTCCCATTCCGGAAATTGGGTTCTTACCGCATTGACATTAAACCAGCCCATCGGTATTGATATTGAACAAAGATCATTCAGCCATCATTGGCAGGAACTGATCGGCCATGTTTTATCTGCAAAGGAACACAAAGAGTGGGAAAAACTTTCGGATCGGGAGAAAGCGATTGCCTTTTTTCAGTACTGGACGCAAAAGGAAGCAATTTTAAAAGCGACGGGAGACGGATTGACTGTGCCGATGAGCCATTTGTCCGTTTCCCGCAAAACGGGTATCCCCCGGTTGACCGACTGGCATGGGCATGAAGAAAGGGTTTCCCAAATTCATTGTTATCCGCTTGAGATTGACTCTTCCCATGAAGCTTGTTTGGCGGTCATGGGCCAGTGCTGGCAAATTTGCCTGCGGGACGGGAAACTTGTGATTGAGGCATGGCTTGAGAAACGTGGGGAAAAGTTTGTCCATTAAAAATATGGGCTTAATTTTCACCCGATTTCCCTTATAATTTAAATCATAAAAACATATATGGAAAAATCAGGAACAGATTCCAATTGAAAAAGGATTGGACTATTGGCTGATTATGCTATATTTAGTCATTGATTTGATGAATTCTTCTGAAATGGTTTGATATTGCATGGAAAGCATTTCAGGATCAAAGTCCTTGACTGCTCGTTCTTGTTTGCAAACAGGTTGTGGCGGATTAGAAAAGTTTTGGAGAATTGACAGAAAAGTGATCAGCAGGATTGACCCGATCGTGGTATAAAAGAAATTTGTATAATTGGCAGGGGATTGAAATGGAATTGATACAAGTCGGGCCAATACAATTGCGCCTGGAATGGATTGTTCTTTTTGCGGGCGGCTGTTTGGGAATGATCGCGGCACATCTGTTGGCAAAGAAAATGAAATATGAACTGGCCTGGGATGCTGACACCATTGTACAAGCAGCAGTGATTGGCGTAATGGGTTGGAAATTGAGCCCTGTTTTGATAGATCCGTCATTGATCATGGAATTTAAATGGTCTGTGGTAAACTTTGCTCCTCCTGAAAATGGCAAATGGATCGGATTGTTCATAGCGGCTATCTATCTGGTTATTTATTTGTCCCGTCTTGATCCCCCGATGCGCTGGGGGTGTCTTGACCTGCTCGGCATTGCGATGGCCGTTTTGCTGGTTACAAAGCAATGGGTCAACGGGCTTTGGAACGGCGGATTGAGTATCCAGTGGATTGAGGTGTCCGTAGCTGTTTTGGAAAGCTTTATTTTATACTGGCTTTGGCTTGCCAGTTTTACGAAATTGGGCACTGGGGAGATATTTGCCGATTTCCTGTCTTTTTCAGGGCTGGTCTTGTTAGCCCGCTCATTATTCATATACTCTTTTGAAGCGCAGAAATTACTTTTGGAAACCGGCTGGCTGGGCATGACAATGACTGTGACGGGTCTTGTGTTTTATACACTGATTTCCATTCGCAAGGAAAGAGACAGCTCCTGAAAGGGGAGGAAACGAAATTACTGCATGAAAGGAAAAGCGGGCTGGGCACAGGGAAGATCTGCCTGAAGGCGAACGCTGGGGCGGAGCAGGTCGTAAAGATTGCCTCCAAAGAGTTTCCCAAGTCTGGAGTCTGTAATTGACAGGCTCTTTTATTTTTTGTATCTCTTTTATAAAACAGATTGAGAAGTAAAGAGGAATCATTTCTTTAGCGCATATTCATAAAGAATTTAAACCAATTAATTGTTTTTTAAATGTTTTGTATGTTTATAATAAAATGGTTAATCACTGTAAAACTAATTGCTGGACCAATAGTTACTGTGTTTGTCTTTTTGCCGCGTTAATTAATGTAATGCATATTTTTTAAAATCTTATGGGAGGTTGCCTGCTTTGAAAAAAACAAACGAAACTCCATGGCTGTCTTTTTGGGTAAACCCCAGAGATACGGTTCACTGGATTTTAAACAGTCAAAAAAGCCCTGTTTTGTTGATATTGCTGTTAGGCCTGGCC
>NZ_JACEOL010000040.1 GCF_013868055.1 Thermoactinomyces mirandus | reverse complement strand
GATGGAAGAAGAGTTGCAACAAGTGAGAAGCAAGAAGCAGGGAAAGCCCTCGACCGATTCGTATCCGTCAGCTGAACACATTGCTGTGCTTACACCCCGGACCGATCTACCTTGTCATCTGCAAGGGGTCTTACTTCCACGAAGGAATGGGAAATCTCATCTTGAGGGGGGCTTCGCGCTTAGATGCTTTCAGCGCTTATCCCGTCCGCACCTGGCTACCCAGCGGTGCTCCTGGCGGAACAACTGGTACACCAGAGGTGCGTCCATCCCGGTCCTCTCGTACTAGGGACAGCTCCTCTCAAATTTCCTGCGCCCGCGACAGATAGGGACCGAACTGTCTCACGACGTTCTGAACCCAGCTCGCGTACCGCTTTAATGGGCGAACAGCCCAACCCTTGGGACCTACTTCAGCCCCAGGATGCGATGAGCCGACATCGAGGTGCCAAACCTCCCCGTCGATGTGGACTCTTGGGGGAGATAAGCCTGTTATCCCCGGGGTAGCTTTTATCCGTTGAGCGATGGCCCATCCACACGGAACCACCGGATCACTAAGTCCGACTTTCGTCCCTGCTCGACTTGTCGGTCTCGCAGTCAAGCTCCCTTCTGCCTTTGCACTCTGAAAGCGCGATTTCCGACCGCGCTGAGGGAACCTTGGAGCGCCTCCGTTACCTTTTAGGAGGCGACCGCCCCAGTCAAACTGCCTGCCTGACACGGTCCTCCCGCCGGATGACGGCGGTGAGTTAGAACCCCGATACGACCAGAGTGGTATCCCACCGATGTCTCCACCGAAGCTGGCGCTCCGGCTTCGCCGACTCCCACCTATCCTGTACAAGTCGTACCTGGATTCAATATCAGGTTGCAGTAAAGCTCCACGGGGTCTTTCCGTCTTGTCGCGGGTAACCAGCATCTTCACTGGTACTACAATTTCACCGGGTCTCTCGTTGAGACAGCGCCCAGATCGTTACGCCTTTCGTGCGGGTCGGAACTTACCCGACAAGGAATTTCGCTACCTTAGGACCGTTATAGTTACGGCCGCCGTTTACTGGGGCTTCGGTTCAAAGCTTCGCCTGACAGGCTCCCCAAAAAGTAATACTTTTTGGGGGGTCAAGCTGACTTTTCCCCTTAACCTTCCAGCACCGGGCAGGCGTCAGCCCCTATACTTCGCCTTGCGGCTTTGCAGAGACCTGTGTTTTTGCTAAACAGTCGCCTGGGCCTCTTCACTGCGGCCCCCTCGGGCTTTCACCCTGACGGGGCACCCCTTCTCCCGAAGTTACGGGGTCATTTTGCCGAGTTCCTTAACGAGAGTTCTCCCGAGCACCTTAGGATTCTCTCCTCGCCTACCTGTGTCGGTTTACGGTACGGGCACCTGAAACCTCCATAGAGGCTTTTCTTGGCAGTGTGAGATCAAGAACTTCGGTACTGCAATTTTCCCTCGCCATCACAGCCTGGCCTTGAAGGAACGGATTTGCCAATCCCTTCAGCCTCACTGCTTGGACGCGCACATCCAGTCGCGCGATTCTCTACCCTCCTGCGTCCCCCCATCGTGCAAACGGAATCAGGTGGTACAGGAATTTCAACCTGTTGTCCATCGCCTACGCCTTTCGGCCTCGGCTTAGGTCCCGACTAACCCTGAGCGGACGAACCTTCCTCAGGAACCCTCAGGCTTTCGGTGGAAGGGATTCTCACCCTTCTTTTCGCTACTCATACCGGCATTCTCACTTCCAGGCGCTCCACCACTTCTCGCGAAGCAGCTTCGCTGCTGCCTGGAACGCTCCCCTACCATGTCGCCACATTCACTCCAGCTTTCACAGGTGTTTTCGGCGAATGTTCCTTCGCCGACGAAAAGAATGAAAGACAGAGTGAATGCGGCAACATCCACAGCTTCGGTGAACCGTTTAGCCCCGTTACATTTTCGGCGCAGAGTCACTTGACCAGTGAGCTATTACGCACTCTTTGAATGGTGGCTGCTTCTAAGCCAACATCCTGGTTGTCTGGGCAACTCCACATCCTTTGCCACTTAACGGTTACTTCGGGACCTTAGCTGGTGGTCTGGGCTGTTTCCCTCTTGACTGCGGATCTTCGCACTCGCAGTCTGACTCCCGGAGGACAAGTCGATGGCATTCGGAGTTTAACTGAGTTCGGTAACCCTGTGGGGGCCCCTAGCCCAATCAGTGCTCTACCTCCATGACTTCGCTTCCGAGGCTAGCCCTAAAGCTGTTTCGGGGAGAACCAGCTATCTCCGAGTTCGATTGGCATTTCACCCCTACCCACACCTCATCCTATGGTTTTTCAGCACCAACAGGTTCGGGCCTCCATTCCGTGTTACCGGAACTTCACCCTGGACATGGGTAGATCACTCGGTTTCGGGTCAACGGCTGCATACTCTCTCGCCCTGTTCAGACTCGCTTTCGCTGCGGCTCCGGCTTCCCGCCTTAACCTTGCATGCAACCGTTACTCGCCGGTTCATTCTACAAAAGGCACGCCGTCATCCCTGCCGGGGTTCCCCGCAAAGTAATACTTTGTGGGGCGGCTCGGGGACTCCGACTGCTTGTAAGCACACGGTTTCAGGTTCTGTTTCACTCCCCTCCCGGGGTGCTTTTCACCTTTCCCTCACGGTACTGGTTCACTATCGGTCGCCAGGGAGTATTTAGCCTTGGGAGGTGGTCCTCCCTGCTTCCCACGGGGTTTCCCGTGTCCCGTGGTACTCAGGATCCGTCCCGGAGGGCTGCGGATTTCGGTTACAGGGCTGTTACCTTCTGTGGCCGGTCTTTCCAGATCCACTTCACCTGTCCGTTGCCTTTCTTACTCCGTACGGGACGTCCTGCAACCCCGATTGGCAAAGCCAATCGGTTTGGGCTGTTCCCGTTTCGCTCGCCGCTACTCAGGGAATCGCTTTCGGCTCCCACTTTCACGGGAACCGCTTTTGCTTTCTCTTCCTCAGGGTACTTAGATGTTTCAGTTCCCCTGGTCTGCCTCCTGCCATCCTATGGATTCAGATGGCGGTACCAGTTCTTCCAACTGGTGGGTTCCCCCATTCGGAAATCCTCGGATCCAAGCTTACTTACAGCTCCCCGAGGCATATCGGTGTTCGTCCCGTCCTTCATCGGCTCCTGGCGCCAAGGCATCCACCGTGTGCCCTTAGTAGCTTACCCTGCATTTTTGCTCCTTGGAGATTACTTCTCCCGGTGATTGCAACTTGACGAATGACGCGGAAAAGGATCTGTTGATCCATCTCCTCTTTCGTCATGCTTCTTCCATATCTCATTTTCAAGGTGCGTACTCTTCATTTAAA
>NZ_JACEOL010000039.1 GCF_013868055.1 Thermoactinomyces mirandus | reverse complement strand
CAACAAAAAAGGCTGTTGACAAAAGAAGGTCAACAGCCTCAGGCATTACTATGAAATAGTAATGCCTTCGTGTCATGTCTGGAGCGGATGACGGGAATCGAACCCGCGCTACCAGCTTGGGAAGCTGGTGTTCTACCATTGAACTACATCCGCATATGATTTTTTATTTTAACACAATTCCTCAATAAAGACAAGCCTTTCTTTCGAGAAAGGCTTGTCTGAGATCCGGATCAGATTAGAAAAGCAAACGAAACGGAAACAAAAAGAGTGCCATAATCAGGGCAACAATTCCTACAGCGACTGCCCACCATCCTAATGTACTTTTTCTTCTCACTGCGAAAATCCCGACTACGATGCCGGCAATGGACAAAACAAATGGCCAGACAAAAAAGGCAAGTATCGATAAAATCAAGGCGGTAATACCAAGTCCGGATCCACCCGCCTCTTTTCCATTTTCCCTTCCTTCCCCTTTGTGGTCTCTCATCGTGACTGGATTGGGGGAAACTTCCTGTGCAACTTCCTCATCATTTTGTAACGCAGAACGCTCTTCCTGGCGAGCTTCCCCGTCATGATCCTGAAAAAAACGTTCTTCCTGATCGTGATTCTGGTTAAATTGTTCTTTATTCTCCATTCTTTCCCTCCATTAAGTAATCCGGATCTGTGCTTAGTATGTGTGTCCTTTTTAAGAATTACATTGTAAAAAAAATCCACCCCTTCTTTGGGATAGAAACGATTTTATTTTACGCGGGCGGTGGTGTAATCCTTGGGGCCCACCGGATGGCGCAGAATTCCCTCGATTCCCGGCTGTTCGATAAAGGCGGTATTGTAGTAATAAAGCGGGAAAAAGGGCATTTCCTCAAATAAAATCTCTTCAGCCTGATGCAGGTAATGATCCCGCAGTTCAGGGTCACTGGTTCCGGCCGCTTTCTGCAGGAGCTGATCGTACTGCTCATTGCTCCAGTTTGTGCGGTTCATGGGATGTCCGGTCTGGAAACTTTCCAGATAATTATAGGCATCGTTGTAATCAGCCAGGAAACTGGACGTACTCATCGAAAAGCGAATATTTTCCTGATCGGCGTAATACACTTTTTTCTCCTTGGCCTGCAACTGAATCTCCACACCCAGGTATTTGCGGATCATTTCCTGCACCGCTTCAACAATTTTCTTGTTTTTGTCGGTAGCATTGCTATACATGAGGGTGACGGGCGGAAGCTGACTCCATCCCTCTTCTTTCATTCCTTCTGCCAGCAACAGCCTGGCCTCTTCATATTGGCCGTCTTTAATATAATTCCCGCCTTCCTGGCGGAAATTCCCCGGCACCGAAGGAGCGACAAAAGCATAAGCTGGCTGTTCACCGCTTCCGACAATCTGTTCAACGATCAATTTGCGGTCAATCGCCAAGGCAAATGCCTTCCGTATTTTTTTATTCGTAAACGGTTCCTGTTCAACATTGAAACGGAAAAAAGACAGGCCGCTTCCCGGCATAATTTTCACTTTCCCCTCATCGATCAGGGAAGTGAGCAAATCGGCCGGAATCGAACTCTTGCCAACGACATCCAGTTTTTTTGTTTGATACAACTGATAAACGGTTTTATTATCGGTAATAATGGAAAAGCGAATTTGATTCAAATTGACCTGATCCTTTTTGTAAAAATTTTCATTTCTTGTCAACTTCACATAATTGTCATGTTTCCATTCTGCAAGTTTAAAAGCTCCATTGCTGACATAATTTTTTGCATCATGGAACATATCCGGATCTTTCTCCAGCGCCTGCCTGCTGACTGGCGCAAAGACCGGATAAGCGGTAAGTTCCAGAAATGCGGGGGCTGGTTTGGACAGTTCCACCTGCAAGGTATAATCGTCAGTCGCTTTCACTCCTACCTGACCGGCACTGCCGTTTCCCTGATTATAAGCTTCGGCCCCCTTGATAAAATATAGGAGAAAAGCTGGCTTGGCTGCTGTTTCAGGATTTAGCACCCGCTTCCAGGCAAATTCAAAATCATGCGCCGTAAGCGGCTGGCCATTGGACCACTTTGTCTGTTTCAGGTGGAATGTATAGGTCAGTCCATCCTTGCTGATGTCCACCTTTTCCGCAATGGCTGGCCGGGGCTGATGTTTGTCATCCAAACGCATCAAGCCAACAAACAGATTGTTGGTAATATCCATCGAATCTTCGTCAAAGGCCTGAGCAGGATCCAAGGAAGTCGGTTCACCGGTTATATTCAGATTTAACATCTGACCGCTTTTTTCTGTTCCTGAACTGCAACCGGCCAGAACAACAGCAGTAACCAAAAGCAAGGTCAAAGACAGAAACAATACTTTCTTCAATCCACACCCCCCCTAAAAGCAAGAATACTTCTTCATTCGGCGGAATATTCAAAAAAACCTGCATATAAGAAAAGATATATTTAAAAGAAAGATTTTTATTTTCCCCACTTATAGACAGTGGGGACGGACTTCCCTGAATCAATCATTCACACAGTCCAATTTTAGGTTCCTTGCGGAAGCTTGCCTTAAACTCGGAAATGATCTTATATATCTGGCTCATTTCAAAGTCCAAAGCATGGATTGTGTGATTTAGCGAAAAACAATTTTTTCAAGTTTCTCCAGGCGGACAAGGATTTCCTTGATAATCGGATCGTAGGGGTCCGCACTTCGCCCTGGGAATGGTTTGCCTCCGCCTTTTTTCAGTTTTTTTACCTGTTCCTTTAAATATTCATTTTCCTCCAGTACATCTTCATAGCTTTGGATGACCAAATCCAAAAATTCATTCACTTCTTCAATATCGTAACCACGAAGAACATGTTTGAAATCTTTGTTAAAAATATCTTCCGGTGTTAATCTTTTCATGCGTGCGACACTCCTTATATCAGCAGCCTTCTTTTCATTCATTATATATAAAAAAGGGAGGCTACTAAATCCCCGATTCATAAAAAACATAGACCTTGGGAGCTGGTCTATGTTTGGGAAAGCAGAATCATTTCGCTTCAGGAAATGTTCTTCTAATCATGTCATTTAAATTTTTTATAAACCCGCTAACCGGACGTCCGTTTTGCAAGTCGTTTGCATAATTGTTGATCTGTTTTACAAAATCAGGATTGGCAGACACGTAAACATTTCTCAAGGTTGGATCTACGGCTTTTGCATGTTTGGATACCTTGTCTTTCAGCTGTTCTGTTATTTTACCGTCCCCCTGTTTTGCTTTGAGGGTTACGGCCACATAGGCACTCCTGTTCATGACAATCGCCGCAGCCGTATTGATTTCGGGCAGGTTTGCCACTTCTTGGGCCACTTCCTGGGAAGCGCGAACTCCGCGTGCCAGATTGTTGTCATTGGTATCATTCGGCTGGTTGTAAGTAACCGGTCCGGTATTGGTTCGCCCATTGAAACGTATACCATTATTGAACCGTTGACTATTATTGATCCGTTGGCCATTATTGATCTTTGCGCGATTATTGATCTTTGCGCGATTATTGATCTTTGCGCGATTATTGATCCGCGCATTATCATTGATATCAGGTTCACTGCGATCGACGACTCTTGTCAAATCGTAGCCGCGGCCATTTCTCTGATCGGCCCCCTGCTGGGTTGCACAGGCGGTCAGACCGGATACCAGGAACAAACTCAACAGGACGCCAATCCAGCTGGTTATTCTGCTCAACTGACTTCCTCCCTTCATGTTCGTTTGCATTTATTATTTTTATCCTGACATAGAACTATGTGCTTATTCGATAAAAAATGCCCGGTAAAAAAGGAGAAAGTTGGCAATAAAAAAACCCACTAATGTGGGTTTCCAGATTTCTTTCATCTAATAAAGTCCCTTCAGTGAGGGGCTTCACTTAATCGTCACTTTGCAAAATGAACAGGGCGACATATTGCAATAACTCCATCAGTGCCACCAATGCACCTGCCACATAGGTAAGAGCGGCTGCTCCCAATACTTTGCGGGTTCCTCTTTCTTCGGTTGCTCCATTGATAAAGCCTTCACGCACCATGATTTTTTTGGCCCGGGCACTGGCATTAAATTCAACTGGCAGGGTAACGATATGGAATAAAACAGCCAGTGAGAAGAATATCAAGCCAGCCAGAAACAAACCGGACAGTTTAAAGAAGATTCCTCCCAAAAGCAGAAAAGGCGCCAAACCAGAAGTAAAGCTTAAAACCGGAACCATCCGGTGCCGTAACACAAGCGCGCCATATGCTTCCTGATGCTGAATCGCATGTCCGCATTCGTGCGCCGCAATGGAGATGGCGGCAACGGAGTCGGATGCATAAACACCTTCAGACAAACGAACCACCCTTGATCTCGGGTCATAGTGATCTGTCAATTTTCCCCTGATGGGTTCAACCGCTACATGACGGAGTCCGTTTCGATCCAGAATCATCCTGGCTGCTTCAGCACCTGTGATGCCTGACCGTGCGCGAACCCTGGACCATTTCGAATAATTTCCTCTGACTTTAGCCTGTGCCCACAATGTAATAACCAATCCTATCAAGGAAACCAGAATAAACAAGACATTTAATCCAACCAATCCCGATTCACTCCTCAATCAAATATATATATTTTTTACCCATATTTGTCGCAAACATAAACACATCCGAGAGAACCTGTACATCCTATAATAATAGTATATCAATATAATATTAAACTAAATCATCAATAAATAAACATGGTATATTTTTACATATTACAGCTATGACAGCTAGGCCGAACAATAAAACCGGTCTATGAAACCCCTTTCTTTACATGTTTTTAATTTATGAAGTATAATAATTTTTGTGTGTATATTCCTATATCCATGATAAATCTTTTAGTATAACGAGGAGAGTAACCATGCTCAATCCAACGATTATTGCTGTAACAATCTTTTTAATTGTTTATGCGTTTATCATTACTGAAAAAATTCATCGTGCTGTCATCGCCATGTTAGGAGCTTCAGCTATTCTTCTGTTGGGGATTCTGGATACCAAACAAGCTTTTTACCATCATATTGACTGGGAAACGATTGTATTACTGATCGGAATGATGATCCTCGTTGGTATCATAAATACAACCGGTGTTTTTCAGTACCTGGCTGTCCGGTCAGCCAAACTGGCAAAAGGCCAACCAATCCGGATCCTGATCATGTTATCCCTGCTTACAGCGACTTTGTCTGCTTTTTTGGACAATGTCACCACGGTTCTATTGATTGTTCCTGTCACCTTTTCAATTACCAATATTCTAAAAGTAACACCAATCCCTTTTTTAATTGCCGAGATTCTTGCTTCAAATATCGGGGGAACCGCAACACTGATCGGAGACCCGCCAAACATCATGATTGGTTCTTCCGTAAAACACCTGACGTTCAACGATTTTCTGGTCAATTTGGCACCTGTTATTGTAATCATCATGGCTGTGATTTTCCTGTTGTTTTATTTCATTTACCGTAACCAATTAAAAGCGGATACGGCCTTGATTGAAAAATTGATGGAGATGAATGAAAAAAGCTATATCGAAAATCCCTCCCTTATGAAAAAATCGATTGTGGTTCTTATTTTAACAATTATTAGTTTTATGCTCCACTCTGTTATCCACGTTAGTCCTTCTACCATTGCCATCTCAAGCGCCGCTGTTCTCCTGCTGATTGGTGTCAAAGAGAAAGATATTGAAAAAGTATTCGGCTACGTGGAATGGCCAACAATTTTCTTCTTTGCCGGTTTGTTTATTTTGGTCGGGGCTCTGCAAACTGTGGGGGTAATCAAATTTCTGGCAACCAAGGCCCTTGATATAACCGGAGGTGATTTGACCGTTGCCTCAATATTGATCCTGTGGGTTTCAGGAATCACTTCCGCTTTCATCGACAATATCCCCTATGTTGCCACAATGATTCCTTTGATCAAAGACATAATTATCGGCATGGGCTTGCCCATCGACAGTATACAAGCTGATACCTTGTGGTGGTCACTGGCACTGGGAGCCTGTCTGGGTGGAAATGGCACCATCATCGGCGCTTCTGCCAATGTGGTGGTATCCGGGATTGCGGCACGGGAAGGAAAAGGATTCAGTTTTATAGAGTTTTTTAAAACTGGTTTCCCGATAATGATCGTCACCTTGATCATTTCCCATTTGTATATTTATTTCCGCTACTTGATCCAGATCCCGTAGACCGGACAAGACAAAAGGGAGCGATTTTTGAAGCTAAACAGCTATAAATCGCTCCCTCCTTTTATATATTTACCGCATAAAAAATCAATGATTTCTTTCAGCTTGTCGACCAGGTATGAAGAAGCAAACCGATGTTACAAGCCGCTGCAAAGCGAAAGCAAACACTTCCGGGAAAAACGGAGAAACTGCTTGAGCGTAGCTGGTAAAAAAACCGCCTGGAAGTGAATGCTGGAGTGCCCCCGCTAATTCCCTGCAAGACGGAGACGGAACAGAGTCCTGAAAATCGTCTTCCTGGATTGTTTTTCTACAGTCTGTTTATTTCCTTTAATAAATGGTAAATTGCAATTGTTCTTCCTTCGAACGCATGCCAACATTGATGGCCAGACCGACGGCAGCCAGCTGTGTCACAATTGATGTGCCCCCGTAACTGATAAAGGGCAGCGGTATTCCGGTAATGGGCATCAAGCCTATAGCCATGCCGATATTTTGGAAAATCTGAAAGGCAAACATGCCAATCACACCGCTGACAATGCAAACACCAAACTGATTGCTTGCTGTCAGGGCAATTTTGATCAACCGGTACAAGAGGGCCAGATAACAGAGCAGCAGAATGCTTGAGCCAACGAAACCGAATTCCTCCGCAATCACGGCAAAGATGAAATCATTGTGCGGTTCGGGAATCCAGTTGCCCTGTGCCTGAGTTCCCTGCTGGAATCCTTTTCCCCACAACATCCCTGAACCGATTGCGATTTTGGCCTGGGTGGCCTGGTATCCGGCACCCGTAGGATCGGAAGCAGGATCAAGAAATGTTTGAATCCGTTCAATCTGATGGTCAGCCAGCAAGACATGGAGCAAAGGAGAATCCAGGATGTAAAGGAGCACAATGGCTCCCACAATCAGCGCAATCACCGCAAGACCGCCAGCCAGCCATTTCCAGTCAAGCCCTCCAACCAGCAGCATGCTTGCAACAATCGCCAGCAAGATTAACGAGGTTCCCAAATCAGGCTGGAGTAAAATAATTATAAAAGGAAGTCCGGCAATCAGCAAAATTTTACCGAGTGTGTGTAAATCTTGCCATGGTTCCCCTTTTTTTGGGGCAATGATTTTTGCTAATATCAAAATAACGAAGATTTTCATCAGTTCTGATGGCTGTAATGAAAATGCGCCAATCCGAATCCACAGCTGTGCTCCGTTTACTTTTTCGCCTATTCCGGGAATCATGACCAATAAATTCAAAAAGATCCCGATCCCGTACAAGACCCACAAAACACGGCCCTGTGTTAAAATTTTATAGTCAAACAGGAGAACACAAAACATACAGAGAAAACCGACTATGTACCAGATGATCTGTTTTTCGTAAAAAAGCTGATCCCCTGTGTAGGTCGCACTTAATATGGAAACAATGCTAATAGCAGCCAAAAGGATGAAAATGAAAATAATGGCGAAATCGATATATTTTAGTCGAAGCTTTTTTTTCATCATGATTCCCAGTCTCCTTTTCGCTTTTCGGATACCATCCTATCATAAAGAGTACAATTGTAAAAACCTTTTGCAGAAGGAGATAATCGCTATGAAACGTGGCAAACCGGACTTTTGGTTGATTTTACTTACTTTCTTGCTGTCAGGCTTTGGACTTGTCATGGTTTTCAGTGCCAGTTATTTTAACGGATATACCGATCCGGACATTAACGATTCCTACTACTATTTTAGAAAGCAGTTGCTTTTTGCTCTCATAGGCTTGTTCCTGTTTTTTTTCATTTCAAACATCCCTTATTACAAATATCGCAAGTGGGCGGCTCCCATCCTGCTCATCTGTTTAATCTTGCTGATCCTGGTGCCGTTGATCGGCCTGGTCAGAAATGGTGCCCAACGCTGGCTTGGTTTTGGGTCTTTATCTTTTCAACCCTCAGAACTGGTCAAACTCGGGATGATTATTTACATCTCCTACATCATGGAGAAAAAACAGCCTTTGCTGGATCAATTCCGGCGTGGTTTGCTGCCGCCGCTGATTGTCCTGGGGGTAATTTCGATTCTCCTGATGATTCAGCCTCATTTTAGCGCAATCGTCATTATCCTGGGAACCTGTTTTACCATTATTTTTTGCGCGGGAGCCCGGTTGAAGCACCTGTTCCTGCTTGTCCTGTCCGGAATTCCAGTGTTAATTGGCATCATGCTTTTGGGGGACTACCGTGTTGACCGGATTCAATCCCTCCTGAATCCTTTGAGTGACCCTACGGGTAATGGATATCAGATCATGCAGTCCCTTATGGCGATCGGACCGGGCGGATTAACCGGGGTCGGATTGGGCAAGAGCATTCAGAAACTGGCTTATCTTCCTGAGGCCCATACCGATTTTATTTTTTCCATTCTCTCGGAAGAACTGGGATTTATTGGCGGCGTAACATTGATTGTTTTATTTGTTTTATTGATTGCACGCGGTATTCTGATCGCTGTTCAGGCGCCGAATCAGTTTGGAACCTTGCTGGCTACAGGGATTGTAACCCTGATCGCCATTGAATCCATTTTCAATCTTGGAGTGGTTACTGCTCTGCTTCCGGTCACGGGAGTCCCCCTTCCGCTGATCAGCTATGGAGGAACCGCTTTGGTATTCAAGCTGATTTCTTTAGGTATTCTATTGAATATTTCCCGCTACCGCACTGTCAAAAGCAAGGCACGCCGTTCTTCTTCAAATGTTCATCCTGTACGGCTATAAAAAAACCCTCGCCTTTATAATGGTCAAGACCCTAAAAATAGATAACAAAAAAGCCTGGTTTTTTAAGCCATATTCTGCCGCCTGTATTCTACAGGCGGCAATTGGTTTAGTTTTATTTGAATACGTTCAAGGTTGTAAAATTGAATGTATTCACAAATTACCTTTTGAGCTTCTTGAACATTTTGGATATTATGAGTGTAAAGAGCTTCTGTTTTAAGATGGGAAAAGAAGCTTTCAATACAAGCGTTATCATAGCAATTACCTTTCCGGTACATGCTTGAAATCACCCCAAATTGATGGAGCATGTCGTGGTAAGCACCGGACGTGTATTGGTACCCTCGATTACTATGTAGGATAATACCAAACACGTCTTTCTGTTTTTCTACAGCTCTTCTTATGGTGTTTAGAACAAGCTGATTGTCATTGCGATTGCTTAGTTCATATGCTACAATCTCATTGTTATATAAGTCCATAATGGCAGATAAATAAAGTCGCTGTGAACCAATATGAATAAACGAAATATCTGTAACCCATTTTTGATTAGGATAATCCGCCTTAAATTTTCTATTTAAAAGGTTTTCGATACTCTGTAAGAAGATGATTTGTTGTGATATAAATATCGATATTTACGTCGGATTTTTGCTTGCAGTCCCATTTCCTGCATAAGACGTAGTACACGTTTATGGTTAATCTGTACATCAAATATTCTTCGTAATTCAGCTTGAATTCGCCGATATCCATAAATACCTTTATGTTTTTGAAAAGCTAATTGAATCATCTTTCTCACCTTATCGTTTCGATGAGATTTAGATTTACTTTGCAGATATTGATATTTATAGTATCCACTTCGAGATACTTGAAGATAAGCACAAAGCTCTCCAACTGTATATTTGTGACGAAGTGTGCTGATTATCTCGTATTTGACACTCTTCCCTCTTTGCTCAAGATTTCTAACCACTCTTTTAAGACATCATTTTCCATCTTCAACTTTTTTATTTGTTCTTCTTGGCTAAGTAGCTTCTTTCGACCTCCTCGACGGTCTAAAAGTCAGCCCCCATCGCTTTATACTTACGCATCCATATCTTTAACCGATGTCATAAATTCGAAGTTTTTCAGCTATCTCTTTCTTTGTTTTTCCTTCTAAACGCATTTCAATTGCTTTCATCTTTAAGTCAAATGGATAATGCTTAAATTTTTGTCCTTTTTTGGCCATAAAAATCACCCCTTAAAATAGTTCGGCAACCATAGGGATTTTTCCGTGTCTATTTTAAGGGGTGCACATCATAAACAGACCAGGGGTTTTTTACTTCAGCAAACCTTCAGTCGGGCTGCTTGGGCTGGCCATTTCCCGTTTCAGGATTCTTCCCGCTTCATAACCCAATCGGCCTGCAATTACTGCATGTTTCATGGCTTCGGCCATTTTTACAGGATCCTTGGCTCTGGATACGGCCGTATTCAGCAAAACTCCGTCTGCGCCCAATTCCATCGCTTCCACGACATCTTTGGGTGAGCCGATTCCCGCATCGATAATAACCGGAACCGGGCATTCCTCAATAATGAATTTCAGATAGAGAGGATTGAGCAACCCCTGTCCGGAACCGATCGGCGAGCCGCCCGGCATGATGGCATGGGCTCCTGCTTCCCACAGTTTGCGCGCCAATACCGGATCGTCAGAAGTATAGGGCAAAACTGTAAATCCTTCTTTCACCAGAATCCGGGTTGCTTCCAATGTGGCAATCGGATCCGGAAGCAATGTTTTCTGGTCAGCAATCACTTCGACTTTTATCATGTCACACAGGTTGGAGGCTCTTGCCAACCGCGCTATCCTGACTGCTTCCTCGACCGTGGAAGCCCCTGCTGTATTGGGAAGCAGTTTGTATTTTTCCAAATCAAGCATTTCCAAAAAATTGGGTTGATCCGGCTGATAGATGTTCATTCGCCTGACAGCAAACGTCAGAATTTCTGTTTCCGATACTTCGACGGCCTCTTTTTGCACTTCAAAGTCAGGGAATTTTCCGGTACCGAGAAACAACCGGGACTTAAAGGTATATTCTCCAATTTTCAGCATGGTTTAACCTCCTCCAACAAAATGGACAATTTCAATCCGGTCTCCATCTGACAATTTTGTTTTCGCATGTAATTCTTTCGTAAGAACCTGATTATTATGTTCAACCACCACAATCCGATCAGCCAATAGTAAATGTTTCAACAGTTCTTCGATGTTTTGCAGATCTGAGGGAACCTGCTTCTCTTTCCCGTTTAACTGAATGCGCATTTTTTTCCTCCTTTCTGGCTGAGTGCCCGTAAGGCGTAAAAGGGGATAAGTCCGCTTCTTTTCCCTGAATGATCTCAGATATGACTTGGCCGGTCCAGGAGACCGGTTCAGTTCGATGCCCGGTCGTTTCATACAATTCCCCGGCAAGTTCGGAGAACATGGAATCGCTCTTCAAACAAGCATCAGCAAGCGCTCCAGGGTGGCTCATCTCCGCCTGTGCTCCCGGCATTCCTGCAACGGCACTGGAAGAATGGGCACCTCAAGCACGGCTACCTTTACTCCTGATTTTGCCAAATAAAAGGCAATTGAGCTTCCAATCAGTCCACCGCCAACAATAACAACGTCACTGTGATGCAAAATTCCACCTTCTTTTCATTTCTTCTGCCACTTGTTCAGGGTGAGAATGATTGGTCACTGCTGAAATCACTGCCACTCCCCGGCTGCCGGTTGGTTTGATCTTGTCCACATTTTGTGTCCCTATTCCCCCAATGGCGATCACCGGAATGGAACATGCTTTTACAAACTCCCGCAAGCGCTCCACTCCAAGCGGACTTAAGCCAGGTTTGGAGGCAGAGGGGAAAATATGTCCAACCAGTACATAATCCATCCCTTCCCGCTCGGCTTCGATCGCACTTTCCACCGAGTGAACCGAACGCCCCACACGCATTTTTCCTTTTAAACGCGCCAATATTTCCCGGGAAATGGGCCATTTTTCAGGCAAATGCAAACCTCCGGCTTCCAATGTTTCAGCGAGATCAGCATGACCATTGATCACCAAAGACTTGGCCGGAATGGGGGTTTCCTTGAGAAGTGAGCAAGCCATCTGCCATACTTCCTTTTTTGTCTTCTCCTTGTACCGCAAATGAAAAGCATCAACCCATGGGTAAAGGCGTGTCCATTGCTTTTTCAGATCATTGATGGTTTGATATGAAGCAGATATAATATGCAATTCCATAAATTGATCATCACCTGATTAAAAAACCGGTATCCATGGGGATACCGGTTTTATGCAAAATCAATATAAAACACCTTTCCCCACTTCCTTTCGCTGGCATGACCCAGTTCAAGTTCAAAGGGTTGGAAACTCCGTTCCTCTCAGCACACTTGTGTGCACCCCTAGTGGCGATTTCAATATAAAATTCTTTTATCATTCTAACCATATGATTTATTTTTTGTCAACTTTTTTTAACATTCTTACGATCGGAATTCCTTCTTTAGTCATGATTTCTTCAACCAATTGAAAGCCATGTTTCTCGTAGCAGCGAATAGCCGGGATATTTCCTTTCCCGGTCGTCACTTTCCAGCGTGTAATTCCTGCTATATTCAAAACCCTGTTTAACAATCTGGAAGCGATTCCCTGACGGAAGAAAGAAGGATGGACAGCCAAACGGCAAATGGTAATCTGGTTTGGATCTTGGATATAAGAAAGAAAACCTGCCAATTGCTCTTTTTCGTAAATCCCGATAAACGTTTCTTTACAGTTTCGAATTGATTCAATTGTTTCGTTCAATGTTGGTATATTGTAGGCCTGAATCAGTTCTGCCTCCACCTGGTAAGCGGCCTGCTGTGTGGACAAGATCTGAATAAGTTCCTTATTGTTTTGAAGTGACAACGTCTGAATAGTCATCTCCATCCTCCTCCATCTAACCACTTGGGCTCGTAAAAAAATGGAATGACAACCCTTTACGGCAGCCATTCAGGAACTTCATCTGGCCGGAAAACTTCGGAAAGCCGGGACATCCTTTAACCGCCTGTCATAAAAAAACCATCACCTGTTGTTAGGGATGATGGTGCAGACTCTATTTTGTATTCAATGAATTGTTGTTTTGGCTCCAAAAATACCGGCCTGCCATAATCAAGGCTATAGGCAACAGGACAAACAGAATGCGTGTCCCGTATTTATGCATAAGGGAGAATCCCCATTCCCAATTGGCTCCCAGAAAATGTCCCAATCCGATAAATGTCGCACACCAGACAACGGCTCCTGCATAGGAGTGCAAGGCAAACCGCCAGTACGAGATCTTTGAAATTCCCGCCAAATATGCCGTTACATGGCGCACGCCAGGAATAAAATATCCGGCAAACAACAGCCAGTTCCCATACTTTCGGAACAACATCTGCGTCAGACGCAATCGCCGCCGAGTTATAAAAATCTTCCGTCCATATTTTTTCAGAAACGGATACCCCAACCAGTTTCCCAGCAAATAGCTGAACGTGATCCCGCATGCCGAACCGGCTAACGCACTGACATAGGTAAGATAAAGGTTCAGCTGGCCGATTGTTGTCAAATACCCAAGAAAAGTCATCATAATCTCATCGGGCAACGGAAGCCCTACAATTCCGAATACCAAAAACAGAAAAATACCTATGTAACCATATTCCTGTAACAAAGTAAACAGCGTTTGTTCCATGATCTAACCCCGTTTTTTGGTCACTAAACACTCTTAAGAATATCATAATTTAATCTATGCTAAAAGATACACATCTTTCCTGTTTTTATGCCCTTTGCCAGCCTGAGATCACTTCAATTCCGTTGAGGACCATATGGTAGAAAAAAACTGTTTCCAGGTATTTGGCATCATGAGCCATCACTCCGAGACTTTCTGCGTTTTTAACTGGCAAATCATAAGTTCTTACATGGGCTTGAGGTACGATCACCCTCGTCCGGACATTCAATTCGTTTGCCAACAGGCGGATGGCCATGGCATTCTGGTAAATGCAAAGATCCGTACAATCCCCGACCACAATAAAAGCGGTTTTTCCCTTCTGCATAACTTCCTCCAGCCAGTCGCAAAAACGGATTCCAACGGCATTTTTCCCAAACAGCCCGTTGGTCGCATTTTTTAAAAATACTTGTTCCTGTTCTTCTGCAAGATCGAGATATTGGCGCAATGCCGGGACAATCTGTGATTCTTCCATATCTCTCAGGCAATGTGGGGCAAACGCTTCAAATTCCACAGCATCTTTCGGATGACAGTCATTCAGGAAAATGAGGTTTCTGGCCGAAAATCCCTTTTTGAAAATATATTCCGTCCAGTCAGAGAGCGGTTTGACCACTTCATTGACCAATGAACTCGACAAAGGTCCGCATTCACAAAAACCCATCAAAACATCAACATAGACGACATAAATATTCCCGGGCCCTCCCATTTGTTCCACAAATTCATCAAACGACTTCTCGGGCAACCGGTTTGCGATTCCTTCCATATATTCGTAGAATGCCTGATGTTTCGCTGTCAAGAGAATCGCCTCCATTTTTGTTAACTACATCTTAACAAACATAACGGACAGTTTAAAGCAATTGTCCAAAACAACCTGCCCTATAAGTATTGAACCAAGTCTTTGTATTTTTCTTCATTCAATCCCCTGATCACCTCAACCAATAACTGAACGGCTCCGTCCAGATCCGATTTGCTGACCATGGAAACATGGCTGTGAATATAACGCGCCGCGACACCGATAACAAGAGAGGGGACCCCTTTGCCGTAAAGATGGAATTTGCCCGCATCCGTACCGCCGCCTGTCATGGTATCAACCTGATAGGGAATTCCCGACCTTTTGGCCACTTCGATCACATAATTGCGTAAAGGGAGATTTGGAATCATGGTTGCGTCCAAAAAGGTAATCAACGGACCTTTCCCAAGTCTTGCCTTGTTCTTTCCTTCACTTCCCGGCTGGTCTTCGGCAATTCCAACATCAAGCGCGAAGGCGATATCCGGTTCCACCAGACGGGGTGCAGTTGTAGCTCCGCGCAGCCCGACTTCCTCCTGTACAGTTGCACCGGCAATCACGGTATTGGGATGTTTGTCCATATTTAACCGTTTCAACACTTCCAGCACCAGATAACAGCCGACACGGTTATCCAGGGCCTTGGCCAAAATGGTATCCTGGTCAGGCATGATTTCAAACGGGCAGATAGGAACAATGGGATCGCCCACCCGAATCCCCCATTCTTCAACCTGCTCATCACTATGAGCTCCGATATCTATAAACATTTCGCGAATGGGAATCAGCTTGTTCTGCTCTTCCGGTGTCAATACATGCGGCGGGCGCGAGCCAATTACTCCGGTAAAAGTTCTCTGCTCTGTGATGATCGATACCCGCTGGGACAACAGAACCTGGCTCCACCATCCTCCGAGTGGGGAAAAACGAAGATAACCGCTTTTCATGATTTCCGTTACCATGAACCCGACTTCGTCCAAATGGCCTGCCAGCAAAATCCGGGGCTTGTGGCTGTCTCCCTCTTTCTCTCCAAAAATCCCCCCCAGACCGTCTGTTTTTATTTCAACATTTGCTTTCATCAACTCCCGTTTCATGATGGAACGGACTTCCTGTTCATATCCCGATACTCCCCGGGCTTCCGTCAATTCTTTCAACAACTGCATAAAAATCCTCCTCATCAATTACACTTTGATGTTAAGTTCTGCAGACTTTTCTGTTTTATACCTTTAAATATTTCATCTTCCCGTCACATATCCCGGATTGAACTGACAGAAACTAAGAAACAAAAAGGAATCAGATGGGAGACTTAACGGAATGTGCCAGTTTCATACGAAAATCCTGTTTTTGCTATGGCTTCTGGTATTGACAGCCACCTGGCCATCCCATGGTTACGCGATCCGTGAAGATTTCCTGAATGGAAAAGCAATTCTGGGGGATTACGGTGGGGAAATCCGGGAGAAGCACTCTCGCCGTGACGGTTTGTTCCATATTGACACACCGCGAATGATTGAGCATTTGCAGAATTTGAAAATAAATCATTATTTTTATCTCATCTGGCATGAAAAATCAGACTGGGACGATCTTGTGCATGAATTTTTACCGGCTGCGCAAAAAGCGGGCATAGATGTATGGATTTATCTTGTCCCGCCGACGGAAGCACCGGGGAAAGCTTCCGAGCCCTTTGGCACCGACTATATCGCCTGGTTTAAAGCCATTGGACGGGTTTCGGGAAGATACCCCAATTTGAAAGGAATTGTGATCGATGATTTTAATGAAAATCTGAACTTTTTCTCTCCCCAATATGTAAGAAAAATGCGTGATGCAGGACTCCGCGAAAACCATAATCTGAAATTTATGCCGCAAATGTACTTTCCGGCCATTACCGAAAACTTTTTTACCCGTTACCATTCCCTGCTCGACGGTGTGATCATGAGCTATCGGGATGATCCCTACCGCAACACGCAAAAACTAGACCGGTTTCTGGAGCAGATTGACTCCGCGGAATTTCTGGCAAAGCGGTATCATCTGCCACTGGTGGTTATGATCTATGCCAGCCGGTTATCGGCCACACCGTCAAACCCTTCCGTTTTGTATATAGAGTCGACTCTCAAATTGGCTCTTTACCGCATGAAAGTGGGACACCTTGCCGGAGTGGTCACCTACTTGCTTCCCAAAAAATTCATGGCAGAAGAACAGGATCGGCTTGCCAGATCGGGCAGGGGATATGCCAACCTTTTTGTTCCGAATACCCCTTTTGTCCGCAAGAATGATTATGCAGAATGGGCGCAAAAGATTTACATCAAGCCTGGCCGGCACTATTCCCTTTCCTTTTGGCATTTGAACGTATACCCCGTCAGGTTTCAGAACCTTCCTTTTGCCAAACAGATCCTGATCAATAATCAGGTGGTGTGGTCACAACGCGTCGACACCACCAGACCCGGCGTCTGGAAACACGAGAAGATTGACCTGACCCCGTATCTGCGGGGAAAAACACATGCCACCTTCTCCTTAAGGCTCATCAAACATGAAAAAGGAACCTATCCATGGAATTTTGCCGGTTTCGACCAGTTACAGACAGATGGTTTCGAGCTGGAAAATGGCAATTTCGAACAAAACACCGACTGGGCTAACAAAAGTACCACCCGCGCTCTGATTGGAGAAATATTGTTTTATGATGAAAAACGGCAGGCGAAGACATATCAGGCAGTAAAAAAACATATGAACGCGTATGCTTTGTACCTGTCTATGCTTAGGTCCGCCAGCCCCGATCTTTCCAGACAAGCCGACCTGTTCCTGCAGGCTGTTTTGCTTAACCAGGATCAGGCTGCCAAACAGCATTTGCGTGAGTTAAAATCGCTCCTTGACGAAAAAGCCCTTTCCCCGGCTGAGCGGAAAGCGATAGAACAATCGATCGACCAATTGATAAGCCAGCTTGGAAAACACCGATTTTGGGATTTCTTTATGGGATAAAAAAAGAGAGAAGGAACTGATTCCTTCTCTGAGCTTGATGACAAACCC
>NZ_JACEOL010000038.1 GCF_013868055.1 Thermoactinomyces mirandus | reverse complement strand
ACAAACGGGGTTCATTAAGTTGGATGTATATACATAACTAAAAGTGATGCATGTTCATTACCCTTGAGTTGAGGGTTTGAATTTCAATCTGCTTTAAACTCTGAAAGGCTGATAAACAAATTACCCGAACCGGTACAAAAGTTATTTAGCAAAGACTTTTGGAAAAGCATGGTTCGATTCCTCCTTGGCAGAATGAGAATCAATTGGAAAAATGTTGTCGTCACCCATGAATCACACACTTTTAGAACAATTGATGGTTGGTAAAACAGGATAATTTTTTGAACATGAGAAAAGCAGTGCGTGGGATTTATTGAGAAAGGCGGTAGCATAAAAAATGAAAAATGACCATGAATCAAAAGATGATCTTTTTAATATTGGTTGATGGAAATGGATGATAAGCTTGATGAATTCCTTGAGATCATGCCACAAGACTTAAATTTGGATTTTAGTCCGCAGTCATTACTTCGATCAGAAGCCTGGATGCTAGAAATATATTCAACAGTAAAAGATATTTTAAAAGAAAATGAAAAAAGTACACTTGATTTTTTAGCTCGCTATGCTGGTGAGGTATATCGGAAAAATTTCAATGGTAAATGGAAACTCTTCTTAGATGATCCGGATAATGTTATTTATGAATTGCCAGTGGTTATGATTTCAGGCTTAGATCCTATCTGTCCGATAACTGAGGTAACAGCCAGTTTAGACCGCCGACGAGGGGATTATATATATGATCTATTTCAAAAAACTGCTGAGCGAATAAGTGATGACATTAACTAATTTGGATGAGGAACGAACAGGAATATTGAAACGCTGGCAGATATTTTTCTTTGTTTGTTTGAAGAAAAGAAAGAAAATGAAAGTATGAATGATTGATTTCACTAGTTTAATTCAACAATGTGTATTTGATTTTGTGTATGAGTCGTCCATTGGGGCGGCTCAGATTGTTTTTAGTGCTTCTTTGGTGAAAATATAAAGGTGGGAAGCTGCCAATAAACTTGAACAGTCAGGCTGCAACACAAATAACTCATTTCCTGAAATCCATGAAAAAAGTCCGCTTATAATCACACCGCGTTTCTGATCTTTAACTTTTTCCCAATCTTATTCTCCCGGCTAGTCCTTGATGAAATGTTGCTGGATATGTTGTTTGGGGGCATTGCAGGAGCCATATCTGCCTTGTTTGGCTTGGCAGCCGGTACAGGAGCTTTTAAAATGAGTCAAATGGCTGGACGACCTGTTAATTTTATGTTATTTGAAAGTGTGGAAGAAGCACTAAGAAGACCTGGTATAATGGCGGTGACATGATCGAATGGGTATATATGTTACATATGGAACTGTTAAAAATGATTTGTCAGCAGTCAAGAATGATTTGGAAAAGGCATTAAATATTCAATTCAAATTACATGAAAGCAGTTATTGGGATGAGTACTATTTATTTAAAACAGACGACAAGCAAAAGATACGGATTAATTACAACTTTGTAGATGGTGATTGGCTTGAAGATGAATTCAGGCAATATCCTGTTCTGATAAAATTAATGAGCTTGAAAAATCTGGATGAAGTCATGGAAGTGATTAAGAAAGAACTTCCATACGCTAAGCCAATCCGGAAAACAGAAATAATTCCTGGGATCAAAAGCAAAGAATATTTATTTATTGATGATAAACCTGCATTAATATCAGAACAAGAACTGAAAAAATGATTCTAAAGGTTGAAAAGCTGTTGGCGAGTCTTTGCCAACAGCTTTTCAGTTGGGACATTTGAAGAGAAATTTTTTATACACGTTTCCCCATTTTACTGGTACAAAATTTTTTCAGAAAAGACTGCTGAAAAGGTATATCCAGCGACAGTTATGGGAGGCGTTAATATTGGTTGAAATAAAGTATAGAATAATTGAGATTTTGATGATTGAGGAGAAATTGTTGACTGTACAATATAAAAAGCAATGATTGCCTTGGATGTGTAAAGAACTGGGTTAACAGCTCAGTTCTTCTTATTTTGCAAGCGGCACGGGTTATGCCACCGGTGCAGGAGCTGCCGGGAGCAGTGTGGTTCGTTGGCTGGGCTAACTACGGCACCCACGAAGATTGGAGATACCCCGTTAGGAGAGTGGTTGCAGAAGTTTGCTGCTGAAAGCGGAGAAAATGGAACCACCGTCGGCAGTTCAACTGTGCGAATTACAGTGCAGTTTGCAGAAGGCTTTGATGACCATTTGATTAGAGGAAATGGAATAGGGAAAGGCAAACAGGGAGTGATTGGTGCCCATAATATGGAGGAATTTGTTCGAACGTTAAAAGAAACGGGGGTAGAAATAGATAATTTAATAATTAGTAAGATGCAACACCCGAAGTTTCCAGGATTGTATGATATTGAATACAAGCTTCCATCCCTAACCTATGATAAAAACGGGAACTTGGTTCCATCTGGTCAATATAAAGTGATAAAGAATCCTAAAACTGTGTATGACCCTGAAGTTTATTCAGATCAGCAAATGATTCAGGGGGGAAAAGAGGCCATGCAAGAAGGAATAGATGCCAAAAGAATTGATGGGAGATTTGTTGAAGGATTTAGCACCAATGGAATGAAGTTTGCAGGCTGTCTAAATGAACAAGAAAAAATAAAAAACTTTTATCCTGTAATCAAGGAGAAGTGAAAATGTACAATTCTGAAGAAGAAAACTATAAAATTATGAAAACAATTGAAGAAAAAGAATTATGCATAAGAATTTTCTTTAGTCTGGTTGGGAATTACTATTTTATTAGGTGTCTAAATGAATTTAAAGAAAAAACTGGTTTTGGGAAAGAGGAAATCATGATTTTATTTCATCAGGATTTTGAAGAATGGGAAAAATACCGATGTAAAGAAAATGAAGTTGCTCTGTTAATGTATTATCCGGCCGCTGAGGAAGATACCATTGGTTACATGGATTTTGAACAATTTTATCCTTATGTTAATCAATATGGACAACAATTTATTCAGAGGCATCCAGAGAAAAAAGAAGAAGTTACTCGTTTGTTAAAGGAAATCAAGGAGAGTTGGGGGATTTAAAATTTTATTGGGTATGTCTTCGTTCCGTCTCCGCCTTGCAAAGAAGCAGTCGTGACGTTTGAGCATTCCCTTCCAGGCGGGCTCACTTGGGCCCAAACGGTTTTGCCCGTTTTTCCTGGAAGGCAATGTTTTCTTTTGAAAGCAATCCGATCGTTTTCAAAAATCGCTTTCTCACACTTGTTGACAAGCCGAAAGGAGTTGAATTTCCCAGCTCCTTTCCCTTATTTGCAAAGGGATCGCAGATGGTATTTTAAGGTGCGAATCATTTTTTCGTAAGTGAACTGTTTTGGATATAACAGGTGGTGCATAGCCATCCTGTCCTCCATTTCAATTCTTCTCTCTTCATCGATGGGGAGTACCTCACAGATCGCCTCGGTCATAAACTCCATGGGATCACCATCGTATTTCCTTGCTTCTGCGCGCTCTTTTACCCGTTTGGCTACCAATTCCATCGAAAAACGCAACAGTTCCGATTGTGATGAAAAATAGTGTCGCAAGGAGCCAACGGAAAGCCCGGCTGTCTTGGCAATTTTCCTTACTGTTGCCTGCTCAATCCCCTCATTGACGATAACTTTCCAGGCAGCTTCGGCAATTTGGATTTTACGTTTTTTGTGATCAACAAGTTTAGGCATGCGTCTATTTTAACACACTTGTATTAAATAAAGGTGGGTGTTTGCTTGATAGGTTGGCTTATCATTGGCTGTGAGATTGCGTTCTGGGTGTTTGTTTTAGCAGGCTTGACAGCGAGATATATATTCAAGCAGAAGAAACTTGGTTTATT
Organism: Thermoactinomyces mirandus; assembly: GCF_013868055.1. GTDB lineage: Bacteria > Bacillota > Bacilli > Thermoactinomycetales > Thermoactinomycetaceae > Thermoactinomyces > Thermoactinomyces mirandus. Next base: position 105,515 of record NZ_JACEOL010000038.1, on the reverse strand, counting down.
GTTGCTGATTTGCACGCCAATCGTTGATCTCATTTTGCTTGTTGCAACCGTAATCGATATCAGAAATGGGGCGATTGCCACCACTGTACATGGCCTTTCTGCCATTTATATAGGGGTCAGTGTGGCATTCGGGCATCAGATGATCAAGTGGGCAGATGAACATTTTGCTTACAGATTTGGATATGGAGAAAAACCGGTTAAAATAAAAAAATACGGGAAAGAACACGCCAGACAAGAACGTGAGGGATGGTACCGCCATTTGTTGTCCTGGTTAATAGGCGGGGGAATATTAACAGGCATTATTCTCTATATAAACAACAGTACACAGACGGAAGCATTGCTTCACACGCTGCGGATTTGGTCAATCGTCCTGGCCGTAGATTTTATGATCAGTTTCAGTTATACGCTTTTCCCGAAAAAAGAATAATAGCGGTTTTGACTCTGTTGAGGGACTGATGGTTTAATTTAATGGAACATATATGTTTAATATAATGTAATATACAAGTGATGCCAATATTGTTTACTGGAACAGAAGTTATCAAATGTGAATCCCCGCAAGACAAGTTGAAAAAGGGAGAACCTGGCTCCTGTCCGGTTTTGTTCTGGGCATTATGAATATGATCCGGAGACTGGCTTCCAACAGGCATCCTTGTGGGGGATCAACGTACCATTAAAGGAAGTGCTGACAAGGGGAAAATTGGACATAGGGCACTGCCTTACCGGAAGGAAAGCAGGGACCGGGTGCCAGTCTGGAACCGTGTGAAGAGCCCGAAATTTTCAACTAGTCAGAGAGAGTTGGAGATGTGATTGAAGAGGGATTTCCCGCCCCGTTCTTTTGCATTAATCTTTTAGAATTTAACAATTAAGGGGGCTGGACAGATCCGTACGAACAGCTGTTGATGCAGAATGGAAAGTATTGATGACTGTAAACTCTTGACCTTGTAACAAACGGGTTTTCAAGAAAAATATAAAAAGGCCCGGATAAAGGAGGAATAATGCAGTATTTTCTTATCCACGCAATTACATAAATATGGGGTGAAATGCCATGGATCGGATTATTACCTTCAAGGATGTATCATGGAGAAGAAATGGTCAGGAAATTTTGCGCCAAATTAACTGGGAAGTAAAGAAAAACGAGCACTGGTCCATTCTGGGGTTAAATGGTTCCGGGAAAACATCATTATTGGATATCGTCACAGGTTACCGTTTTCCGACTACAGGGAAGGTTACCGTTCTGGGAAATGAGTTTGGCAAGGCAAATCTGCCTGAACTAAGAAGAAAAATTGGATATGTGAGCAGTTCATTGGAGAGATTTTCACACGTTCTGGATCATGAAACAGTCGGGAACATTGTTGTAAGTGGCAAATTTGCTTCCTTCGGTTTATATGAAGAAGTTTCTGATGATGACCGGGAAAAGGCAGATTCCTTGCTTTCCGCGTTGCGTCTGGCTTATTTGAGTGGCAAGACGTATCATATGTTGTCACAGGGAGAAAGAAAAAGAATACTTGTCGCCCGGGCGTTAATGAGTGATCCTGAAATTCTCATCCTGGATGAACCCTGTACAGGGTTGGATGTGTTCGCTCGTGAAGAATTGTTAAATTTGATGAACGAAATCGTCCAAAAAAATTGTCATTTGCTTTATGTGACTCACCATATTGAGGAAATTGTCGATGTTATATCGCATGTGTTACTGATTCGTGATGGGAAAATAGTTGCTTCGGGACCAAAGCAAGAAGTTTTGACAGATGAATTGTTATCAGAAGTATACAAAATGCCGGTAAAAATCCGTTGGGAAGAAAACCGCCCGTGGCTGACGATAAAAAAATTTTCAAACGGAACAATTGGATTGCATAAAATTTCGAGTTAATGGTTTATTCCTTGCTTGTGTTCAAAACAAGGTGTAATCCAATATGATGGATCAATGGAAAAGGGAAAAACATATTTGTTATGGTTCGGATAAGAATGATTGATATCGCGGAGAGGAGAGATCCGAACAGGCTGAAATCAACTATTTAAGGCATCATATGAACATCCTGCTTGTCAAGCAGTTCTCCGGCTCCCGGCAGGTCATCAAACCATGCCGCATCTTCCGGGCATTCCAGTTTGAAAAAGTGGCCATAGTACTCCGGGTTGCGAGCCTGGTGATACTTCAGATAGATATGTTTGTCATCCACGGCTAAAATTTCAATCTTGCCGGAGGAATGGCTCATCACATAACGGACCCGTTTGCCGAGACCGGAAGTCAGGGACTTGGCTTTCTCGATTTTTTCATAGGCTTCCCGGAAACTGAGGATAAAATTGGCGTTTCCGGCCACGGGCCGATTTTGGAAGAAATAGTAGGGAGTTACCCCGGCCCAGGACAATTTGTCGAGGAGTTTGGCCAGTACTTCGGGATCATCGTTGATTCCTTTTAGTACCGGCGTCTGGTTGACCAGTATGACCCCGGCCTTCTGAAGTGCGTTGATTGCCCGGAGGGCTTTCCCAGTCAGTTCCCGGGGATGGTTGAAGTGAGCCATGACATAGATTCGTGCATCAGGCCGGGAGAAATTCGACAGAGTCTGAAGCAGTTCTTCATCTTCATAAATTCGCATCGGATTGAAAGAAGGAAGCTTGGAACCAAGGCGGATGATTTTCACATGTGGAATTTCCCGCAGGCGTTCCAGGATTCCCTGTATTTTTCCTGTGGACAGCATCAGGGAATCGCCTCCGGTTAGAAGAACGTTGTTGATCTCCGGGTGGTTCCGGATATATTCCACTCCCGGAGATATATTCAGGGAGGCTTCGTGAACGTCGTTCCGGAAGAGTCGCTTGCGGAAGCAGAATCGGCAATAGGAACCACATACTTCCGAAACCAGCAACAGGGCGGTGGTGCCATACTTGTGTTGGCATCCGGGCGCGACATAGTTCCTGTATTCATCGGAGGCGTCCCACTTTCCGTATTCATCCAGTTCGGCCTCGTCAGGGATGATCAATTTACGGATGGGATCGTCGGGATCATTCCAGTCAATCAACGAGAGATAGTAGTCGTTTACCCTGAAGACGAATTTGTCAGTGATGTCAGTCAGCTTTTGCCGCTCTTCCTCGGGCAGGTTCTCGATTTTACGAATGTCGGTGATGTAACGCGGATGCGGCATCAAAATCCCCTCCTCCATGAAGTCTGCTTTGGTAATTCATGAGTTTTTGCCGTTGATCCAGTTCAAGTTTACTCCGACTTCTTGTTTTCATAAGATCGATCAGGGATTTGAAACCCTTGATCCTGCTGTTTGCTGGAAAGTTGGACGATCGCCCCATTACCTGACTTGTACAAACATAACATCTGCAGTTTTCTGTTTTATAAAGCCCCGAGTGGCGTGTAGACCTCCCCTGCTCCGCATGTTTAAAAAAGGAGAACACAGATTAAGTATATCACAGGTTTTCGGTACAAGACGGTTGTATATGGCATTTCAATGACCCTGAGAAGCAATTACAAGACTTGAGGGATGAATTGGCCTGAATGAGACTGTGATGGAGAAGAAGAAAAAAGAAAGGAAGAACATCCATGCTTGCCACGGGTTCTTCCTTTTTTATGTTATCGAAACTGGTCCGGGACGCTTGTCAGATCAATTCCCCAAGCGGCCGGAAGCAGGAAATAGATTGCAAAAGTTACAAGAAAAATCCCAATAATGTTTAAGGCCAAACCGGCTCTTGCCATATCCGGAATTCGTAAATAGCCTGATCCGAACACAACAGCATTGGGTGGTGTTGCAACAGGTAACATGAAAGCGGATGATGCCGCTACTCCTGCCGCAATCATCAGCGAATATGGATGTATGCCCAGTGCTATTGCCAGAGATGCCATAATTGGATACATCATGGAGGCAGTTGCTGTATTTGATGTTATTTCGGTCAGGAAAATGACAAGTGCTGTAACCGCCGCGATGACAATTAAAATGTTAACACCCTGTAATGCTGTTAATTGGCTTCCAATCCATTCGGAAAGTCCTGAACTGACAAATCCGGCGGCAATGGCAAGACCACCGCCAAATAACAGCAGGATTCCCCATGGCAATTTAACCGCTGTATTCCAGTCAAGCAAAGCATTCTCCCTGTTTTTGGAAGGGATAATAAAAAGCACGATCGCAGCTGCCATAGCGATAACGGCATCAGTAATATTTTCGTTGATTTTAACGAGAATAAAAGTTCTTGTGATCCATGCGAGTGCAGCTGACACGAATACAACAAAGACCGCTTTTTCCTCAAATGATGGTGCGCCGAGTTCCTTTTTCTGGGACTGAATCACTTCCCGTCCACCTGGAAGTTGCTTCAGTTTTACTGGATAAGCAACTTTTACAAGATAGAACCAGGCAATGATGATAAATACCCATGCAATCGGCACCCCGAATAACATCCACTCGGCAAAGGAAAGTTCTGTGCCATATGTTTTTTCAATTGCACCGGCAAGTATTGTGTTTGGGGGTGTACCAATTAGCGTTGCAATTCCGCCCAGGGAGGAAGAGTAGGCAATCCCCAGCATCAATGCCTTTCCAAATCGGAAATTCTTTTTCGACGTATCGATCGAAGGGTCACCCTTCAATGCTTCTGAAACCTGGTAGATAATAGCCAGGCCAATTGGAACCATCATCATGGCTGTAGCGGTATTGGAAATCCACATTGATAAAAACCCGGTTGCCACCATAAACCCAAGAATAATTCGGTTGGTGTTTGTTCCAATTTTCGAAATAATGTCAAGAGCAAGTCGTTTATGAAGATTCCATTTTTCCATTGCAAGGGCGATCATGAAACCACCCATGAACAAAAAGATGGTTTCGTCTCCATACGAAGAAGCAGTTGTCCCGATATCCAATCCACCCGTTAAAGGAAACAGCACAATTGGAAGCAATGATGTGGCCGGAATGGGAATTGCTTCTGTCATCCACCATACAGCAATCCAGGTTGTACTGGCCAGAATTGCTTTCCCTTCTGCTGATAATCCTTCCGGTGAAAAGAATGCCAAAATCAGAACAAATAAAACAGGCCCTGAAATGAGCCCTGAAAACTGGGATGGCTTGTAAATACGTTTGCGATTTCCATTATTATTACGGGTTTGTAAGGTGTTTTGGGGGTTGGTGGTACGGATGTTCGTATCATTTGGTTTAACAAAAAAGCGAAGCAGTTCTTTTGCTTGATCATGTTTATCCCATAACCAGTTCCATGCAGTTGTGACCATGGATGTCTCCTTTCTTATAGCATGATTCTGAATATAATATTTATTGGTTTTATTTAATTAATATACAATATTGTATGATTTTTTCAAAAAACCACAAGTATAAATGCAATTAGTCTTAAACTAAAAATATAATTATATTGGATTGTTTATCCAAAATCGCGGAAAATTCCACTTTGAAGGGAGCTTGAAGGTTATTATTTTAAGACTCCGGGAATACCTGGGCCTTTTTTTCAACTGAGGAACTTTAATAGTTCAAAAAGTTATCTGTTTGTCTGATATCTGGTGAAAAGGTGCGGGTTTCGGGATGGACAGTATGCATCAAAAAGGCGTCCGCAGGTCTTTTGCGAACGCCTGGATTTATTTTATCTTCATCCCTGTGCTGTTGCTGTTTGCACTTTTATTTTGTCGCCATCGGTATCCACGGTCAGGTGAGATACCGCATCATTTTCCAGCAGAACATCGGCAATTTTGTCTTCCACCAGTTCCTGAATCACCCTGCGCAAAGGGCGGGCACCAAACTGCGGGCTGTATCCCAGTTCTGCCAGCCTGGTTTGCGCCGCCACGGTAAATTCGACGGTAATTCCCTGTTCTTTTAATTGTTTGCTTACTTCTTGCAGCATGATGGTAACGATTTGCAACATGTTTTCCTGTGACAGGCTGTTGAATTCGATAACAGCGTCCAGACGGTTGAGAAATTCCGGCTTGAAGTAACTGCTCAGGCTGTTCAGCACACTTTGTGTTTCCGCCTGATTATTGCCGAAACCTACCCGGACTTTGCGCTCGGCGGTGCCGGCATTGCTGGTCATGATGATTACTGTGTCCTTGAAACTGATTGTCCGGCCCTGACTGTCGGTCAAACGCCCGTCTTCGAGGATCTGAAGGAATATGTGCTGGACATCGGGATGAGCTTTCTCAATTTCGTCCAACAGCACAATGCTGTAGGGTTTCCGTCGTACTTGTTCCGTCAGCTGCCCTGCTTCTTCATATCCGACGTATCCAGGCGGTGATCCTATCAGCTTGGACACTGCATGTTTTTCCATGTATTCACTCATGTCGAGGCGAATGATTGCATTCCGATCGCCAAACAATTCTTCAGCCAATACCTTTGCCAATTCGGTTTTCCCAACACCGGTAGGACCAACGAAAAGGAAAGAACCGATCGGCCGCTGGCTATTCTTCAACCCTGCACGGCTGCGCCGGATGGCACGGGCCACTTTGTTTACCGCATCCGGTTGACCGATCACTTTTCGGTTCAATCGCTCTTCCAGATCTCTCATCTTGGCCTGTTCATCCTGTTGCAACTTCCGTACAGGAATTCCTGTTTTTTCTTCTACAATGGTCTGAATATCAACGAGATTGACCCTGGCAGCAGCCGACTTCCTGTTTTCCTTCAATTGCTGGATCAGGTGTTTTTCCTCGTCCCGCAACCGGGCTGCCTGCTCGTATTGTTCCTCTTTGGTGGCCTGTTCTTTTTCCTTTCGTACCTGGGCCAGACGTGCTTCCAATGTGTCAGAAGTCCGGCCGCCTTCACGCAGGTTGACTTTGGACCCTGCTTCGTCCATCAAATCGATGGCCTTATCTGGCAGATAACGATCCTGAATATAACGGTGGGAAAGAGTGGCACAGGCGGTCAAGGCTTCATCGCTGTAGACGACCTGGTGATATTGTTCGTATTTTTCCTTTAAGCCTTGCAGAATTTGAACCGTTTCGTCAATACCCGGCTCATTGACCAGCACCGGTTGCAGCCGGCGCTCCAGCGCTGCATCCTTTTCAATTTGACGGTATTCCTTCAAGGTGGTGGCTCCAATCACCTGGATGTCACCGCGGGCGAGGGCCGGTTTTAAAATATTGCCTGCGTCCATGGAACCCTGGGCAGAACCGGCGCCTACCAGGAGGTGAACTTCGTCGATAAAGAGAATTACATCCCGGCGTTGTTGCAGTTCCGCCAGCAGTTGTTTCATCCTTTCTTCGAACTGGCCGCGGAAGCTGGTGTTGGCTACCAGACTGGCTACATCCAGGATAAATACCCGTTTGTGTTGCAACTTTTGGGGAACATTTCCCTGGACAATCCGCTGGGCGAGTCCTTCGGCGACGGCTGTTTTTCCCACTCCGGGTTCTCCGATCAGTACAGGATTGTTTTTGTTGCGGCGATTGAGAATTTCGATTACCCGTTGAATCTCTTTTTCCCTTCCTATTACGGGGTCCACTTTGCCCCCTTGGGCGGCGGCTGTCAAGTCCCGTCCCAGTTGTTCCAGCAGACCACCACGGCTTCCGGTGGTCGTTTGTGTCATAACCTGTGGGTCTTTCCCTTCGGGAGTAAAAGGAATTCCTTTAGAATTGGCAGAGCCCAGCAAGCTTTGGAACAGGTCGCTCACCGGCCCTCCTTCGATGCCGAAAGGCAATCCTGGAAAAGGAGAATGGCTGTCCGTCATTTGCTGTTGAACCTTTTTATAACATGTACTGCACAGATTCAGATTCTGAGTTTGATAATTGATTTGCAGGTGAAGATGAATCGTTGCAGGATTGGTCTTGCATATTTCACACACATCCATCGTTATTACCTCCTTCACTTCGATGGAGTGCCAAAAAATTTGACTTTGACTTTATTTGACCTTTCAATTTCTATTATAATCATTTTATTTTTGGATGCAAGTCCCAAAGGAGAAAAATCCCAGAAAAAAACATATACTTCTCGATATCCCATAGAAATACAGAAAAAGGATCATTTTATCTGTAGCGGATGAACTTGTCGCAATATTGGAAAACCGGTATGTAAATAATATGGAAAACTTTGGTTGGTTCGCTTGGATAATCCTGTAAGCAATATCAAAAGCCTGTTCCTCACCGTGTCGTAACAATAATATATTCAGGAGAGAGGAACAGGCTTGGGGACCTGAAGCGCTTTTGCCGGAATTCCCGTTTCCTCTTGCCGGGGGATTCGTCAGGGTCGTCTTCATGCCGGAAGAATCTGACTGAATAAAGATTTTCGTCTTATCTTTACAGATTCTGGATTTGACGCTTTTGTTTCATCCAGCCAAAGCACTGGTTGTAGAGTCGGCGGCATGATGGATCCATAGTTCACATTGTCCGGGAATATGGAATTCCTGTTGTTGCAAACATAGACAATGTATACTGAAAAACGGCCTGTACGATCTTGTTGGCGGTAATAAGGGATTTGCGCAGGTGTTGGATGAAGAAGGGCATGGTGACTTTGTGTTCCGGCAGGCGGGAAAAAAGCGTTTTGTTTTAAGCGTCCGTTGGACGGTGGGATCATTCTGATGGGGTCAGGTGTCCGCACTGATGAAATCAGGCACGGACACTGTCCGGAACGGCTACAGCACTTCCTGGCGCAACCGGTGCAAATCATCAATACAATCGATTTCATATGTATCCGGGGCATCGATTTTTTTCAGATAGACATTTAAATCGTCGATGTTATCTTTGACAATGTTGTCCCAATATAAATCTTTGAAGTTCCCATTTGCGACCGTTTCTTCCAGTTTCCTGACAAGTTTTCGGCCGTCCGCCTCGCTCCAGTAGGAAATGCCGCAGAGGATGTAATTGTTTCCTTTCTCATCGATGGTAATGTTTCGGACTTTGTTTGTCCGGTCTGCATGGATTACCCATTCGTTGCGAAACGGTTTTTTTGCACTGAAATATAGAGATGTATCCGGTTTTTTCAACAGGAAATTGCGGCGCAAATAGTTGTCAGCGTCGATGACATAAGCACCGGGTAAATACTTCCTGACCAAATACATTGAATAGACATTGTTGTAACAGTCAAATCGGTCATTGCGAATAAGCGTCACATGGTATTTCTCTTTCAGGTAAGAAAATTTTTTATGGAGATAACCGGTCACAACGACGATCTCCCGGACACCAATTTCTTTCAGGAAACGGATTTGCCTTTCCAGTAGTGGTTCGCCGTTTATTGGTATGAGGGATTTCGGAGTCGTAAAGGTAATCGGGCGGAGTCTCGTTCCCATTCCCGCAGCCAGCAAAATTGCTCTCATCGGTTCGCCTCCTTTATGTGATGGTTCAGGAATCTCTTAAAGAACCCCGTGACATTGAATTCATCTTTTCCAGCCACCGTCAGCACTGAACCGAAAATAATCATGAAGCAATAAAATACCATCCGGAAAGTGAAGGGTTGCGCAAAAAAGAGAAACCTGAAGAATATTGCCCAGGCAGAATAAGAGATGTTTAAACTCATCGCCCTTGTGGGACCAATTTTGCGGATGGCTTTGTAATAAAACAGGTACGATACCGATCCCGCCAATGCAACAAGAATAATAAAAAACAGCTCTTTGCTTGTGATCACTTCCGTTGCAAGTGTCCAGCCGCCAAAAGACGGGAGGATGATTGTGCAATAGGTGACCGCGGAAACGAGTTGACGCAACTGGAGGGATTGTTCCGGGGTGATTTCATCTCCTTTCATCCCGCAGGCGACGATGACGCATTCCATCCCCCAACCGAAGATGCATAGAGCAATGAACAAAAGTCCGAGACCATATTGGGCGGAAAATGCCCCGGATCCCGAGTATCCGAGTAAGATGATGAACAGGATACTGATGGAAAGGCCGACCCAGTTTTTGGGATACAGACGGTCTTTCAGGATCAGAAAAGAGAAGAACGCCCCAACCGCCGGATAGACCGCGGAAAACGAGGCGGCATAGGAAGAACCCAGATATTTGATGGCGAGCACATAAAACGTCATTCCGAGGGGGCCGCCAAGAAGCGCTCCCAATATGACAAACCGGCCGCTGGTCGTTTTGATTTTTGACAGTGCCGCCTTCAATTCTCCTTTAAGTGACAGGTATCCGGCTATCCACAGGCTCGATGCGGTGTCATGCAGAAACGTTCCCACCAGCGGGGCGAGAAATAATGCCTGCTCTGTCGACACGAACATGGAATGGGTGAGGATTACGCCGATGAATACCGTGTCCAGTGCCCACATAATGCCGGACAAAAATCCGTAAGCCACCCCCTTGTGCTTCATGCTGACACCTTCTTCGACAAGAAAAATTCCGTGTTGGCGATTGCCCGGTTATACCGCGTGATGCCGTAATCTCCGAAATTGTCGCCTTTGGCTTCTTTGTAAACAGTCCACAGGCTCCAGATGTAATCCTGGAAAATCTTGTGCATAAGCATCCGCATCCGGATTTTTTCGGTGATTCCTTCTGGAAAGTAGAACGACAAAAACAGTTCTTCTTCCCGTTCCGTAAAAGAAGATTCCAATGAATAAGCGGCCAAATCCCAGACCGGATCGTTTAACCCGGCGTATTCCCAGTCGATAAGATAGATCCGGTCGTCTCCGCTTTTGACGAAATTATCCGGCAATGTGTCATTATGACATGGCACAAGTGGAACTTGCATGGCATCGTACATCGCCTTGATTTTCAGGACCTCTTCTTTCAATTTGCGGAAGTTCGGATAAAAATGCCCGTTGACCTCATCCACGAGCTGTTCGTATCTGGCCTTTATTTGCCCGATATCAAATTTGTTTTTCATCGGAATCCCGGAAGTGTGCAGCTTTTTTAAAATCCCGGCCACAAGCTTCATATTTCCTTCTCGCCGTGCCATCTTTGGGGTGAGTGTTTCCGCGTCAGGGATCATCTCCGAAATTTTCATGCCTTTGTTTTCATCGAAATACAGGATATTCGCGTTGATTCCGAGCCGGCTGGCAAGCACCGCATTTTCCTTTTCGATGCGGCGGTCGATCATTTTTTTCGTTCCGGCCCCCGGAATGCGGAGCACATACTCCTTCCCTCCAGCCACGCTGATTTTGTAGTTTTTGTTCGTCATCCCTCCCAAAGGGGAAACTCCCGTAATTTGGTCCTGGGGAATCCCAACCGTAGATGAGATTGTCTCTTTAAATTGATGGACGAAATATTTTTCTTCTTTCCGTTTCAATTTCGGGTAAACAAGATTGAGAATGCGGATATAATGCTCTTTCGTGTCGATATCGGACCAGATCAAATCATTGATTTTCAGATATCCGATTTTGTACTGGCGGGAGACGTCCAACAGCAAATATTCATAATTCAGAAACGGGTTCTGGTTTTCTTTGTATTCTTCCAGCATCAGTTGGAAGACATCATAAGAAATTTTGCTGATCCCGACCATTTCGCCGTTGATCCTGTTCAGCTGATGGAGATCCTTGGAAATTTTGAATATGTATTGGTTGCGAAGTTCCACATAAGCTTCGTTGCCTAATCCGCTTTCTGTCGCGATCAGCATACAGTCCCGCTGTTCATTATTAATCAATTGAGTGAATGCTTGTTCCTCAATTAGAATATCATGTTCAAGAACGAGGAAATCTCCGGAAATTACATTTTTGGCACAAGCAAGGGAGGACATCGAACCAGTCCATTGATAGCGGGGATTTTCAACGAAAATAATCCCCTCTTCATCAAATAACTGGCTGAAGGCTTCTTTTTTGTATCCGGTGACGATGATGATCTTTTCGATTCCATGTTTTCTCAGAATATTAATGTTCCGTTGTAAAAGCGTTGTGCCGTCAAGCGGCAACAGACTTACTGGCAGATTGAACTCTTTTGTTTCCCCGGCGGCCAGAATAACGACTTCTTTTACCTGCGCCGTTTTTCCACCGTGAAGATAAACCTTTTTATCCTGATAGGAAGCATACCGGTTCTTCAAATAACGGATTCCTTGTTTGGTAAGGTAGTATTGTGTGCTACGGCCGTGTTTCTGTGTACCGATCAGGCCCTTTTCCATCAAATCGCGAATGAGATAATTGACTTTGCCGGCGGAAAAATTGCAGAGCTGTCCGATGAATTTTTGATTGATGTGGACATGTTTGTTGATGGTCTCCAACACCTTTAGTTGGTCTTCCATTGCAATCCCTCCTGTTATGCTGTTGTTATTATTCTGTTGTCAGGATTCGGAAACCAGGTGTGGTGAAGCCGGGGAAATCCGGAATGGATTTGGCAGGTAAAAGAAAGGATAAAAAAATAACATTCAATTTTTGAACATATTCATTTTATCACAAAATAATTTTCTAGTAAAGTTTAAATGCATAATGGTAAAGGTTTATGATGTTTTTTCAAGATGCTTCCAGTCCAAAATTTAAGGCATCAAAAAAAGAGAGATGTCCATGTGATAAAGTCATCCCTCTTTTTTGATCAAAAAGTGAACAAAAAACACTTTATAATTTTAACTCCGTGAACATATGCTTGCATACACGCTGTTCTTTGGGCGGTAATTCCATGTAATTATCCCCGTAAAGGGTCTTCAGATAGCGGTCGCGATCCTTCAGGGCCATGAAAGTGTGATGCTCAAATTCGATTTCCCCGAGGTCGTGAAAGATCCTGATGGGCAAGATCATGGTATCCTTTAACTCAGTAGGAATGATTATGGAATTATCCCCATAAGTATATTCAAATTCTGAATGATGATTGTATTTCGTTTTGATATGGGTTTCCCATCGGTTGAGCCGGTTAATGCCGAACGCTTTCCCAAGCGGCCACAGAATCCTGCCTATTATCTTCCGCAAACGGCTGTGGCGCTTTTTCTTGAACTGCAAGGTCACCGAAAATTTGGTGAAGTAAATGAAAGCAAGCATCAGGCGGTCGATTGCCCGGATGACTTTATTGTCAGGGATGCGGTCGATCGGGAAAATATCTATAAAAACACCCCTTTTTATATCCAGTTTGGAGGTAGTATGCTCGACGAGGAAGGTACGGGTATCCACAAGTTTGATGAAATTGTGGGGAAAATTGTGGTCCGTCTCATAGTGTTGGATGAACAGGTAATCCGGCAAGTACTTTTGTCCTTCCTTCAGAAAACGTTCGTAATCTTCCCGCAACATCGCCACATCTGCGTCATCATCCCAGGGAATGAAGCCGCCGTGGCGCACCGCACCCAGCAGGGTTCCGGAAGAAAGCGTATAGGGAAGGCCCATTTTCCTTGCGGCCTTGTCGAATTCCCGCAAAATCTCAAACTCTTTTTTTTGCAGTTGTTTTACTGTTTCTTGTGAAAGTTTCATTTGCAACCACCTCTACATTTGTTCTATTAAAATGGTAGCACAAATAGGTTTCCAATTCGGTGGCTGATACTGCTTTCAGGAGGGATATTGTTGCGTTGTGCCGTTAATCACAGGCGGAACGCGCCTGGAGATGACTGTCAAATTCTGCATTTGGCTAACATGTTTTAACATTTTGTGAAAAATCATATCTGTCTCCTGAATTTTTGGCTTTTGGGAACTTTATCTGATTATTTTCTCTTGACTATACTTTTAGTAATTTTTAAAAGGGTATTTATCTTTTGTTGATATAGGGGGATTAGAATATAAAGGGATCGTAACAATGCAGTTTTGTGCGAAAGAGTTTCGCAGAGTTCCTGAGACGGGAGAGCATTTTTAACGGGGAGTGATCATTCATGAACAAACGCAGTTGGTTTGGGATAGTCCTGGCTGTGGTTGTGGCCATCGCAATGGTTTCTTTTTCCCAGGTGCGGGCAGGTCAGGCCAAACAGGCACCCCGGACGAAAAACGTGATTCTGATGGTCGGTGACGGAATGGGAAAAGCCCAGCGTGATGCGATTCGCCTGTCCAGCGTCGGCCTCCATGGGGAAACGGCAATGGACAATATGCCCTATACTGGCTATGTACACACCAACTCTGCTGACCCCGAAGAGTTTGTGACCGATTCGGCCGCTGCCGCTACGGCCATGGCTACCGGGGTCAAAACCTATAATGGGGCGATCGGTGTCGACCGCCACAAAAAACCGGTGGAAACCGTTCTGGAAAAAGCCAAAAAACTGGGCAAAGCGACGGGTCTCGTTACCACCAGCCAAGTGACTGATGCGACTCCGGCTGCTTTCGGGGCCCATGTGGAGGATCGGGATGATCAGAGTAGAATTGCGCGGCAGTATTTGGAGAACAGCCGACCGGATGTCATTTTGGGCGGTGGAGAGGATTATTGGTATCCTGCGGGAAACTCCGGACGGCATCCGGATCGGCCGGCTGATGATCCGTCCGAAGGGAGCAAGGGAACGGAAGGAAACCTGGTGGAATTGGCGAAAAAACTGGGTTACCAGTATGTGAGTGACCACAGAGAATTGCAAAAAGCAAATGGAGCCAGGCTTCTCGGTCTGTTCGCCAATGAGGAGATGTTCCAGTACGGCACAGAAGCGGGGGACAAGTACAATCCGCTGGTTTCCCTGCCGGAGATGACGGATAGAGCCCTTGAAACCCTCTCCAGGAACAAGAATGGATTCTTCCTGCTGGTGGAAGAAGAGGGGATCGACAGCATGTGCCACGTAAACAACGCTGAACTGGCAATCGAGGCAGGCCGGCAGTTTGACAGGGCGGTAGCCCGTGCCAAGAAATTTGCCAGGAAACATGGCGACACTCTCGTAATTGTGGTCGGTGACCATGAAACGGGCGGTTTTACCATTGAACCGTTGGACGACTCCGACGAGTCCGGGGATGGCACTTCCGCGGAGGATGGCCCCTTCCCGGTAGCGAAATCCAACCAGCAATTTATCGTGGATTGGACAACAGAGGGACACACTGCGGTGGATGTTCCCTTGACTGCAATGGGCCCGGGGGCGGAAAGGCTGCAAGGCGTCTATGAGAATACACATATCCACGATGTGGTCGTGAAACTGATGAGGGCGGGAAATTAACTCTTGTAAAACTGACAGTGTCTTTGATGGCACTGTTGTTTTTTTGAACAGGATCGTGCCGGAAGAGGAGCGGAGTAATTTATTCAAAATAATTGAGCAAAAAACAGGTCAACTCGTAGATAAAAAATAATAAATTGACATGTTTTCTTTATTGTAGTAAATTGTTTTATGATAAATTTTTACAGAATATTAAAACAAACGTTCGCAGAAGAAGTCCATGAGCCTGTTGCGCTCTGCGTTTTACAACCAGCTGAACAAACCGGCAGAAAAACCTGGTCCTGAATAAATCACCAAAATCCAGCCTTCTTGTTTTTTTAGACAAGTTGACAGAAGATTATTCGCCTCGCCTTTTTCCTCTCTTTAAAGGTTTTTAAAGAATATTTTAAAAAAAAGAAAAGTGACACTTGTTGAAAGGAGAATTTCATGAATAAAGAACTGTGGAAGAAATCAGTGGCATTTCATGGCCATGAATGCCCGGGGCTTGCCATTGGTTTCAAAGCTTGTGAGGCCGTGATGGAAAAGATGGGACTTGAATTCTCAAAGGATGAGGAGGTTGTATGCGTTACGGAAAATGATGCTTGTGGTGTGGATGCTATTCAGGTGATCACAGGCTGTACGGTCGGAAAAGGGAATCTTGTTTTCAGAGGGACAGGAAAAATGGCTTTCAGCTTTTACAATCGGCTCAATGGAGAAAGTCTCAGAATGATTGTAAAGCCATTTGAAGGAGAAATGGATCACCAGCAACGCCAGCAATACATATTGAATTCACCGGTGGACGAACTTTTTCATTTCAGCAAACCGGCCTTTAAAGTGCCTGAGAAAGCAAGACGGTTTGCGACGATTGTGTGCGAAAATTGCGGTGAAGGCGCACCAGAGCACAAAATCAGAATTAGATCCGGCAGGAAGGTATGCCTTGACTGCTTCGAGTACTATGCGAGAGGCTGGTAGGGCATCAACTACTTTGAGCAGGCTTGGAGCAAAAAAGAAGTTGATCCGGCAGCAAGGCAAACGTTTTGGGACAACAGGGCTGAAGAGTTTAATCAACGGGTTTATAAAGGCGAAGGAGAAGAGCGCCGGAAAAAGATATTTTCGGTGCTGGCCTCAAAAGGGATGCTGACAAAAGATGCCAATGTGCTGGATATAGGATGCGGTCCAGGCAAATATGCTGTAGAATTTGCAAAGAAAGCAAAATCTGTTACAGGGATTGATGTTTCTCCAAAAATGATCAGGTACGCAGAGGAAAATGCAGCTGCGGCAGGCCTTTCCAATGCCGAATTCAGGGTTTTGGATTGGGAAGAAATTGATCTTCAATCTGCAGGCTGGGACAAGAAATTTGACCTTGTGTTTGCTTCCATGACTCCTGCTATAAACAGCAGAACTGCACTTGAAAAAATGGTAAAGGCCAGCCGGGGAGCTTGCTTTTTGAGTCATTTTGTTGAGCGCAGGGATGAGGTAAAAGACCGCCTTGGCGAGTATATCGCGGGAAAGGATACCAAAGCCGGGCATGGAAAAGCTATCTACTGCAGCTTCAATATTTTGTGGCTTATGGGCTTGCATCCTGAAATCACATACCTTGATACTTCATGGGAACAGATTATGACCATCGAACAGGCAGAAAAATTTTACTGCTCTTATTTTGGACTGACACAAACATTAACCTCCGGGCAGAAGGATTTTATACAAAGCTATCTTCGGCAAATATCTGAAGACGGACTGGTTAAAGAAACTGTCCACGCCAAAACAGCCTTGATGACTTGGAAAGTTTAATAAAGGAGGAGACAAGAAAATCTTGAAGCGAGAGCGGCCGATCATCAATACTTCGAACAATACAGCCATGTATCATAAATATACAGCCAAGAAAAAAGTTGTCATAAGCCTGCTTTTTTTGCTCATTGTCATCGCATCGCTGTTTGCCATCAATGCCGGTTCAGCCTCACTCAATCTGCTTCAAGTTATTCAGGCGATCCTGGGAGATGGAACAGATGTTTCCGATATTGTGATATGGCAGATTCGTCTGCCTAGGGTTCTGGCAGCGATTATTGCCGGGGCCGGCTTGTCGGTGGCTGGCTGTGTGATGCAGAACAATCTCAGAAATCCGCTGGCTTCACCTTCAACACTGGGGGTCTCCAATGCTGCAGCTTTTGGAGCCAATGTAGCGATTATCGTATTTGGAGCTGGAAGCATACATAGTGCCGGAGCCGATGCGGTTATGATCAACAACCCTTACCTGGTGACGGCTTCCGCTTTTATCTGGGCCATGGCGGGAACAGGGATTATCCTGCTATTGGCCAGATTTCGCAGTTTTTCCCCTGAGGCAATGGTGCTTGCGGGTGTCGCTTTAAGCTCGCTCTTTTCCGCGGGAACCATCCTGATCCAGTATTTTGCCCAGGATGTCCAAGTCGCTGCAGCTGTTTTCTGGACGTTTGGGGATCTTGGCAGGGCCACGTGGAATGAAGTTTTTATTCTGGCGGGGATTGTTGGCTTTTCTTTTATTTATTTCATGTTCAGAAGATGGGAGTACAATGCGCTTGACAGTGGAGAGGAGACGGCAAAAAGTCTTGGTGTTCATGTGGAAAATATCAGGATGGGTGGAATGTTTATCGCTTCCCTGATTACAGCTGTATCCGTTTCATTTCTGGGGATCATCGGTTTTATTGGTCTCGTTGGGCCACAAATCATGAGGAGGATCATTGGAGAAGATCATCGCTATCTTATCCCGGCCTCAGCACTTGCCGGTTCAGTGCTACTCCTGGTATCAGATACTCTGGCCAGGACGATGGTCGCACCTGTTGTCCTCCCGGTAGGGGCAATCACCTCCTTTTTTGGTGCTCCGCTGTTTCTCTATTTACTGGCAAGGGGGTATCAGAAAAAATGATTTTGTCTGTGGAAGGATTGGCATTCAACTATCCCAGTCGTTCAGTCATCAAGGATATCAAATTTTCCATTTCTAAAGGCGATTTCTTGGCCATCTTGGGAGTTAATGGAGCTGGCAAATCCACATTGCTGAAATGTATCAACAGGATTTTAAAACCGCATACAGGCACCGTCTTCATAAAGGGGGAGGAAGCCTTTAAACTGGGCAGGCGGGAACTGGCAAAAAGGATCGGGTATGTGGCACAGCGAAATGAAAGCATCAGGTCTACCGTTTTTGACGCCGTGTTGCTTGGAAGAAAGCCGTACATTCAATGGGAAGCTTCTCGCGAGGATCTGGAAATTGCCCAAGATGCTTTAAAATCACTTGGCCTGACGGAATATGCCCTCAGGTATCTGAATGAATTAAGCGGAGGGGAACAGCAAAAAGTGGTAATCGCGAGGGCGCTGGCACAAAAACCTGAACTTCTTCTGCTTGATGAACCAACCAGCAGCTTGGATTTGAAAAATCAGTTTGAAGTTGCCAAAATCATAAAAAAAGTGGTCAAAGAACAACAAATTGCTGCGGTCGTTACCATGCATGATTTGAATCTGGCCATACGCTTTGCAGATAAATTCCTGTTATTAAAGGACGGAAAGATTTTTGCAGCAGGCGGTATTGAAGTCATGACTCCTGAAAATATTGAAAGTGTTTATTCCGTTCCTGTGAAAATCGATAAAATTGAAGATGTGCCGGTTGTTATTCCTGTATAGGCAAAAGCCGGTTCAGCCCGGATCAATTTAAAACGTTACAGGGTGTGTGAAATATGAAAAAGAGAAACATATCGTTATTGGCTGTTGTGTTTTTTTGTCTGATATTGATTTTGGGCGGATGCTCTACCGCTGCAAAAACTTCTTCTGATCCTGGTTCAGAAAAAATCACTGTGACGGATATCCTGGGAAGGCAGGTTGAAATCGGTGCGCAGGCAGAACGTGTGGTAGCGGTTGGCCCAGGGGCGTTAAGGTTGCTATGTTATTTTAATGATGCGGATCTGATCGCCGGAGTTGAACAAATGGATAAAGATAATTCTTTGGGCAAGCCCTATATCATGGCTAATCCATCGTTCGCAAACCTTTCCGTGATCGGCCAGGGCGGTCCGAATAATGCACCCGACCCGGAAAAAATCCTTGCGGTCCAGCCTGATGTGATTTTCAGCACATATGCATCCGATAAAGCTTCCGCAGATAATCTGCAATCCAAAACAGGCATACCTGTAGTTGCCATCGGTTATGGAGAAACTTCCGCGTTTGATCCGGCAGTAAATACATCGATAAGGTTGATCGGAAAGGTAATTGGCAAGGAGCAAAAGGCCCGGGAGATTGTGGATTACATTGACAGGTGCAAACTTGATCTGGATAAAAGAACGAGGGAGATCCCCGAAGATAAAAAGCCAAGTACATATGTTGGCGGACTGGGCATGAAAGGGATGCATGGCATTGAGAGTACACAAGGCAATTATTCTCTGTTTAATGCCGTCCATGCCAAAAATGTAGCGGATGAAACCGGAAGAACCGGTTCGATTATGATCGACAAGGAGAAGCTGCTTGAGTGGAATCCGGATAAAATCTTTATTGATGGAGGCGGATTCCAAATGATCCAACAGGATTATCAGAAAAATCCGGGATACTACAATACCCTGTCTGCCGTCAAAAACGGGGAACTCTATTTACAACTGCCGTATAATTTCTATACTACAAATATTGATACAGCCATAGCGGATGCATACTTTATTGGAAAAATTCTTTACCCGGAACAGTTTAAAGATATTGATCCCGAAAAGAAAGCTGACGAAATCTACAAATCTCTGCTTGGCAAGGAGTTATATGATCAGATGGCCCGGGATTTTGGAGGATTTAAAAAGGTGACCTTGCCGTAAGTTCAGTAAAACAATAAGAATGGATTAATTACAGCCCGATCTGCCAGCTTTGTGCCGTGGGCTTTTTTTATTGCTTTAACCGCAAACCTGGAGACAGAAATGGATCAGTTAAATATATCATTATCGGTCCAGCATTGTTACAAGCGTTATGTAGCGGGTATAAATTTTTTCCCATGATTCAGATATGAGAGAGAACAAATATGATGCCGCGGATCTGTTTGGACTGTGCGGCTTTGGTTGGCACTGCCAATATGTCACAGAACAGGGAGCGAAGCACGTAGTTGGTATGGATCTCGCTGAAAAAGGCTGGAGGCAGCGAAGATAGTATCAGGTGTCTGGCAAGTCAGGGTCAAAGAAGATCTCTCCACTATACTGGAGCAACTTATTGATAAAGCAGCAGGAAAATGGTAATATCAAAATAGACCGTATGGTCTAGACTATGTGGTCTAGGTTTGTGGGAAGGAGCCAGGCAATGAAACAAAAAACATTTGCAAAAAAGGCAGAACTTTTGAATGCTGCGTTAGATGAATTTACAAAGAAAACTTATGAAGATGCTTCACTGAATCGTATTATCAAAAACGCAGGAATCAGCAAGGGAACCTTTTATTATCACTTTAAAGACAAACAAACCCTTTATCTGTACTTATTGGAACATGCGGTTAAGGCCAAGTGGGAATTTATAGAAAGAAAAACCAAAGAAATAAATCTGAATGAAACAACTGACATATTTGAACTGTTCAGGATTCAGGCAGCATTTGGAATTGAATTTGCGAAGTGCTGTCCCCAATATCATAAACTGGGAACCATGTTTGCAAAAGAAAAAGGCAAAGAAATATACGACATTGCCATCAAAATGCTGGGAGACAACCCGGAAAATCTGCTTAAGAACATGATTGATAAAGCAATAGCAGATAGAAATTTCAGAGAGGATCTTCCGGAGAAATTTATTCATAAGATCATAAGCTATTTGTTTATCCACTTTACAGATATATTTCAGGAAGACGAGGATTTTGAAATTGAGAGGATGCTGGAAAACGTGAATTGTTTGGTAGATTTTTTAAGGAATGGATTAGGAAAATAGATTACTGGTATAGGAGGAAAATATTATGAAATTTTCCAGGAAATACGATAAAATTTTGGGGATTATTTTTCTTGTGTTAATAGTATTTTTGATTGTTTTGGCATTTACAAACAAGAGCTTTTTTGACTGGGCTTATGAGCGCCATCAAAATCAGCTTAGTTGGTATATTAGACCGCTGTTCCTCATTCCTTTTTGCTATTTTGCCTATAGAAGAAGCTGGGGCGGAATACTGGGAACGATGTTTATCGTTTTGACAAGTATGTTCTGGTTTCCAAAGCCCGGTCTTGTAAATGAAACGGTAAAGCAATTTTTAGAGATGGAAAAGGTATATTTATTGGGAGACTGGGGCTTTTCCAAAATTTTGATATCCTTGCTGATACCAATTTCACTGACAGTTTTGGCTGTTGCATTTTGGAAACGAAATTTATGGTTTGGACTATCGGTAATTGTTTTTATAGCCGTTGCCAAAATGACCTGGAGCGTTGCTTTTGGTGGAGAAGCGGGAAAATCAGTATTTGTACCGGCAATAGCAGGTCTTGTTATTTGTATTGGGTTAATTTATATCGGTTTTAAAAAAACGGAAAAAAGAAAAGAGAACAGATAGAATAAGAGATTAAAGGGATATATAGACCTGGTAAATGAAAAATGAATATTTAAAAGCAATATCAGAGTTATGACATGTTTCTGTTTACACGAAAGTTGCAAAAGGTTTTGAGACATGAAAGAGAACAAATACGATGATGTCGGCTTTTTTCAAAAAAACAGCCGGATGCCCCGTTCTGTCGAAGGGTTGAAAGCACCAGGAGAATGGCCGGTGTTGAAAAAGATGCTGCCGGATCTGAATCAGAAGCGCGTTCTGGACTTGAGCTGTGGCTTTGGCTGGCACTGCCAATATGCCACAGAACAGGGAGCGAAGCACGTAGTTGGTGTGGATCTCTCTCGAAAAATGCTGGATGTAGCCAGGAGAAAGCATCAGGCACCTTCCGTCGAATACAGGCAGATGGCCATGAAGATATCGATTTTCCGGCAAATACGTTTGACGTGGTGATCAGTTCGCTGGCCTTTCACTATATTGAATCATTCAGCAATATTAGCAGAAAAGTAAGTCATTGTCTTTCAAATGGCGGGGATTTTGTTTTTTCTGTGGAGCATCCGATATTTACAGCATATGGAAAACAGGACTGGCATTATGACAGAAAGGTAATATCCTTCACTGGCCAGTTGACAGATATTTTGATGAAGGATTGCGTAAAGCGGTTTTTTTGGGTGAAGAAGTGATCAAGTACCATAGAACACTGACTACCTATGTACACAGTCTTCTTGAGTCCGGCTTTCAATTGACGGGACTGGTTGAGCCGAAAGCCGACACGGCTTTTTTAAAGGCCTTTCCGGAGTGTAAGGATGAGCTGAGGAGACCCATGTTTCTGATCATATCAGCGAAAAAGAAGAAAAACTTGATTCTTTATATGTAAGGGACTGGATATAAACTGTTCAGTTTAAAAACGTGTGTGGCCTTGAGAGCAAACAAACAATATGAAAGCAGATAAAAACGGGGGTTCCGCTTTCTGGTAATTTGGCTTGCAAACGGTCAAGTATGCTGGAGCCCTTTTTTAAGATTGTTTCGAAGAAACTTCATGTTGATCAAACTGATTTGTTTCGACTTGCCTGCACAAATGATAAAGTGCAGATATGCCTCTGATTTGAGCCCGGTTAACCTGATTCAGGTATTGCCGGATGGTTTCTGTCATCTTCATGATTCTGCTTCTGTCGTCAGGGTTAAACTCCCGGAGTTCCTCTCTGATATGCCTGATGGAATGTTTCCGGCCGTTGGCAAAAACCGATAGTTTTAATGCGTATATGGCCAAAACTTGCCTCACATGGTCGTCGGTAAACATTCGGTAATGATTTGAGCTGCAGCGCCGGGCTGAGATCAGGCCAACCTGATCCCAATAGCGAATGGTTGAA
Organism: Thermoactinomyces mirandus; assembly: GCF_013868055.1. Classification (GTDB taxonomy): domain Bacteria; phylum Bacillota; class Bacilli; order Thermoactinomycetales; family Thermoactinomycetaceae; genus Thermoactinomyces; species Thermoactinomyces mirandus. Next base: position 82,825 of record NZ_JACEOL010000038.1, on the reverse strand, counting down.
ACCGGGATTCCTGTTTCCCTGCTAACATCGTTAATGGTTAGCAGGCAGCGGTTTGCTTCATTTCGCGAATTGTTTGGCTGAAGGAAGTTCTGTACGATTTTTTCGGTAATCCTTTTTTTTCTGTGCAAGTCTGCTTGCGCTTTGTTCGCCATCCACAGGGCCGTATCGGTTTTTAGGGCCATGACTTCCCTGAAAATTTCCGCAATCTGTTTCAAGGTAAAACCGTGCAGCATTTCTCGGAGGCAGATAAAATAAGCGACATGTTCATCCGTATATTCCCTGTATCTTGTTGCAGAACGCGGCACAGGCGGTGTCAGTCCCCATTTTTCATATTTTCTCAGGGTTGTGGTGCTGATCCCCAGTTTGCGGGCAATATCTACAGGACGAATTGCCATTTTGTTGCCTCCGGAATTGTTTGAACATTTTACTGCAGGTTCAAGCTTTTTAAACAAAAGTGCTTGTCGCCGGGCTTCAGATCCGGCAAAGCTTGGCAATTGCATTAATGTTATATCATAAAAGTAAATTGCTGTTCAAGTAATTGTGCAAAGAACAATGCGGAAAAGGAATTGTTGTTGACCGGTCGGGTTTATGTTTGAAAAAAGCAGTGGGATAAAGTTCATGTTTCCAGACTGATTTGGCATCCAATATTCGCATACCATACAAAAACATAAGTACAGTTTGAGAAAGATCCCAATATTAGAAAAGAGGAAGTTTTATGTCCCATATGATTGTGCGTGGAGCAAGAGAGGGGAATCTAAAAGATATTTGGCTGGAGATTCCCCGCAATAAACTGGTTGTTTTTACTGGTTTGTCCGGCTCCGGAAAATCCACACTGGCGATTGATGTGATTTACCAGGAATGTCAGAGACAGTATTTGGAGGCCATGGGGTACCAGGGGATTCATAAACCAAACATTGATTTTATCCGTAACGTGTCACCGGCAATCAGGATTACGCAAACGGAAACGAATAAAAATCCCCGTTCTACCGTTGGAACGTTGACGGATATTTATACGGAACTTCGGATGATCTATGAAAAGCTGGGTATACGGACCTGTCCATGCTGCCATAAAATAATATCTGCCGCAGAATGTAAGGAAGAAGTCAAAAAGAAGGATGGAGAATTCAAAGTTTTCATGTTTTGCAGCCATTGCCATTACAAAATGGAAAAACTGACCCGAACGCATTTCTCCCACAACACCAAGGAAGGGGCCTGCCAAACTTGTCAGGGATTGGGGAAGGTTCCGACGATCAACAAGGGAAATACGGTTGACGAATCGTTATCATTGGAAGATGGTGCGGTTGACTTTTGGCAACATCAATACAAGGAATATCAAATTTCATCTTTATACAATGCTTTCCGGCATTATCACATTTCATTTGAGGAAAATACCCCGGTCAGGGATTTCAGCGATATTCAGAAAGCCATTCTTTTCTACGGTGTGGAAAACGATGAGGTGAAGAAAACATTTCCCGATATTCTTCCCCCGAAAACGGTTGCAGCAGGCAAGTTTGAGGGCATATTCACTGTACTTTGGAGGCGAATGGCAGCTCAAGGCGGCCATACCAAAAAATTGAATGCCTATTTCGATTATGATATTTGTCCGGCCTGCAATGGAGAAAGGTTGGGAAAATTAAGCCGCAGCGTAACGGTCGAAGGCATACGCCTTCCGGAACTGGTTTTGCTGTCTCTGGAAGAATTATATGAATGGATCCAAAAGCTGGGAATTTTATTGGATGATGCCAAACGGAGCCTTGTAGAATCCTATTTGCTGGATTTGAAAACAAAACTTCTAAGGATTATTAACGTAGGATTAGGATATCTTTCACTTGACCGCCAGACCATTACCCTGTCCGGCGGAGAGGCACAAAGGCTTAAACTAGCGTCGGTTCTGGCTTCTGATTTGACAGGGATCGTTTATATTTTGGATGAGCCGACGATTGGTCTTCATCCTAAGGATACTGAGGGGATGATAGCGATATTAAAAAAATTGCGTGACTTGGGTAATACTGTTATTGTCATTGAGCATGACCCTGACATTATGCAGGCTGCTGACTATATTGTGGACGTCGGCCCCGGTTCTGGAAAACATGGTGGTGAAATTATTGGGACAGGTATGTTGGAAGAACTCAAGAAACAGGAAAACTCCGTAACTGGCGCATATTTAAAGAAAAAAAGGCAGATTAAGAAAGAATTCAGAAAAGGAACTGGTGATGTAATAGAAGTTCGAAATGCTGATTTGTACAATTTAAAAAACATTAATGTTACTTTTCCGACCGGTTGTCTGGTTGCAGTTACAGGCGTTTCGGGTTCAGGAAAATCCACTCTGGTATTTGAAGTGCTTGCAGGAGTAACAGGTAAAAAGCAGACCGCTGCCAATATTGTATCGGGAGTTGAACAATTTGACCGGATTGTCACCATAGAGCAGTCTGCGATTACTAAAATGAAACGCTCCAATGTTGCCACCTATTCCGGACTGTATTCCAAGGTCAGGAAGATCTTTGGCAGACTCAAGGGAGCCAGAGACAAAGGGTTGAGCGAAAGGCATTTTTCATTTAACTCAAAAGGGGGACGCTGCGAGAATTGTGAAGGGCTGGGGATTGTTACCAGCAATATGCTGTTCTTTGAAAACATCGAAGTGACCTGCCCGGTCTGCGGTGGGAATCGGTTTAACGACGAGGTCTTGTCCGTGAAATATAAGGGACACAACATAAAGGAGATCCTGAAGATGTCTGTGGAAGAGGCCCTGGTTATATTCAACGGCCATCCCAAAATAAAAAGGGCTTTGAAACTTCTTTACGACGCAGGATTGGGCTATCTGGAACTGGGCCAAACCCTGACAACCTTGTCCGGCGGCGAAAGCCAGCGCCTGAAATTGGCCAGGGAACTGATTAACAATACGGGGAAAAACAGTTTATATCTGATGGATGAACCGACGACCGGCTTGCATCCCGTGGATGTGGAGAATTTTCTTGTACTTTTAAACCGCATTGTAGATTCCGGAAATACAGTCGTTGTTGTTGAACACAATCTGCAGGTTATCAAAGCTGCCGACTGGATTGTTGACCTTGGACCGAAGGGAGGCAACCATGGCGGACAAGTTGTATTTACGGGGACACCACTCGAAATGTTGAAAAACGGAGTCACGATTACAGCAGAATGTTTGCGAAAATCCTGTGAAACTTGACAGAAAGCCCATGGAGTGTGTGGTGCTGATAAAAAGGTTTAGACAAATTTTTATGTTCCCTCAGACGAACGGCAATGTTACACTATACTGGGGGCAATCCACGGCGTGACGGAGTTGTAAAGCTGTGTAATGGCATATCCATTATCAAAAAGGGGGTGATTGTGGAATCGAACAGCCTGCATAATCTCCCCGAATATATTACAGGAAAGAAACATTTTCGGATCGCCTGCCCTGAATCAAACACATTGGTTCAAGGCCTTTTGTTTTTATTGCTGGGAAAGTCCCTGTTGTTTAACAGGTATAAATGGTTAATAGCTAATTTTGACAAAACAAAATAGGGTGTAATAAAATTTTTTTAGATGAAAAATGAATCGTACGAATCATATCATAGATAGAGCCAGCTTTTATACCATATTCTTTATTTCTGAGAAATCATTGATAGCGATACATATCAATTGAATTCATCTAATTGTTATTTTAACAGCAGAAGGATATTTTATGATTATTTGGTATATTTCCTTGTAAGAATATCCTTGATGGTTATATATATAAAACCGGTGACAACAAGAGAAAATGGCGAAAAATATTAAAGAATGGTGATAAACATGATAAAAATAACCGCGGACAGCACCTGTGATCTTTCTCCCGAGATCCTGAGCACCATGGATATCACGCTGGTGCCTCTTCATGTTCTTATTGATGACAAAGTGTTTCGGGATGGCGTGGACATTACACCAGCAGAAATCTTCCGATATGTGGGCGAGGAAGGAAAAACATGCAAAACGGCTGCTGTAAATGTGTATGAGTATCAGAACCTGTTTGCCGAACTCTCCCCGAAATATGAGGCGGTCATTCATGTTTCGATCAGTTCGGATTTTTCTTCCAGCTACCAAAATGCCGTCCTGGCGGCACAGGACTTTCAAAATGTTTATGTGGTGGATTCACGCAATCTTTCCACGGGCAGCGGGCATATCGTTTATGATGCGGCGTTGATGGCCAGGGAAGGCTTGCCGGCAGAAGAGATATGCAGCAGGCTGGAAGCGGAGATTCCCAAGGTTGACGCAAGCTTCGTGATTGACCGCCTGGACTATTTGCACAGGGGCGGACGCTGTTCGGGGGTTGAAACCATTGGGGCAACACTGCTTCGAATCAAGCCAAGTATTGAAGTGATTGACGGCAAAATGAAAGTCGGAAAAAAATACAGGGGCAGCTTTGACCGCTGTCTGGAGCATTATGTGAGGAATAAACTGTCTGACAGACAGAATTTCGATGAAAGCCGCATTTTCATTACTCATTCCATGTGTTCTGAAAATACTGTTGCCAAAGTAAAAGAAGCAGTCCGCCGTTATGCTGATTTTGATGAGATCATTGAAACCAGGGCCGGGTGCACCATCTCATGCCACTGTGGGCCAAATACGCTCGGGATTTTATTTAAACTCAAAAACAATAAGGAAATTACTCGTATATAATTTGTTATTCAAAAAACCAGGTGTCTGGTTGAAAGAGCAATATTAACAGGGAAAGTCATTGCTGTATTTCCAAAACCTGCCGCAAAAACGGACAGGTTTTTTTGATTTGTTTTATGTATAACGAGTATTAATTGTAATACAAATATGATATAATATAACCAAGTCTATATTTTGATTGGAGAAAATGAATGAAAAAACCATGAAGATTTTGATCATCGTTGTCGTTGCCATTTTTTCCGTGCGGCTGCATCCCCGATTTGGAGATGCATTTTATAACGGCTCATGAAATGATATGGATCACGAAGCCATTTTGGCGAAAATTGAGATGCCGTCTGTTCTCATTCATACAAACTGGCAATACGATAAAAATGGTATTCTGTTGGGGGCAATGGACGAAAAAGATGCAGTCAGAGCCCGTCAACTTCTGAAAAACAATCAACTGATCAGCGTCCAATCCGGTCATGGATTTCATTTTGAAAAACCGGAAGAGTTTATTAATATATAATTAAAGTTTAAAAGTAAAGTTGGGACTGAATAAAGAGTTAACCTGGCAAAAGGAGGAAAATATGAACCAGAAAAAGAAAATGCCGGAAGGAAAATATGTTGGAACGGCAAAAGTTGGCACAAAAGGCCAGATCGTTATTCCCAAGGAGATCAGGGATCTGTTTGGCATTGAGCCTGGAGAAACACTTTTGCTGCTTGCGGACATCGAAAGAGGAATTGCTGTGATGAAAGCAGATGTGTTTGATGATATTCTGGATGTTCTCCATAAAGTACAACAGAAAAGCGATTAGTACAATTATAATAAAGGGTTTCTATGCATCGGATAAATTTGCTGAAAGGCATGTGCATAGATTCACAAAAACCGGTCGTGCTTTAAAACCGGATGGTTCCAGTTCGAGAGGAAAGCCCGTATTGTAAAGGATTGACAGAAAATCAGTAAAAGTATATATGTGAATTAGGTATAGTTTTGTTGAAAGGTTATATAACTTTATGGATCAAAGCCATAGAAGGGATGAATCGGATGATTGTCAACGAGACTTTAAAAGTGATAAAACAGCGCAGGAGTATTCGCAATTTTAAAGATGAACAGATTAAGGATGAACAATTGCAGGCGATCCTGGAAGCGGGGATGTATGCTCCCAACGCCGGAAAGCAGCCGTGGCATTTTACCGCTGTGCAAAACAAAGACATGCTTGTAAGACTGAACCAGGCTGCCAAGGAAACGGCCAAAGGGATCGAACATCTAAAAGAAAAAGCGTATGATGAGGAGTATGACTGTTTATATGGCGCGCCAACATTGATCATCGTATCCGGAAATGAACAGGTTCCTGTCCCGCTTGAGGCAGATTGCGCCGCCGCTACCCAGAACATGCTGCTTGCTGCGGAATCACTTGGACTGGGCTCGTGCTGGATTTATTTTGTCATCCTGGCGTTTGATTCTCCGCAAGGCGACCAACTGCGAAAAGAACTGAAAATCCCTGATGGCTACAAGCCTTATTATTCGGCAATTATTGGATATAAACAGGATGAGACCATCCATATACCAGACAGAAAACCCAACATGGTCACATACATCAAATAACAGGAAGCAAATCTGTATCAATTCGTATCATTGATGTTATATATATATTGAATCAAAACAGGACCAAGGATCATTTTGTGTGTTGAATGAGACAGAAAAGAGCAATAAGCCGGGAGAAACCGGAGAAAGCAATAAGTTAAACAAAAATACGTCTGGAACGGCATTTTCGCAGATATTCAATAATCTGGCTTTTGGCATTGCGATGGGAACAGCAACGGATATTAAATCAATTCACCTGTGGAATACAATTTGAAAAAATAAAAATGTCCGGGTCTGACTACAGCCTGGTTTTCCGACCGGATCTGCAAATGACGCTCCACTCCCTTTGCGTGTTCAGGGAAGTGGAGCGGTGTTTCATGTCTGAAAAAGACAATTTGTATATAAACTTAATCTATTAACTCCAGTATGCCAGCGAACGTTTTTTCATCGACTCTCTGAATTGTTCTGTTGATTTCGGCAAAACCTTGTTTGTTGCATAATCCATAATGACTCCGTAGCGGCAAATTACATCCAATTTATCAATCTCTCCATTAATAAATTTTTGTTCTACGATAGCAGGATCTGTTTCAAGCCATTTTAACCGATTTTTTCTGATGAAATCTCTTTCTTTTTTTGTAGTCTCATAGTCAATTTCAAAAAGATCAAGATCTCTGTCAATTTCTTTAATCACAACTCCGTAGTCTTTTCTTGCTCGCTTAATGGATACATATCCATCAATTACATCTTCCAGAACAGTGTTCAAATTACGTTCAGACGGATCGCCAAGCCACCGCCGCCTGCTGAAGGCCGGGTAAACGTGTCTCCTTTTTTCACCTTGACATTTGAAAAAATCGTACCCAAAAATTGTTCGTCATCTTGACCCGGATTGGGATCAGATGTCCATCACACCGCCGCCGGAATGAAGAACAAGGATTTCGTCTGATAGCCTTTTTTACCATTTGTTTCTTTAATTTTTGAATATATTTACTCACGATTGGTCCAAGTACCGCATTAATAATGGTTGTACTCATTCGTTCATGTTCAAAAATTTCAGGTAAAACTTCACTTGATATACAGGACGTATACATCTGGCAGTTCTTCTGGACAAGATCTCCTTTACTCTAATTTCGTTTTCGCCATTTACATATGCATTGATGAAACAAACTGCAACCGATTCGGTACCTCGTTTTTTTATTTCCTTGCCAATTGACGTACCTCATCTTCATTGATGCCGACAATGACATTTTCTTCCGCTCTTTCTGTTACTTCAAACCGATCTCTCCTGAGGATATACGGCTTGGAAGGATCTTTGTACTGGTACGTTCAGGGTTGGAAGGGATTGAAGTTTTTGTTACAAAAATCTTGCCTGTTTTCTCATCGAAAACAAATACATCGGTAGATATTCCGCCTACATCAATAGCCCCGAATCGATTTCATTTTTTCACTCCTGTAAAATTGTTTGGAATCTAACCCGGGGCTCCTGCAAATGTATGGTTGACATAATTGACTAAAAATAAGTCTGTCTGGATCTGGTTTTCAATTTTTACAGGCCTATTTTGTGCGGATTTTGATGACGGGATTTCAATTTGGTTTTTTTAAACCATTGGAAAATCAAAACCCCGGTTAAAATAACAGCGCCAATGATATCAGTCGTCATTCCCGGAATGATAAGGGTTAGTGAGCCGGCAAAGCAAACAAAGGCGACGGGAAGGGGCATACTTGTTAAAAAGTAACGTTCCAGCGCCACGCTCAGCCCGAAAATTCCGATAATTGCCGTAGCAGTAACAGAAATCACCATAACAGGTCCCGATATGTCCTGCATAAGAAGTGCTGGTGAAAAAACGAAAATGTATGGAATAATAAAACCGGACATTGCCAGTTTTAAAGCTTCAAAACCTGTTTTGTCAGGATTTGCACCGGCAATGCCTGCCCCTGCAAAAGCAGCAAGAGCTACGGGTGGGGTTATATTTGCCAGGATCCCAAAGTAGAAAACAAACATATGGGTCAAAAACGGGGCGATTCCAAATTCAACGAGTGCTGGCCCTGCCATTGTTGCTGTTATAATATACGTAGGGATTGATGGCAAACCCATTCCCATTACAATACAGGCAACCATTGTTAATAGCAGCGTCAAAACGACTTCCCCCTGTCCAAGCACAAGAATGGATTGTGTCAGTTTGGGACCGAGGCCTGTTAATGTACCAACTCCCACAATAATCCCTATTACAGCACAAGACATGGCAACACCGAGCGAGGAACGGATTCCTTCTTCCTTTGCTTTTATAATATCTTTCAGACCCATCCGGGTTTTTTTGTTAAACCAACTCGCAACGATTGTCAGGATAATGGCATAAAAAGCTGCAAATAATGGGGTTTTTCCTGCTGTTAACAAACCGATCAGGACAACGATCGGGATCAGCAGATGTCCCCCTGTTTTCAATGTTTCCTTCACATTCGGCAATTCTTCTTTTGCCACCCCGTCTAATCCAAGTTTTTTGGCACGAAAATGTACGATAAAAATTATTCCCAGGTAATATAACAATGCAGGCAATATAGCTGCCAATGCAATTTGATTGTATGGCATGTTCAGCGTTTCGGCCATAATAAACGCGGTCGCCCCCATAACAGGTGGAAGAATTTGACCGCCTACAGAGGCAGTTGCTTCTACGGCACCTGCAAATTCAGGTTTATATCCAACCCGCTTCATAAGCGGAAAGGTAAAAGCCCCGGTCGTTACTACATTGGCTAATGCACTCCCATTTATTGACCCAAGTAACCCGCTTGAAATTACAGCAACTTTTGCTGGACCTCCTGATGTATGTCCTGCCAATCCCATAGCGATGTCAGTAAAAAATTTTCCCATTCCGGAAGCGTTTAAAAAGGCGCCGAATAATATAAAAAGGATGATATAGGAGGCAGAAACAGAAATTGCAATCCCAAAAATCCCCTCAGTAGATAGGTACATATAGGTCACTACGTCCTCGAGATCTTTGCCGGAATGGCGCAGAATATCTGGCGCATATTGGCCGAAAAAGGCATAAACAAGAAAAATGACAGCCAATACAGTCAGGGCATTTCCCGCGACACGTCGCCCTCCCTCAATAACAACAATAATTGTCACAATTCCAAACAAAATATCAATTTTGTTGGGCATATAGACGGACATTCGTTCGGCAATTCCCTGATAATCAATAAATATATAGGCACCAGTCGAAAGGGCAGCGATGATCCAGAAAATATCTGCAACTTTGACTTGGTCTTTTTTTGTCTTGAAAAAAGCCGGATATAAAATGAATACAAGTGCAGAGATAACAGAAGTATGAAGTGACCGATGTCTTAAAGCATCAAGGGGGCCAAAATACGCGGTATATAAATGGTAGCCTGCCAAACCAACGCTGAGAATTACGATGATCCAGCGCCAAAAGTCATGATTGATTTTTTTGGCTCTGGATTCGGCATCGTACTTTTCCAGGATAGTATTTTTATTTATCGGTTCTGTGAATCTACCCACCATTTATCCCACCCTCTTTATTTCAAGATGCCTTGTTCCCGATAATATTGTTCAGCACCGGGATGAAGCGGCAGGGGCAGGTGTTGTGCGGCTTTTTTAATATCGATATGTTTTGCTGCGCTATGTGCACTCCGTAATTCATCAAGGTTTTCAAACAATACTTTCGTCAATTCATAGACGGCTTCATTTGGCATATCTTCATATGTTACAAGCAGATTGTCAACCTTGACAGTTGGGCAGTTTTCATTGATACCTTTGTAAGTTCCGGCTGGAATATAACCAGTTTCAAATGCTGGATAGGTTTGCCTTAATTTAAGGGTAAGTTCTTCCGGAACGGGGATCATTTCGATATCATCAATAGCTGCCAGTTCCATAATTCCCGAGTTTGGGTATCCGGATGAGAGGAAGGCAACATCTGTTGTCCCATTTTTAATTCCTTCAATCCCCTCTGAAAAGGACAGGAAATCGGCATTTACATCATCGTAGGTCAAGCCAGCTGCTTCCAAAATGCGTTTCGCCATGATCTCGGTCCCGCTCCCAAGTGCCCCAACAGCCAGTTTCTTGTTGCGTAAATCTTCCAAAGTGTGGATATCTGCTGATTTCGTCGTAACTATTTGCATGTAATTCGGATAGAGAGAAGCCACCGCGCGTATATTTTTCAGCGCTCCATATTTTTCAAAATTTCCTTGCCCGTTGTATGCATCTGATACGGTATCAGCCATTACAAATCCAAGCTCAGCTTTTCCACGTGATACTTTCGCAGTGTTCTCAGCAGAAGCGCCTGTAGTTTGTGCACTTGCCTGAGCACCGATTTTTTCCCCATACAATTTGGCCATGGCATTTCCAAGCTGGAAATAAACTCCTGAGGTTCCTCCCGTTAAAATAGTAAGCGGTTTGCCGGCTTGAGAGGAATTGCCCTGAAAATCATCTGTTTTACCAACATTTTGATTTGGTTGATCGCCATTGCTGCATCCAACCAGAAACATCAGAATACAAAAAAGAATATAAAATCGTTTGTTGTGAGACATATACACTCCCCTTTTTTATAATTTATCTTTAATAACGCAAAAATGATGCCAAAATCAATCATATTGATTTTATTTGATTTGAAAGGAATTAAGGTGAATATCGGCAAAAAATGCCGCATTTAATGAGGAGAAATTTTCCTCACCGGCAATTTTTGCCGATTTTAAAGTTCTCATCTTCTTTTTTATATTGATTCAATTTATTACGTAAATTCCGTTCGCTTATTTTGAGCAGGGAAGCAGTTTTTCTGCGGTTGCCTTTACAATAATCAAGTACAGCTTGAATAAGTTTTTTTTCCACTTCTTTCAGGGTAGATGGTATAGGAATTTGAAGGTTATTCTTATTTTCATCTTTTTCAGTTTTAAAATCGGATTTAAGGGGATCTGTTATTAAAAAAGGTAAATCAGAAGATTGAATCTGTCTGTTTTTAGCCATGGCAACAGCGTATTCAAGAATATTTGCCAGTTGCCTTACATTTCCCGGATAGGAGAATTGCTCGAGACATTGCAGGGCTTCAGATGATAATGCTGGTACAGGCCGATTCATCACTTCGGCATGTTTTTTTAAATAATAGGGGATTAAGAGCTTGAGATCATCTTTTCTTTCCCTTAATGGTGGGATATGCAAAGGAATTACACTTAGTCGGAAATACAAATCTTCTCTGAAATCCCCTTTTTCAATCAAATCAAGCAGATTTTGATTGGTTGCCGAAATAATTCGAACATCAACTTTTATCGTATCGCTGGAACCAAGAGGTGTTACTTCTTTTTCCTGAAGAAAACGAAGCAACTTTGCCTGCAGTTGGGGAGTCATTTCGCCAATTTCATCCAAAAACAGTGTTCCGTTTTGTGCTGCTTCAATCTTGCCGGTTCGGCTGGAAGAAGCGCCCGTAAATGCTCCTTTCGCATAGCCAAATAATTCACTTTCAAGCAGTGATTCCGGTATTGCTGCACAGTTGATGGCAATAAACGGTCCATTTCGCCGCTTTCCGTTATGATGGATTGCTCTGGCAACCAACTCTTTCCCAGTGCCGCTCTCACCGGTAATCAAAACATTTGAATCAATGTCCTTTACTTGATCGATAATGGAGAACACTCTTTTCATTGGGGGACTTTTTCCTATAATCTGATCGTATCCTTTCATTTTTTCAATTTGTTTGCTCAGTTCCCGTACCTGATTATACAAATTTTGATGTTCAAGCGATTTTTTAACAAGTAAAAGAAGCTCGTCGACTTCAGGAGGCTTCATAATATAATGAAAGGCTCCTCTTTTGATCGCTTCAACGGAAGATTCAATAGAGCCGAATGCAGTCATAATGATTACTGGAATTGCAGGATACATTTCCTTGATTTCAGAAAGAAGATCCAATCCGTCTGCATTGTCCAATCGCAAATCCAGCAATATAACATGTACTTCGTGTTTCTGCAGTATTTTGTAAGCATCAGAAACATTCGTACACGCAAATGTACGAAAATGATCTTCAAGAGCAAAGTGCAGGGATGAACCGATTGCAGGTTCATCATCAATAATCAGTACACAAGGTTTCATCTCAGGTTTCCTCCTTCTTTACGGAAGGGAATTTGATGGTAAATTCCGAACCTTTATCCAGCACCCGTACCTCTATCATCCCATTGTTTTCTTCTGCCAATTGATAACAAAGTGACAAGCCCAGCCCGACTCCGTCCGGTTTTGTGGTATAGAATGGTTCAAATAAATGATCAATCGTTTCCGGATCAATGCCACATCCCGTATCAGAAACCTTGATATAAGCATACTGATCATCATTAAAGGCCTTGGCCGTCATAACTTTTTCTGTACTGTTTATCATAGCGTCCAGGGCATTGATCATAAAATTCAAGATGATCTGCCCTACCTGGTTTGGATCACCGTATCCTGCTGCGTTTTCATTCAGTTCTGACACAAGTTGAACCCCGTTTTTTTTCAATGTCGGTCTCATTATGGAAATGATGGACTCCAAACAATCCTTTAGTACAAACTTCTTCCGCTTTACTTCATGGCGGCGGGAATATCCCAACAGACTTTCCACAATCCGGTTCATCCGATTTACTGCTTCAGGCACATGCAGTATCATTTCATCGCGAAAAGCAGGATCTGCGTACTTTTTGGGAAGCATATCTGTAAACATTTTCAAGGTTGTTAACGGATTCAGAATTTCATGAGCAACCCCCGCCACCAGCCTGCCAAGGGCGCCCATTTTTTCCTGCAGGGCAAGCTTTTTCTCCAGCATTCTTTCTTCTGACCGATCTGTAAGAGTGATCAAATGCCCGTCAGCCATTTGATCCTTTCCATTGAGCGGAATCATACGAAACAAGATGGATCGTTGTTCCCATTTGTCATTCAATTCTATCTCTTTAGAAAAAATCTCTTCTTTTCCTTTCAGGGAAACAAATTTTTGGTATTCTGCAAAAAATCGCTTTATAATCGGTAACGATAAAATCTCTTCAGCTTGTACAACTTGTTTTTCTTTGAAATTTAAAATGGAGCGTGCGCGTTTGTTTATACTTGTAAGATTGTATTTATGATCAAAAGTAATAATCCCGGAATAAATATTGTTAAATATGGTTTCCTTAAATTGATCTGCTTTTAACAATTCCATTTGTTGCCTGTATAATTGTTTACTGGCAGATTCCAGATCGGCGGTTCGCTTTTTTACCTGGGCTTTCAGTTTTTTATTCCATAAATAAATAACAGATAATGCTGCCAGAATTATAAAAATAAATACGATCAGCACTGTAATCAGAAACTTGAGTTCTTTTAACTGTTTTTCAGTAATACTGCCGAACCATTGTGAATGTATTTCCACGTACTCTCCGTCTTTCTTCATTTCCTCCAAAGCAGTATTTATCATTTCCAGCAATTCCTGCTCATTCGGATCAATCACAGCTGTTAATTCGGATGATGTCCCGGTCAATCCATTAAGAATCTCATATTGTGATTGTGTATCAAGCTTTTTCAGGTAATATGCAGCCGTCCATTTGTTTGTGATTAATCCGTCTGCCCGATGGTCCAACAATAAATTAAAAGCATCTCTCGTGTTAAGAGCAATAGCAATTTGTGAACCACGGACATTTTTTATCATCGAAAGAACTGAATGATCCTCCTGCATTATGATTAATTTGTTGCGCAAATCAGTCAATGTGCGGATTGACTGAGCTTCTTTTTTTGGTACTACGATTGCATCCGTTACGATAAAGTACGGATCAGAAAATAAAAATTGACTCATATTACTGGAATATTTCATTCCCAAAATAGCATCAATTTCAGCTTTTTTTAATGATTCCATTGCTTTGTAGGAGGGCATGGGAATCAGCTTGATTATAATATTTTTCCTTTCTGCGATCCTCTTGAACAATTCAACACTAAATCCGGTAAATTCTCCTGTCTCATCAATATAGGAAAATGGCGGCAAATGCTGATCTCCCGCAATGCGATAAACTTTCTTTTCATGCCTTGGTACCTCGGCACTTCCTTTTATTGTATACGGAAGATTCAGATAAATGAAGAGGACTAAAGCGTTTACAAAAACAATGACGCCAGTTCTTTTCATGAAAAACTGTTCTCCCTTTTACATTCTATAAAGTAAGTTTACCATAAACTTTACTAAGTAATTAATTCCTTGTTATCCATAAATTCATTCAGGTTCGGCGGTGATTTTTTAGCAGAAGCATACCAAAACAGGCAAGTTTGTCTCCACGATTAAAAACAAAACCATAAAGTTTTTTACAGAATAATGTAAAATTTCCTTTACTTACAGTAAAATATACTTTACAATAAGTAAAGAAAAGTTGACTTAAAAGGGGCGGGAATGAAATGAAGAAGCCTGGTGGACAGTTAACCAATCGAATTGCGGTATTGAGGGCCGAACGCAAAATGACACAAAAAGCGTTGGCGGAAAAGGCAGGCGTAAGCAGACAAACGATTATCTCGATTGAAAACAGAAAATATACCCCATCCTTAAAACTGGCTTTTGAGATAGCCGATGCGCTGGATGCGGACATAACGGAAGTGTTTCAGTATAGTAAACCGAATGGAGGGAATTAGGTGATGGAAACAGCAATAATGATTACCAACGGTTTGGCGGGGTTTGCCTTTTTTGCTTTTTTGGGGCTCGTTGTAATGATTGCCAGGGAAGGGAAGGATGAGCGGGCCCGATTTCTGGGATATAAACTGTTCAGCTTTTTGTTTGTGTTCCTGTTTGGCGGTTTGTCGATCATTATTTTTTATACGGGATGGGTAAATGTAGAGTATAAGGTACTAAGGGTTGCTATAACCACGTTATCTTCCCTGACCATTTTTTCCGGCTTGATTTACTGGATGGCCCTACGGAAGAAATACTGACCGCGGTCTCTTTTTCGTTTGGCGGAAATGTGCCTTTTGCCGGCAAGAAGTCAGGAAAATGAACCATTAAAGAGGCATTCTTTTCTTTCCAGACTTCAGAAAGTCTTTAGTTTTTTCCTCCCTGTATCTTTAGTTTTGTTATTTATGATAGTTCCTGTCGGAAGGGAGGAATAAAGATATGAGTCTGGCAAAGTTGAATGAACCGTTGACCTTTATTTCCAAATTTGTGCAATCACCTCGCCAGGTGGGCAGTATTGCCCCCAGTTCAAGATTTCTGGCGGCAAAAATGCTTGCACCGATTGATTGGAAAAATACCTCTATTGTAGCAGAACTTGGTGCCGGGACAGGTGCTCTGACAAAGTACATTCATATGTTTAAACAGCCTGACTGCAAGCTGTTTGCATTTGAAAAGGATCAACAAATGCGTGACCGCATACAATCTTCATATCCCGGAACGGTTTGTTTTGCGGATGCTCTGGACCTGAAAGAGCATCTTTATTCCCGGTTGAATGCCATGGAAGCGCCCGATGTGATTGTTTCAGGATTGCCTTTTGCGTTGTTCGAAAAAAGGATGCGGGAATGTATTGTTGAGCAAGCAGCTGATGTCTTGAAACCTGACGGGATTTTTATTGCATTCCAATATTCCCTGCAAATGAAAAAGTTGTTGATAAATAAATTTTCCCGTGTGGATATTTCATTTGTCTCTTTAAACATCCCGCCAGCGTTTATGTATGTCTGCCATAAGTAAGAAGGAGAAAAAGAAATGTATGATATATTGCTGGATTATGTTCAAGAGTACGGATATGTCGCTTTGTTCCTGGCCCTGTGGTTGGGAATTGTCGGTATGCCGGTTTCTGATGAAGTGATTGTGATGACAGGCGGGGCGTTGACCGCCTTTGGTCTATTGAAGCCGATTCCTGCATTTATCCTCACTTATCTGGGAGTTGTATCCGGGCTGTCCATCGGATATCTCCTTGGCAATTATCTGGGAGCGCCTGTTCTTGAGCCAATTGTTAAAAACAGGCAAAAAACAGAATACTATGTAGAGAAAGCCCGGGCGATGCTTGCCAGTTTTGGCCATTTTGCCCTGGTCATCAGTTATTTTTTTCCTGTTATCCGCCACCTGATCCCTTATCTTGTCGGAATTGGCAAAATGCCTTATCGCAGATATGCGTTTTATTCCTGTTCCAGTGGTTTTGTCTGGACTTTGATTTACTTTTGTGCAGGAAGACTGTTTGGAAGACATATTGGGCAGATTGGGTTATTGGTTACAAAGTATGGCTGGTATCTTTTGACTTTATTGGTTCTGACCGTTTCAATTCTATTTTTAACCCGCCTTCGAAAATCCGGTTTGGGAATGCAGGAGGGATCATGATGCAGCCAACGATCCTGGTGATTGATGATGATGTTCAGATACGCAACCTTGTTGAAATTTACCTGAAAAATGAAGGCTTTCAAGTTGTTAAGGCAGGAGACGGCCTCGAAGCTTTGGATATTCTTTCAAAAAATAAAGTCCATCTTATTATTCTGGATATCATGATGCCGAAGATGGATGGAATTGATGCCTGTTTAAAGATTCGGGAAGAAAGTGAAGTTCCTATTATCATGCTGTCGGCAAAAGTTGAAGATCTGCATAAAATTCACGGGCTTAGTGTGGGAGCGGATGATTACATTACCAAACCCTTTAATCCGCTGGAACTGGTTGCCAGAGTAAAATCCCAGCTGAGGCGGTACCTTCGTTGCAATCATTTGCATGACTCCGGTATATCCGATAATGCCAGCCGGATAGAAATCGGCAATTTGACAATCAATACGGCAACTCACCAGGTTTTTGTCAATAATAAGGAAGTTAAGCTTACTCCCAAGGAATTCGCGATCCTGGAGCTTCTTGCCCGTCATCAGGGGATGGTCTTCAGCAGCAGGAAAATATATGAGATGGTTTGGAAAGAACCAATGATGGAATTGGAGAATACGGTTATGGTTCATATACGCAATATCCGTGAAAAGATTGAAGAAAATCCGCGTAAACCGATCTACCTGAAAAATGTCTGGGGAGTGGGGTATAAAATAGAATGAAGCGTAAATTGCAAACCAGATTAAGCCTTCAACTTGTTATTGCGATTGCTGTAAGTTATGTGACCACACTGGTCGCCCTGGGGATCTTTTCCCGGGCCATATATCGTTCCCCGCAGATGAGTCCTTTTTACAAGCCAGTTTCTGCTTTTGTATTTTTTATGGGTATTGTTTTTTTCGTAATCATATTCTATCTCCTTATTTACAGAAAAATTAACTACCTTAAATATATTTCCAGGCAAGTGACGGAAATTGCCAACAAAGGGTTTGGCACCACGATTGAAATCCGGGGAAATGATGAAATCGCAGAACTGTGCAGGAATATCAATACCATGTCCATTGAACTCAAGAACAAATTTGACCATGAAAGAGATCTGGAAAAGAGCAAAAATGAACTGATCAGCGGCATATCCCATGATTTGCGAACACCACTGACATCCGTAAAAGGGTATCTTCAATTGGTCAAGGACAAGAAATACCGGAATGCTTGCGAGTTGGAAACCTGTATTCACATTGCCTTTGACCGGATCGAGGTGCTTGAAGACCTGATTGACAATCTGTTTGAATACACAAGAATTCAAGGAAATGAGATCCAACTTTACAAAAAACGATTGTGTCTGAATGACATTCTGCTCCAATTTGTGATTGATTATGGGCCTTTGTTTGAAAAAGAAAGCCTTTTGAAAGAAAGCCTTTTGTTAGAAGTAATGATTCCAAAAGAAAAATATTATGTACAAATAGAACCCGACAAATTTGTTCGAGTAATAGAAAATTTGTTGGGCAATGCCCTTAAATACAGCCTTAAGCCAAGCAGTGTATGGATGAGTCTTGTGCCTGAGAATCAGGGGGTACGGATGACAATAAAAAATAAAGCACAGCCCATTGATACAGAAAGCCTTTCCCATTTGTTTGACCGCTTTTACCGGCTTGAAAAATCCAGGTCAAAAGAGACTGGCGGGACCGGTTTGGGGCTTGCGATTGCAAAAAGGCTTGTTGAACTCCATGGAGGAAAAATCTGGGCGGACAGCGAGGAAGAAATGATCAGTTTTCATGTGTGGCTGCCCGTCGAATCGCAGAAATAAAAAAGACAATATTGGATATCCTCCCATTCCGTCTGTTGGTTTATGAAAAGATAAAATCAATAGCAGGAAATAACTGTCAGCTTTAAAAAGACGACAGTTATTTTTTTGTCTTGATAAATTCTTTATAAATACCAGTTAAATTAGTAAATGAAAAAAATACTTATCCATCTGTGAGAGAGTGTGATCCTATGTCAAACCTCATACTTGAGACGAGAAATTTAAAAAAATATTACGGGAAACAGCTTGCTGTAGATGATATTTCCCTCAAAGTGCCAAAGGGATCGGTATATGGCCTGCTTGGGCCTAACGGGGCAGGCAAATCCACCATTTTAAAAATGCTTGTCGGTTTAATAAAACCCAGTGCAGGCGAAATTGCTGTTTTTGGTGAACCGTGGCAGCGAAAGCATCTTGAACGAATCGGTTCCCTGATTGAGACACCTGCATTGTATGGAAATCTGACCGCATCCGAAAATCTTCTTGTTCACACTAAGCTGATGGAGATTCCGAAAAAAAGGATTGATGAAGTGCTTGAGTTGGTGGATTTGAAAAATACCGGCAAAAAGCCGGCGTCGCGATTTTCCATGGGGATGAAACAGAGACTGGGAATTGCCATGGCCCTTTTGGGCGATCCTGAACTGCTGATCCTCGATGAACCTGCAAATGGACTGGACCCGGTAGGGATTCGAAAACTGAGGCAGTTAATAGGTTCATTTCCCGAAAAGGGAATTACGGTTATTCTTTCAAGCCATATTTTGTCTGAAGTCTCCCGAATCGCAGAACATATCGGGATCGTAAGCAATGGTTTGCTTAAATATCAGGGGAAGGTCAACCGGGATGAGAATCTCGAGAAGTTATTCCTTCATGTTGTAAAGGAGAAAAAGTGATGAACATGATTCAGTCGGAACTTTTGAAATATAAAGGGACCTTTACAAGAAAATTGATTTTGCTTGCCCCCTTGTTGTTTGTAATCAATGCCCTTTTGCAAAAGTTGTTTATGCCGGTTGACTATTCAAGGTCATGGCAGCTTCTGATCGCTCTGGTGTACAATTGGTGGCCGGTCATATTTGTTCCGCTCGGCATTGCCTTATTGGCAGCGTTGGGAGCATCACAGGAGAAAAAGGCGGGAAATTACCGCTACCTTCGTGCTATGAATATTTCCCCTGCTCGTATCTGGTCAGGCAAAGTTATCGTAATGGCGCTGCATACACTGGTTGCAGCATTTTTTCTTATGGTGGCCACCGTCATCTCCGGGTTTATTTCAGCCGACGGGCCGGTTCCATGGCTCAAAATTTTCACAGGTGGCCTTGTCATCTGGGTGGCCTCCCTGGCAATCATACCAATCCAATTGTGGGTGGCATCCTGGAAAGGCACATTTTACAGTATGACTGCGGGATTTGCGGGAATGATCGCAGGGGTTCTGGCCGCGCCGAAATCCTGCTGGGTATATGTACCATGGAGTTGGCCGACAAGACTTATGTGCCCGATCATCGGGGTACATCCTAACGGGATTTTACTGGAAGCCACCGATCCCCTGAGAGATGCTTCATCCATACCGGCAGGGATTACGCTCTCCATTCTGTCAGGGATCCTGATTACAGCCATTACTGCGATCTGGTTTGACAGGAAAGAGGTAAAATCATGAACCTGTTATCATCTGAATGGCTGAAGACAAAACGAACTCCCGTCAGATGGTTTGTATTCCTGATTCCCGTCGTTTTTGCAGCACTAATGATTTGGTATTATTCTTTCAGATTTATCCCGGCAAATATTCAAATATCCATGTACCGGGCTTTTTTTGAAGTGTGGGCGGCATTGGCAATTCCATTGGGGACCGGTTTGCTGTCTGGCATGATCATCCATCAGGAAGAACTGGCGGGAAGCTTTAACGGATTGCTTGGCAGCAGGTTGCCGCGGCGTGACATGTATCTTGGGAAGCTGTTGTTTCTGTTTCTTCTGGCATCAGCCAGCACGTTGCTGGCAGTATTAACATTTATGGCTGGAGCGGAATTCATTCTGGAGATCAGGATGGCCTGGCCGATTTTCATTGCCGGAGCGATCATGGCGATTGTCGGTATGACCCCGTTACTGGTATTGAATTTATGGATCAGTCTGGCGTGGGGAATGGGGGCATCTGTCGGAGTTGGCAGTTTTGGTTTGATGATGGCCGCATTGATGGTAACCAATCTCGGCGATCAGATATGGCCATGGGTGCCATGGGCCTGGCCGGTAAGATTGTCCATATTTCCCGGAGTTTATTTATGGGCTGAACCCGGGATGAAATATCCTCCGCAGATTATTTCTTCAGGTTTTGTGCTCGATCAAGCCATAAAAGGCCTTGTTCCCGCGATCCTGTTTTTTGTTGTCATGCTGTTTGGCAGTCTGGTGTGGTTTAAAAGGTGGGAAGGAAGAAAAGTATATGAGTAAAATCCGGCTTCTTTCGTCAGGGACAAAAGAAGCCGCAGATGGAGGGTGATCTGGTAATGGGCAAAATTTTAATTATCGATGATGAAGAGGATCTTGTTGCCCTGTTAAAAGATTCGCTGGAAAGAAAAGGTCATACCGTTCTGACAGCTTATGATGGAGCGAAGGGGGCAGAATTGGCAAGGCAGCAACCTGAACTGATCATCCTCGATATCATGATGCCGGGAATGGATGGATATGAGGTTTGCAGAAAAATACGGGATATCGTTTTATGCCCCATCATATTTTTAAGCGCGAAACAGTCTGAGGCCGATAAAATCAAGGGATTGGCTCTGGGCGGTGACGATTACGTGGCAAAGCCATTCGGTTTAAAAGAGCTGTTGGCCAGAGTTGAAGCGCATTTGAGACGGGAGAAAAGAGCCATTTTCCTTAATGATGCCGGAAAAAGAGTTTTATTGCATTTTAAAAATCTCACCATTGATTTAAAGTCCCGCCGGATATACATTCATAACGAAGAAATCATGTTCACAAAACGGGAGTTTGAGATCATCGAACTTCTCTCGTTACATCCGGGGCAGGTCTTTTCCAAGGAACAGATTTATGAAAAAATATGGGGTTACGATGCTGAAGGAGATTGCTCCACGGTGACCGAGCATGTGAAGAACATAAGGGCCAAGCTGGCTGAATTTGATCATGATACAGAGTATATATCAACTGTATGGGGAATTGGTTACCGGTTTAACAGGATCATCCAATGACCGGTTCTTATGTATTGGCAGGTGTTTATCCATGTTGGAAAAAAAGTCTCTCAAGACCCAATTTATCATAACTTTTGTCCTGATTATCCTTCTCAGCATCATCGCTACCATCGTCACGTATTTTGCAGGGTTCATTCTTTTTACCCAGATTGAATACAAAAAAGTATACCCTGCCAATTACCCGGAAAAGATGATCCCGGATCTTGAAGATTATATCAGAAGAGAAGGTACACTCCTTTTAAACAAGAGAAACCGGAATCTCCTTGAGCAAAGGGTCCCTTCAAAAGTCATTTTATATCAGGTAGTGGATGAAAACGGAGAGATTATATACGGGACAGAGCATCATAAAATTTTAAACGGCAAAGAGGATTTGTATAACAAAGTAAATACGACTATCAAAATGGACGGAAGATACGCAAAGATGATCCCGGTATTCAATTCCAGGGGAAAGATCAGCGGAGCGATTTCATTGTCCTATGCAATAACCCCTTATTATCCGGAAACATCCGATAAAATATGGTTTACATTCGTTTTTATGGTGATTATTTTTTCTCCGTTTATCTATATTGTGGTCTTTACGTTTGCTTTTTCAAGGATTCTTGCCAAAAATACAGGAAAACCGGTAAATATGTTGATTGATGCTATCAGAAAGGTAAAAGAAAAGGACCTGGATTTTGATTTGGATTACAGGGCAGAGAATGAACTTGGCAAACTTTGTGAAGCATTTGATGAAATGAAAAACGAGCTGAAAAAGTCCTTGATGTCACAGTGGAAAGCTGAGCAGGAAAGGCAGGAGATGGTTCAGGCTCTTGCCCATGATATGAAAACGCCTCTTTCCGTGATACAGGGCTACACAGAATCACTTCTGGATAATGGTTCGGGCAATGCTGAGCAAACCGCAAACTATTTACGGGTAATCAAGGAGAAAGCCGATCAGGCCAGTGAACTGATCAGGGAAATCCTGTACGCCATGGAACTGGAGAGATCCGGCGAAGATATTCATGCTGTTTCGATAGATATACGTTCATTCCTGATGAAGAAAAAAGAAAGTTACGAAATGATTTCCAGAGACAAAAAGATCGTGTTTGAAGTGAATGTCAGTTGCCAAAACCGGGGCGAAGCCATATTTCCGGTGGATGTTGGAAAACTTGACCGCATACTTGACAATGTCATATCAAACAGCATCCGTTACACTCCGGAAAACGGAAGAATTCGAATCAATGCGGATATGGCCCGGGACCGGATCCATTTTAAAATATGTGATACAGGAAAAGGATTTAGCAGAAAAGACCTGTCAAATCTGTTCAGGAAATTCTACAAAGGAGATGAAGCCCGTTCCCATAAAAACGGCCATGTGGGACTTGGCCTTTACATTGCCAAAAAACTGGTAGAAATGCATGGCGGCAGCATAGCTGCTTTTAATGACAATGACCGTGGCGCGTGTGTTGCATTTGATTTGCCTTTTATAAGAAATAATGACAATGGAGAAATTTAGGCGAAAGCTCTGGAGACCCCTGATTACAGGGGTTCTTTTGATATTGGACAAGCGAGATCATGCCGGTTGTTTGTTGCATATACAACTAATTTCGGCTATTATTCTAGATAGTTGCATTTACAACTATTATGGAAAGGATGTGGCCAGAATGTCGAATCATCATGAGTCGGTGGGAAAGTGGATTTCAACCATTCACCGTTACAGCATGATTTATAAGGCACGCAAATTCATGGATGTTGGGATTGGTTCCGGCCAATTGGGTTTTTTAGGGGTTTTGTACCGGAAAGACGGCATTTCACAGGATGAATTGGCCCGAAAGTTGAATATCGATAAAACCACAACAGCCCGGGCGTTGCAAAAGCTTGAAAAACAGGGATTTGTCAGCCGAAAGCCAAGTGAACGCGACCGGCGCATCAATTTGGTATTTCTCACCGAAAAAGCGTTTGCTTTGGAACCTATGATCAAATCGGTGATGAAACAATGGACGGAAATTCTGGTGCAAGGTTTTACCGATGATGAAAGGACCCAATTGCTTGACATGCTAAAAAGGATTTCTGATAATGCAGTCGATTACATTTCGTTTTTAGAAAGGGAGCATTCAGATGAAGCAACAAAGCAGTCGTTTGGGAACTGAAAAAATCCCCGCTTTATTGGTGAAGCTGTCATTGCCTGCTTTCATCGGAATGTTCGTAAATGCACTTTACAATATCCTTGATGCCATTTTCATGGCTCGAGGTGTCGGCACAATCGGATTGGCCGCTTTATCAATTGTATTTCCTATTCAGATGATTATCTCGGCCAGTGCAGCAACCTTTGGCGTAGGCGGTGCTTCCATCATCTCCAGACGATTGGGAGAGAAGCGTTTAAATGAGGCAAATAAAGTATTCGGGCATATTATCTGGCTGATTATATTTTTCAGCCTGATTGTTATGATTGCCGCTTTTTTGTTAATTGAGCCCCTGCTAAGATTTTTCGGGGCGACAGATGTGATTTTGCCGTATGCCAAAGACTATTTGCAGATTATTCTCATAGGCTCGGTGATTTTTTCGTTTGCGATGGGTACAAATAATGTTGTCCGTTCAGAAGGCAATGCCAAATTGGCCATGAACACCATGCTTGTTGGAACAGTTGTCAAACTGATTATTACCCCCATATTTATTTTTGGCCTGGAGATGGGTATGAGGGGGGCGGCACTTTCAACCATTATTGGACAAAGCACATCGGCCATTTGGCTGTTGAAGTATTTTTGGGCGGAGGAAGTTCGCTTCAAATAAACTGGATCTGGAAGCCCAATTTTCGTTTGGTAAAAGAAATTATCGGGATCGGCCTGCCTGCTTTCGTAATGATGTCAGCGACAAGCCTGATGGTTGTTTCTGTAAACCGGGTACTTGTTTCATATGGCGGAGAAGGCGAGATCGCGATCTTTGGCATTATCAACCGGCTTCTTACCTTTTCTGATATGCCGATTTCAGGAATTGTCCAGGGAATGCAGCCGATCATCGGGTTCAACCATGGAGCCGGCCTGGCAGAAAGAGTGGGACGAACCTTTAAACTGTGTGCATATATTGCCACCGGAATTGCAATGATCACATGGATTATTATAATGACAATCCCGGGGCTTTTAATGAATATCTTCACTGCAGATCATGAGATGATCAAAAATGGTTCGGAAGCATTGAGGTGGATTTTCTTCGTTACGCCCATGATCGGCCTGCCCATGGTTGCTTCGGGACTCTATCAGGCGCTTGGCAAGGCAAGAAAAGCCTTTATGTTATCCATGTCCAGGCGAGTATTGTTTCTGCTTCCTTTTGTGTTTATCCTTCCCCATTTTTTCGGGTTGAAGGGTGTATGGCTGTCTTTTTCATTAGGAGATGGAATGGCATTTTTGCTTACGGCTATTATTTTGCTCAAAGATCGAAAACCTTTATTTGCTTCTTGCAGACTTGAAGAAAACTGATTTTTTTAGTCTGGAAACATTAATTAGCCAGCAGGAAAGTTATTGATTTATTATTGACATATGTCATAAATAAGCTATAATTACAATTGTAAATGACATATGTCATAAAGATAAAGGAGAGGTGGATCAAATGCCGGGAAAAGACGGAACGGGTCCAATGGGGTTTGGCTCGATGACGGGAAGAGGCCATGGACGTTGTGAGTGGGCAATTAAAACTGGCAATGGCACAGGTTTGGGGCGAAGAAAGGGATTTGGTTTAAGACACGGGTCAGGTCATCGTTTAGGGAAATATTCTAAATGGGATATGTTTTCTCCTGAAACAAAAAGGAAGCTGCTCCAAAAACAAAAAGAGTTGTTTCAAAAACGGATTGAAGCGGTTGACAAGCAATTGGAAAATTTGTAAAAAGCAAAAGGCAACGGAAGCAACCACGGTTGCTTCCGTTGCAATTGGAGGATTGATACGATGCCAAGACCAAGAAAAGGGAGAAAAGTTTGCTGTTTGCCTGATACCACTCAATTTGGACCGCTCGATTTACCGGATAACGAGGCCAATTTTGCCAATTTTGTGCAGATGACTGTCGATGAATATGAGACGATCCGGCTGATTGATCTGGAAGGGTTGACTCAGGCAGAATGTGCCACACAAATGAATGTAGCACGGACAACCGTTCAGGGAATCTATAATCAGGCAAGAAAAAAGCTTGCCAAATCTTTGGTAAACGGAAAGGTCCTCAGGATTGAAGGCGGGGAATACAAACTTTGTGATGGTCAGGGGAGATTTTGTCACAAAAGTGGTTGCTGCAGGCAGAAACAGCACAGATGCTGCCGTACGCATGTATGAGGGTTTGGGTTGAACCTGGCCAGGCGAATTGCCGGAATGTGGCAAGACACGCAAAACAGACAGCAGCTCTGTTTCAAAGAACAGGGATGCTGTTTTTTATTCAGCAAAGACAATGTTTTAAACAGATATTTATCACTTGATGCCGGATGAAAAGAGAAATTGAAATTGCTGCTTCATTAACCGGAAGATCCGATATGACCGGATGTTATGAAATAAAAAATAATCAGGTTATTGACCGAATCGAATGCATTTTTTCCTACAATTTCTGTAAAAAATAATCGGGGTTATGAACCACGATATGGTTTGACTGGTCTGAAAGCAGGTTTTCCTTTTTCAGATCCTTGAATATATGAGAAACAGATACTCGTGATGTTCCGGCTAATCTGGCAATTTCGGTCAAGGTCATCGGTACATCAATCATAATTCCGTGATCTGCTTTAACTCCGTAGGTTTTTATCAGGTAAGCGACAGACAGAATCACCCGGTCTTTTACATAATTGGAATTGATAATTTTCAAACGGTTTTCATGGTGTTCCAGTATGCTCGATAACCGTTTGATAATGATAAACAGCTGCTTTTTGTCAGCGCTTACAGTGCTTTCAAAAAATTTCGTGGGAATGTAGTAAACCAGTATATCTGTCAAAGCATAGGCGGAATAATGATAAAAGTCATCAAAAAACATGCCTCCATATGGAAAGAGATCATTTGGCCTCACATAATCGATATATTGCGCTGTCATATCTACGTTGTTTTTCTCCAGTTTAACGTATCCGCTGATTAAAAAATAGATTCTTTCTCTTGGATCCCCCTCAGTAAATAATATCTGTTTTTTTTGGTAGGTACGATGGAATAAATGCTTTTCGTACTTTTTCAATTCCTGCTCATCAAGATGAGAAAAAAACTCAATGTTTTTTAACTGATTAATACAATTTACCATCATGTTTGGCTCACCCTTCACTAATCTTCCATAAGCGGGTTTTTATGGATTACAGTATCAATGCTATATTTGCAAAATCATGGAATTTTTATCTATATTATTGAAAGCAATCCATCAACTTCCTATGTTTATTATATCATCTTTGTTTCATGATTATTTTGTGCACTAATGTTATTCAAGTTTTTAATAAAACTTTATAAATAAACATCATGATGCATAAATATTATAGGGATGGTTGGAATTATTTTTCACTCTCATTATAGCCTAAAAATACGCTCAGGATTGGTGCTCGTTCATACATATTAAGAAAATTGTCATATCCTTGGCCGATTGATTTGAATAATATGACAACAACAATAATTTTAACGATTACCGTAAATGCATGTAGAAAAAGAAATAGATTATAAAAATATAACCTGGTTTATGTAAAAAATTATCAACTGACATTGTAAATGTTTTCACATATAAAGTTTTTTAAGTACTTTATTATAAAAGATGGAAATACGGAAATACTACTATAAAACGTCGTCTGGGAGGTTTTTTGATGAAGAATCCTATCAATGTCACCTCAGAAATAGGTGAGTTACAAACCGTTTTATTACATCAGCCAGGAGAGGAATTGGAGAATCTGACGCCTGAATTCCTGGACAGGTTGCTCTTCGATGATATTCCATTTTTGCCGATTGTTCAGAAGGAACATGATTATTTCGCATCTGTTTTGCGAAACAGGGGGATTGAAGTTTTGTATTTGACAACGCTTTTAACGGAAGCGTTAAATACAGCTGACGTTCGCAAACAATTCCTGAAAGATATCCTGACAGAGTCAAAGATCTTTGGTGACGCATCCTATGACGCCCTTTATGAATATTTGTCGTCTTTTGATACAGAACAAATGATTAAAAAAATTGCGTCCGGAGTTCGCAAATCTGAAATCGATCTGTCCAAAAGGGTTCATCTGTATGAACTGCTGGAAGATCATTATCCGTTTTATTTGGATCCGATGCCCAATCTTTATTTTACCAGAGATCCCGCCGCTTCAATTGGAAACGGTTTAACGATTAACCGGATGAGAGAAAAAGCAAGGCGCCGGGAGTCTCTGTTTATGGCGTACATTATCAAATATCATCCGCGGTTTGCAAATGAGGAGATCCCAATCTGGTTTAATCGCGATTTTGAACATTCGCTGGAGGGTGGAGACGAATTAGTACTTAACAAGGAGACCATTGCGATTGGAATCAGTTCCCGAACTTCAGCCAAAGCGATTGAACATTTTGCATTAAACCTTTTTAACGGCCAAAACGATTTTAAACGTGTGGTTGCCGTAGAAATTCCGAAATCCAGAGCCTTTATGCACCTGGATACCGTATTTACGATGGTGGATTATGATAAATTCACGATTCATTCCGGCATTCAGGATACAAAAGGAGAAATGAACATTTATATTTTGGAAAAAGGAACCAATGGCGAAATCTTAAATATTACTCACAAAACGAATTTGCTGGAAACATTAAAAGAAGTATTGGGACTGAAGGAGGTTGTCCTGATTCCTTGCGGCGGGGGAGATGAAATAACCGGACCAAGAGAACAGTGGAATGACGGGTCCAATACGTTGGCTATTGCTCCCGGCGTTGTTGTTACTTATGACCGGAACTTTGAATCCAACAGGTTATTAAGGGAAAACGGTATCGAAGTTATAGAAGTAACAAGTTCTGAAATATCCAGAGGTCGTGGGGGCCCGCGTTGCATGAGTATGCCGTTGGTCAGAAAAGAGATTTGATTAATTGCCAAATTTGGGAAATGCTATCAATAATCGGAAATGCTTTCAATAAATGGAGGAATTGTAATGGAAACAATATTGAGCAATCGCCTGGCAGGGAGAAGTTTGTTGACACTGAGGGATTTCACGGAAGATGAAATAAATTATCTGATCGACTTGGCCGCGGAATTAAAAACAAAAAAGAAAAACGGCGTTCCGCATCGGTATTTGGAAAGGCAAAATATTGCCTTGATCTTTGAAAAACCCTCAACCAGAACCCGCTGTGCTTTTACCGTTGCATGTATAGATTTGGGAGCTCACCCTGAATATTTGGGTAAAAATGATATCCAGTTTGGTAAAAAAGAATCGACTCGCGACACGGCAATTGTACTTGGCCGCATGTTTGATGGTATTGAGTTTCGCGGCTTTAACCAATCAACCGTGGAGGATTTGGCGAAATATTCCGGAGTCCCGGTCTGGAACGGGTTAACAAATGAATATCATCCTACCCAAATCCTGGCCGATTTTCTGACCGTTAAAGAAAATCTTGGTCACCTTAAAGGGATTAAGCTGGTGTACGTAGGAGATGGAAGGAACAATGTTGCCAACAGTTTATTAATCGGCGGGGCCAAAGTGGGAATGGATGTCCGAATTTGTTCGCCGAAAGAATTGTTCCCGAATACAGAAATCGTCAATTATGCAACTGAAGTTGCCAAAACTTCCAATGGAAAAATCATGGTCACCAGTGAGGTAGATCAGGCTGTTTCCGGTGTTGATGCCATTTACACAGATGTCTGGGTTTCTATGGGTGAAGAAGATAAATTCAAAGAACGCATCGAATTGTTGCAGCCGTATCAGGTGAATAGAGCAATGATCGAAAAAACAGGAAATGAGAATGTCATCTTTTTGCATTGCTTGCCCAGTTTCCATGATTTGGAGACAGAAATCGGAAGAGATGTATATGAGAAATTTGGCTTGAAAGAAATGGAAGTAACCGATGAAGTCTTCCAGAGCAAAAATTCATACGTATTTGATGAAGCTGAAAATCGTCTTCACACGATTAAAGCGGTTATGGCAGCGACAAACAACAACTTATAAACAGGAGGTGAACCAAGCCTCCTGAAAAAAAGGTGGTCAAAATGGAGGAAAATAAAAAATTAGGTCTGATTGCGTTAACCGCACTGGTTATCGGTTCGATGGTTGGCGGTGGGGCTTTCAACCTTGCAGGCGATATTGCGTTGGGAGCAAACGCAGGTGCTGCGATTATTGGCTGGATCATTACCGGAATCGGAATTATTGCAGTTGCCTTTGTGTTTCAGAGTTTGAGCTTCAGAAAACCGGAACTTGACAGTGGCGTCTACAGTTACGCGAAGGAAGGCTTTGGACCGTTTCTGGGCTTTAACAGTGCGTGGGGATATTGGCTGTCCGCCTGGCTGGGCAATGTCGCCTATGCTACGCTGGTTATGTCTTCACTTGGATACTTTTTCTCCGTATTTGGCGAAGGACAAAATGTTGCATCGATTATAGGCGCTTCCGTATTACTGTGGCTGGTTCATTATCTTATCCTTCAGGGAGTAAGCTCGGCAGCCTTTATCAATACAATTGTAACGATTGCCAAGATCATTCCCATCTTCGTTTTTCTTCTGATAGTAATTTTTGCTTTTAATCTGGATACATTTTCAATGGATTTTTGGGGAAACGGCAACTTTTCATGGAACTCTGTGTTTGAACAGGTAAAAAGCACGATGCTGGTTACATTATGGGTATTTATAGGCGTTGAAGGCGCAGTGGTTATGTCGTCAAGGGCAAAAAGAAAATCCGATGTGGGCAAAGCAACGGTTATTGGTTTGATATCCGTATTATTGATTTATATCCTGATTTCCCTCTTATCGATGGGGATTATGCCCAGAGAAGAACTGGCTGATTTGCCTAACCCGGCAATGGCATATGTACTGGAAGCGGTTGTCGGAAAATGGGGTGCTGTTTTTATCAATCTGGGGCTGATCATTTCGGTACTGGGAGCCTGGCTTAGCTGGACACTGTTCGCCGCTGAATTGCCATATATTTCAGCGAAAGACAAAGTTTTTCCGAAATGGTTGTCCAAGGAAAACAAAAACAAGGCACCGGTTAATTCCCTGTGGTTAACAAACGGTTTGGTGCAAATATTTTTGATTACGTTACTCTTTTCAGATGCTGCCTATAATTTTATGTTTTCGCTGGCCTCTTCGGCCATCCTGATCCCCTACATGCTGTCTGCTTTCTATCAAGTAAAATTGGCAAAAACCGGGGAAACCTATCAGGATCAGAAAGAATCCCGGAAAGGTTTAATTGTGGGAGCCATTGCATCTATTTATGCAATATGGCTGGTCTATGCAGCAGGAATTGATTATTTGCTTCTGACAATGTTGCTGTACGCTCCGGGGATCATTCTGTATAAATGGGCGCAAAAGGAAAATCATGTAAAACAGAAAGATACCAAGTTGGATATTTTTCTGATGATCCTTTTTGTCATACTTGCCATCTTTGCTATTGCAGGGCTGATTAATGGCAGCATAACAATTTAGCACTAGTTGTTAGGGAAAGGAACGTGGTTATGGAAAAGGCAAACAAGAAAATAGTGGTTGCATTAGGCGGGAATGCGATTCAATCAGGGGAGGCAACCGCTGAAGCTCAACAAAAAGCAATTGAGGATACAGCAGCAGAACTGGTTGAAATCATTAAATCAGGATATCAGGTTGTTATTACGCATGGCAATGGACCTCAAGTCGGCAACATTTTATTGCAACAATTGAAATCAGATTCCAGGCAGACTCCGGCAATGCCATTGGATACTTGCGGCGCAATGAGCCAGGGGATGATTGGATACTGGATGGAAAAGGAATTGGAGGTCAACTTGCGGGAACAGGGAATCAATAAAGGCGTAGCAGCTATTGTTACAAGAGTAGAAGTAGATTTAAACGACGAGGCCTTTAAAAATCCAAGCAAGCCAATTGGGCCGTATTATTCCGAAGAAGAAGCGAAAAAGTTAATGGAAGAAACGGGAGATATTTACCGGAAAATAGCAGGAAAAGGTTGGAGAAAGGTGGTTCCGTCTCCAAAGCCAATCAATATTTTGGAACATGAAATCATAGAAAATTTGATTGAAAAGGATAATGTTATTATCTGTACCGGTGGCGGCGGAGTTCCTGTTTACTGGGATCAAAACCGGCTTGTCGGGGTAGAGGGGGTTATCGATAAAGATTTTGCGTCACAAAAACTTGCCGAACTGATTGACGCGGATATTCTGTTAATCCTGACGGAAGTCGAAAATGTGTATATTAATTATAATAAGCCTGATCAGGCAGCGTTAGAAAAGATTTCAGCGGAATCAATGAAAAAATATATACAGGAAGGACAATTTGAATCAGGCAGTATGTTGCCCAAGGTAGAAGCAGCAGTGGAATTCGTGGAATCTAAACCTGGGCGTCTGGGAATCATCACGTCTCTGGACAAAGGACTTGAAGCGTTGCTTGGAAAAGCCGGAACTGTAATATACAGTGAGTAAAATTGCAATCAGATGAAAACAGAAAGAGGGGAGTTGTTCTTTCCGCTGTAAAAAAATCGATTCACAGGAGGCAATTTTTGGGATCTGTTTTCTGTACTTCATCTTAAAACGGGAAGCTTACTGGAGTTTGCTTTCAGGCAGGCTGAATAGTCATGCCTTATCTTGCCAGGCAAGCGTTTTCGCTTTAACGAAGGGAGTACGTGGCTTCGGTTTCAAAGATTGCCTCCTCTTTTTTTGCTTTCCTTATATTTTTATGATTTTGTCATATATTTTTTATTATAATGCAATTGTACAAGGGTTTTGATATTCCAATATATGCAGATGGAAAGAATTATTTACAAGGAGATGTAACAATAATGGGGAAATACCAACGTTATTCGGCAATACGTGAGCTGGTTACCAATGAGGAAATTGAAACGCAAAAACAACTGGTCGAACGGTTAAATTCGCTGGGTTATCATGTAACACAGGCAACTGTCAGCAGAGATATCAAGGAACTTCAACTTATAAAAGTGCCTGTGGGGAATGGGAGATATAAATACAGTTTACCGATTTCAGGCTTGCCTTATGATGAGTTGTTAAAGAAATTCAGGCGGGTGGTGGCAAATAGTCTGGTAAATATCGATTCTGTCAATAATTTGATTTTGTTAAAAACTTTACCCGGAAATGCCCATGCCATCGGTTTTTTTATTGATCAAATAAGATGGGAAGAAATAATCGGAACCCTTTGCGGAAACGACACATGCCTGATCGTATGCAAATCACAAGCCGGTACTGACAAAATAAAAAATTGCCTTATGATGCTAAAAAACTCCTGAGGGCAATTCGGTTATTTTTTTTACATCTGACAAAGCTGATAAATAATGTCAGAAATTATTTCCAAATATTCAGTATATATGAAAAAAATAAAGTGAACAGCTGTAAAGCGTTTCCAATATAATAGTAGTTCATATATTAATAGAATTCTTTTGCATTGACGTTAACAGGAAAACGTTTTATAGTATTATTTGACAGATATTGATAATCATTATCATTAAAGGTCATGGGGGCATCATCATGGTTCGTCTTTACACAAAAAAGTTACAAGTTGGGTATGGGGAACGGGCAATTGTAAAGGATCTGACGCTTGAAATCCCTGACGGAAAAATTACCGTAATCATCGGGCCAAATGGATGCGGCAAGTCTACCCTTCTGAAAGCCATGTCACGCATCATTCCGCATCAGTCGGGATCGATCCTGCTTGACGGGGTTAGCATTGCCCGGGAAGACACAAAGAGCCTGGCGCGGAAAATGGCGATTCTTCCCCAGTCTCCAGAAAGCGCAGCTGGCCTTACCGCAGGTGAACTTGTTTCATATGGGCGGTTTCCCTATCAAAAGGGTTTTGGAAGATTGACGAAAGAGGATCTGGAGGTTATTGACTGGGCCATGGAGGTAACCGGTACAAAAAACTGTAAATACACACCGGTAGATTCCTTGTCCGGCGGCCAAAGACAGCGAGTCTGGATTGCATTGGCGTTTGCCCAGAAAACCGAGATGATTTTCCTCGACGAACCGACGACCTATCTGGATCTGGCCCATCAGCTGGAGATTCTCCAACTTTTGCAAAAACTCAATCAGGAGCAGGGACGGACGATTGTCATAGTACTGCATGACTTGAACCAGGCTGCCCGTTTTGCAGATTTTCTCGTAGCCTTGAAAGGTGGAAAGATTGTGAAGACCGGAAGCAGCGAGGAAGTCATAAACCGTGAAGTACTTAAGGAAGTATTCCAGATCGATGCGGAAATCGGACGTGATCCCCGTACAAACAAACCCATGTGCATTACTTACAATCTGCTTAAAGGAGAAGAACGTTATGAGAAAAATGCTGCCACTCCCGCTTATGCTGGTACTTGTTCTTAGTGCCTGCGGAGCGCCAGGTGCGGAAAAGGGTGAAATCGCCCGGGCAGAGACAATTACTTACCAATCGGGGAAAGGTCCGGTAGAAGTGCCTGCCAATCCACAGAGAGTCGTTGTACTTTCAACATTTGCGGGGAATGTCCTGGCGCTGGATGTCAATATTGTCGGGGTGGATTCCTGGTCCAAAATGAATCCCCGTTTTGAAGAGCTGAAAGATGTGGAAGTTGTAACCGATGATAATCTGGAGAAGATTATCGAGCTGAATCCTGATTTGATCATCGGTCTTTCCAATACGAAAAATGTTGATAAATTAAAACAGATTGCTCCTACCGTTACCTTCACATACGGGAAACTGGATTACCTGAGCCAGCATCTGGAAATCGGGAAACTTTTGAATAAGGAAGAAGAAGCGAAGAAATGGATTGAACAATTCAAGGCAGAAGCCAGACAGGCCGGAAAGGATATCAAGGCAAAGATTGGCGAAGATGCAACAGTTTCGGTGATTGAAAACTATGATAAACAACTTTACGTTTTTGGCGACAACTGGGCGCGTGGAACAGAAATCCTGTATCAGGAAATGAAACTGAATATGCCCGAAAAAGTGAAAAAGATGGCGCTTAAATCGGGGTACTATGCCATTTCGCCAGAAGTTTTGTCCGATTTCGCCGGTGATTATGTTATCTTCAGCAAAAATGCCGACGGGGATACATCCTTCCAGGAAACAGAAACTTATCAAAACATACCTGCTGTAAAAAACAACCGCGTTTTTGAAGCGAATGCCAAGGAATTCTATTTTAACGATCCCATTTCCCTGGAATATCAGCTTGATTTTATTAAAAAGGCATTGTTAAACAAATAAGAATGCAGGAGGGATTCTTATGATGGGAATTCCTCTTCTTGCTGTTAGAAAGATGAGATGTTTATGAGCAAGCATAAAAAATCCCTTTCAATGTTTTTCAAGTTCATGGTTGGACTTTTTGTCTTTATCGCCTGTTTTGCGGCAGCGATGGTCTGGGGTGCGGCCGACACAAGTATCAGGGAGGTCTGGCTGGCTCTTCTGTCCGGTGAAAAAACAGATACTCTTACAATGATTCGGGAAATCCGTTTGCCGCGTGAAGTGGCTGCAATCTTTGTCGGAGCTGCCCTTTCTGTTGCCGGGGCAATCATGCAGGGACTGACCAGGAATCCGCTTGCCGACCCGGGGTTACTGGGATTAACAGCTGGAGCCAATGCGGCACTGGCTATCATGCTGGCACTCAGCCCTTCTGCCGGATATTTGGCAACGACGATCGCCTGCTTTGTCGGTGCGGCTGTTGGCATGATGCTGGTGTTTGGAATCGGGGTGATGATAAAGGGCGGTTTCTCATCTTTAAGGATAGTTCTTGCCGGGGCGGCAGTATCCGCTTTCTTGTACGGAGTTGCAGAAGGAACCGGCCTGTATTTTATAATTTCCAAAGATATATCGATGTGGACTGCAGGCGGACTGATCGGCACTTCCTGGAGCCAGCTTCAGGTGGCTATCCCGTTTATTGTTTTGGGAATGGCTGTATCTTTTTACCTTTCAAGTCAACTGACCATTCTCAGCTTGAATGAAGAAGTGGCTGTCGGATTGGGGCAGAAGATCAACCGGGTTAAAACGGTCCTGTTTATTGTCATTGTCTTGCTTGCCGGTTCTTCCGTTGCGCTGGTCGGGAATATGGCCTTTGTCGGTCTGATGGTTCCACATATAGTGAGAACTTTTACAGGGATGGATTACCGTTTTGTTCTTCCCATGTCAGCCATCATCGGGGCATCTTTCATGTTGCTGGCTGATACGCTGGGACGAACGGTCAATGCCCCTTATGAAACACCGGTCTATGCCATTGTTTCCGTGCTGGGTCTGCCCTTATTTCTGTTTATCATCCATAAAGGAGGGAAGACTTTGACATGATCCATTCTTCGATTCTGAAAAAACAGAAACGGATCATCGTTATCCTGCTTGTATTGATCGCATTAACCATTACGTTAAGCCTTGGTATGGGCTACTCCTCCGTTTCCTATGACCGGATTTTGCCGACTATGCTGGGAGACGAAACATTCAAGGAAGAATTTGTCCTGTTTTCCATCCGTTTGCCACGGATCGTGGTAACCCTGCTCGCCGGAATGGCCCTGGCCATGTCAGGGGCCATATTGCAGGGATTGACCAAAAATGATTTGGCCGATCCCGGAATTATAGGAATCAATTCCGGGGCGGGAGTGGGTGTTGCCCTTTTCTTTCTGTTTTTTCCGATCGGTGCCGGTTCCTTTACCTATCTGCTGCCGGTGGCGGCGTTTATTGGAGCGTTACTGACGGCCATACTGATCTATATTTTCTCATTTCGCAAAGGATCCGGCCTTCAGCCGGTCAGATTGATCCTTGTGGGGATCGGGTTTTCCATGGCTTTCTCCGGAGCCATGGTTGTAATCATATCGTCGACCGATCGCCAGAAAGTGGATTTCATTGCCGGATGGCTGGCAGGGGAAATCTGGGGGACAGACTGGCCCTTTATCTGGGCCATTCTTCCGTGGCTGGCCGTGTTTATTCCCTGTACCCTGTTTAAGGCAAACCGGTTAAATCTGCTCAGCCTGAGCGATCCGGTCGCTATCGGGGTGGGTTTGTCCATTGAAAAAGAGAGGCTGTTTCTCCTGCTGGCAGCCGTTGCACTGGCTGCGTCAGCCGTCTCGGTAACAGGTGCAATCGCTTTTATCGGGCTGATGGCGCCTCATCTGGCTAAAGCGCTGATTGGGCCCAGGAATCAGCTGTTTCTGCCGATTACGCTCCTGGTCGGTGGCTGGCTTCTTCTGTTCGCCGATACCATCGGGCGCAAT
Organism: Thermoactinomyces mirandus; assembly: GCF_013868055.1. Lineage (GTDB taxonomy): Bacteria > Bacillota > Bacilli > Thermoactinomycetales > Thermoactinomycetaceae > Thermoactinomyces > Thermoactinomyces mirandus. The sequence continues at coordinate 46,102 of NZ_JACEOL010000038.1, read as the reverse complement.
CTGCTCGAACCGGAGGGGATTTCTGCCGGAATCGTGTCCTCACTGATTGGCGCTCCTTATTTTGCATATTTGCTTTTCCGGAAATAAGAGGCGGGTCTTAAAAGCCTGCAAAATATTACAGGATGGCAACAACCGTACTTTTGTTCCAAAGGGAATGAAAGTACGGAATTTTTGTTCCCAATCGGTTATCAAAAGCCTGCTCCAGACCGTTATTGAAGGGGAAATGGCACCGGTTATTACGAGATGTGGCAGAGACAATTGACGAATTGTTTGCCGCAGCAGGTTACAAAGAAGGTAAAAGTGGATGCGGATTTGTCGCTCAAGTTGAATGAAATTATTTTTAGGGGCTAAAATTGCTGTATGGCGAAGTTCTTTGAAAATCTCTGTTCTCCCGGGAAGGGCGTTTTTTTGCCGTATCTGATGGAATGGAAAAAGTGGCACCCAAAATTGGATGTCCTGTTATTTTAATGTTTGGGAGAAACAGAAGCCAACCGGATTATTCGGTAATCAATCAAAAAGGAACAGAACATTCGAGATATTGCAGTCGGGCGGAAAAATAACTGCCACCTTCCTGGCGAGTTTGCTGATGCCAGATGAAAATGTTGTAAGTGTGTTGCGCGAGTCGGTATACATACAGACCTGATCGATATCGGGATGGCCGTTCAAGCTCCTTATGCAGTGGGCATTGAGGGCTGGAGTGTAATTCATTTTTAAAGCTGAATTCTGAAACCACCGCCATGTGTGGGGATGGTTACCACTGTTAACTGGTCTATGATGTGAAGGCGCTTTTACTAAATAGCCGGTTAATTGCGGTTTCCGCATTGCAAAGTTTTGCAGTTTCCGGAGATTGTTCAAACTTGCCAATCGCTCTAAAACAGGTATTTGGTTTGGTTGAATATGCACAAAGATATTTGCCAAGCTTTTATAATAATAAGTAGTATATAAACATAATTTTTTATACTATTGATATATTGGGGTGGTCAGATGTCAACAGCAGCAGATGTCATTGAAGTGATGAAAGCGCGGGCCAGTGTCCGCAAATATGATCCTCAGGCGAAGATCCCGCAGGAGGAACTGGATGAGATACTGGAGATTGCCACCCGGGTTCCATCATCCTGGAACCTGCAGCATTGGCGGTTTTTGGTGATTGCTTCCCCGGAGATGAAAGAACGTTTGCGTACCATTGCCAACAATCAGGCACAGGTGAGCGAGGCATCTGTTACAGTGGTTGTTTTGGGGGATTTGAAGGCCAATGAGACGGCGAGAGTGGTTTATGGAGAATCCCTGAAGAAAGGGGAAATTTCCTGGGAAGTTTATGATCGGATGATTGGCCAGGTTGACGAGGCTTATCAGAATAATTTCCAGTTTGCGCGTGATGAAGCCATGCTCAATGCCGGTCTGGCGGCAATGCAAATCATGCTGGCCGCCAAGGCAAAAGGATATGATACATGCCCGATCGGAGGATTTGACCGGAAAAAACTGGTTGAGGCTTTCCGGGTTCCTGACCGGTATATTCCGGTCATGCTGATCTCAATTGGAAAAAAAGCCGGTTCTGTGCGCCCGACGCAGCGACTGTCTCTGGATCAGGTAACCATCAGGGAGAGCTTTTAGGAAAGGGAGTCCGGCTATGCCGCAAATACCTGGAGTAGCGATTTTTGGAGATGAAGTTTCCTGACCATATCAATGCGTCAGGACGAAGCTTCAAAAATCGTCTCCAGTTATGTTTTGTTGCGGTTGAAAGGATAATGTTAACGCTTCCGTTTTTTTGAACTTTTTTTGAATTCCCTGTTTGCAAACTAAATATGTGGGGAAAAAGTGAATGAACAAGAAGCACTGTCTCTATGTGAGGTGAAAAACATGTTGGTGTGTCTTGACCCGGGACATGGTGGTGATGATTGGGGCGCTATTGGTTACTCCCTGTTTGAAAAAGATGTGTGTCTGGAGATTGCTTTTCGGGTCCGTCGAAAACTCCTGCATTATCATGATATATCTGTCACAATGACACGCTCTGTCGATGTGAATCTGGGTGCTGAAGAAAGAAGCCGGTGGGCCAACCAGCAAAATGCGGACTTATTTTTAAGTATTCATACCAATGCATCTCCCGATCCCACTATGGGCGGGTTTTCCTCTTATGTCAGCGTCATTGCGGGATTGAAATCAAGACGAATCCAGTGTTGGCTCCATAACCAGCTTGCAAACTTTTTACGGAATTACGGAGTGGTTGATCTTGGCAAAAAAAATGATACAGAGACAGTCGAAGGGAGACTTCAGGAACTGCGTGATGTAAAGATGCCTGCAATCACCATTGCTTCTTTATTCATCACCCATATGCGGGAAAATCACCTGCTGTCTGATTCCGATTTTCTTGATCTTTATGCAGGAACCATTTCGTCGGGAATCGCCAATATCTATCATTGTAAAAAGAAAGAGAAGGCCAATATCAACTAGGCCCTCCTATGGACAAAACTGCCGCCCTTTTGTAGAGGCCGGCAGTTTTGCATGTTTATTCTTCCCACACTCTTACTTCCTTCATCACTGTACCGGGCAGCATGTTCAAAACATGCTCCATTCCTTTTGTCACAATCCCGAAAACGGTATGGACCCCGTCCAGATGAGGTTGGGGTTCATGCACGATAAAGAATTGGCATGAACCCGTATCTTTACCGCGATGCGCCATCGATAACGCTCCGGTTACATGGCGGTGCGGATTGTTTTCGGTTTCACAAGGAATAGTGTAACCTGCATCCCCATTTCCCAATCCGTTCGGGCATCCGCCCTGGCTGACAAATCCCGGAATCACCCGGTGAAAGTTAAGACCATTGTAAAAACCCTGGTTTGCCAATTTGCAAAAATTATTGACTGTAATCGGAGCCTCTTCCGGAAAAAAATCAATTTCGATTTTTCCCCCGTTTTCCAGTATAATTTCCCCTTTGATTGCCATCAGGAACCACTCCCTAATTATCTTAATCTATTTATTTTACCTCTATTTTCCGAAAAGACAAAGAGATAGGGAGTGACATTTTCCAGCCTGCTTGAAAAAGTGTTTATTGTTCGCTTTTAAAGGTGTCCCCCCTTTAAATTTGATGGCGGATTCCCCTTCTGTCATTTGTTTCGCCTGCTCCGGCATATGCCGGATTTTGCGCATCCAATGGCAAAGTTCCCCGGGATAACAGACAGAACCCTTTTTTCTGTCTGCCGCCTGCTGGTTTAGCCGGTTTACGGGGAATAAACAGATTTGCCGGTCTGCAAGGCGCGAAGGGTGCGGTTCCACGATCCTGCAGGGTTCATGATTTTTTATATATTCATATGAAAAAGAGGGCTGGCCCCTTTTGTGCTCGAACTTTAAAAAGAGAGAGTCTGGTTTGGTAGAGAAGAAAGGTGCCGGTTCGAGTTTTTGGCTTTGAGCAAAAAAATAATTGAGATGGAGGAATTTCCGGTGAAAATGAAATTGGCAATCTTCAGTGTGTTGCTGGTTTGTCTGGCAGGTTGCCAGCCTGACTCCATTCCTGTCCCCAAAAACCAAGAACCCCGGACAGAGTTGACGAGCCCGATCACAGGTACACCCGTGCCAGAAACAGAGTCCAGGCCAGTCATGATGGTTATGATCAATAATCATCCGCATGCCAGACCGCAATCCGGGCTTTACCTTGCCGATGTGGTGGTGGAGATTCTGGCTGAAGGTGAGATCAGCCGTTTTGCCGCTTTTTATTATGATCATTTGGAAGGGACAGTTGGTCCGGTACGCAGTGTACGCGACTATTATCTCGATCTGGCTGACGGGTCGGGGGCCGTCGTGGCTCATGCCGGCGGGTCTCCATCGGCACTGGACCGGATCCGGAATGAGAAAAGCTCCTCCATCGATGGCGTTCATCAGGATGAAAAACATTTTACCCGCGTTTCTTTCCGGAAGTCTCCCCATAACCTGTATGCTGATTTGGAAGTGCTGAGGCAGGTTGCAGCAGACAAAAAATTCCCCGCTTATGACGGGAAACAGGCTTACCTTTTTTCCAGGAGTGCTGCCACCGGTCAGGGGCAGACGGCAGAGAAAATCGAGCTTATTTATCACAAATTGTATAAAGCCGGATATCAATATGACCGTGCGAGCAAAGCATATATTCGTTATACTGAAGGGGAACGGCAAACGGATCGGGAAACGGAAACGCCGCTTGCCATGCAAAATGTGCTGGTGGTCTTTGCCAAACATCAGGTGATTGACTATGCAGGACACCGGGATGTAGACATCACCGGTTCGGGAAAAGGATATCTCATGCAGCAGGGAAAAGCGGTTCCGATTGAATGGAAGTTTCGCAACGGATGGATTGTTCCTTACAGTAATGGAAAGGAAATCGCTTTATTGCCAGGAAAAACATGGGTCAATGTTTTGCCGCTAACCGGAAAAGTATTTTTTCAATAAGATTTGTTTTTCTGTTAAACTTAATAAAGGTAAAACTTTAAAGGATAAAAGAACTTCCTTCTACCCTTGGGGAGGAATCATGATGCAATTGAACAAACTGAACAAAAAAGAAGTAGATCAACTTTTTCAGGCGATTTTGCAATTAAAAACGTTGGAAGAGTGTTATCGCTTTTTTGAGGATCTGTGTACCATTGGGGAAATCAAGTCTTTGGCACAAAGGCTGGAAGTGGCCCGTATGCTGCAGGAAGGCTGTACCTATAACCGGATTGAAACAGAGACCGGTGCCAGCACGGCTACCATCTCACGTGTCAAACGGTGTCTTCATTATGGTACGGATGGTTATAAACTTGCCCTGGAGAGATTATGCCAAATGAAGGAAAACGATTTTCCTGATAACGGATAACCGGCTGGAATCTTTGATGCACTCCCGCTCAGGCTGTGGTCCTTGAAGGATCATCAGCCTTTTTTATGTTGATCCGGGTTTTCTTTTCCTCTTCCCGGAAGTGTATAATAAGGTCTGTAGGTTTGAGTCGGAGGGAAAACAGTATGCTGGAACAAATGGCCGCCGGCTGGCGGCACGTTTTTAAACTGGACCCGAACAGGCGTTTATCGGATTTGTCCCTCGAAAAAGTGTGCCAGTCAGGGACAGACGCCATCATTGTCGGTGGCACGGATGGTATCACGTTTGAAGATATTTGGAAGTTGCAGAAACGGTTGCGGAAATATTTGCTGCCCTGCGTACTGGAAGTTTCTGACATAAATGCAATTGTACCGGGGTTTGACGGCTATCTCATTCCATCCGTATTGAACACCGATCAAGCCAGGTGGATTCACGGGGCCCACCTGAAGGCGATTCAGCGCTATGGCTGTGGAATTCCCTGGAAACAGCTCCTGTTGCTCGGCTATGTGATTTTAAATCCCGAGTCGAAAGTAAGCCGCCTGACAGAGGCAAATGCCGGACTTGATGAGGAAGCAGCGGCAAGTTATGCTTGTCTCGTTGAACATTTGTTCAAATGGCCGGTTCTGTATGTGGAGTACAGCGGAAAATTTGGCGATGAAAACATGGTTCGTGCCATAAGGCGCCAGTTAAAGAAAACCCGTCTGTTTTACGGCGGCGGGATTACAACCAGACGACAGGCGGAAACGATGGCCAAATGGGCCGACACGGTCGTGGTTGGAAATCTGGTTTACACCAATGTGGAAAAAGCGGTGCAGACCGTCTCATGGGTAAAGGAAACAAACTTGCAGGAGAAAGGGTGAGCTGATGCTTAACCAGTTGTCGGCAGAAGAACTGTTAAAGGAATTGAATCCCATGCAGCGCCGGGCAGTGGAAACAACGGAGGGTCCGCTTCTGGTCGTGGCAGGGGCGGGAAGCGGGAAAACAAGGGTTCTGACACACCGCGTGGCTTATCTGATCAGTGAAAAGAAGATTCATCCGTGGAATATTCTGGCGATTACGTTTACCAATAAAGCGGCACGTGAAATGAAAGATCGCATTGTTTCGCTGGTTGGCCCTTATGCAGAAGAAATCTGGATCTCCACGTTTCATGCCATGTGCGTACGCATTTTGCGGCGGGATATCAACCTGCTGGGAATTTCGCGCAATTTCACCATTCTGGACACATCCGACCAGTTGACCGTCATTAAACAGGTACTGAAGGAAGAAAATCTGGACCCCAAAAAATTTGAACCCCGTTCGATTTTACATAAGATCAGCCAGGCGAAAAACAGGCTGGCCGGTCCGGAGGAAATGAGGCAGATTGCCCGAAACATCTTTGACGAAGTGGCGGCGGATGTGTTTGAAAAATATCAGGGAAAAATGCGTGCCAACGAATCGCTCGATTTTGATGATTTGCTGGTAGAAACGGTTTGTCTTTTTAAAACCAATCCGGAAGTGAAAGAATATTATCAGAGGAAATTTCAATATATTCATGTGGATGAATATCAGGATACCAACCATGCCCAGTATGTCCTTGTCAAGACATTGGCCGAACACCATCAGAATATTTGTGTGGTGGGTGATTCCGATCAATCCATTTACCGCTTCCGGGGGGCGGATATCGGGAATATCCTCCACTTTGAACGGGATTATCCAAACGCGACACAGATCAAGCTGGAGCAAAACTACCGTTCGACGAAAACGATTCTGCAGGCAGCCAATCATCTGATCGCCCACAATACGGAACGGAAACCGAAAGAATTGTGGACAGAAAACGTGCAGGGAGAGAAAATCCGCCTGTTCGAAGCGGAATCGGAGCATGAAGAAGCCTTCTATGTTGCCGAAACGGTCCTGAAAGGAATCAGGAACGGAAACCGCTATTCGGACTATGTGGTTTTATACCGAACCAACGCCCAGTCACGGGTGATCGAGGAAGTTATGATGAAATCCAATATTCCTTATACCGTGGTGGGAGGAATCAAGTTCTACGAGCGGAAAGAGATAAAAGATGTGCTGGCGTATTTGCGTTTAATCGTCAATCCGCATGACGATCTGAGCCTGACCCGGATTGTCAATGTGCCGCGCCGCGGGGTCGGAGCCGCCACACTTGAAAAAATCAGGACCTATGCCGCAGAAAACGGCCTGTCCATGTTTGATGCGCTGCTCTCGATGGAACAGATCGGTCTGACCAGACGAGCTATCCGGCCGCTTCAAACATTTGTCAGCTTTATTCGTGAACTGCATGCCATGATTGAATATCTGTCCGCTGTTGAAATCACGGAAGAAGTGCTCAAGCGGAGCGGTTACCGGGAAGAACTGAAAAAGGAAAACACCCTGGAAGCAGCGAGCCGCCTGGAAAACATCGATGAATTCCTGTCCGTGGCGCAGGAGTTTGAAAAGCGGAATGAGGACAAATCGCTGATCGCTTTTTTGACTGATCTGGCACTTGTTTCCGACGTGGACCAGCTGGATGAAGAAAAGGAGACATCTGCTGAAACAGTTGCCCTGATGACGCTGCATAGCGCAAAAGGACTGGAGTTTCCCTATGTTTTTCTTGTCGGTGTGGAAGAAGGAATTTTTCCGCACTCACGGTCACTTGATGATGAAACGGAGATGGAGGAAGAAAGAAGGCTTGCCTATGTCGGCATTACCCGGGCTGAAAAAGAACTGCATCTGACAAGGGCACGGACACGGACCATTTACGGGCAAACCAGTTCCAATATGCCTTCCCGTTTTCTCAGGGAAATTCCGGCGGTGCTGATGGAAGACGAGGCTCCCTTTGCAGGCCAGGTCATGAGCAAGATCCGCCCTGTCCCGAATTCCGGACAGGACTGGCGGGTCGGGGATAAGGCGAACCATCAGAAATGGGGTGTCGGCACCGTGGTCAAAGTGCAGGGGGAAGGCGAAGATGTGGAGTTAAATATCGCATTTCCCGCTCCCGTTGGCGTGAAAAAGTTATTGGCCAAATACGCCCCCATTACGAAAGTTTGATCACAGATGACAACCCGCTCTAATACCCTCGCTTCTTCAGGCGGGGGATAAGAGCGGCTAGTCACTGTATTGACTGCTCTAAGCTTCAGTGAGGGAAAACAATCCCTCTCTGAAGCCAAGACCCAGTTGAAGAACAGGAGGCTGAAACAGGACCCATGCTGGAAGATGCAAAAAAACGCGTTCAGGAATTGCATGAAGAAATCAACGAGCATAACTACTGCTATTATGTTATGGACAATCCCGTCATTTCAGACACGGAATACGACCAGCTCATGCGTGAACTCATCCAACTGGAAGAAAAATTTCCGGAACTGAGAACCCCTGATTCACCCACGCAGCGGGTCGGAGGCGAACCGCTCCCCCATTTTGAAAAAGTACGCCATTCTTCCCAGATGTTAAGTCTCGGAAACGCTTTTGACGAACTGGATCTGCGCGATTTTGACGAGCGGGTTCGCAAGGCGGCCGGCGGAGGAAAAGTTTCCTATGTCTGCGAGTTGAAAATTGACGGTTTGGCTGTTGCCTTGCGGTATGAAAAAGGGCGTTTCCAGCTGGGGGCCACCCGGGGAGACGGATTAACCGGTGAGGATATCACCCGGAATCTCAAGACGATTCGCTCTCTTCCCTTGCGGCTGCGCCAGCCGTTGACGATCGAGGTTCGCGGGGAAGCCTTTATGCCCCGGAAAGCTTTTGAACGTTTGAACGGGGAACGCAAGGAGCGGGGCGAAAACGTATTTGCCAATCCGCGCAATGCGGCGGCCGGTTCGCTCCGTCAGCTGGATCCCAAACTGGCTGCCCAACGTACACTGGACCTGTTTGTTTATGAAGTGGGGCCGAATGTGGAAAAACCCCTTTCCACCCACTCGGAATCGCTTGAGTTTCTGAAAAAATTGGGGTTTAAAGTGAATCCTGCACGAAAAACCGCAGAAACGGTGGAAGAAATGCTTCAGTTTATTCAGGAATGGCGGGAAAGGCGCCCTGAACTTCCTTATGAGATCGACGGGATTGTGATCAAGGTGGATGATTTGGCTTTAAGGGAAAAGATGGGAGCCACGGCGAAAAGTCCCCGCTGGGCAATTGCCTACAAGTTTCCGGCTGAAGAAGCGATTACTCTTTTGCGTGACATTACGCTGAATGTGGGACGAACCGGCGTATTGACTCCAACGGCCATTCTGCAGCCTGTCAGTCTGGCGGGAACCACCGTACAGCGCGCTTCATTGCATAACGAGGACCTGATTCGCGAAAAGGACATCCGGCTGGGAGACCATGTGATCGTCAAAAAAGCCGGGGATATCATTCCGGAAGTGGTCGGAGTGCTGGTCGAGCAGCGGACAGGAGAGGAACAGTCCTTTTTTATGCCCCGGACCTGTCCCGAGTGTGGCAGTGAACTGGTCCGCCTGGAAGGTGAAGTGGCTCTCCGCTGTATCAATCCTGAGTGCCCGGCCCAGACAAGGGAAGGCATCATCCATTTTGTTTCCCGCGGTGCAATGAATATTGAGGGCCTTGGAGAAAAAGTGGTTTCCCAGCTTTTTGCCCATGGGCTGGTACGCAGCGTCGCCGATTTGTATTACCTCAACAGGGAAGATTTGTTAAAGCTGGAGCGGATAGGGGAGAAATCGGTAAACAATCTCCTGCAATCTATCGAGGAAAGCAAGAAAAATTCGTTGGAACGGCTGCTGTTTGGGTTGGGCATTCGCTTTGTGGGCGCCAAGGGGGCAAAGATCCTGGCCCAGCATTACCGGCATATGGATGCGATTATGAACGCCACGGAAGAAGAGCTTGTTTCCATTGGTGAGATTGGCCCCAAAATGGCCGGAAGTGTTGTGACTTACATGAACAAGCCGGAAGTGCGGGAAACCATTGAACGCCTGAAAAACGCTGGCGTGAATATGGAGTATAAGGGGCCGGCTGTAAAAAAACAGGAAGCTGCTACGGATGATCCGTTCGCGGGTAAAACGATTGTCATCACCGGTACGCTGGAACATATGTCTCGCAAGGAAGCTTCGGAATTGCTGGAAGCTTTGGGAGCCAATGTAACCGGGAGCGTCAGCAGGAATACGGATTTGTTGATCGCTGGAGAGAAGGCCGGTTCCAAACTGGACAAGGCCAAAAAGCTGAATGTTACCATCTGGGATGAAAAAACGTTTTTGGATCATCTTCCGGAAGGGGTTGTTGTTTAAAACAAAATGACCGGTCAACAGGGATTCTCAAGTGCAAGGCCAATTGCCGGCGGGTGATTGGCCTTTTGAATCGACTGGAAAACTATCACAAAAGAAGGAATATTATCATATACAGAAGAAAATGGTATGAAGAGTTTTTTAAAAATATTGCGAAAGGCCGGAGAAAGAATGAGCTGGAAGTGGTTTTCGACTGGATGTGCTTTGCTGACTGTTTGCCTGCTGGGAATTGCCATCTTTCAGGAGAACGGAACACTGGAGAAGATGTACGGACAGAATTCGGAAAAGCTGTTTGACCTGGCCTATCTCCAGACCGGTGCAACCGATGCGAAGGAAATTCGGCTGGAAGATTATGCCCGCAGGATAAGGGCAAACCTGGAAAAACCGCGACTGGAACCGGTTCGGACGAAATCGGTTTTATCGCTGGCAGGAACCGTTGGTAAACCGGAGAACCTGGCAGTACCATACATATGGGTGCATATTGAGTACCGGGAAAAACGGAAACGGGATTTGCCGGCAACGATGGATGTTTATGTTCCCGTTAAAAACGGACGGTTTGAAAAACAGATCCGGTTATTTCAGGGCAAGGGAGAGTACCGCGTTTTTCTTCGGTTGCCCGATCGGGAAAAAGAAGAATATTTTTACCGGATGACTTCTTTTACCGTCTCCAACACTTCTGATTCTCTCGCGCGGGACATTTCTTACACCATGGCGGGACTGGGAACGGAGCTGAAACTGACTTCTCCGGAGACGGGTTACACCCGGGCGCAACAGGCGGTATGGGTCCGGGGAAAAACAGACAAATCGGTGCAAAAGATATTGCTGCAAACAACAAAAGGAAAAGAATCCTGGAAGCGGGAAATCCGGGTGAAAGACGGACAGTTTGAGGAAAGGATTCCGCTGCTGTTTGGCAAGGGGATCCACCGGCTGGATGTAATGGTTCCCGACCACAGACGGCGGGGCTATCATCAGGAAGGAGCCGTGTTATATGTTGAGCAGACCGGGGATATCAGGCGGGAACCCATCACCTATTCCAGACTTTATGCCCAGAGGGGGATTCATTTGACAAGGCCCGTGGCAAGCGGGGATACGGCTGATTTGTCTTGTCGGGTCAGCGGGTATATCGATCGTTCGGCTCCCTATGCCAAAGAGACAACGCATATGATTGCAAGCATCCGGAAGGGAAAAAACAAAGCCACCTATTTCCTCCCCGTGAAGAATTATCAATTTGATGACCGGATCTGGCTGCGATTTGGCCCGGGCAACTATGATGTCAGGTTATACGTCCCGGAAATAACAGGGGAAAACCGGGATTATTTTCGCTTTTTCACCGTGGCCCGTTTTGAAGTGAACAGCGTGGCGGACAGGGATTTGCGATATCTGTTGCCTTCAGGGGGGATTGAGTCGGATCATCCGGATATCCGGAAACTGTCAAAACAAATCCTTCGCCATGCTTCCACCCCCAGGGAGAAGGCAAGAGCCATTTATGAATATGTGGCCAGGACAATGACTTATGATATGGACAAGTACCGGAATAATGAGTTCCACTGGTCGGACAGTGCGTTAAAGTCGCTGCGTACCAAAAAGGGAGTTTGCCAGGATTATGTTTTTCTGACCATTGCCCTGTTAAGATCGGCTGATCTGCCCAGCCGTCTTGTTGAGGGAAAAGCAGGCGGACAGCGGCATGCCTGGGTGGAAGTCCGGGTAGACGGGAGGTGGCTGGCAATGGACCCGACATGGGGGTCCGGCTACATCACGGAAAAGGGAACTTTTGCGAAAAGGCTGGATTTCCGGTATTTTGATCCGCCTCAGGGCTTTTTGGACAAAACACACCGGCGAACGGGGTTTACCTATTGAAAAAAGCGGGCAAAGAAAAGGCGTTTCCCTTGCCCGCAAAGCCGTTGTTGGGTTAATTCATGAAAGCTGTATCAGGCAAAAGCCAATCTTCCAGCTGCTTCCGCAATGTTTCCCACTTTTTTGACCCGCGCAGGGAAAAACGGCTGGTTTGGGAAAAAGGAACCGTAATCTCTTTATATACTTGCATGGGACGATCCGTTAACACATAGATGCGGTCGGAAAGCAATAACGCTTCTTCGATGCTGTGTGTAATAAACAGGATCGTCCGCTGTTCCTGTTTGAGCAGCGTGTGAAGCCATTTTTGCATGTGTGTCCGTGTCAGGGCATCCAGAGCGCCAAACGGTTCATCCAGAAGCAGCCAGTCCTGTCCGCTGGCCAGGGTGCGCAAAAAAGCGACACGTTGTTGCATGCCACCGCTCAATTCATGGGGATACCGATTGCCTGCATCTGTCAACCCGGCTTTCTTCAAGTAAATTTGCACTTGTTCTGCCGCTATCTTTCTGTGTTGCAATTCCCCGGGCAAGGAGATATTTTCAGTGACCGTACGCCAGGGGAAAAGGGAAGGCTGCTGGGGCATGTAGGCAAAATTTCCCCGTTGGCCGACAATTGATTGCCCTTTCCACGCAATATCCCCCTGCGCTGGTTTCATCAATCCCCCAATCAGATAAAACAAGGTGCTTTTTCCGCTTCCTGAAGGGCCGATCAAGGAAACAAACTCTCCCTGGCTGATGGATATAGAAAGATCTTTTATGATGGGCAGTGAATCATAAGCGAAACATACGTTTTTCACTTCCAGTTTCATTCTTTCGCCCCCTTTTCCAGTATGAACGTAAAACAAGCCGTTCCGAGAGAGTAATGGCTGCAAAAAAGGCCAGGCTTAACGCGGCGATGAACAAAATGGCGACAAATACCCGATCGGTTTTGAAAGTGGATGAAGCCAATTGCATCATCACCCCGATTCCTTTTTCCGCACCAAGCCATTCGGCAATCACTGCGCCCATAATACTGTAAGTTGCCGATAATTTGAGGCCGGAGAAAAAGGATGGGAGAGCGGAAGGCCACTCACATCTGAAAAAAATCTGCAAGCGGGAAGCGCCGGCCATTTTTAAATAGGTAAGCAATATCCGGTCTGTCTGTTCAAAACCTCCCAAAAGCGATACGGTAACGGGAAAAAAACAGATCAGGGTTACAACCAGAATTTTGGGAAACGCACCAAACCCGAACCACATGACGAGGAGTGGAGCCAGTGCGATCATGGGAATGTTTTGTGACAGGATGATCAGCGGATAAACCATACGGCGCAGGAGAGAAAACAGATGAAGAATGACAGCCGTCAGCACGCCAATCGCTGTTCCTGCCCCCAGGCCGCTGAGCGCGATTTTCGTTGTCGCCCACAAAGGTGCCGGCAACTGTATTGCCAGGATGATTGTTTCTTTCCCGATTTGGGACGGAGCGGGGAGCATCCAGGGATCGATTTCCGTAAATCGGACAAAAAACTCCCACATCAGGACAAGAAAGAGTACAAACCCAAAAGGCAGCCCGCGTTTAAGAACGTTGATCATATTTTTGTGTCAGCTCGCTTATGGAGATTCCATCAGGCTGGTGCAATATTTTCACCTGGGATAAAATGCTGGCTGCTTCCATTTTGACCATTTCCGCATTCATTTGTTCGATGATCCTTAACAGTTCGGGCAATTCCCCTTCCATGGTCGTTTCAAGCGGCCCGACCCGGTAGGGAACGCCTGCCTGATCGATGATTTCAATAGCCCGGTCGACATAAGGGATGATATCTTTTCCATCCGGTGTGCGGGGAATAATCTGGATACTGACGAGTGTATGTGCCAATTTATTTCTCTCCTTCCGGTAAAAATTGATTGGTAAAGGCTTCTTCCGGAGTGAATTTTCCCTCTAGAAGCCCGTGCTTTTCCAGCCATTTCGCATAGTTGGACCACACTTCTTCTTTTTGCCATCCCCAAACCCGGGCATCAGCCTGATAGCGAGGGCTCATCCACGCCTGGCTTTTTTTGGCCAGTCTGGGATCGAGATCCGGTACAGCCTGAAGCAGAATATCCGCCGCCTGATCAGGGTGGTCGATCGCAAATTGGTAGCCTTGGCTGACGGCCTTCATAAAGGCGTGAACCATTTCTTTGTTCTGTTTGATCTGTTTTTCGCTGGTGATGATAACCGGGGTGTAATAATCAAGTGCTTTATCATAATCCCTGAGATAAATCATGTTGATTTTCTCCCCCCTTAGCTCTGCTTCAATCCCGGTCCAGCCGTAATAGATCCACATAAAGTCGATCTCCTTTTTGGTGGCAGAGAAAAAATCGACATTGCCGGTGTTGATCATTTCAACTTTGTCGACATCGGCCTGGTCTTCCTTCATGAGGGATGTAATCACCTGCTTTTCGACGGGTGAGCCGAACCCGCCATAGGTCTTGTTTTCAAAATCTCTGGGGCGTTTGATGTCTTTACTGTCCAAAGAGGCAAAACCGGAAGTATTGTGCTGCAGCACTGTGGCAATCGAAACGATAGGAACTCCTTGAACACGGGCGTGGGTCACATTTTCCTGAAAGCTGATCCCGAAATCGGCCTGTCCGGATGCCACCATCGGTTCAGCGCCGCTTTCCCCCGGTTGGATAATTTGTACCTCTAATCCCTGTTTTTTAAAATAATTTTTTGCCTGTGCTACATAAAGCCCGGTATGGTTTGTATTCGGGGTCCAGTCCAGTACGACTCTGATTTTTTCCGGCTGGGACGGGTTGGAACCTTCATGATTTGCACATGCAGTAAAAGTAATGGAAAAAATTACGAGAACGGCAATAAGCCATATTGGTTGTTTCATTTTTTGTACTCCTTTCTGGAAAACTGACAGAAAACGTCATCCGTTCTGTAGAAATTTATATAACGGAAGCAATTCTCAGGACTTCGGTCCCCCTTTGTAGCGGTTCCGAAGTTACTCAGTTCTGAAAATCATTCCCTCAGACGGTTTAAAGCACCAAGCCCGTTCACGTCTGGTGAAAGGCACAACAAAAAAACACCCCTGATCAGGGATGTTTCAATAAACGGATGAAAGCCGGAACAGAAAGCTTTCAAACAGATCCCTACGCCGGCATGACCCGGATCAGGTGATGAGGGTCAGTGTATCGGTACACTTTCTCAGCCGGCCGTTATCCGGCTCCCCCTGGCACATATAGGTTTGACTGGCTACATTATACCGAACCGGTGAAAGGATTGTCTACAAAAGCTCTTTCCGGGAAAAGTTGACTCAGGCAATGAAAAAGCCCGTTTGCTTGTTTCCCCGTGAGCTTTCAGGTGATATACTAGGAATGTTTGCAAGGATCTTGACATGTTTGAGGTGTTCAATGAATAAAAATATCCAGTTTACTCATAAAGTTTCCCGCGAAGATGATGGAAAAATGCTGAAACAAGTGCTGAGGAATAAGTACCGATTTTCCAAACGGATGATGAGCCAGTTAAAACTGAACCGGCTGGTTACCGTAAACGGGGAAGTGGTGTATTTTACAAGCCGGGTAAAAGAGGGGGACGAGATTGAGATTTCCTTCATGGAAGAGGAGTCAGAACAGATTCGTCCCCAGCCGGTTCCCTTTGACATTGTCGAAGAGGATGATGATCTGATCGTGATTGATAAACCTCCGGGTCTGGTTGTACATCCCACACGCGGTTATCCGGAAGGGACATTGGCCAATGGCCTGATTCACTACTGGAAAAAAAGAGGAGAAAAAAGAAAGGTCCGTCCCGTTACCAGGCTGGACCGGGATACTTCCGGACTGATGGTTGTGGCAAAACACGCATATGCCCATGCTTTTCTGGCAGACCAGATGGCAAAGAAGCGCTATGAGCGGATGTATTATGCGGTAGTACACGGACAGGTTCCGGAAGAAAAAGGCACCATCGACCGCGCAATTCTGCCGCCGGACCAAGCCGGGATTCGCTCTTTAACATCAGAAGAAGGATATCCGGCCAGGACACATTTTGCAGTGATCTGGCGGTTTGCCGATGCAACCTTGCTGCGCTTGCACCTGGAAACAGGGCGTACCCATCAGATTCGTGTTCATCTCTCTTCCATTGGTCATCCCATTATTGGTGATACGTTATATGGCAGCGAAGACGACCAGCAGTTGATTGGGCGGCAAGCATTGCATGCAGCCCATCTTCGCCTGTTTCACCCGCGCTTTCGTGAATGGAGAGAATGGAAATCGCCTCTGCCGCCCGATATCAGGCAGTTGCTGGAAAAACTGAAACCATGGGAGTGAAGCTTGTCAGAGGGGGTCTGGCAAGCTTTTTTTACTGAAGGTGATTTTAGGAATTTGTCATCCCGTATTTGTTGTCTTTTTCCACAGCCTGACAGAAGGGTTTGGTTTATTTGATGTAGAAATTTACAATGAATCATCACAAAAACAAATTAGCTGCATTTTTATCAGAATGTTACGTATATTTACAAAAAAAGGGGAGATCTGTGTGTTACGCCGGCTTTGGTACTTCGTGCTCTGTTCATTGCTGATCTGTTTTGTTCTGCCTGCCGGTTTCGTTTTTGGCCAAAACGGAGATATTCCGCAGCCTGTGCGGATGGGAAATGCCCACGGGCAAGTAATTGCTGAACAGTTGCCGCCTCCTTCCAATGATACAACTCCGGGCACCTGGTTTTTGGGTGCCACCCCTCCTGACGCTGATTTAACCAAACCTCCCATTGTCTTTGTCCAGGGACTTAACAGCCAGGCGCAAAGCTGGTGGGACGAAACGTTCTATCACGGGATGAACGATATGTATGAAACAGCCTACAATCATGGTTACCGGACCGCCTTTGTCCAGTTGCATGATGCCGGTGGCAATCCGTCAAGCCCTTGGGACAACGGAAAGTTGCTGGCCCGAATGCTGGAAGAGATTTACAGCCATTTCAGGCAAAAGGTGAACATTGTCGCCCACAGCAAAGGGGGGCCGGATACACAGGCTGCATTGGTCCATCATGGTGCCTTTCCCTATGTCCATAAAGTAGTGACACTGGGTTCGCCTCACCATGGATCCCATCTAGCCGATCTGGCTTACAGCTGGTGGGCCGGCTGGCTGGCAGAATTGCTGGGCCAGAAATCGGATGCGACTTATTCCCTGCAAACCGGAGAAATGGCAAAATTCCGTGAGGTAACGGACAATCATCCAAATGCGCCCAAAAATACGTACTATACGGCGGCGGGAACAAACTGGGGGCCAACCTTTTCCGCCTTGTGGCTTGGAGGCGTTTATCTGTCCTCACACGGTGAAAATGATGGCCTTGTCAATGTCTGGAGCACCGGTTTGCCGTATGGGCACCATTTGTTTACGAGTGATGTCGACCATGACGGGATTCGTACCGGAACCGCTTCATTTGCCAAAATGGATCCGGTGCTCAGGACCATGCAGGTTGCAGATTCGGAAAAAGAACGGAACCGGCAGTCTTCATCTGTTGTTGTTGAACCCCTTACCAATCATTTTGTGCGAGGCGGACCTTTAGTTGCAAACCAGCCAAAAACAGTAACAATTCCGGCAGATGGAAGTTCTGACAGCATGGTGTTTGCCGTGCTGACAAAATCGCCTCATACCGAAGTGAAGCTGATTTCTCCTTCAGGCAAGGTGTATTCGGAAACGAGCAGCCAGTTTTTCCAAACTACCGATAAATATTTTTTTAAAGGAGCGGCGATTCAACTGTTTCAGATTAAGGACCGGGAAAGCGGAAACTGGGTCATGCAGATGAACAGTCCCCAAAGTGACGCCTATTTGCTGGTTGCCACTTTTCCCGGATCGGAAGAGTTGTCCGTCTCCCTGCCTGTCATAACGGATCAGTTGAAACTGCCGCTTCATGTAGAATGGGATCATGTGAAACAATGGAATCCCGGTCAAATCCGGGGAACGGTCAAAGTGATTCCTCCTCAGGCCCAAACAGACAGAAAGTCTCTTAATCTCGAAACAATTCCCTTGACCGAAGCAGGAAAAAACCGTCCCGAATTATATGCCGAGCTCAAATTGGAAACAGCGGGAACCTATAATCTCACTATCGAAATCGAGGGCAAAACGTTAGACGGAAAACCTTTTGCCCGTACCATTATCCGTTCCGTTCATGTGGAAAAGGCAACCAAATAGGATTGTTTATTTTTGAATTATGGAAGGCGCATTCACAAATAAATAAAATAATATCCTAAAAATAAATGATAAATGAATCATCGGAAAACGCCAGTCCCTGATAAAAACTGGCGTTTTCCTTCAACTGATTATGAAGGAACCTGTTTTTAAAAATAAAATGTTCAGGTTTGGTATAAATTGAATATTCCATGAATTATGGAATAGGTTGTTGCATGTCGGATGTATTGGCATATTGACTGGATCGTGTTAAGTTAAAGGTGAAAACAGATTAAGTGATACTTATCACATAATAAAGCAAAATGTTTCATATATCAGGGGGGTGACCACTAAAAGTAGAAAGATTAGTCACTTTTATTATGTGAGTAATTTCACATATACTATGCCGTACCTATAGGAGTATAAGTTATGTGAAATGATTCATATGAAATCTTATGGAGAGCGAGGCGGGTTTCCATGAAAATTGGTAAAACACAACCAATAATCGGACTTATATTAGTTGTACTGATTGCTGTTTTCGGGAAATATTTGAGCAATTCCAGTGACTCACTGACACTGTACCTGATTACCGGTGTTCTGTTGGGTTACGTTTTGACACGTTCCCGATACGGTTTTGCCGGCGGAATCAAACGAATCTATTTTACCGGAGAAGGCGGTCTGACGAAAGCGCTTTTAATCATGTTTGCCGTATCGATCGTCGCTGCCGCCGGAATTCATTGGGGGGCGGCGGCCGATGGCGCAGTGCCTGCCTTCAGGGCTGCCGCAACGGATGCCATTATCCCGGGAACCACATCGGTCATATTTTTCAACTATGCTACCGTCATTGGCGGGTTTCTGTTCGGCGTCGGCATGATGCTTGGCGGCGGATGTGCTTCCGGAACCTTGACCGACCTGGGGGAAGGGTTTTTCAGAGCTTTTATTACACTCTGCTTCTTTGTGTTGGGAAGTATGCCCGGATATGCCGTACAAAAACAGATTCTGGAAACGGATCTGGGGCAAATCGGTGCCCGGATCTATCTGCCGGATGTGTTTGGTTATATAGGAACGGTTCTTCTGTCGTTGCTGCTGCTTCTCGGTTTGTATGTGTTAACGAGAAGATATGAGGAATCCAGAAAGAGAATGGGTTACTACCAGGAAACAGTCTATGAAGAAAATGAAAAGCCGCTAAAAGAGGAACAAGGCTTCAAGCTGTTCAGCTATCAGACCTATCACAAATTTTTTGTTGAGCGATGGAGTTTCCTTACAGGCGGACTTTTGCTGGCTGTCCTGTTCATTTTCATTATCAATACAACGGGAAAAAGCTGGGGTGTAACCTCTGCCTTCAATCTGTGGGGGGTAGCCATTTTCCACAACCTGGGATTTGATTTTTCACCGGTATTTAATGACATCGTTGATACCGCAAACAAAGGGGTCTTGAATGATAACGGTTCGATCCGGAATATCGGAATTATCCTGGGTTCAACCCTTGCTCTCCTGCTGGCGGGAAGATTCAGATTTGATTTTGACTTCCGCTTCAAGGACACCATGTATTATGCCCTGGGCGGATTCCTGATGGGATTTGGCGCAAGACTTGCCGGCGGCTGTAACATCGGAGCGCTTTACTCAGGAATCGGTAACCTTTCCCTGTCAGGATGGGTCTTTATGGCAACATTGATTCTGGGTGGCATTTCCGCTCTCAAATTTTATGAAGGAAAAGTAAATGTGATCCCAACTCGTGATTTCAAATGCTGCAAGCAGACTGTTTTAAAAGAAGAAAAAATCAATGCTTAAACATGATTCCATAAATTTGGCGTTGATTCGCTTCAATGTTACAAGTTGGTTGAAACCCAAGATAAAAGGATAATATATTACCGGTTTTCGTCCAGGATGTAAAATTATTCTTGATGATTTGGTTTGATTATCAGGCCGTTCCAAGTTACGATGGATAATGTCCGGGTTCACTTTTTCATGGATTCCGGAAACAGTTTGTACAGAATCTGATATTCAAGTGCAGGAAAACCATGGTTGTGATGCCTGCAGGAAGGTTCTCATTCCTGTTGCAGTGTGGCCTTCCATGAGTTGAAGGAATCGTAGCGTTCCTTTCAACAGGAAACAGATGCATGTCTGAACCAAAATTATGAAACAGGAGGATGGATGATGGGAAAACGAATAATGATTGTCGGAGGGGTTGCCGGAGGTGCTTCCGTTGCGGCAAGAGCGAGAAGACTGGATGAATCGGCAGAAATTATCATGTTTGAAAAAGGGCCGCATGTTTCCTTTTCAAACTGTGCTTTACCTTTTCATTTAAGCGGGATTGTTGAAAATAGTGAAAAACTCGTACTGATGTCTCCGGAAGTTTTCAAAGCACAATATAATATTGAAGCACGCACGAATAGTGAAGTTGTGAAAATCAACCGGGTAAAGAAAACCATTACCGTTAAAGATTTGATTAGCGGAAATGAATATGAAGAAGCATATGACAAACTGGTACTGTCGCCGGGTGCCAATCCAATTATGCCTAAAATACCGGGTCACGACAGTCCTCACGTATTTACGGTACGCAATGTAGTAGATATAGACAAATTGAATAAATATATCAAAAACAACGGGGTTCGGGAAGTCAGTGTGATTGGCGGAGGCTTTATCGGAATTGAGGTAGCCGAGAACCTGCGGATGGCAGGTCTGAATGTTACCCTCGTTGAAGCCATGAACCAGGTAATGGCTCCGTTTGATTATGATATGGCACAAATCCTTCATAAAGAAATGATCGACCATGGCGTGAATTTGATTGTAAGTGACGGGATTGAAAAAATTTACGACGACCATATTGAACTTCAATCCGGCAGACAGTTTCCCGCCCAGGCTGTAGTTATGGCGATCGGCGTAAGGCCGGAAACGTCCCTGGCGGTAGATGCAGGCCTGGAAATCGGGGAAACCGGTGGCATCAAAGTAGACCACAACTATCTGACAAGCGATGGAGATATTTATGCGGTTGGTGATGCCATTGAAGTTCATCATCGCATTACCCGCCAGAAAACAAGATTGACATTGGCCGGCCCTGCACAAAGACAGGCACGAGCGGCAGCAAACCATATGTACGGAATTCCAAACCGGAATACCGGAGTGATCGGTTCATCCGTTGTCCGTGTTTTTGATTTGAACGCAGCATCTACCGGACTCAATGAAAAAACCGCGAAAAAAGCAGGAATCGATTATGATTTTGTATATGTCATTCCTGGGGACAAAGTCGGCTTGATGCCAGACAGCAATCCGCTCCATTTCAAACTTCTGTTTGAAGTGCCGACAGGCAGGATTCTCGGTGCGCAGGCGATCGGAAAAGGAAACGTCGATAAGCGGATTGATGTGATTGCCACGATGATCATGATGGATGGAACCCTGGAAGACTTGCAAGAGCTCGAACTGTGCTATTCCCCGTTGTTTGGCACCGCCAAGGATGTCGTGAACTATGCAGCCCTGGTCGGGATGAATATCTTAAACGGCAGATTCAAACAGGTCCCTGTAACCAAAGTAAGAGAGTTGGTCGCGAATAATGCAGTGATTATCGATGTCCGTGAAAAACGGGAATATGAAGCGGGCCATATCATAAATGCCGTGAACATCCCGTTGAGTCAGTTCAGGGAAAGAATGAATGAGATTCCAGCCGATGTTCCAGTTTATTTGCATTGCCGTTCCAGCCAGAGAAGCTACAACGCTTTAATGGCCTTGCAAAATTCAGGTTATAAAAATGCCTGCAACATTTCCGGATCATTCCTGGGTCTGTGCCTGTATGAATACTATAATGACAAAGTCAATAACAGGAAAAAAATAGTAACAGAATACAACTTCAGGTAAAAGGTTTATTGTTCATGCGAAAAGGTTTAAGCCGGATCGATTTGTTATGCCTTGTTGTAGGCTCCATTGTTGGCTGGGGATCATTTACCTTACCGGGGGACAAGTTTCTTCCCGAATCAGGCGTGATTAATACCGGGATTGGTTTGATCATCGGCGGACTGACTGTTGCCGTGATCCAGAAAGGTTACTATATCATGAAGCAAAACCATCGCGAAGATGGAGGGGAATTTTCCTACACCTTCAAGCACCTGGGCAGAAAGCACGGCTTTATTGTCGGTTGGTCATTGCTTCTCTGTTATCTCAGTCTGGTTCCTTTAAATGCCACCGCTTTTGTCCTGGTAATCAAGAAATTGTTCGGTTCGCGGGCAGAATGGCTCTATCTTTATGATGTTGCCGGTTATCAGGTTTTCCTGTCGGACATCATCATTGCCAGTTCGATTATCATCCTGTTTGCATATATCAATATCAGGGGGATTCGGGCCAGTTCCAATGCACAAAACATTATGGTACTGTTTCTGGTGCTGGGCGTGCTGATTGTTTTCATCATGATGTATTTGAAAGCTGATCACACGATGTTCGTGACCCGGTACGTTGAAAACAGTCATCTTGATTTCGGGGAGATTTCCAGGATTTTAGCCATTGTTCCGTTTCTGTTCGTTGGTTTTGACGTGATTCCGCAGGTTACGACCGAATTGAATTTCAAAGCGGAACAATCGACCAGAATCGCGGTCATTTCCATCTTTACCGGTGTTCTGTTATACAACCTGTTAAATATTATTACCGCGTTGGCGCTTGCGCCGGATGAAGCAGCTGAGCAGCAGTGGGCAGCGGGTACTGCAGTGATGAGCCATTTGGGAGAATTCGGTTTTCTGCTTCTGGTCATTGCGCTTGCCGCAGCGGTCATTGGGGGCATTAACGGATTTATGTTAAGCAGCAGCAAGCTGATTGGCGCTTTATCCAACTATGGGCTGTTTCCTGCGAAATACAGCGAACGGAACAAGAAGCGGGTATTTGAAAACGGGATCAGGTTCATTACCGGTGTAAGTTTGATTGCGCCCTGGCTTGGCAGGGAAGTCATTATCTATATTGTTGATATGTCTTCTCTGTTGGCGGCTGTGGCCTACTTCTATGTCTGTTATATCAGTTATAAAATAGCTGTGCTCAGGAAAGACAGATTTTTATCATTACTGGGCAGCGGGATCAGCTTGACTTTTATCGCATTGCTGGTTATTCCCTGGTCACCGGGCCATTTGAGTCTGGCTTCCATCATACTCATGGTGGTATGGGTAATGGTAGGGTTGTTATATTACAGAAGAATGATAAAAACGCCTGTGACTACCTCCTGATGTAAGAAGAAATTGGTTCACATAAAAAAGGTGGATGACCAAGTGCCGAGTCATAACGGTTATCCACCTTTTTTTTCATTCTCTGTACAGCAGCTGGCCTGTTGACAAAAGTCCTGAAGCAGAGTTGTTTCCGGGTAATCGTACAGCAAGCAGGTTTTTCCGGCATAAATCAGTCTGCTTTCCGTCAAGGCTTCTTTTCAATAAAGCTTGTCTTTTTTCTTCGTCAGCCTGTCCAACACTTCTGAATGGATCTGATCTGCTCCGTCCAAAACGGTTTTCTGGAGCTTGTCCGTTATGTAGAAGTTGTAATCTTTGATATAACCGGCCCTTTCCCTGAACTTTTTGTTGACGCCGTTATAAAGCAACTGGAATTCAAAACCTCTCTCCTGTTCCAAATAATCACTCATATGATTAAAACGTTTTTCTTCCCGTTCCATCACTTTGTAAAATTCGTCCGATCAGGCTGGCAGGGCGTATTTTTTTGTTGCAAAACCAGATTCCAGGTGTCCATAATCCAATTGATTTCTCTTAAAATCCGATTTCTTTACAGGACTGGTTGGGTTCGACCGCTTCGACCGTTTCTTCCGCTGCTTTTTCTTCTATCTTTTTATTGCTGTCTGCATTTTGTTCATTTCCACATCCAGCGCTCAATAAAGATAAATGAAAATACAAATAAAAGCATTAGAAAACGTTCCAAAAACAGTCGCCTCCAATAAAATTTAACATACTTGTTTTAATCAAGCTTTATAAAGGTGTCGTAAATGAGCGGTTCCGGTCAGACTGAAGCGATTTCAATTTTTCTTCTTTTGACAAAAAGGATACCAGATGTTTTCATTCATAAAGGTTATCCACAGATTGTTCTATCGATTTACAGATGATTTTCATCAAACCGGCCAGGCTGGAGATATATTATAATATGGAAAATCAACCACTTCCTCATATTTATTTTATGGACGAGCACAAAAATGGACCAGACAAGGAGATGGGTGATAGATGAAGCATTTTGAAAAGCCGGTGGCCTGGGTTGTTGGCGGCTCAAAAGGGCTGGGGGTAATGGTGGTCAAAGGACTTGCTGAAGACGGATACCGGATTGCGATCAATTATCGGCAAAGCCGGACTGCGGCTCAAAAACTGGGGATGGAAATCGAAAATAGAGGGGGGGAAGTTTTGGTGATTCAGGGCGATGTCAGCCAGGTTGCCGATGTACGGAGGATGACCAAGGAAATTGAAGCAACCTGGGGCAGAATTGATGCGCTGGTTTGTGCGGCGGGACCATTTATCTTCAAACGCACCCCTTTGACTGATTTTACCGATGACGAGTGGCAGGAAATGATTGCGGGCAATTTATCAGGAGTCTTCTATCTGATCAGGGAAGTAATTCCGATGATGCGGAAGCAGGGGGGCGGAAGAGTCATTACCTTTGGTTTCCCGGAAGCGGAAAGCATTCGTGCCTGGAGTGGGTATGGTTCCTATGCCGTGGCCAAGACAGGGCTGGTTTCACTGACAAAAACCCTCGCCGCCGAAGAAATTCATCACCATATTACAGTAAACATGGTAAATCCTGGCGACATCCGGGATCCTTTTAAAGAAGCAACGATCAAGGAAGCACGGAACCGGAAAGATCCCCGCACCCCCGCAGGACGGCCAGGTACAGGGGAAGATGTGGCACGAATTGTGCGCTTTCTGCTCCATCCCGATTCCGACTTTATCACGGGTGCCGTGATTCCCGTAACTGGGGGTTTTGTAAACGAGTGATTTTATGTAAAATAAGCATAAGTTTAGTGTAATATTACTGTAACATTTTTTGAAAATGACAAATCTTTTTTTTGATACTTACGTTATAATGTGTAAGTATTGTAGAGAGGATGAATCAATTTACTTTTTCTGCAGGTACCAACTCAAGGCAAACCAAAAACCTGCACAGACCAGGCCGCCAATCAGACCGGTTATGCCCAGGGGTTTCCACAAGAAAATGGCAAGTCCCAGCGCGATGATTCCGGTTAGACGGCTGGCAAAGATTGCTGCTTTTTCATTCATTACACGCTCACCGCCTTTCAATCTATTTATCATAGCACAGAAGTGAGTGAGCAGGAATTGGCAAGCCCTGTTGTCTAATAGTGTAAAAGTTCTTGTCCTGATGAAAGGGTAAAAAGATGATTCGAATAGTACGTTTGTTTTGGGAGGGTAAGTGATGGATGATTTTCGCAGGGTGAGCATGAGGAGTGGCTATAATCCGATGCCTCCTCGCTCACGCAGTGAACGAATAGGCCCCCGCTCCCGTTCAAGGCGTTCCGGTGGCGGCAGAAAACCTCCAAAGACCGGATGGCGGCGCTTTATCTCATGGAAGTGGGTTATCCTGGTACTTATAACTTCTATGCTGCTGATGGTTGGCGGCTGCTCGGCAATTATGCTGAGCCAGGGTTCTTATAATCTGGCTAAAATGAAAAAAGGAAACATGCCGTTTAGTTCGGAACTATATGATTCCAATAATCAATTGGTTGCCACGCTGGGAAGCAAACAGCGTGAGTGGGCAGATATTAAGGAGTTAAACAAAGTAAATCCGTTGTTGGTCAAAACGTTTGTAAAAACCGAAGACCGGCGTTTTTATGATCATATCGGAGTGGACTTTGAAGGCTTGTCCCGGGCCGTGGTAAAAAATATTATCGCCATGGGTGCGGCAGAAGGGGCAAGTACCATTACCCAGCAGGTATGTAAAAATATTATTCTGGAAGATTCAGAAAAGACGATCACAAGGAAAGTCAAAGAGTTGGGATGCGCCCTGAACCTGGAAAAAGAATATGAAAAAGATCAAATTCTTGAAGCGTATCTCAATTTTATAGGGTTTGGAGGCCGCATTGCCGGAGTGCGCATGGCTTCCAAGGTTTACTTTGACAAGGATCCGGTGAAAGAGCAATTGAAACCTGAGGAAGTGGCCATGCTGGCCGGAATGCCGAAAGCCCCCAATAAATATAACCCGGTTAAAAATCCGGAGAAGGCGAAACAACGCCGCAATGTCGTCCTGACACAGGTCATGCCGGTTGACGATGTGATGGAACCCCTGATTTCACAGGAAGAGGCCGACCGGCTGGCTCAAACCCCGCTGGATACCTGTAAGACCTGTGAAAATAACTTGATTAAACGCGGAAAATATGACGCATATAAAGATGTTGTTATTGAAGAACTGGATAAAGTCTACGGCTATAATGAAGAAGAACTTGAACGGGCCGGTTTGAAAATATATACCGGTTTGAATATGAAGGCACAGGAAGCCGTGGAAGAGGCACTGAAGGAAGACTCTTTGTTTAAAAATAATAGTGGCGAAAAATTGGAAGGTGCGGATGCAAGTATTACGATGGTCGATCCGGAGACCGGTCTGATTCGCGCGATCGGAGGCGGACGGGATTACAAGCCGGGGTACCGGAACCGGGCAACCGAAGACCCTGTTCAGCCAGGGTCAACCATCAAGCCGTTAACCGTTTATTCCCCTGCAATTCAGGACCTGAATTACAACGAATACTATAAAGTGGAAGACAAGAAAGTCGACTTTGCCGGTGACTGGAATCCAAGCAACTATTCCGGAGGCCCCAAAGGGGAAGTCACCATGAATTATATGGTGGAGAATTCCCTCAACTTGTCGACGATTCACCTGTTAAGAGAGGTTACCCTGGATCGGGCCTTTGAATACGGACAAAAACTGGGCCTGGATTTGAAACCCGATGATAAAGGCTATGCGCCGCTTGCATTGGGGGGTTTGAGCCATGGTGTCACATCCAGGCAAATGGCGCAGGCTTACTCGGTCTTCCCCAACAAGGGCTCCTACAAAAATACCCGTACGATTGTGAAAGTGATGCGAGGTGACGAGGTCCTGGAGCCGAAAAACCCGATCAGTGACGAAGAGAAAAAGGTGTTCAGTGAAAAAACGGCCTACTGGATGACACGGATGCTGGAAGATGTCATTACCAATGGCTCCGGGAAAAAGGCTTCCCTGAACAACGGATGGGATGTAGCCGGCAAAACCGGAACCATTCAGGACGGGCAAGCGGGATGGTTTGTAGGATATACACCAAATCTGGTTATGTCGGTTAATGTGTTCTATCCCCAGGGGGGACAGGAAAATACCTACTTGACCGGAGGCAGTGCACCGGCAGATATTTTCGGTTATGTTATGAAGAGAGCATTGGAAGGGGAACAGCCGCAAAAATTCCGGTTTAATGCGCCAGAGCCGACAGAGCCGTTTGAGTTGAAAACTCCTCAATTGAGTGCAACTGCACAAAGTGATGGTATCCTGTTGCAATGGGGTGCACAGGACCCGCGTGTGAAATTCCAGGTATGGCGGGCAAAAGAAGGGCAGGATTTCCAATTGATCAAGGAATTGCCTGGCAATGTCGGACAGTACAAAGATCCGGTACAACCACCTAAATCCGGTAACTTCTTTGAAAATATGTTTGGCGGAGGAGACAGTCAGCCACAACCTGAGACCTACCGTTATAAAGTGATCGCCATTGATACAAGCAAACCGGATGATCAAAAAGAATCCGGTGTGGTAACGGTGGTTCTGAACCCGCAGGGAAGTGAGGAACCGAATCAGGATCAGGACAAGGATAAAGATAAAGACCAGGATCCGAATGAACCAGGTAATGATGACAAATTTCCTCCGATCGGCGGCACCCCTGATGATGGCGGCACTGATAACTCTGATGACGGAACTGGTAGCGGGAATAACCGCGGTAACGGTAATGACAAAGACGACGGATGGTGGTAAAAGACCAGCCAATTGGCTGGTCTTTTCTTATGCCTTTATTCATAAACTAGTCCTGACAGTTGGACAAAGGGGATATGGGCCATGTTGTCGTTGCGTCAGTTAGGATTAGCCTTGCGGATTGGTTCTGTTTATATCGGGACAGCGGTCGGGGCTGGTTTTGCGTCAGGACAGGAAATTTTACAGTTTTTCACTTCATTTGGAAAGGACAGCTTCTGGGGGATTTTGCTCGCGGTTGGCTTGTTTGCCTGGCTCGGTACACGGATGATAATGATGGGAAGCCGTTTGCACTCCGAATCGTATGAGGATTTCAACTTTTATCTGTTTGGAGAGCGCTTGGGAAAATGGATGAACTGGCTTGTCAGTTTCATGCTGTTTGGTGTCACAACGGCCATGATGTCAGGAACGGGAGCGTTGTTTGAAGAGCAGTTGGGCATTTCCTTTCATTTTGGCGTGATTTTTACGGCGCTATTTTCCTACCTGGTCATATTGAAAGGGATAAATGGAATTTTGTCTGTCAATTCACTGGTTGTGCCGGTCATGTTCCTGTTTATCGGGATGGTGGCGCTTCATGCGCTGCAAGAAACCGATTTGTCTGCATACATATTTTTTTCCCTGGAATCAGCCCGTTATCATTGGTTTGTTTCGGCCATCATTTATGTGGCATTTAATTTGTCCATGATGCAGGCAGTTCTGATTCCGCTTGGTTCAAAGATTGCGGATGAATCCGTGATCCGACTGGGAGGGATTATGGGCGGTATCGGTTTGGGAATCATGCTTTTCGCCTGCAATACGGCCATGCAAATTTATTGGGCAGAAGTATCCCATCTCAAGATCCCGATGGCATTTGTAATCAGTACCTTGGGAGCCGGAGTAAAATACTTCTTTTTGCTGATCATGTGGGCTGAAATTTTTACAACATTGATCGGGAATGTATACGGGTTGACATTAAATTTGAAACAGCTGTTCAATCTGGGCCAGCCATTGATTATGGCACTCATTTTCGGGCTTGGTTATCTCTTCTCCCTGTTCGGTTTTCCGGCACTGGTGGGGTTTTTGTATCCCCTGTTTGGTTACGCCGGGCTGGCGGTGATTTTTGGATTGGTATTCCGGCGCTTGCCGGCATAAGAAATGGGACTGAAGAGGAAAGGAGGGTCTGGTTGTGAAATTTCTGATAATTATGGTTGCCGCTTATTTGACAGGCGCCCTTCCCCTGCATCTGTGGGCGTTGGGACGGTCACCCAGTCATTTTACATTACATCGGCGCGAAATCTTTCTGGTGATCGTGGTTGACCTGGTAAAAGGGATGGCAGTTACCCTGTTTGGCCTCGCCTTGGGCGGCTGGCCGGGGGCCTGCCTTGCGGCGATTCTGGTTGTGGTTGGAAGCATGTATTCCGTTTTTTTGGGATTTCGCGGCGGGTACGGATTGTCTGTTGCCGCCGGGGCATTGTTGATTTTAAGCCCCATGCTCATCTTGTTTGGAATCATCGTTTACGTGATCAGCCTGCTGGCTACGCGCTACCTGTTTATTTCCACATTACTTACAACGATTGCGATGATCCTTTTGGGTCTCGTATTGGCTACCCATTTTTACGCCCTGGTTGCGATTCTGATCGTGGGAGGACTGATTTTCCTGAGAACCAAACCAAAATGGCGGAGGGTACGACGAAAGATTGAACCGCCATACCGGTTTAAAAATCCATTCCGCCGGATAAATTAGTAAGGATTAAATTGAAACCGAAACCTTATAGCCCGTGTGTTTCCGAACCTGAAACACACCCGTATCAAACAGCAAATATTGTGCTTTGACCCCGATCAGCCTTCCCCGGATGGCCTGTTCTTTATTGAAAGATAAGGACTTGATCTTGTCCGGTACTTCAATTTGCGGATAATTGAAATGATAAATCTCCATTTCCGGAAGAACAAACTGCTGAAAGTGTTTCGGCAATTTGCCGATCAGTTCTTTTCTTGTCTGGTACAGGTTTGCATCGCTTACTTCGTTCTTGAGCATTTTGCGCCAATTGGTCTTATCCTTGATAAACTGCGCCAGAAAAGTTTCCGCATCCCCGGCATCTTTTCGTGTTGGAACCTCCATAATCGGCAAAGCCT
This sequence comes from Thermoactinomyces mirandus, assembly GCF_013868055.1. Taxonomy (GTDB): domain Bacteria; phylum Bacillota; class Bacilli; order Thermoactinomycetales; family Thermoactinomycetaceae; genus Thermoactinomyces; species Thermoactinomyces mirandus. Next base: position 16,050 of record NZ_JACEOL010000038.1, on the reverse strand, counting down.
GAACGGCCCCTTGGTCAATCCAGCGCCGGATATGGTTGTTTTTTCTGGTGATACCGACTTTAATTTCGCTGGACAGGGCCAAGTACACAATATGGGTGCTCATGCAATGGTGTTCGGCAAATGAACCGTCGCGGCAGGTTCCTTCATGAAAATGGCACAGTTCCGGTTTGATAATGCAAATATCATTATCCGGTAAATTTTTGAAACAGGAAAAACAGGCACTGTTGCCCCCATAAAACTTTTTCGTTTTCCGGCCGCAAAATTGGCATGTCAATTCATCAAGAAACTGGATTTCCATTTCTTTTCCCAAATGTTCGTTCAGTGATATGGTATGTTCATCCACTTTAAGCTCGTAATGGATCGGGTCGGAAAGCTGATGTTGAAGAGGTTTTAAATATCCGGTTCGCTTCACTGATAATCTCCCTCTTTTTAATGGAATATAATCAGTCTAGCAAAAATGTCCCCGGGGAACAACAGATTGGCACAGGAGCACAGATCGGGACGATTAAACAAAGAATGAACAAAATGCTGTGGTCTTTTGGAAAAGGGATCGCATATAGTATACTGAAAAGGGAGCATAAAGCTGTGAGAAGGAGGGGAGTAAGCCATGTTGGATACTTTGCTGACTGCTAAAAAAGAATTGACTTCCGGCGACAAAACCCAAAACGAAATTGAAATTTTCGCCAAATCCCTGCTAAAGCTGAAGAAGGATATCGAGGCGATGGGAATCAGGCCGTCAAAAGAAAAGTTATATGGCCGGCCGTTTAAAGAACAATGATAAAGAAGGAGATTCCATGGATCAACAACAAATTCCAATGCCGAAGCAGAGTCCACTCTATCATGCCATTCACCGTGACCGGTATGAACGGCAAGCGTTGATGAAAGAACTTGAAAAAATTACGGGGCGAAGGATACTTGTTTATATATCCAATCTGACTCATCCGGACAGTGCGATCACCCGGGAAGATATTGCTCCGTTTTATGAGATTGTTGCATCCCTGGATGATCAAAGCGATGTGGATTTGATCATTGAGAGCCCTGGGGGCGATCCCAATGCGGCTGAAACATTGGTGCATACCCTGTTATCCAAAGCGAAGCACCTTCGGGTTGTTGTGCCGCAGGCTGCCAAAAGCGCCGCGACGTTAATCAGTTTGTCTGCCGATGAAATTCTGATGAGCAACACTTCAGAACTGGGGCCGATTGACCCGCAAGTTTCCATTCCGACCGTGCTTGGCTACCAGTACAGGCCAGCCCAGGCTTTTCTGAATGGACTGGAGATGATCAAAAAAGAACATGTGAATGGACAACCTCTCAATTCGGCTTACCTCCCCTTTTTGCAAGGTGTTGACGCCGCATTGATTGATTTTTGTCATAAATCGATTGAACATTCAAAACGTTTGGCAATCAAATGGCTGAGCCGTTCCATGCATAAAAACAATCCGCTCAAAGCAAAGCGGATCGCAGAAACCTTGATCAATATTGACAAATATCCAAATCACGGCTCGGTCATTGGATATGAAGAAGCCAAAGCGATGGGGCTCAATATTGTTTACAAGTCCGATGTGGATGAAGACTGGCAGATCATGTGGAGACTATATACACGTTATTTGGTATATATGAGAGAAAAACAGGCTATCAAGATTTTTGAAAGCAACAGTGCATCCGTGATGTTTTAGCCATGCAGACAAGATCCGGAAAAATTGATTTTATTTTTTTGTTTTTCCCGAAACTTTTCAGGGGGGATTAACGTTATAATAGATAGAGAACCGGAAAATACACTACAAGTTGTTGTACCAGGTGATCAACTACTAAAATTTAATAATTGGACTTGAAATTTTCTAGATCCGGATGTTCTCAAATACTTAAAACAAGTAGAAATCCAAAACGTTTGACCCCCTTGAGCAAACAGGTTGGCAAAAGCCAGCCTGTTTGCTTTTATAAAAAGTGAGAATCTATTTCATCAATTTCTTTATTGTGATCATCAGCTCATCGATTACTTCCAGATCACCTTCCTGCAAACGTTCCACAACACAACTGCGCATGTGGCCCTCCAGAAGAATTTTTCCGACACTGTTTAAAGCGGATTGGATTGCCGCGATCTGATTGAGAATATCATCACAGTAAATATCGTTGTCGATCATTTTCTTTACTCCGCGAATCTGTCCTTCAATCCGGTTCAGCCTTGATATCAGATTATTTTTCACTTTTTCGGGATGATGGCTTTTTCGACAGGAACCAGGATTACAGGTGTCATCATGCGAAGATGGATGTTGTGATTCCATTTCATTCACCTGCTTTTATAATAAGTTTCAAACCGTCTTACATTATTATATCCGGGTAAAAGGGGATTTCCGTCAATCCTGTCAAAGATGCTTTTTGAAAAAGGCGGCAGTTTCCTGAATGGCTTCTTCCAGTTCCGGAGTCATTTCCTTGAGTGGATGAACGGCTTTCATTGTGTGATTGGCGCTGGGGATGATATGTAATAAGGATTTGGGAGCACGATCATTTATTTTTTTGGCCCCTTCCATCAAACCGGGAATATCTTCCCCGCCCTGAACGATGAAAAGCGGACTTTGAAGATCGGACACCCGGTTCAGGATGGCAAAACGTTTATCATTTTGTTTGATATCTTCCAGCACTTCACGGCTGATGGGCAAAAGCTGGCCGGTACGCGCATTGGTAATATAGCCAACGCCTTTTTTTTCGATTTCGCTGATCAGTTCGGGAGCAAAAAAATCGACACGGTGAATGCTGTTCCAGATCGTAACGGCGTTAATGTTTTCAGGATGATCCAATGCATAGATCAGGCTGTTTCCTCCGCCACGGCTGTGACCCATGATTCCGATGCGTTCATGATCCATCGCTTCGGCAAAAGGAAGGTTTCCCTGTTTGATCTTTTCTACCAGAAAGGAGATATCTTCCTGTTCCCGGCTGAAGGTATTTCGCGAAAATTTCTCGAGTTCCGTAAAGTTTTGCAAATCGTCTCCTACGCCGTTCATTGAAAAATTGAAAGAAATGGCAATAAAACCGGCTTCTGCCAATTTTTCAGCCAATACGGGGAAAAAACCCCAATTTTTGAATCCCTTAAATCCGTGACAAATCAAGATAACGGGTGCTGGCCGGTCAGATCCTGAAAGATGAATATCACCACGAATAATACGGTTTTCTTTGCCTAGTTCAAACGAAAAACATTTCTTGCGCAAAATAACATCTCCTTCCGTGAGAAAATTGCAACCAAAACCCCTTTCTTTTATAATGATAACGAACGAAGTGAATAGAAGAAAAGGTCTTTTTCCACAAGGAGAAAGAAAAGAGGGAAGACCGGTGCGAATCCGGCGCGGCCCCGCCACTGTATCTGGAAAGGACGGCTCACGATGGCCACTGTTTCGCTTAGAAATGGGAAGGCGAGCCTGACGATGATCCACAAGCCAGGAGACCTGCCTTTTCTGTTTGCTTGCGTTCTCCTTCGGAGGTGAGGAGATACGTGTGCACTTTTCTCTTTGCCAGGGATTTGCTGCAATTCAAAGAGAAAGTGTTTTTGCATGCCTGTAACTCCTGTGCTCCGAAAAGCACAGGTTTTTTTATTGAGAGAGAGGAGAAGAAAAAATGAAACGGTTTGGGGTCAGGTTGCTTACTCTTTTATTGGCGTTTGTCTTCATATGGGGATTAACCGGCTGTGCCGCACAAAATGGAGCGGATCATCAGTCTGCCGCCGTCAATTCGCCGGTCAAGCCCCGGAGTATCAATTATCCGCTCGAATTGAAAGACCAGGCAGCCAATAAGGTGAAACTGGAAAAAGAACCTGAACGGATTGTTTCCCTTATGCCAAGCAATACAGAAATTCTGTTTGCCCTGGGGGCAGGGGAGCAGGTGGTCGGCGTAACCGACCAGGATGATTATCCGGCACAGGCCAGGAAACTTCCAAAGGTTGGAAGCTTTAAGATCAATGTGGAAAAAGTGGTTTCGTTGAAGCCGGATTTGGTTGTTGCCAATTCAGGCAATGAAAAAGAAGCGCTGGACCAGTTGAGAAATATGGGCATTCCTGTTCTGGTAACCGATTCCCAATCGATCAAAGGGGTTTACGAAGCGATTCATTTGGTATCCCTCGCAACCAACCGGGCCAGAGAAGCAGACATCCTGGTGGCCAACATGGAAAAAGAAGCACGGACCATCTACGGGAAAGTTGTCAACATTCCTGAAGACCGGAGGGCCAAAGTATGGTTTGAACTGGATTCCAACCTGTATACGGTTGGGGGAGACACCTTCATGAACGAACTGATCGGGCTGGCAGGGGGCAGGAATGTGGCCGCGAGCCTCAAGGGATGGCCGAAAGTTTCTCCTGAGCAAGTGGTCAAGTGGAATCCGGATGTGATCCTGACAACCTATGGTGGTGTGGAAGAGATCAAGAAGAGAGAAGGCTGGCAGTCCATTTCAGCTGTCAGGGAAAATCGGGTTTATGCGTTGAATCCCGATCTTCTCAACCGCCCGGGACCACGGATCTACCAGGGTGTGGAGCAAATGGCAAAAGTTCTGTATCCCGAAAAATTCGGTGACAAAGAAAAATGATCCTGAAAAGAAAAATGTTTTTTTGGAGCGGAGGTTTGTTTCTCGCTCTTCTTTTCTCCATTTCTTTTGGGGTTTTCCTTGGAAGTACGGATGTCGGTTTTTGGACGGTATGGAAAATTGTCTTGCGAGAGACCGGATTGATGGCATGTCCTGGTCTTGATGAAGCGGATGCAGCGATTATCTGGCAATTGCGGTTGCCACGTGTCCTGCTGGTTGGGCTGGTTGGAGCCATTTTGGCCACTGCAGGAACGGTTTATCAAGGGCTCTTAAAAAATCATCTGGCTGATCCATATATTTTGGGAGTTTCTTCAGGCGCTGCGGTAGGGGCAGTACTGGCGATTGTGACCGGATGGGGCACAGCCGTTTTTTTCAACTGGACATTGCCGTTATTTGCGTTTGTCGGAGCCTGTCTTGCTCTTTTTCTGGTGCTCCGGCTTGGAAATGGGCGCGGAGCTTCCCAGGCGACTGCATTAATCCTGGCAGGCGTGGTTGTACAGGCTTTTTTCAGTGCGTTGTTAACATTGGCCATATCACTTTCGCCGGATGAATTGCAACGCATTCAGTTTTGGCTGATGGGCAGCTTTTCGTTTCGCGGATGGCAGCATATCGGTGTCGTGCTTCCTTTTTTCCTGGCGGGTTTCCTGATTTGCTGGTGGTTTGCCCAGGAGCTCAATTTATTTGCGCTCGGGGAGCGGTCTGCGGTTCATCTTGGTGTTCATGTAGAGAAGCTGCGTGTCGGTTTGCTCATAGCTGCTTCCCTGATGACCAGCGCGGCGGTGGCGGTATCAGGAATGATTGGATTTGTCGGGCTGATTATCCCCCATGTGATGCGGATGCTGACCGGCGCCGACCATCGGCTGTTATTGCCTTTATCGGCACTGGCGGGAGCCTCTTTCCTGATCTGGGCGGACATATTTGCCCGTATTCTTCTTGCGCCTGCAGAACTTCCGATTGGTGTGATAACGGCGTTTGTGGGGGCTCCTTTTTTCGCGGGCATTTTGCGTAAATATCTGAAAGGCAGGGCATGAAAGGAGACAATAAATGTTAAAGGCAACAAGGCTGGCGAAAAAGCTGGGACAGTGGTGGGTGCTGAATGATATAACCCTTGAAGTCAAGGCTGGAGAAATGCTGGGCATCATCGGTCCGAATGGCAGTGGAAAAAGTACCTTATTGCGTTTATTGTCCGGGGAGGAAAAGCCGGATCAGGGAGAAGTCCTGTTTCTGGAAAAACCATTGCATGAGTATTCCTTGCAGGAAAGGGCGAAACAGCTGGCGGTACTGACACAGGAACAAGTTTCCGACCTTTCGTTTACAGCAGAAGAAATTGTCATGATGGGCCGCCATCCTTATCATCGGTCTTTCTTTGGCCCGACCCCGGAGGATGAACGGATTGTTTGCCGCGTAATGGATGAAACAGAGACACGGGACATGAAACTTCACCGTTTTAACGAATTGAGCGGCGGTGAACGGCAACGGGTTTCCATTGCGCGCGTCATGGCGCAGGAACCGAAGCTTCTGATGCTGGATGAACCAACCACTTACCTGGATATCCACTACCAGCTGGCCGTGCTGGACCGCCTGAAAGCATGGCAAAAGGAATCTTTTTTAACGGTGATTATCGTGCTGCATGATTTGAATCTGGCGGCACAGTACTGTGATTCCCTTCTTGTTTTAAAGGAAGGAAGACAGGTCAGAAACGGAACCATCAGGCAGGTGATCGAACCCCGGCTGGTCGAAGAAGTGTACGGGATCAGACCGGTTATTGTAAACCATCCCATACTTCATATTCCTCAGGTCCTTTTAACATCAAACTGCTGATTGGCGAGGTGTGATTCTCTTGAAAATTTATACCCGTACAGGCGATGAAGGAAAAACAGGCGTTATTGGCGGACGTGTGGATAAAGACGATATTCGTGTGGAAGCCTATGGAACGGTTGATGAGGTGAATGCCTTTGTCGGCGAAGCAATTATGCGTATGGATCCCCGGCTTCATAAGGATCTGATCGGAGCCTTGACAGAGATCCAGCACGAGTTATTTGATGCCGGCGGAGATTTGGCACAGGCCGGAAAAACAAGAAAATACAAGGTGAATGACGCAATGACCAGGCGGTTGGAAAAATGGATTGACCAATATGACAAGGAATGCCCGAGTCTGGGACAGTTTATTTTGCCGGGAGGCACCCCTGTGGCTTCTGCGCTCCATATTTGCCGGGGGCTTACCCGCCGGGCCGAGCGCCTGGTTGTGAGGCTATGCCGTGAACAGGATACCAATAATGAAGTTCGCCGCTATTTGAACCGCCTGTCAGACTTTTTCTTTGTCGCAGCCAGGACAGCCAATGTCCGCTCCCATGTCAAAGATGTGGAATACAAGCGGAACAGGCCTGGTTTTTGAATGAAGCAATACAGGGTAAAATGAGGTAAATGCTGTCAAGGGAGGAATAGAGATTGTCATTGCAAATGTACTGGTATCCCAAATGCGGGACCTGCCGCAAGGCAAAAAAATTTCTGGAGGAACATGGCGTAGATTTTAAAGAGCAAAATATTGTTGATGAGCCTCCTTCACAGGAAGAATTGACCCGGCTCATTCAAAAAAGCGGGCTGCCGGTGAAAAAATTTTTTAATACATGCGGGAAAAAATACCGTGAATTGGGGTTGTCCAGGAAATTAAAAGAGCTGGATGAGCAGGAACAGCTGAAGTTGCTGGCATCAGACGGAATGCTGATGAAGCGTCCGATTGTGACCGATGGCGACAAGGTAACGGTTGGCTTTAAGGAAGAGGAATTCAAAGAAAAGTGGCTCTCATAGTCAGAATCCCCTCGTATACATATCGAGGGGATCTTTTTGCTTGGACAGCCTCACTTGACATGGCAGAGGTTTCATTATAATTACAAACTGTATGGTCTGGTTTGGTTTATGAATGAGGGAATGCCCACAGATCGGAAAAGGGACCTTGCTGCCCACGAATCCAACGCAAAACCTGGTTGTGGCTGGCCCATACCAATATGTGCGAAATCCCATGTATTGCGGTGTCATCTTTGTATTGTCGGGTGAAGCGATTTTACTCGGTTCCATTTATTTGCTTGGCTGGTTTTTCCTGTTCTGGTTGTTCCACCTGGTCATCCTGTTTTTTGAAGAACCAGGATTGGTAAAGCGGTTTGGAGAAGAATATGTTATCTGCGGGAAAATGTGCACAGATGGATTCCACGTTTAACTCCATGGGAAAGGAAAAAAGATTCAGTTGCAGGATAGCCCCGGTCAGGCTCCGAATATAATACCCCAACTTTTATAAAAAAAACAGACAATCCTCCGGTTGCAGATGTTTGTACTTTTTGAATCTGGTGGTGGAGATTGCCCGTATTAAAAAATCTTCCTTCTTTAAAGAAAGAATTTTATGAAATTTGGTTAAAAATGAAATGAAATTTTATATATCAGGTGTATAAAGAAATGGGTAAATTAAGGTTTAATATTTGCCGAAATTGTATAAACTAAAGGTGAAAAAGAAATGTTGTGCAAAAAGGAGTTGGATCTGATGCTCCAACCAGGAATATATCTTGACAGATTAAATGGATTTTTAATATTTTGTATTAATATTTAGATTGAAACAAATATAAATTAGTATTGACTATAATTTACTACTTATGTTATTTTAATAGTGAGCCCAATGAACTGTCCCCCTGATCAGGACACTTGATTGGACGGATGGTCATAGTGGCAAGTTGAGAACACAGTACTTAGAATATGAGGAGGTATTTCTGGTGGCACAACGTTTGGTAGGATTGCCGGCTCCCGACTTTGAAATGGAGAGCACCAAAAATCTGGAAGAACTTGATGTGAACGTCAAACTTTCCGATTATAAAGGGAAATGGCTCATATTGTTCTTTTATCCGCTTGATTTTACCTTTGTATGCCCGACTGAAATTACAGCGTTGTCTGATCGCTATGAAGAATTTGTAGAGTTGGGTGCAGATATCCTTGGTGTAAGCACTGACAGCAAATATTCTCACCGTGCATGGATTAAAACCCCACGCAGTGAAAATGGTCTCGGTGAGATCAAATATCCATTGGGTGCAGATGTAACCCATAAAGTAAGCAAAGATTACGGCGTGTACCTGGAAGATGAAGGAGTTGCCTTGCGCGGTTTGTTCATTATTGATCCGGAAGGTATCGTTCGTCACCAAACTGTAAACGACAATGATATCGGCCGCAACGTAGACGAAGTGCTCCGTGTATTGCAAGCTCTGCAAACAGGCGGTTTGTGCCCGGCTAACTGGAAACCTGGTCAAGCAACTCTTTAATTTAAACGTGAATAAAAAGGGCCTAACAGAGCGTTAGGTCCTTTCTTGTCCATAAACGAGGAGGGATGGATCGATGGCTTTGCGTTTACGTGCGGAAATGCCTGAAATCAAAGGAATTACCGAATGGGTAAATGGAGAGGTAATCAGGGAGGAACTCCAGGGCAAACCGGTTTTGATTCACTTTTGGTCCATCAGTTGCGGGATATGCAAAAAAAGCTTGCCCGATGTAAATAAAATGAGGGAAGAATATCCGCAATTGAAGCTGGTTGGCATCCATATGCCCCGCTCTGAAAAAGATACGGATATAGACGCGGTGAAGGAAAACATAGTAAAATACAAATTGAAGCATCCCCAGGGAATTGATAATACCCACAGTGTGGTGGATGCGTTTGAGAATGAGTTTGTACCAGCCTATTACTTGTTTGATACGAAAGGAAAGCTGAGACACCGTTCTGCAGGAGAAAAAGCGCTGACTATGTTGAAAAACCCATTGGAACGTGTTTTGGGAGAAATTGAATAGCGGAGGGAACAGAAGATGAACTTGCCAAAAGAGTTGCTTTATTCCAGAGAACATGAATGGGTGCGGAAATTGGATGGCAACAAGGTCCGGATTGGAATTACCGATTTTGCCCAGGATCAGTTAGGGGATATTGTATTTGTGGAACTGCCGGAAGTTGGCGCTGAACTGGCGGTGGATGAATCGTTTGGCAGTGTTGAATCCGTAAAAACCGTTTCCGAATTGTATGCACCGGTTAGCGGAAAGGTGCTTGAAGTAAATGAAGCCCTTGAAGAATCCCCGGAAAACGTTAATGATTCCCCTTATGAAGATGGCTGGATGATTGTGGTGGAAATGACTGATCCTGCCGAACTGGAAAAACTGATGGATGCCGGCAAGTATGAAGCGATTGTAAGTGAAGAAGACTGATTTCATATGGAGGATCCTCCTGGGAAGAATATCCTGCCTGATCTTGCGGAAAGTTAAACGTGATGAGGAAAATTCTTAACAGGAGGATATTTTATGTCGTCTGTTAATATTACGGATCAAGTACAGGCACGATTGCAAAATGGTAGAATTGTGTTCTGCCACAATCATTACCTTATCGGGCAAATGAACCTTGAGACACAACAAGTGAAGATACGGGATGGATATACAATGGAAAATCTTTACATTTATGCTTCTGCCCAAAAAACCCCCTCACCCGAACAGTATGCACAAAACTGTGATATGGACTGGTGCCAGTAAGGTATATTCAATCTCAATCAAGAGAGAATGCTTTTAAAAATTGCCTTCACGATTTCTGCGCCTATTTTTTCCTTTACCGTCTGAAGCCGTTATTAACGGTTTTTTTTATGGATTGAATTGGGGTTGGCCTGCAAATTTTTCGGTGTTGTTGCAATAACAAATCACTTTCAAAGTGACTCCAAAATTTTACTTTTTTATGTTATGTTCGTTTTATTTTAACTATAATGCCATTATTTATTATAGAATTAAATAGTTATAAAAAAGAATTGGTGGTGACGAAAGTGAAGGCATATCGGTTTTCATTGATTCTGTTATCTTCGATTGTCCTGGGGGCATTCATTGGAGTCTGGCTTGGAAAAGATGCAGTCATCTTAAAGCCGTTGGGAGATATCTTTCTCAATCTGTTGTTTACGCTTGTGGTGCCTCTCGTCTTTTTTACAATTTCTTCAGCAATTGCCCAAATGGGGGAATTGAAACGCCTGGGACGGATTCTTTCCCGGATGTTTGGGACTTTTGTCTTTACAGGAGTAATCGCGGCGATGGTCATGCTTGTGGCTGTACTTGTTTTTCCGCCTGCGGAGGGAGTCAGCATTTCTCTGGAGAAACCTGAGCAGATGGAACAGACAACATTGGCGGATCAGCTGGTAAAGACCATTACCGTCGAGGATTTCAGCCAGCTGTTTATCAAGGATCATATGCTCCAGTTGATCTTTTTTGCGATTTTCCTCGGGATCGCTGTATCACTGCTGGGAGAAAAAAGCAAACCGTTTGCAAGGTTCCTGTATTCAGGTTCTGAAGTGTTTATGAAACTGGTCACTTTTGTGATGTATTATGCTCCAATCGGCCTGGGTGCTTTTTTTGCTGCGTTGGTTGGAGAATTTGGACCCAGTCTTCTCACCAATTACTTTCGGGTGGTTCTCCTCTATTATCCACTCTCGCTTGTCTATTATCTGGTGTTTTTTACGCTGTATGCGTTTTTGGCCGGAAAAGGCGCCGGAGCCCGGGTTTTTTGGAAAAATGCACTTTCCCCGACAGTTGTATCGCTGGCAACTTGCAGTAGTGCCGCCTCCATCCCGGTAAACCTGGAAGCAACCCGCAAAATGGGAGTACCGCATGATATCAGCGAGACCTCAGTGCCGCTTGGAGCAAATATTCACAAGGATGGTTCCGTAATGGGCGGCATTTTGAAGATCGCTTTCCTGTTTGGGATTTTTGGTATGGATTTCACACAACCGATTGACTTAATTTCTGCTCTTGGGGTGGCAATTCTGGTTGGAACCGTCATGGGTGCTATCCCAAGCGGCGGCTTAATCGGGGAGATGTTAATCCTTTCTGTATATGGTTTTCCGCCGGAAGCATTGCCGATTATTGCGGCGATTTCCGCCATCATTGATCCGCCGGCGACGATGATCAACTCGACGGGCAATACGGTGACCAGCATGATGATTGCCCGCTGGGTGGAAGGCAGAAAATGGCTTTCCGGAAAGTTCGGGAAAACAGCAGTTTGACCTGAACAGAGGATTGACTGGCAGAGCGGGGAGAACCTGCATTTTTGTTTATTGTATACGGATATTCGCTGTCTTTTTCCGTTTATTGCCAGGGAATGCTGATTTTTCCCGAGATTCCGTTTGCAAACAGGTACTTTTTTCCCGGGCCGGTGTCAAAAATTGGCGCTGGCCCGTTCTGTTTTGATACTGAATAAAAGTGTTCCTGTGCAAAAGAGGAATTAAAAAGTGGTTTTGAGGGATGGAAAGGCACAATTATTCGGACTTCCCAATTTTTTTAACGGGCAATATTTATCCGATTAATAGCAATTTTCTTTAAATAAATATGTTTAAGTAATAATGATTTGTGATAAAATATATACATAACCTTATACTTTACTTAATATTAAAATATACTAGGGGATTTGGCCGATCATGAGTGGGAATAGGAGGGGAATGCGCATGAGTTACTGCTGTGGTGCGTCGATGATTGGTTTTATCGGGTCTTTTCGCAAGCAGTCAATTATGGTGCATAAGGTGCCATTGTTATACTGCCCTGTCTGTCATGATGTACAAGTTCATCCAGCCGTGAAGGAAGAGTTTGAGCTAGTGGTAGAGTACGCTCGGGAAGATCGCGTAAGAGAAGTAACCCTCCGAGATACAATTACCCCCGAAATGATCGATGAATGGAAAGAATACGGGATAAGTTTCCAGGATTCAGAAGATATTGAGCCAATCTTGCGCGAACAAATTGACCATTCACTAGACTTGCTGAGAGTTTCCAAAGTCTTGAATGATAAAGAGTGGGGCGAAGAGTTGAAAAATCGCCTCCGTGTCCTGACAGATCAACTCAAAAAGCTTGATAAACAGAAAGAAGAAAGCAAGTAAACCGTCTTGCCCGGGTAAAGGCCCGGGTTTTTGTATGCCAGCACATCCACATGTTGTTGTTTGCAAGCATTGCTGGTCTATGCAAAGATTCGTTTGTTGTGGAATATGTACTGTCGGGCTGAGGACATGCGCTTGATGGCAGGGGCAGTGTCCTTTTCAATGTCCCGGATTGGGATATGAAGCAAAGCAGACCCAAAAGAAAAACATTCTGTGGATGGAAGGGCGATTTGATGACAACGAACTGACTGTATTCCTGTAAAGAAGTACCGGCATTGCTTAAAGACCTTGCCTGCCGCTGGATTGTCAAGGACTTGAAACACCGGGGAAATCTGGACGCCGTTATATGGAGGAAGAGGATCGCAGATAAGTACGGATCTGATTGAGCAACAGATTGATTGCAACCTGATTGTGACCGCCTTCCGGAATAATCAGGTCAGCATAGCGTTTGCCCGGTTCAACAAACTGTAAATGCATTGGCCGGACAACGTTCAGGTACTGGTCAACCACCGATTCCAGCGTTCTGCCCCTTTCCTTGATATCACGGTTAATTCGGCGCAAAATGCGGACATCGGCATCCGTATCGACAAAAATCTTGATATCCATCAGTTCTCGCAACCGTTCATCGTCCAGGATTAATATCCCTTCCAGAATGATGACATCTTTGGGTTCGAGGTGAATGGTCTTTTTGGACCGGGTATGCTGTATATAGTCATAAACCGGTTTATCGATGGGTTGACCGGATTTCAACCGGAGAAGATGATGATACAGCAAATCGTTGTCAAAAGCCAATGGATGGTCATAATTGGTTTTGATCCGTTCTTCAAAGGCAAGGTGGGATTGGTCTTTGTAGTATGAATCCTGTTCCAGATATATGACTGACTCGGAAAGTTGATTGACAAGGTTTTTGGCAACCGTTGTTTTTCCGGAGCCGGTTCCCCCTGCAACACCGATTAATACAGGTTTTGTCATTACACTTGGCTTCCTTTCTTCTATCTTTCGCTCATGACTCGCTGTGCTGATCATAACAAATAAAAAGAGTTTGTTTCAATAGAAAATAATACAAATGCAACTATTTTCTTGTTAAGCATGGCACGAAGGAAAAGTGACAAACAAACAGCCCCTGACCTTAAGGCCAGAAGCTGTTTGTTTTGAGAGACTTGTTTTATTGTGGCGAGCTCATGGATTCATTTCTGTCTCCATCCTGCATCCGGCCAAGGTACACCAGCACGCTTTGCCGGCATTACGGTCCCGGGTTCCGGCTAAAAAAGGTTGTCCGGTTATGGAACATTAAATATTGGGACCGGCCTGGCGAATTTCCTCTTTTACGTTTTCAAATGTTGCAAAATGTTTATGGAAACGTTGTGCCAGTTCACGGGCTGTTTTGTCATAGGCTTGTTTGTTTTTCCATGTATTGCGAGGATTTAATACCTCGACAGGAACATTGGGACAAGATGTGGGCATAGCGAGCCCGAAAATGGGATCTGTTTCATAGTCTGCATGGCTGAGTTCACCTGAAATGGCTGCCCGTACCATGGAGCGGGTATATTTTAGATCCATCCGTTTGCCCACACCATAGGGGCCGCCGGTCCATCCAGTATTGACGAGATAGACCTGAACTTGATGTTTGGCAATTTTCTCACCTAACATTTCGGCATAAACATGTGCGGGGCGTGGAAGGAACGGGGCACCAAAGCAGGTGGAAAAAGTGGCTTCCGGTTCCGTTACTCCGCGTTCGGTTCCGGCCAGTTTGCTTGTGTAGCCAGACAGGAAATGATACATGGCTTGTTCGGGTGTCAGTTTGGAAATGGGAGGCAACACACCAAATGCGTCAGCTGTCAGGAATACGATCACACTGGGGTGCCCGGCAATTCCCGGAATAACCGAACCGTCAATGTAATCGACCGGATAGGCGGTACGGGTGTTTTCAGTTAAAGAAGAATCATGATAATCGGGTTTTCCGTCTTCGTCAACAATCACATTCTCCAGAACTGATCCAAAGCGAATGGCATGATAGATCTGGGGTTCTTTTTCTTCGGTCAGGCCGATGCATTTTGCATAACACCCGCCTTCAATATTGAAGATCCCTTTATCTGACCATCCGTGTTCGTCGTCTCCGATGAGTGAACGTTCCGGATCGGCAGACAATGTTGTTTTTCCGGTTCCCGAAAGGCCGAAAAAGAGTGCGACATCCCCGTCTTTTCCAACATTGGCCGAGCAATGCATGGGCATGACGCCATATTCCGGCAGCAAATAGTTCATTACACTGAAAATGGACTTTTTCATTTCGCCGGCATAGTGAGTTCCGCCGATGACCACCATTTTGTATTCAAAGCTGACGGCAATCACCGTTTCGGAATTGGTTCCGTCCAATTCAGGATCGGCAACAAAATTGGGGACACAGATAACGGTGAATTCAGGTTGATGGCTGGCCAGTTCTTCTTTAGACGGACGGATGAACAATTGATGAACAAACAGGTTTTGCCATGCGTATTCATTGATGACCCGAATCGGCAAGCGATAGGCCGGATCAGCACCTGCAAAACCGTCAAAAATATAAACTTCTTTTTCAGCGAGATAAGCTCTTAACCGTTTCAGTAACTGTTCAAATTTCTCGGGTTGCATCGGTTGATTGACGGTACCCCAATCAATGTGACCGGAGACAGAAGGTTCTTGTACAATAAATTTATCTCTGGGTGAACGTCCCGTAAATGCACCGGTTGTCGCACGAATTGCGCCTGTTTCTGTCAAGATGACTTCTTTCTTCTGGATTGCATGTTCCACCAGTTTGCTGACAGACAGATTCATGTGTTTTTTGCCGCCAAGGTGAAGAGAAACGTCTTTTTTTGTTGGGATTACAATGCTCATTTTTTACATCCACCTTTTTAGATGAGATTCCAGATTGTTATATCAAATCAACGAACAGTATATCATAATTGCTCTAAATGGGTGAATAATTAAAGCCCCAATTTTTATGGAAGTTTCACGAAATGGAACCTCCAGCCTGGTTTCCCCTCCAGGTCTTGCCCGTCAAAAGATAAAGATGTGATATAAGGAAACTGTACCTTGGCCGCTTCCTTAAAAGGTGGAGACTGAATCAGTCCTGAACGAAGGGAAACCAAGTTATTGGTTTCCCCTTCTTGCGGATTGTAAAACCGGTTAGATCCAATCAAACTATTTATGCGAACCGTTTTTATTTTCATGTTTCAAGTTGGTTTTGGTTGCTTCCTGAACAACCCGTCTGGCCTTTTTTTCGTCTGCCTGTTCTTTTTTGGCT
This sequence comes from Thermoactinomyces mirandus, assembly GCF_013868055.1. Lineage (GTDB taxonomy): Bacteria > Bacillota > Bacilli > Thermoactinomycetales > Thermoactinomycetaceae > Thermoactinomyces > Thermoactinomyces mirandus. The sequence continues at coordinate 300 of NZ_JACEOL010000038.1, read as the reverse complement.
TTTTCCTCAATCATCTTTACATCGTTCACAGTCTGATACATGAAAAGGTCCTCCCGAGATTTGATTTTTCTTGGACGATCCAGCCAACGGCAATCCAATGTCTGAATAAATTCCGTCTGATGATTGCTTCTGCCACCTCATTTTTGGTTTAGAAGAATTACTTATGGATTTTCTGAAAATCCATTTAAAAATAGATTCCATAAAAAAACTACTTATTAAACTAGCATATTTAGAGACATAAAGAAATATATTTTACAAGATTCATGTTTTATCCATATACTAGGGCGTGTCTGGTGAATA
>NZ_JACEOL010000037.1 GCF_013868055.1 Thermoactinomyces mirandus | reverse complement strand
AAATAAAGCCCTATGCAACCAAAGTGGAAGAGATGTTAACAGAAGGGCCTGGTGTGTTTGCGGGGGGGAACTATGACCAGGAAAAATTGGAAGCAGAGTTAATGAAACTGCCCTCCAACTTGACCGGGGAAAAAGCGTATCAGTACCTGGTGCATTATCTGGCAGAGGATTATGAACCGTATGTAAAAAAACTCGATCAGTTTGATACCACATACGAGGCGGGTGCAGGACCGGAAGGAACAGTAAACCAGCCGCCTGAAGCGCAACAGAAAAAGACCAATGTGGTTGTTTTACTGGATGCGAGCGGAAGCATGGTCGGAAGAGTGGATGGTTATACAAAAATGACCTTGGCCAAAAATGCTATCTTGCGTTTTGCCGGATCACTTCCGGAACAGGCCCATGTCAGTTTGAGAGTGTATGGGCATGAAGGCAGCAACCAAAAGAAAGATAAAGAGGTTTCCTGTAAAAGTACGGAACAGGTTTATCCGTTGACTCCATTTAAGCAAGATGGATACCTCCTTCGCTATTTAAGGGTTCACTGGCCCCAGTGGGACACCTCGTATGTTAGCAGGAGGTACTTTTCTTTTTCAAACCCCTTTGTTTTTCAAATACAGGAATGCTCCTTATATAAAACCCCGAAATCAAAAAGATTTTCAGTTTGCAAAAACAATATGTTTAGATCATAAAGTACCTAATCTGGAAGTAAATAATTTTGCTGAAGGTATATCAGTAATCAGAAATCCAGGTTCATCAACTGAAGATAATTCTCAAATGTTAGCAAGAGAATTTTATCAAAACCTTGGTAAACAAGTTGAAGAAGTTGAATAGAACATTATTATTTTTGCCTTAGCTAAGTGAAGCCAAGCCGCTCATTAAAACAGGCGGCTTTTTTAATGAAAGATAAAAAGATTTCATGTTAAAATATTGTAAAAAATATTTTGTAAATTAAATGCTATGATTCCTTTGATAACAAAGGTAAGGAATGATATTGATGATGACTGTTTTCGCAGTTTTTTTGATTGCTTTGGTTATCCTGTTTCTGCTATTTTGTGGGTTTCTTATGTATTTTGCTGTGAAAGACAATTTGAAAAAGATAAAGAGATTTAAGGAGTTTTTAAAGGATGCAGTTTTGATCAAAGCAACAATTTCTGAACTCAAGGAGGTTAAATATAAAACATCTGATGGATATAAGTTATTAGGTTTTTCTGTCAGGCCTGATTACACGCATGTCTTTTGTCCGGTTTTAACATTTGAAACCCCTGAAGGGCATAAACATTGTTGGGATTGTTCCGAGGAACAACATAACGAGGATTTCCTGTATAAAAAAAATTATTTTGTTGATCCACCGATGAGACCATATAAAAAGGTGAAGATCTGGTATAATCCCAAAACAGGAGAAAAGAACTTTTATTATTTGGGAAAAAAACTGAATGCATTTGTTTTATGGATTGTTGTCATCCTGTTTTATCTTTGTCTGATATTTGGTTGATATGCTGCGGTCGGTTTATTAATAGGCGTATGCATGGAGGGAATATGAGACTTCTACGGTTTATGACCCTTATAGAAATATAATCTCAACCAGTTTGAACAATCGCCGCACAGGTTGAAGCCCGTTGGTTATAACCCCAATTGTGCTGGCAATACGGAAAGCGTAAAGGCGGCAGGAAATATGAAAAAGCAGGATCTATTAATTCGATCCGGTCGGGAAAGCTCGGAAACTGATTATGAAGAAATCCGGGGTTTTTGATGGGAAACAATTTTTGGACGGAATGGATTGAAGAATAAACTTAATATTTTAGTAAACTTAAGTTGTATTGAGAAAATTCCGTTTATGCTAAAATATGTTTATATGAAAGATGGTGGGAGGAAAGTTATGCATCACGCAAGAAGGTTACGAAGGCGTGGAAGTGTAACAACCATGTGGGTGGCGTCCCTGCCGGTTTTCATGATTTTTTTTATGTTTCTGGGATCGATGGTGATTGCCTGGATGCAACATGGGGTTGCGCAGAAAGCAGCAGATGCCGGGGGATTGGCGGCTACCAAGAAACTGGATGAAGTTACGGGACAACAGTTGCAAGCACAAATAAGCCAGCTTGCGGGAAACACCTTTAATCCGGTTGAAGCCATTATTGGAACACCGGAATTGAAGCATCTGTTTATTAAAGGGGTGATTCGTTCCAACGAAGAGGCCATCAAAAAAGAAGTCCGGAAATATGTTGAAAAAAACGGGGCAAAACCGAGTAAAATTATTTTTTTTGAAGATGGACGAGTTGTGGTAGAGGCCAAGATCAAATACCAGCCAATGATTTTTCAGGATCAATTCAAAGAGGTTTATGTCAAGGGAGAAGGTTTTGGACCGGTCCGGGATTACGGCAAGTGGTGGCAGCAGGAAAAAAATCCGTATATTATTGAGTTCTGATTGAGGGGATTTGGGGGGAATCCTTTGAGTAAGGATATGACCGGGAGAATAAGAGCGAAGCGAAAAGGATCTGTAACGATTGAATTTATTACAATATTGCCACTCGTCTTTTTTATGTGCTTGTTTGTCTGGCAGTTTTTTGTGGCGGGAATGGCGGTAATGGAGACGCGTACCCTTGTAAGGGATGGAGTTCGGTTGGCGGCGGCAACAAATAATGTAGAAGAGACTGAAAAACAAAGCAAAAAGGCCTTCCCCAATACCGGCAGCTACCATCTTTCCGATTTTGAGGTAAAGATCCTGGAGAAGGACGGACAAGTGCAGGCAACGGCGAAAACGGAAGTGGAGTATGTCTTTTTGCCGCTTCCTCCCTTTACTTATGAGTATTCGGCCAAAGCCCCTTTACTGAGATAGGATGGTCCAAAGAGAGGATGTTGAATAAAGCTTATGGTTAGATGTCCGTGCCTGAAGAGTCGCAAGGGAGCTTCTACAACGGAATTTATCGTTATTTTGCCCTTATTTTTTCTGTTAAGTTTGCTTGTCTGGCAGCTGGTTGTTGCAGGAATGGCGGTGATGGATGTACAGGCAGCCTTACGGGATGCCGTCAAGTTTGCCGCACTGAAAGGGGACGAAGAAAAAGCGGAGGATCAGCTGAAAACGTCTTTTGGACAAAACTCGCGATACTCCTTGAAGCAATACGATATTGATATTGAAGGGGACGAGGTGATTGGAAAAGCGGAAATCGAGATTCCGATCATCTTCACCGACGGGATGTCTCCTATTACTTATGAAACAGATTCCAAAGCACCTGTATTAAAGCAATTTGCTGCTGCGAACGCCATGAGTATGCTTCTTCCCGGGAATGGCCCCGTTTTGGTTCCGGATAAGAAAATCGGGTGTCCGGTGTCTGGATTAAGGTTGACTTCTCCCTTTAATTGGGGGCGTCTGCACCCTGTTTTGGGGCGCATTCGTCCCCATAAAGGAATCGATTTGGGAGGTCCTGCCGGTACACCGATTTATGCCCCGGCGGATGGAACCGTTACTTATGCTGGACCGGCAGGGGGATATGGTCATTTGATCGTGATCAAGCACGATAATGGCTTTACAACCAAATATGGCCATATGTACAGAAACGGAATATTTGTTCGAAACGGACAGAAGGTAAAGCAGGGGGATCCAATTGGCGCCGTTGGCAGTGACGGTTATTCCACAGGACCTCACCTTCATTTTGAAACATGGTATAACGGAACAGTGGTTGATCCGCAAAAAGTGACACCTTGCGGTTAGGGAGGTCCCTGCCGGTTAATTTAAAAATCCATTCCATGGTTATTTTTCGGATCCATGGAATGGATTTTATTGGCCATCGGTCAATTCATAATGGGATATATTATTGCTGGCTGTGTCGGAATTGTCCAACTGATAATGAATTATGTTTCCGGATTGAATAGTTCCGTATTTCCCCGTCATAAAGATTCATAATAATTTCACATTACTAAATGAGAGGTGTCAGCGGCAGCAGATTCAGCCTTTCCTTTAGTCACATCTACTTTGGCAAGCATGATAATTCCTATGACGAAAAACAGGGCCAAAGAGGCAATCCCGGCTCTGCTTGATCCCATCCATTGTCCGACAAGGCCGAATACGGCTGGCCCCAGAATGGCGGCAAACTTGCCGGATAAACTGTAAAAACTGAAGAACTCGGCATTTCGTTTTAGCGGGATCAGGCGGCTGTAAATCGAGCGGCTAAGGGCCTGGCTTCCCCCCTGGACAAACCCGACCATGATTGCGAGCAGATAAAAATGAATCGATGTTGTCATAAAATAACCGAGAATGACAATAATCAGGTAAATGATTAAAGTGAATATTAGAGTTGGTTTTGCTTCCCATTTGGATGCAATTTTTCCGAATAACAATGTACAGGGGATTCCTACAAACTGGGTAATCAGCAAGGCGGCGATAAGGTCTGTCTGGCCAATACCGATTTCAACCCCATAAATGGTTGCCATCTTAATAATCGTGTTGATGCCGTCACTGAAAAACCAGAAAGCAATCAGGAACTTCAGGAGTTCGGGATATTTCCCGATGCTTTTCAAAGTATGAATGACGCTGTGAATTCCCCTTTGTGTCAACTGCTTGGGGGAGGCATGACGGGGTTGGCGTTTCTTTTCCTGAACATGGCGGAAAAGCGGCATGGAAAAAACCCACCACCAGATTGCTACTGTCAAAAAGGCGATTTGGGTTGCCTGGACTTTGGTAAATGAAAAAAAATTGTGAAACTGGATCAGACACAAATCCAGTGCCAGTAATATACCTCCGCCAATATATCCAAAGGCAAACCCTCGCGAGGAAATGCGGTCCCGTTCATGTTCGGGAACGATATCGCTCAGGAAAGCATCATAAAACGTGTTGGCTCCTGAAAAAGCGAGCGTTCCCAGAATAACCAGCAGAGAAGCCCACAACCATTCTCCTTCATCAATTGTAAACATGCACGTTGTAGCCATGACCCCAAGGATTGTAAAGAAGCGGAGAAACCTTTTTTTGCCGTTAATGGAATCGGCAATCGCTCCGAGAACAGGAGAAAAGAGGACGACCAGCATCAGTGAAAGGGATTGCGTGTAGCCCCAATAAGCTGTTGAAGTGGTGGAGTCCAGGTGTTTTCCGGCTACTTCAGAATAAAAAATGGGCATGACGGCAGCCATGATAATTGTTGCGTAAGCAGAGTTTGCCCAGTCATACATGACCCAGCTGTGAATCGCTTTCTTGTTCATGAGAATCCCCTTTCCAAGGACAGTCTCTTTTATTTTATCACAGGGAAAAATGGTAAGTGAAAGAATTATGAACGATAAGTGGCACTGGCTGTACTGCATGTACAAGTTCTACTCTCTTTTTCGCAATCGTGATAGAATGAAGCGTAGAAAATTAAAATCGGGTGCATGATCATCAATATGTGAATGTGAAAGGGGGGCGACTGGCGGTTGAAGGAAGTCCGGGAAGGCGAGTGGATTAAAGCAAAATATCGGGTAATAAAAAGATTTCCTTTTGTAATCGGGACATTGTATTATACCGAATATCATCTCGGTCAAGAGGTACATACCAGATTTGTTCATGCACTTGATCTTCATCTTTCAGGCAAAAATTTAAATTTCCGTTCTTTACTGGAGCGGGATGACCAGGTGTTCTTTCCAATCAGCGAGGTTCTTGTCGATGAGGACAGAGAATTGTTATTTCAGGTATTTCGCCATCTGGAAGGAACGCTTTTGGCTCATTATCTGGGAAAGCATGCGCCTCTCTCTTTAAAGGAGGCGATCGAGTTCGGGCGCAAGACAGTCCGGCACTTGCTGCGGCTTTATGATGTCGGCCAGTTCACCCTGGTTCATCCCCAAAACATGGTGCTTACATCAGCCCGGTCCTTGCGGTTTTTATATGGAGGGGAGAGAGGGGCGTTGCCAAAAGGCCTGGCCGGATCAGGTGGAGAAAACACCCGCGTTAACCAGATGTACGATTCCTATACTGTGGGCGTTTTCCTGTATCAGATGTTAACCGGGAAAAATCCCATGGCACAGGGACTTACCATTCCTTCAGTTTCCTGCTACCGTAATGATTGTCCTTTCGAATTGGATCAGTTTGTGCTCAGATTGCTCTCTTTAGATATAAACAAACGGCCCGGGGTTGAAGAAATGGCCGACTTTTTCGACTGGATGACGGAACGTCTAGAAAGAAGGTTGGGAGAGAAAAATGAGTGAGTTTAAAAAGAAAGGTGAATCGATCCAGGGGAAATATGAGGTTTTAAGTGTTTTTCCTTTTGTTGAAGGGGTTTTATATTATACAGCGTTAAAAAAAGAGGGCGAGGAAGTGTCTACTCGGTTTATTCACGCTGTAACGCTGGAAAACAAGCCCCGGGAAAGTGAATTAAATGAATTGAAAAAGCGGAATAGTGAAGTATTTTTTCCGATTTCGGACGTATTTATGGAAGGAAATATTTTGTACCAGGTGTTTGAACGGATGGAAGGAGATTTGCTGGGCGTTTATTTGATACGGTCTGCCCCGCTTCCCATGGATGAAGTCGCCAGATTCCTCAAGAATATTACGAGCCATCTCCTGCAATGTTATGACGATGAACAGTTTGCCCTGGTCGATCCCCAAAACATGGTCATTCATTCCGAAGGAAATATCCGCTTTCTGTATGGAGGTCCCGACCGGCTATTCGGATTTTATCGCAGAGAAACAGAAGATGTAAAGAAATTGGCCCAGCTTTTGTATTTTATGTTGACGAAAAAACAGATTGATGAGAAAACCTCGCAATTTGAACCTGTCCGTTCGACCCGGCCGGACATGTCTTTGGAACTGGAAAGTCTTTTGAAGCGAGCTTTATCCAATGATGCGATCAAGCGTCCGCGGATTCAGGATTTCTGGAAATGGGCTCACAATTATCATGTCAAAAAACCAAAGCTCCTGGGTGGGAAAACGGACGGAAAGATTGTCGCCAAGCCAACCGCCGTTACTTCAGAAGGTGAGTTTAAGGCACCGGTGACCATGACGAAAAAAACAACGGCCACTCACAAAGTGATAAATCCGCCTGGCAAGGGGAAAAAGATCAATATCTCACTTCCATCCATGAACCGAAAGACATGGATCAGAATCGGGGGAGCTGTGGCTGCCGTTCTCCTGGTCATGTTGGTATTCCAGTTTTTCGGGGACTCCACCAAAGATACGTTGGCTGGTGTTATTGATCCGACGATTGAAGAAGATCCGCAACAAGCTTTTAACTATTTCCGCCAATCCTCGGTCGCCTATGAACAGAAACAATTGGATCAGGCCATACTCTTTGGGCGGAAAGCTTTAAGCGCTGATCTGGAGAAAAAGGAGTATTTTCAGCATTTGGCCAATCTGTACGGCTTAAAGCAGGATTACAAGACCGGTCTGCAGGTTCTGACCGCTGCCGTGGATAAGTTTCCTGAAGAAGGGGATCTGTACGATTCGTTATCGGTTTTTGCCTACTACCTGAAAGATTATGACCTGGCAAAAGAAGCTTCTGATCAAGCAGTTTCATTGCGGAAAGATGAAGCCGGTTATTATTATCATAATGGAAAAATCTATGGGGCGTTAAAAAATTACGATCAGGCAGTGAGGTCGTTGCAGTTTGCCACTTACCTGAGCAAAAGGAATGCCAGGTATCATCATGATCTGGCTATTTATCTGTTTAAACAGGGGAAAATTGACGAAGCGATTGACTATGCAAAAAGTGCTGCCAAATATGCTGAAAGCTCAGAGGAAGAATATTATGTCACATTGGGTGTTCTTTACCTGAAGAAATGGGAACAGTTGTACAACGACCAAAACCTGAATCAAAAAGAGAAAAAAGAAGAATTGGCCCGTTATGCCAAATATGCCTACCGGGCATTTAATGATGCGGTAGATGAAGAATATAAATATCCGAGGGCCCAGTATTATCGGTCAATGGCTTACTATCTGTACGGTTATTTTATCTCTGCCAATCAAACAGCGGAGAAAGCAGCCAAATATGATCCTGCCAATCCGGTTTATCATTATCAGTTAGGGCTTACCTATATGGGACTTGAAGATAAGGAAAGAGCCTTGCAGGCTTTTGAACGGGCTTATCAATTGAATCCCAATCAAACGCTGTACCAGGATGCGATCAAAAAGGCACAGCAAATGAAAACAACGCCGAAGAAGAAGGAGGTAAAGCCGGAAGATGAGAACGCCAAATAAAAAACGCTGGGTGGCGATCGCCCTTTTATCAGGCATATTGAGCGGATCTGTTTGGATATTCGGTTCAGCCCAGGCTACCGGTGACCCAATCATTGTTCGAACTCCCAAATTGCAAATGGAGTTGGAAAAAATAGATAAAGACCCTTTACCACTTAATATACAGGTAGAAAGAAGATAATCAGGACCTGTCATGTGGATGGACCGGTTGGCTTGCTGCCGGGAAATCCACTATTTTTTTAAAAGCTTTGATATAATAGGGAGAGATGCCAACATTTCATTAGGTTTTAAATAAATTTAGTCAACTATGGATTGCGGGAGACATTAAAGAAGAAAATATTCATCATTCAAGCATATACAAATTGCCAAACGGTAACAGATAAAAGAAGGAAATTGTTAAGGAGGCTCTGTGAGTGGAGCAGGAACATTCCAAAAAACCGAAACATCGAATCACTTCCAGGCTGGGCTGGCTTGGTGTACTCTTAATTGGAATAGGCAGCAAGTTAAAAGCGCTGTTGCCCTTGTTGAAATTTGGCAAATTCGGCGGGACCTTGCTCACCATGGCCATTTCGATTTGGGGATATGCTCTGCTTTTCCCCTTTCACTTCGCTGTCGGACTGGTAGTGATGATTTTTATTCATGAAATGGGGCATGTGCTGGCTGCAAGGATGAAGGGACTGCCCGTCTCCGCGCCGGCGTTTATCCCTTTTGTGGGCGCCTTGATAACCATGAAAAAGCAGCCCAGTGATGCTGCGACAGAAGCGTTTGTCGCTCTTGGCGGCCCGTTATTGGGGACGGCTGGGGCAATCGCATCATATGGCCTCGGAGTCTGGCTGGATCAGGAACTTTTGGTGATGATTGCCTATCTCGGACTGTTTATCAATTTGTTTAATCTAATCCCCATTCACCCATTGGACGGAGGGCGGATTGTAGTGGCGATCACCCGCTGGCTATGGGTAGTGGGACTTATTGCAGGATTCGTTCTGATCATTTATTTGCGGAGCATTCTGCTGATATTGATTTACATTTTATTTGTCTTTGATTTATGGGCTACTTATGGAAAAAAGAAATCCAAAAAGAAAGAGTTTGTTATTGAAACCAAAGTAAAGAAAGAGCGTTTTGAAGAAGCAGGTTTGTGGATTCCGGGAGAAAACCATCAGCGGTCTCTTCCGTTTCGCCAGTACTGTTTTTTAGACACTCAGAAGGAAATGGCCGAAGTGGCATATCCCGGGATTGGTACGATTTTGCAGTTTGAGATGCCTGGCCAGATTCACGAGATCTATCTGGTACGGACCATTCCACCGTCATGGGAAGAACCGGATGTTCGCATGGTATTGAAAGGAGCCTATTCTCCGATTCGCATAGGCGGCATGCAAAGTGATGAAAAATATTACAGTGTCTCCCCGAAATTGAGATGGGCATTTGGCATAGCTTATGTGGGACTGGCGGTTTTGATCGGTTACATGATGATTCATATTGGCGGATTGGCGATGATGAATTCATATTAAAAAAGGGAGTCCGGCCCGGACTCCCTTTTTTATATTGGCCATTTTAGCATCCAGTTTTTTCTGTTTTGAATGATTGGAAAATTACTTTAAACAGCCTGCTTTTGTTGCCCAGGGATTATTGAGATTCGCCAATGAGCACTGAACCATTGATCATTTGGTGAATGCCGGGTGCTGTAACATGAACAATCACATGATATTGCCCATCTTGCGGAAAGTTTTTTGTTGCGACATAAATTCCGTTTGCCTGATGACTGGCTTTGATCATTTCATGTTGTTCCCCCTGTTTCCATACCTCATATTCCACTTGGGCATTCTCTACCGGATCTTTCTCTGCGGTAATCACTGATTTCAGTTCAACGGGCTGATTTTTACCGGGATGGTCAGGTGAAGATTGAAAAGTGATGTCCAGCTGGGTTGAGGCAGGTGTATGATTATGATGATGAGTTTCTGGAGCCGGATCGTGTTGTTCTGCTGCAGGTTCAGTGGGAGAACAGGCGACAGCTGGCATTAAAATCAGGGACAGGCAGAGAAATATGTAAATGCGCTTCATTTGGCAACTCCCTTCTGCAAACTTTCTTGGTCAGATTTATTTTTCATTGTAGCAAACCGATATCTGAAAGCTATCCCTCTTTCGAATCATCTTTCAATTCGCTCTCCATTAATCCATTTTCGTATGCATAACGGGTCAATTGAACCCGATTGTTTAAATGAAGCTTTTGCATAATATTTTTCAAATGGTTTTTGACGGTATATTCAGAGATCAGACATTGTTTGGCAATTTCCTTGTTGCTCAATCCCTGGGTAACCCACGTCAAAATTTCCTGCTCCCGTGAGGTCAGGTTGGTTTTGCATGGCGGAGCAGGTGGCGTATTGAATTCATGCAGGATCCGGCGGGCGATTTCTTTGGGCATCGGTGTTTCATCTGCGGCAATGGCTTGCAAATACTCCAGCCATAAGGAGGGTTTCAGATTTTTTAACAGATAACCCTGGGCTCCCTGTTTTAATGCATCAAATAAATCGGAGGCATCATCAGAAACCGTAACGATCACAATTTTAATATAGGGGAACTTTTCTTTAATCAGGCGGGTTGCTGTAAAACCATTGATAACTGGCATGTTGATATCCATTAAAATCATGTCAGGCATCAGCTCTTCTGTCAGGCGGATCACTTCTTTTCCGTTTGTCGCTTCTCCGACAATTTCAAAACGTGGATCTTTTTCAACGATCATGCGTATGGCCTGGCGGGCATGCTGATGGTCATCTCCAATCAAAATCCGATAAAGATCATTCACGATGATCTCCTCCTTTTTCGATGGATACGATGGTTTTACCGGATTGGCGCCTGAGCTGCAGACGGGCTCCAATACTTTTTGCACGTTCCTGCATAATGCGAAGTCCGTAGCGATCTGGATGTGAAAAGATATTTCCGTCAAATCCAATCCCATCATCTTCGACGGTACATTTCCATCCCGTGTCAGTGGGGATCAGGCTGATCGACACTTTGCCAGCCTTTGCGTGTTTGCGAATATTGGTGAATGCTTCCTGCAGACAGGCAAATAACTCCACTTTTTCTTTTAAATTCAGTTCTTCCAATTGGAGATGGGCAGTAACATCAATACCGGTGTCAATTTCGAATTCTCCAATTAAATGTAATATTTTGTCTTTTGTGAGAAAAAGGGAATTGCCATCAGAGGTTTTCAGATTCGTAATCGCTTGCCGGACATCATCATGCAACTGGCGTAAATGCTGGTTGATCCGGTTTAGTGATGGGTCGTCATATTTTGTCTGCAGCGCGTCCAGTTCAACAGAACACAAAAACAATGTCTGGGCCATCCCATCATGCAGTTCCCGGGCAATTCGTTCTCTTTCCTGCAACACGGCATTTTCTGCCCGTTCCTTTTTCAAGTCTTCCTGCATTTTTTCATAAATAAGAAATAAATGGACGAGCAACGTCAAAGTGATGGCAAGGACGATGACAGGAGTAAGCCAATTGCCAAGTTCCATCGAAATAAACGGCAATAAATATTCGTGCCGAATATATTCCCAAAGCCCAACAGAGATAGTCGGAATTGTTAAAATTAACCATTTGATCTGTTTGTAAGTCACAAGCATCCCTCCACATCGCTCCTATGAATTACTTTACATCGAAAAGAGAAGAAAGAAAATATGGGTGTAACAACTGTTGTACCTTCCCTTTTTTTAGTAGAATGGAAAAAGTTATAACAAAAGTTGAGAGAAAGAAGGGTCAGCTTTGAAAGCAATCATTTTTGATTTGGACGGTACGTTACTCCAAACTGAAAAAGTAGGAGTTCCTGCTTATCGGGAAACTTTTCTTGAATTGAAAAAGTCAGGAGAATTTCGGGGGGAAATTCCCGACGATGAGGAAATTCGTTCTGTTTTTGGCTTAACGCATGAGCAACTGTGGGACAAATTGCTTCCCGATGCATGTGCCGGGTTGAAAGATAAGGCCAACCGATTAATGCTGGAAAAGGAACTGGCATTGTTTCATAAAGGGATGGGACAGGTGTATTCCCAGGTAAAGGAAACCCTGATGAAGTTGCATGATGATGGATGGCCACTGTTTATCGCCAGTAACGGGGTTGGTGATTATGCGAATACTGCTTTGGAAACTGAAGGATTATTTTTTTTATTTAAGGGAATTTATACTTCAGGAGATTATAACACGAGAGATAAAACCGAGCTCGTACAACGATGCAAAGAGGAACATGACATTACCGGCGGATATATGGTAGGAGACCGCAGTTCGGATATAAAAGCCGGCAAGGAAAACGGAATGTTTACCATCGGATGCCGGTATGACGGATTTCCGCGCTTTGGAAAAGAGGATGAACTGTCTGAAGCCGATAGGATCATTCATTCGTTCGGGGATTTGCTACAATTAATCGAAAAATAGATAGCATAAAACTAACAGGATAGATTGTGGTAAGGTTTCCAACTTTTTGCTTTTGGAGTAAGGAGAAAATGAAGTAAAAAGGAAGGAAACCTTTTTTGTCGAGCATGATATGAGAGGGAGGTTGAAATATGGCAGAAAGTGTATGGACAGCTTCTTATCTGGAAGTGACTTTTCGCCTGTTTATGGCTGCAATGTTGGGGGGACTGGTCGGCTGGGAGCGTGAGCGGAATAACCATCCTGCCGGTTTTCGCACGCATATTTTGGTCAGTCTGGGATCTGCATTAATTATGCTGATATCGATTTATGGTTTTGCGGAGTATATGGATGAAATTAATGTGCGTTTTGACCCGTCGCGCCTCAGTGCGCAGGTCGTGAGCGGGATCGGCTTTTTGGGTGCAGGGACAATTATGCGTCACCGTGCATCCGTAACCGGCTTGACGACGGCCGCTTCTTTATGGGTGGTATCGGGAATCGGACTGGCCGTAGGAGCTGGCTTCATGTTTGGGGCATTACTGTCTACCATTTTGGTTCTGGTCAGCCTGGAACTGTTAAATCGCCTGGAAAGTGTGTGGATCAAAAAGAAGCATTTATATATTTTTCATATTATTGTTGCTGATGAACCCGGAAAATTGGGGGAATTGGCTTCATTGATCGCCAGGTTTGGCGGGAAAATCAGAAAAGTGAACATGGAAGAACAGGAAGAGGAGGAGGGAGAGAAAACATTGGAAATCTCTTTTACCGTCCGATTGCCCGATCAAATTTTCATTCCGCACCTGATAGAGGAAATGAGGCTGCTAAATGGAGTCCGCTCTGTCAGCTCTGACTGATAAAAGACGAAAAACTGCTTCCAGACATATGAAATGGTACATTTTGGTTTAAACTAAAAAAAGGAGACAAGAGGACTTGGCAAAATATGAATTTTTTCTTATAATAAAAACGAAAAGGTCAAAGTTAGTCAAAGTCAGCAGGGGGTTGTCCGAATGAGTAGTATTTCGGACATAATTGAACGTTATTTGAAAAAAATACTTAATGAGAGCAAAAATGGCATTGTTGAGATCAAGCGAAGTGAACTGGCTGAGATTTTTCAGTGTGTCCCCTCCCAAATCAATTATGTAATCAGTACAAGGTTTACGGTTGAAAAAGGGTACATTGTGGAAAGCAAGCGGGGAGGAGGCGGATTTATCCGGATTCAGAAAGTACGTTACAAGAACCGGCATGATATCTTTGAAAAAATGTTAGCCAATATCGGTGATGCAACGACTCAATTGACTGCTGAGCATGTCCTTGCCTGGCTGTTTGAGGAGGAATTGATCACAGAGCGTGAAGCGCTGCTGATGAAACGCTTGATTTCACGCGAAACGTTGCAGTTGCCCATTCCGCTCCGCGACCCCATGCGGGCGAGGATGATGAGAATTTTGATTACTACATTATTTTCATGTAAAGGAGAGTGACGGCCGATGCTCTGTCCTGAGTGTGGAAAACGGCCGGCAACCATTCATTATACGAAGATTGTCAACGGAAAGAAATCTGAATTTCATTTGTGTGAAGTTTGTGCACAGGAAAAAGGAGAGCAGTTGCCCTGGTTTGAAAGCGGCTTTTCCTTTCACCAGTTGCTGTCGGGGTTGTTAAACTTTGACACTTCTGCCTCGGGGGCACCCGAATCTTATGAAATGCATACGCTCCGTTGTCCAACATGCGGGCTTACCTATACCCAGTTCAGCAAAATAGGCCGGTTTGGATGCGGTGACTGTTATGATACATTTCGCAATCGTCTGGAGCCGCTCTTGCGGAGAGTGCATGGCCATTCAACGCATGACGGCAAGATTCCGACGCGTGCCAAAGGCGAGTTGAAACTGCAGAAAAAAATTGAACAGTTGCGCGAAGAACTCGCGCGAAAAGTGGAAGCAGAAGAGTTTGAAGAAGCAGCTCGTCTGCGTGACCAAATCCGTGATTTGCAGGATCGACTTGATAGTTAGGGAGGAAGTTTCATGTCGCTTGAACATTTCATGAAACGAGCTATAAGTGAATGGATGAGGGTCAAAGGTCCCGAATCGGATGTGGTGTTCAGTAGCCGGATACGGGTTGCACGCAACCTGGCAGGATTTCCTTTTCCCATGTTAAGCACCGCATCCCAGTCTGAAGAAGTGGTAAGACAGGTAGAACAGGCATATAAACAGGATCAGGGGAAATATTCTTTCTTAAACGGCGCCGAATTGATCCGGATGAAAGATTTGTCTGATCTTGGAAAAAGAGCATTGGTGGAAAAACACTTGATTAGTCCGATGCTGGCTGAAGAATCCAGATATGGAGCAGTTCTTCTGAACAATGACGAATCAGTCAGCATTATGATTAATGAAGAAGATCATATACGTATTCAGGTCCTGTTTCCGGGATTGCAGTTAAAGAAGGCTTGGGAACTGGCTGACCAAATTGATGACTGGCTGGAAAGCCATCTCACGTTTGCATTTGATGAACAGCAATACGGATATTTAACCAGCTGTCCAACAAATGTCGGGACAGGGATTCGCGCGTCTGCAATGGTCCATTTGCCGGCGCTCTCCATGACCCAGCAGCTGAACCGGTTGTTGCCGGCCATTACCCAGGTGGGTCTTGCTGTCCGTGGCATCTACGGGGAAGGTTCTGAGACCCTGGGGCAGTTGTACCAGGTGTCCAATCAGGTTACGATGGGACTGAAGGAGATAGAGATTTTGCAAAATCTGCAAGGAGTTGTCCGGCAAATGATCGAACATGAGCATAGAGCCAGAAGACGACTCCAGGAAGTATCCATGGTCCAGCTGGAGGACAGGGTTCACCGCTCTTACGGGATTCTGGCCCATTCGCGCATTATCGATTCCAAAGAGGCGATGAACCGCCTTTCCGACGTTCGCCTGGGAATTGATCTGGGTTTGATTCATGGAGTTTCCGCAAATGTAATGAATGAATTAATGGTAATGACACAACCAGCCTTTTTGCAACAATACGCTGGACAGCGCTTGAACGCCGAACAGCGGGATATTCGCAGGGCTCGTTTGATTCGCGAGCGCCTGGCGATGGAAAACAAGACTGACCAATGATCAGCTCATATGAATAAAGCGAGGTGTATGCTTAATGATGTTTGGCCGATTTACCGAGAGAGCACAGAAGGTATTGGTTCTTGCCCAGGAAGAAGCTGTCCGGCTTGGGCATCCCAATATTGGTACTGAACATATCCTGCTCGGACTTGTCCGCGAAGGGGAAGGAATTGCCGCCAAAGCCCTCATTGCCCTGGGGCTTGGAATGGATAAAATCCAAAAAGAAGTGGAAAACCTGATTGGTCGCGGACAAGGCTTGCCGGCTAATATCGCCTATACTCCCCGTGCCAAAAAAGTGATTGAACTTTCGATGGATGAAGCGCGTAAGCTGGGTCACACCTATGTTGGTACCGAACATATTTTGCTCGGGTTGATTCGAGAAGGAGAAGGCGTGGCTGCACGAGTGCTCAACAATCTGGATATCAGCCTGAACAAGGCACGTCAGCAAGTATTGCAGCTGCTTGGAAGCAGCGAATCGCTTTCGCCTCATTCCGGAACTCACAATCATGTAAACACACCGACTCTTGACAGTTTGGCCAGGGATCTGACTGCAGCTGCCCATGATGGAAAACTGGATCCGGTAATCGGGCGCAGCAAAGAGATTGAACGTGTAATTCAGGTATTATCGCGCCGGACAAAAAACAATCCGGTTCTGATCGGTGAACCGGGTGTCGGAAAAACGGCAGTGGCTGAAGGATTGGCCCAACATATCATCGATGGAGAGATTCCTGAGACATTGCGTGGTAAACGGGTGATGACCCTTGATATGGGCACAGTGGTTGCCGGTACAAAATACCGCGGTGAATTTGAAGACCGGCTGAAAAAAATCATGGATGAAATCCGCCAGGCAGGCAATATTATTCTGTTCATTGACGAATTGCATACATTGATCGGTGCCGGTGGTGCCGAAGGGGCGATTGATGCTTCCAACATTCTGAAACCCGCACTTGCCCGGGGAGAATTGCAGTGCATTGGCGCTACAACCCTGGATGAGTACCGGAAATATATTGAGAAAGATGCTGCTTTGGAGCGCCGTTTCCAACCCATATTGGTGGATGAACCAAGCAAGGAAGAAGCGATTCAGATTCTTGAAGGTTTAAGGGACAGGTATGAGGCACATCACCGGGTAAAAATTACCGATGAGGCGATTGAACAGGCAGTAAAATTGTCTGACCGGTATATTACCGACAGGTATTTGCCTGACAAAGCCATTGACCTGATTGACGAAGCAGCGTCAAAAGTGCGCCTGAAATCATATATGGTACCGCCTGAACTGAAAAAATTAGAGCAAAAACTGGAAGAAATCAAAAAGGAAAAAGATGCGGCCGTACAAAGCCAGGAGTTCGAAAAAGCTGCGTCGTTAAGGGATTCAGAGCAGAAATTGCGTGAGGAAATTGAAATTAACCGAAATTCGTGGAAACATGATCAAGGAAAGACGGATTCCGAAGTTACTGTGGAAGACATTGCTGATGTTGTATCCAACTGGACCGGGATTCCGGTCAAAAAACTGGCCCAGGAAGAATCGGAACGTTTGTTGAATATGGAGTCCATCTTGCATAATCGGGTAATTGGGCAAAGCGAAGCGGTACGTTCTGTTTCCCGGGCGATTCGCCGGGCCCGTGCCGGTCTGAAAGATCCAAAAAGGCCAATCGGTTCTTTCATCTTCCTGGGACCGACCGGGGTCGGGAAAACGGAGTTGGCCCGGGCATTGGCAGAAGCGATATTTGGTGATGAAGATGCGATGATCCGGATTGACATGTCGGAGTATATGGAAAAACATGCAACCAGCCGTCTTGTCGGTTCGCCGCCAGGGTATGTCGGTTACGAAGAAGGTGGACAATTAACTGAAAAAGTGCGTCGCAAACCTTATTCGGTTGTTCTCTTTGATGAAATTGAGAAAGCACACCCTGAAGTATTCAATATCCTGTTGCAAGTTTTGGAAGACGGACGTCTGACCGACGGAAAAGGGCGGGTTGTTGATTTCCGCAACACAATCATTATCATGACATCCAACGTGGGTGCTTCCACGATCAGGAAAACATCACGCCTTGGTTTTACGATCGGCGATCGAACGGAAGATGATTACGAAAACATGAAGCAAAATGTGATGGATGAACTGAAGAAAACTTTCCGGCCGGAGTTTTTGAACCGGATTGATGATGTGATTGTGTTCCACTCGCTGAAAGAGGAACACTTGCAAGAAATTGTATCGCTGATGGTCAATGATTTGCGTAAACGGCTGAGTGAACAGGGGATTGACTTCAGATTGACGGATGAAGCGAAAAAGCATCTTGCCAAAGAAGGATTTGATCCAAGCTACGGAGCACGTCCGTTGCGCCGGGCAATCCAGAAAAATATTGAAGACCGGTTGTCGGAAGAATTGCTGCGTGGAAATATTACCCGGGGAAATTCGGTAATCATTGATGTAAAAGACGGCAAATTGGTTGTGGAAAAAGAAGATACCAAATCGGCGACACAATAATAATGCCAACACCCAGTCGTTCGTCCAGGCTGGGTGTTTTTTGAATTTCCAGAAACAGGTAAAATCGCCCTTGAAAAGGGAAAAAATTCCTTAATAGTGGCCAAGATAGTGAGTGGAGATGTTGCCGGAAAAATCGCCACAGATATTTTGTCGGCATATTTGCTATAATGAGTGAAGGAAAATTGATTCCAATTAAGTAGGGGACAAGTCGTGGCTAGAAAAAAAACGAAATTTGTTTGTCAAGATTGTGGTTATGAATCTCCCAAGTGGATGGGGCGATGCCCAGGATGCCAAAATTGGAATACCATGATGGAGGAACTTGGCAGTACAACAATTCCCGGTACCGGATTCTCAAGAAAATTGAAACGGGAAAAGGCGACTCCGATTACTCAGGTGGAGAAACTGGAACAGCCTCGTTCAGATACCGGGATCAGGGAATTGAACCGGGTGCTGGGTGGAGGATTGGTACCAGGTTCTCTTATTTTAGTAGGCGGGGATCCCGGGATCGGGAAGTCTACGCTGTTGTTGCAAGCGACCCACGAACTGGCAAAAAGGGGACTTCCTGTTTTATATGTGTCAGGCGAAGAGTCTGCCCAACAGATTCGGTTGCGGGCTGATCGGCTGGAGGCGTTAAGCGATCGCCTGCTGGTGGTATCGGAGACCGATTTGACAGCGGTCGAATTGCTGATGGATGAAGTCAGGCCTATGGTAATGGTGATTGATTCAATTCAGACCATGTTTCATCCTGATGTCGGTTCCGCCCCGGGAAGCGTTGCCCAGGTTCGGGAATGTACCGGCCAGTTGATGCGCTGGGCCAAACAGCAGAATGTAGCCATTATTATTGTCGGCCATGTAACGAAATCAGGAGCTCTTGCCGGACCGCGCATGCTCGAGCATATGGTGGACTGTGTCTTGTATTTTGAGGGAGAGAGGCACCATACGTACCGCGTTTTGCGTGCGGTGAAAAACCGTTTTGGATCCACAAATGAAATTGGTGTCTTTGAAATGAAGGAAGGAGGGTTGATCGAGGTAAACAATCCATCAGAACTGTTTTTGTCAGGGCGCCCTGTGGGTGCGCCAGGGACAGCGGTGACGGCAAGCATGGAAGGAACTCGCCCTGTTTTGGTTGAATTGCAGGCGCTGGTAGCTCCAACCAGTTTTGCGACTCCAAAACGGATGGCCACGGGGATTGACCATAACCGGGTTACAATGATTATGGCTGTTCTGGAAAAGAGACTGGGGTTTTTCTTGCAAAATTATGATGCTTATATCAATGTTGTCGGTGGCGTTCGCATTGACGAACCGGCAGTTGATTTAAGCGTGGCTGTAAGCCTGGCCTCCAGTTTTAAGGATGTGTCCACTTCTCCTTTTGACCTGTTTATAGGAGAAGTGGGACTTACCGGAGAAGTGCGTGGGGTTTCCCGGATTGAACAACGGGTAACCGAAGCACATAATATGGGTTTCAGGCGTATTATACTTCCAGAAAAGAATTGTAAAGGCTGGCTCCCCCCGAAGGAGATGGAACTGGTTGGGGTCAAATCGTTGGAAGAAGTTTTAGAAGTTGCGTTGGGAGGGTAGTGAGTGAAAGACGAAGGTCTTAACAATTACGGAAGCAGCAATATCATACAAATGATCGCTCCGGGTACGCCTTTGCGGGAAGGATTGGATAATGTCGTAGGCGCCAAGACAGGAGCACTGATTGTGATTGGCTATGACGAGGGTGTTCGTCAAATCGTGGATGGCGGTTTTTACATTGATTGCCCTTTTACTCCTGCACATCTGTATGAATTGGCCAAAATGGACGGAGCGATTATTCTCAGTAACGATAGGAAAAGAATCTTGTTTGCTAATGCACAATTGGTTCCCGATTCCTCGATCCCTTCCACAGAAACAGGTATCCGACATCGTACGGCACAGCGAACGGCAAGGCAAACCGGAAAGCTGGTCGTCTCTATTTCCCAACGGAGAAATATCATTACTTTGTACAAAGGGAATTTTCGTTATGCGCTTAAGGATATTGGCGTAATTTTAACCAAGGCAAACCAGGCGGTTCAGACACTGGAAAAATACAAGTCCGTTTTGGATCAGACAACCACCAACCTGACCGCCATGGAATTTGAGGAGTTGGTAACTTTAAGTGAAGTGGCTCTGGTCCTTCAGCGTGTAGAAATGGTGCTCAGAATCAAACGGGAAATAGAAAGATATATTCATGAGTTGGGTACAGAAGGTCGACTGGTCAGTATGCAGCTGGATGAATTGGTCTCTGACACGGAAGAAGAGGCTGAACTTCTCATTGAGGATTATTGTGTAAATCCCGATGTATCTCCGAAAGTTGTTTTTCAGGAGCTTCAAAAACTGTCTGCGGATGACCTGCTGAAACATTCAAATCTGATTCGTCTTTTGGGATATCCTTCTTCAATTGACATTCATGAAGAGGCAGTGCTGCCACGTGGTTACCGTATACTTCATAAAATTCCGCGCCTCCCGAGTATTGTGATTCAGAAACTGGTGGAACGCTTTGAAAATTTATCGCGGATCATGGTTGCGACCATTGATGAACTTGACGAGGTAGAAGGGATTGGAAATGTACGTGCCAGAATGATTAAAGAGGGATTGAAACGGGTTCAGGAACAAGTATTTATTGACAGACATATTTAAATCACCTAGACTAAAACAAAACTATGTCTTAAAATTTTAAAGGACATGGAATTGGCGGAGAAGATGGAATCCGTTTAGGTATATCAAATTTAGGAGGGTTCCCTATGTTTGCCAAAGTATTGCCCAGTTGTTTTACAATTGGGAATTTATTTCTCGGTATTATAGCCATTATCCTGGCATTTCAAAACTCATGGGAATATGCTGCCATCATGGTGATTATTGGGATGCTGCTGGATGGTCTTGACGGTCGTGTTGCTCGCATGCTGAACACGCAAAGCGAATTCGGGAAAGAGTTGGACTCATTATCCGATGTAATTACTTTTGGCGTTGCCCCTGCAGTGATCATGTATATATCCTCATTTCAACATATGGGAATAGAAGGCTGGCTGGCTACGGCAATTTTCCCGATTTGCGGCGCATTGCGGCTGGCCCGGTTCAATGTCCAGCCTGGAGTGCCGGGATATTTTATTGGATTGCCAATTACTGCAGCAGGTGGGATCCTTGCGACGATGGCCTTGTATAACAAGCATGTTCCAAGCGCCTATATCCTGATGGCTGCCACGCTGTTTCTCTCCTTTTTGATGGTCAGCCAGATTAAGTATCCAACCTTCAAGAAAGTTGGCATTCCGAAGTCTGCAATTTGGGTTGCTCCTCTCTTCTTGATTGTGATCGCCTTTTCGGCTGTGAAGTATCCGCAGGAACTGCCCAAAGTGTTGTTTATTCCTTTGGTTCTTTATGCCTTGTATGGAGTAAAGAAGGCGTTTGATCTGAAAAGGGAAGAAGAAAGTGAAGAAGCGGTTGAAGAGTGGAAGTAAATAAAAAAACAACCCTGAAATCCAGGGTTGTGAGGCTGTTGACAAAAGAAGGTCAACAGCCTTTTTTGTTGAATTAAAATATAAAAGCATCCCGAAGGAAGGTTTTACTATGTTCAGAACGAACACATCCAGAGAATTTCAACGAGAAACCGTCAACATAGAGG
>NZ_JACEOL010000036.1 GCF_013868055.1 Thermoactinomyces mirandus | reverse complement strand
GTTGAAATTCTCTGGATGTGTTGGTTCTGAACATAGTGAAACCTTCCTTCGGAATGCTTTTTTGTTTCAATTCAACAAAAAAAGGCTGTTGACCTTCTTTTGTCAACAGCCTCGTCACTTTTATTTTATTCAATACATTTGTACTTATTCTGGTCTTTCCGCCTTATTTTCATTAAGATAGAGAGAAGAAGGTGAAGCGAGATGACACAAGAACAGTATTTAACCATTGGCTCTCAGGGAGAAACAGAAATCACGATTCAGAAATCACGATTTATCTGCAGGGCAAAACATGTCACTTCGGAAAAAGAAGCGCAACAATTTATCCATGCCGTCAGCAAGCAGCATTGGGACGCCACTCATAACTGCTATGCTTATCTGGTTTCGGAAAACATCCAGAAGTTCTCTGATGACGGAGAACCGGCCGGTACAGCAGGACGTCCGATTCTGGAAGTGATCCAGGCCAAACAATTGCAGCAGACAGCCATTGTCATCACCCGTTATTTTGGCGGCATAAAACTGGGAGCTGGCGGGCTGGTACGGGCATACAGCCACGGGGCTTCAAGAGCGATCGAAGCAGCCGGAATCATCAAATGCCAATTGCATCAGCAGATCATTTTCACTTTTGATTACAGTTTTATGGGAAAAATGGAGTATGAGTTTAACCGCGGGAACTGCCTGCTTGAGCCTCCGAAATTTTCGGATGTAGTCACCTGGGCTGTATGGCTTCCGGTTGGACAGGAAGAACACTTTATCCAGCAAGCAAAAAACCGGACTAACGGACAAACTGAAATAAGTCTCGGAAAACAGGAATTCAAGCAACTTCCTGTTGAAACATAAAAAAGATCCCATGATCCCGCTCTTTTTTGTCTGATGAAGGGGATGATGGGGTCTGTTTGCACTATCGTATCAACTGTTACTCCGAGTTTACATTTCGTTAACAAAGCGGCTACTTCCAACTATCCCGGGAACGAATGGCGTATAATAAAAGTACAATAAACGTTCTGGAGGTGCGCAACATGGAGTACATGGTAGCAGGCAAGTCTTTTTGGATTGGTGTAATTAATGCTTCTTGTTTAAGCGTGCCGTTATGGTTCTTATTGTATCTTTGCCTGAGAATCATTTTTTAATTTTGCCGGTAACATCAGCGCACCTGAATGATGAATAAATGCGTGAGTCCGACGACAATTGACGCTTTCCATAAATAAGAGATGCCATAATTCAAATGGCATCCATTTTATTTTTAACGAGCTCCGTTTCCAGATACAACTACCCAAACCGTACGAAGCAATATTTGCATGTCAATTTTAAACGACTGATTTTGGATATAATACATATCCATCTCAAACTTTTCAGCAGGTGTTGCTTCATAACCACCATTGACCTGAGCCCAGCCCGTAAGTCCTGGTTTGACCAGCAGACGTTTTTTGAAACCGGGGATCTCCTTATCAAATTGCTCTGTAAAGACAGGACGTTCCGGCCGAGGGCCAATCAAACTCATGTCACCCCGCAAAATATTGATCAATTGTGGCAGCTCATCAATCCGCGTTTTCCGGATAAATTTACCTACTCGAGTGACACGCGGGTCATTTCTTGAAGCCCATTGGGGTCCATTTTTCTCGGCATCTGAACGCATCGAACGCAACTTGATGATATTAAATTTTTTCCCATTCAGGCCTACTCGTTCCTGTTTATAAAAAACGGATCCAGGGGATTCCAGTTTGATTGCGATCATGGTAAGAACGAGTACAGGCAGGGTAAAGAGCAGTAACGCAATGGAAAAAACAATTTCAAAACTCCGCTTGAAAAACGGATAAAAGGAATAAGTCCGTCCAGACAAAACGCCCGAGCTGCTCTCGTAGGTTAATTTGGAACGCATCCGCTATCCACTCCTGCTGTGTATAATCAGAATCCATTTTGCGCATGTGTAAGTTCAATTAAGTTTACAAAAATAACAGTAACATTACATTAATGTTTCAAACTGGTTACTGTAAACCAGTATACTTTAGAAACAGCTGGATGACAATAGGTATTTTGTTAAAAAAGCAAACCCGGCCTGGATTCTGTGGGCAAAAACACATTGTCATTGCATGCCTGGGCTTATTTTCTACATTTTTTTGTCTATTTTACGATATTTGTTCTGATAATATTCGTAGGTTTTGCTGAGCCCTTCCTTCAAAGTGTATTCTGGCTGCCAGTTCAAGGTTGAACAGGCTTTCTGATTGTCAAAATAACTGTGTTTGATATCTCCAGGCCGGTCGGGTCCCGTCAATTTATTATTCTGGTAAGAAGCGATTTCATCAAACAACTCCAATACCTGATTGAGCGAAGTCCGGACTCCGGTACCAATATTCAGTATTTCCCCGTCCCCCGCCGTGAGCGCAGCCAAATTGGCTTTTGCCACATCTTCAACATAAATGTAGTCCCGGGTCTGTTCTCCATCTCCAAATACGGTAAACGGTTCGCGATTGAGGTATTTGTCCACCAAAATGGAAACTACCCCTCCTTCACCTCGCGGGTCCTGCCGCAGTCCGTATACATTGGCATAACGAAGGACCGTATAGTTCAACCCATATAAACGGGAGTAAACTTCCAGATAATGTTCCACCGTATGCTTTGAAATTCCGTATCCGGAAAGCGGAGCGACCGGATGCTTCTCATCAAGCGGGAGATAATCAGGATTTCCGTACACCGCTGCCGATGAAGCATAAACAATTTTCCTGACGCCGGTTTTGCGGCAAGCTTCCAGGATATTGACCGAGCCCACAATATTGATGTTTGCATCCAGAATCGGATTTTCCACAGAGGTATTCACATGAATTTGGGCAGCCTGGTGAATGAGCGCTTCCGGCTTTTCCTTTTCAAATAAATCAACCAGTCCGGGATCAGTGATATCCATTTGAACCAGTCTGGCATCAGGATGAACCTGTTCTTTTTTTCCTGATGAGAGATTGTCGATTACAACCACCTGGTCTCCCCGTTCTGCCAGCAGGTCTACAATATGGGAACCAATAAAGCCAGCCCCACCTGTTACGATTATTTTCATTGAACAGACTCCTCTCTCGAGAATTCTCAGGTTTGCACGGGTTATACATTCCTGTTTATCTTACCAATTACAACAGGGCAAAGCAAAGAGATTAGTCGTGAACGGTATGTCAACAATTTATCGCCAAATCCCTGTTAAAAACAAATTATATTTATATAATTTTATTATGATTTGGCAAAAATTCTTTAAACAACCCGGTCTTTTTCGGGAACTGTTATTAACTTTGGAATCGCATCCCGTTTTCATGGAAAACAGAAAATCGTGGAATCATACCAATAATTGGGATAACCTGGAGTGCAATTGCGTATTATAATGAAAAATAATATAATAAATAAAATTAAAAACATCTGTGAGGGTTTCAGAAAATGAAAAAATGGATCCTGCGTTTGTTATCATTTTCGATCCTGATTCTGGTTTTAGCAGTTGTCTATTTCGGATATCAAATCTGGTCAGCAGCAAACCGGTCTTATGTCCCTCCAACCCAAACAAAATCAGACAAGCGGGATACCGCTGTAACAATTCACAAAGACCCGGTTGCCATTCTGTTGTTGGGGGTGGATGAACGTGAAGGAGACCGGGGGCGTTCAGATACCATCATGATTGCCGCCATTAATCCACACGAACAGGATGTTGTGTTAACCAATATTCCGCGCGACACACGCGTTCAAATTCCCGGCAGAGAAGGAAAAGACAAGATTAACCACAGTTATGCCTATGGCGGTGTCGATTTGACACGCAAAACGGTGGAGCATTTTCTGGATCTGCCCATTGATGGATATATACAGATCAATATGCAGGGCCTCAAAAAAATTGTTGATGAGCTGGACGGGATCGATGTCGAGATTCCATTTGACTTCTCCTATGGAGGGTACACTTTTGAAAAAGGGCACATGCATCTAGACGGCGATCAGACCCTTGCATTTGCCCGTATGAGAAAGGAAGATCCGACTGGCGATTTTGGCCGGATCAAACGGCAGCAGGAAGTGATTCGGGCCATCATCCGCAAGGGAACCGACTGGACAACCCTTACCAAGCTGGATGATGTCATGGATGAACTGGGTAACAATGTGAAAACCGATATCGCCCCGTTCCAGCTGTTACAGCTGCAAAATGCATATTCCAACCTGCCGCGCAAAAACATCGAAACAGTCAGCTTTAAAGGGAAAGACGCAAGAATTGGCGGCGTTTACTATTTCAGGATATCTCCGGAAGAAGTTGCGCGCGTGCGAAGCATTCTTGCCGATCAGCTGGATTACCAATCACCCGGTCAATCACTCAAATAAAAAAAGAGCCCTAAGCCATGAGCCATATATGGTTTAGGGTTCTTCGATCAGTCCAGTAATTCCTTATACAATGAGAGCAATTTTTTCTCCTCAACATGCCAGTTATAACGTTCCTCATGGGCTTTTCTCGCAT
Source organism: Thermoactinomyces mirandus (assembly GCF_013868055.1). Taxonomy (GTDB): domain Bacteria; phylum Bacillota; class Bacilli; order Thermoactinomycetales; family Thermoactinomycetaceae; genus Thermoactinomyces; species Thermoactinomyces mirandus. The sequence continues at coordinate 175,483 of NZ_JACEOL010000036.1, read as the reverse complement.
CTGCGCCCATTTTTCTCCGCAGATTTTCATCACTCAGGATTTGCTCCACTTTTTGTGCCATATCTTTCGGATTCAGAGCATCGGCCACCAAACCGCAGTTGCTCGATTCGACAATTTCCTTCCAAAGAGGGAAATCGGTAACCACCATAGGCAAACCGGCCGCCATGTATTCAAACATTTTAATGGGCAGCGACTCACGGTAATTCTCAATTGGATGGAGACAAACCAGGCCCACTTTCCCTTTTGCCAGCCATTTCTGCACTTCGGCAAAAGGAATGCGTCCATGCAGACAGATTCGTTTCTGTTCCAGTTCGGTCCGGTTTTGGTCTTCAGGTGCTATATGCTGCAAGGGACCAATTATGTGGAGTTCTGCCTGCAAGGCTTCCGGCAGATAATCCATCATTTCAATCATTTCCCGATAACCGCGTAAATAGGAAACGCCTCCCACGTACAAAATCCGGGTAATTCCATCATCTTTCCTGTCAATCTCAGGCATGGACAAAGGATAATTTTTGATGACCTTCACTCTCTTCACTTTTTTGAACTGATTCCGAATCGATTCCGTCGCTGTAATTACAGCCGCCAAGCGGCGTGCCAAACCCTTTTCCACCACTTGCACAAACCTGGATAATGGACACCTGAGTTTCCCGGGAATCCATGGTTTTGTCTGAATCTGCTTGGGTAAATCCTCATGTGAATCATAGATGACCGGACAACCAGTTCGCCACGCCAGCAGTACTCCCCATGGCAACAATTCCGGATCGTGAAAATGAAAGAGATCGGCACCACTCCTTAAGGCACGCCGATAAAGTTCCCAACCAATCTTCAGTCGCTTCCATTTCTTGTTTACACGCCGGACACCAACAATTTTTACACCATCTTCCACTTTTTCATCAAAGTCGGCAATGGCATGGAGTTCAACCCGATATCCATTCCTGGCCAATGATTTAGCTTGTTTGTGAAAAATCCGCGAATCATCATAAGGGTGAACGGAACTGAAAATCATTACTTTTGCAGACACCACCAGCTTCTCCTTTCCTCACACTCCCTAAGAAGCCGTCTCTTCATTCAGTGCAGAGTGCTGTTTTTTCTGATTTTCCCCGATTGCAATTACGGCAAGTCCGATCCCGTAACAGATCCACATCGGGGTATAATGGATTGCGGTACTCGGCGCCATTCCGCCAAAGAAATAACCTGTCAAACAGCTCAGGGCTGCATACGAACCCCAACGAATCAATGGACTTACCTGCGGGGACTTTTTGAGGTCAAGCAACCTCCATAACCGCCAAAGCATCCAAAAGTAAAGGGACATGTAAAAGATAAAGATAATGATGCCAAAATTGACCAGAACCTCGCCCCACCAGTTGTGCATATTGATTTTGTTTACTTTGGGCGCGTCTTCCATGTAAACTTCAACATTTCCGGGGCCTACGCCTATATAATGGCTTTTATGAAGGAAATAAAGCCCGTTTAAAATCAGGTATTTGCGTACCGTAGCACTTTGACCGGTATCCCCTTCAATGATTTCATCATCTCCCTCATTCACGTTCCAGGAACCTTTCTGGATATCCATCAAAAAGCCAAAAGTGCTCGACAATTTTCCTTTTGCCTGTTCTCTTGCTTCATCATTCAGGAAAACCATACTCAGGCTATTGGCCAGTATAAAAGCCACCAAAACGGCAATAATCCCTTTAAATATGTTTTTCCCAGTCAATTTGCTGCGGTCCACCACTTTGGGAAGCAGTACGATCAGCGGCAATGAAGCCAATGGCAAGGCAAAAAACGTGTTGCTGCGCGATCCGGTTGCCAGGAGGGTATAGATTGCCAGAATCCCGATGATATAGATAAACCATTTGTGTTTCCGCTCCAGTTTTAACATATACAAGGAACTGGCCAGGAACGGAAGCCCCAGGGTCACACAGGTAGCCAGGTCATTCTGGTTATGGAAAAACGAGGTAACGGTTGCCGACAGATTGCCGAATACGCTTGAACTGGGCAAATGAATCAAGGTAATTGATTCAAAGACGGCAAACAGGATGATTCCGGAAAAAACCCAAAACAAGAGCCGCTGTGTTTTCCAAAATTTCTCTTCCGATTTCAGGAAAAATGGAAATGAAAGTGCAAGAGGCAGCATCATTCCCAGTTTGAAGAGGTAAACAACACCTTTGGAAAGGCTGGCTGACCACGACAAGGCGATTACTCCGTAGGCAAACCAGAACAGAAAGAATGCGCCATACCACCGTACAGGATACATATGGAATGTTTCCAGATTTTTTTCAGAAGCAAACCGGATTGCTATTCCTGCTGCCAGCAACAGAAAAGCAACGCGAAAAAAAGTCAAATTAAAATTGTCTGATATAGGTACGCCCAAAGTGGGCCCCAAAAGAGCAAAAGCTATCATGAGGTAAAACAAATTATCCAAACGCTTCTGCTTAGAAAACAACAGTTCGCTCACCAACTCTCACCCTTTTCCTCCTGGTTTGGGTAACAAGTGACTGATCCGATTCAGCGAAGAGACGGAAAACAGTCCCGTTGCGAACACTGATCCCGTTGTCACTCCGAAAGCTAGCAGGTAATAAATCCAGGCACTGTCAATCTCATGCCATTGCACCCAGGTTACACCAATCATTGCAATAAAAAAGACAGCCAAATACATCATGATTGAACGAAAGCGGAAATCAATCGGATATACTTTCTGATTTTTAAGATAGACCCAGACAATTACAAACAAGTATGCCAAAACGGTCATTGTCACTGTTCCCCAAATACTGAAAACAGGTACAAGGAGCAAATTTCCGGCCAGGTAAATGACCGCTGCTATCATAAACCCGTATGAAATCACTTTGGTCTTCTTCTTGATCAACAAACCGACCCCGAAAACATTATGCAATACATTAAACAATGTTCCAAGGGATAATGCCCATACATAAATATACCCCGATGCCAGCGACTGGTCATTCCGTCCAATAATATACAGATTGTAGATAGGCTTCATGAAAAATGCCAGAATCATCACAATGAGCGTTCCGACCACAAGCAGGGCCCGCCCAACCAAACCGAACAGTTGCGGAGCGTCTTCCCGTTCCTTAATGGACATGGAAAACGGACGCCATGCCAATTGAAATGGAGAGGTTACCAAAACAATGATGCTTGCAAGCCGTACGCAAGTTTCAAAAATATCGGCACTGAGCAGGGAATCGATATGGTACAGAATGGGACGGGATACAGAAGTCATAACCCAAAAAGCCAACAATGTCGGCAATAAAGGTGCCCCATATTGAATCAAATCAGTCAGATGTTTGCGTGAAAACCGAAAAACAAATTCCTTGCGAAATAGAATAATCAGAATCAGCGCAACTGTCAATTGGCCGATCAATTGTCCATAAAATATCCCCATTACACGCATATCATAAACAACAACAAACATGACACTCAACAGATTGGAGCCAATCACATAGGCCATGCTGAATATATTAAACATCCAGACCTGACGGTTATACCTGGCATATCCCAGAATGTGCTGAATGATCACCGCTCCAAAAGTTGCCAAAAATGCAACGGGTAACAAGTTGGCATAATTCCGCGGACTGTCATAAATCCATTCAGATAATGGAGCCCCGAACAGGAAAGCAAAAATTGTAAAAACAAGACAGGCTCCGGCACTGTACACGACAGCGTTCGTAAAATAGACGCGCCTTTCAGTCAGGTTTTTGGCATCATAAAAATAAAAAGCCATCGCCATATCGGTCCCCAAAATACTCAAATAGGTCAAGATCAGCGTGATCGTATTTGTGAGTCCCCATTCGGCGATTTCTCCTTCTCCGGTCAAAAAAGCGACGTAGATGGGGCCAAGCATGGCCGCAACCACCTTGTTCCCCATCGTCGCAATTGCAAATGCGGCAGAATCTGAAAAAAGCCGTTTAATATATTGTTTCATGTTAAAACAACACCTCTACCTGATTCGGTGTCACTCCTGATTCTCCAATTTTTCACGTTCAGGCACTTCGCGCAAGACACGCGCCGGAACTCCCACATACACTTTTCCCGTCTCTGTATCCTTGTTGACCAAAGCGCCTGCTGCAATGAAGCTTTCTTCTGCCACGGTAACTCCCGGAAGGAGGATGGAACCTCCTCCTACACGCGCTCCTCTTTTTACAACCGGTCCACACACATATTTAAAGCGTTCCCTGGTTCGTCCCATAAAGTTGTCATTGGTTGTTGTTACGGTCGGCGCAATAAATACATGGTCCTCGAGAGTTGTATATGCTGTAATATAGGCATTGGTCTGAATCTTTGTAAAAGATCCGATTTCCACCTGGTTCTCCACCGCGACGCCGCGGCCAATCACCACCCGGTCGCCAATGACGCACTTTTCACGCACAGATGCCTGGTCACCGATCATCACTTCTTTTCCAAACCGACTTCCCCGATACAGGACCGTACCCGCTCCGATGGTGGTTCCGTCGCCAATTTCCAGGGCAGGGAGGCTTGCATCCACCTTTACGGTTGAAGATTTGGCCGGACGCGGCCAGCGTCCCAACACACAATTGTCCGAAACAAATACGTCAGAACCGATCACGGTTCCTGCATGAATGGTAACATTGTTGCCAACAGTCACATTATCGCCAAGGACAACTCCTTCTTCAATAACGGAAAAATGGCCGATGGAGACATTTGTTCCCATCTTGACCGAATCATGTACAAAATGTTGTTTCATGGAAAACCCGCCCTCTTATAATTTTTCGTAATCCGCCTTGATTTCCTGTACGCCACTTAAAGCATTGCGCGTATCAAAAACAACTTTTGCTTTTTCGGCAATCAGTTCATAATCAAAAGCGCTGTGATCCGTTGTAATCAACACAAGGTCTACAGATTCCAGCATTTCCGGAGTGACATTTTCAACCGTTTCAATCTCTTTTCCCGCAGCCTTGAATGATTTCACATAAGGGTCAACCACAACAAAGTCAGCACGATATTTCTCGAGCAACTCCACGATCTGGATGACGGGAGATTCCCGATAATCGTCAATATCTTTCTTGTAAGCCGCTCCCAGCACAGCTACTTTAGCCCCATTTAACGCTTTGCCATATCGGTTAAGGATTTTCATGCAACGGTCAACCACGAAATCGGGCATTTCATTGTTGATTTCCCCGGCTACTTCGATCAGACGGGTATGGTAATGGTATTCACGCGCTTTCCATGTCAGGTAGAAAGGATCGATCGGAATACAGTGCCCTCCCAGTCCGGGGCCGGGATAAAAGGCCATGTAACCATACGGCTTGGTTTTGGCTGCATTGATCACTTCCCAGATATCAATTCCCATTTTATTGCACAGAATGGCCATCTCGTTTACCAATGCGATATTGATGTTGCGGAAGGTGTTTTCCAGGATTTTCTCCATTTCCGCCACTTTCGGACTTGATACCAAATGAACTTCCCCATCCAGAACAGCCCGGTACAACGCACCGGCCATCTTGGTGCAATTTTCCGTTACGCCGCCAACCACTTTGGGGGTGTTTTTGGTCTTGAATACCTTGTTGCCGGGATCGACACGTTCCGGTGAATAGGCAAGATAAAAATCAACTCCCACTTTCAACCCGGTTTCCTCCAGAATCGGCTGGACAACCTCTTCGGTAGTTCCCGGATAGGTGGTACTTTCCAGAACAACCAGCATTCCCGGATGCAAGTATTTCGAGATGCTTCTGGCAGAAGATTCCACATAGGTTACATTGGGTTGCTGATATCGATCAAGCGGTGTCGGCACACAAATGGCAACCGCATCTACCTCCGAGATTCTCGAATAGTCCGTTGTGGCGGTCAAATGGCCGTCTCCGACAATTTGTTTCAGTTCTTTGTCGACAACATCCCCGATGTAATTTATGCCATGATTCACCTGATCAACCCGATTTTGCAAAATGTCAAAACCAATGACTTTAAAACCTGCTTTGGCTTTTTCCACAGCCAGTGGCAAGCCGACATATCCCAAGCCGACAACACCAATGACTGCCGTTTTTTCTTCAATTTTTTGCAGTAAGGTTTTTCCGCTCACAGGTTTTACCTTCTTTCACTTATTTATTGGCATAATACTTTTTAATGGTGTCTGCAATAAACCCGATCGTTTCATCCTCCAATTCCGCATACATCGGGAGGGCAAATGTCCGTTTGGACATATATTCGACATTTGGCAAGCTTCCTACTCCATAGCCCAAACCTTTGTAAACCTCCTGTTGATGAAGCGGAACCGGATAATAAATTCCGCAGGCAATGCCGTTTTCTTTCAAATGAGCCATCAATTCATCGCGATCCTCGGCCTGAATAATATATAAATGGTATATGTGCTTGCGGTCTTTCCCTTCATAGGGCGTAACAACCGGGGTTTCTTTCAGCAATTCGTTGTACAACGCCGCTTTTTCCCGCCGCCCGTCATTCCAATTGTCCAAATGGCGGAGCTTGATGCGCAAAACAGCAGCCTGGAGGGCATCAAGCCGGCTGTTATAACCGATCATGCTGTGATAATATTTCGGATTTGAGCCGTGAACGCGCAAAATGCGAACTTTTTGGGCCAGCTCGTCATCATTGGTCACAATCATTCCTCCATCGCCATAACCGCCCAGGTTTTTGGTCGGGAAGAAGGAGAAGGTGGCTGCGTGGCCCCATGCCCCGATTTTACGTCCTTTGTATTCCGAACCCATTGCCTGTGCCGCATCTTCCAGTACGAACAGGTTGTGTTCTTCAGCCACAGCCATAATTTCGTCCATATTGGCCGGTTGACCGAAGATGTGAACCGGAATGATCGCCTTGGTTTTATCTGTAATCCGTGCCCGGATTTGATCGACATCAATATTGTAGGTTTTGGGGTCGATATCGACAAAGACAGGAGTTGCCCCGAGCCGGGAAACCGTTTCTGCGGTGGCAAAAAATGTGAATGGTGTGGTGATTACTTCATCTCCCGCTTTGATTCCGGCCGCGTCCAACGCCAGCAGAAGTGCGTCTGTTCCGTTTCCTACACCGACAGCATGTTTTACACCAAGATAGTTAGCCACTTCTTCCTCAAAAGCCCTGACTTCGGGTCCCATGATATATTGACCGCTATCCAGTACTTTTTCCACTGCCTGCATGACTTCGTCGCGGATCGTTGCAAGTTGGGCTTTCAAATCTAGCAAAGGAATCTTTTTCATTAGTAAACTCTCCTTATCTATTTTCAGGTTAGTTGCGTTTCAATTGATTCATTTTTACTGGTTTTCCTGTTTCAGCAGCCATTTGGCATGCGATGACGAAACTCAACGCTTTGCGGCCTTCCTCACCGGATACGATGGGCCGCCTGTTGTCCTGGACGGCCTCGGTCATATCTTGAATAATGCACTGATGACCCGGGATTCCAAATGGATCTTTTTCGATTTTTTCTATGGTGGCTTCAGCTTCTTCTTCAGACAGACCCTCAAATTTCCATTCTTTAATCCAGTTGGCTGTCCGGCCTGCGATGACTGCTGTTCCCTTTTCCCCAAAAATGCTTAATGATTCTTCCAGGTTTTTGGGATAGATGGTGACAGCGGCCTCCAGGACTCCCAAAGCTCCATTCTTGAAGCGAATCACCGAAACAGATGTATCTTCAGCTTCAATATTGCGGATCCGGGTTGCACTATAAGATGAGACTTCCTCGATATCCCCCATCATCCATAACAAGAGATCCATGTTGTGAATAGCCTGGTTCATCAACACGCCCCCGTCCATTGCCTTGGTGCCTCGCCAGGGAGCCTGGTCATAATATGCCTGGTTCCGATTCCAGCGAACAGTGGCATTCGCATGTCCGATCTTGCCAAAGGCACCCTGCTCCAATTGTTTTCTCAATTCAACCACAGCCGGGCGAAACCGGTTTGGATGAACGACGGCCATTTTGACACCATTTTTCTCACAAGCTGCAATCATTCGGTCGGCGTCTTCCAATGTAAGAGCCATCGGCTTTTCCACAATAACATGTTTTTTGGCTTCTGCAGCCTGAATCGTCAATTGTGGGTGAAGCCCGCTGGGTGTACAGATACAGACGACATCAACATCTGTCCTCAACATACCCCCCAAATCCTTGTACCCTTGAATTCCATCTTTTGCGAATTCCTTGAGACGCTCTTCATTGGTATCGCAAACCGCAACCAACTCTGCACCTTGTGTGGCTTCAATGGCTGAAACGTGTTTTTTTGCAATGTGGCCACAACCTACAATTCCATAGCATATCACAAGATCTCCCTCTTTTCCTTGTCCAGGTCAGTCAATATTGTTCCATACACAAACTTATATCGACTACCGATATTACAATAACATTACAAAATCTATACTACAATGTAACATAGATGAAATCTTTTGGGTATCCCTGCTAACAAAAAGTCATAAACTTTTCTGCTCCAATAATGTAGTATAACATTGAAGCGTTTGTCGTGCATTTTGACTCCAGGTCAATGCCCGGGATGCCCGATGGGCGTTTTCCCCCATTGACGTAATCAGGGAGGGGTCATCTACCAGAATCTTGCGCAGACAATGGGCAATTTTTCCTGGGTCCTTGGCTGGTGCCAGCAGGCCTGTTTTCCCGTCCTGAAGAATTTCTTTAATTCCACCCACATCGGTGGCAACCATGGTCCGCCCACACCCCATCGATTCCAGCAGGATTGACGGCAACCCTTCACTCAGACTGGTAAGAACGGTCACATCTGCGCTGCTGATCCAATCCGGAATTTCGTCATATGGTTTTCTCCCCAGAAAAGTGACAGCCTCCGAAATACCCATCTCTTCCGCTTTCTGTTCCAACTCTGTCCGAAGCGGCCCGTCTCCGACCAAATAGAGAAGAATATCCCGATTCACTTTTCGCACTTCATGGAAAGCTTCCAATAAATATTGAATCCCTTTGACAGGGTATAGATTCCCTATAAACAAGATCAATTTTTTCCTTGGGTCCAAGCCTAATTTTGCCCGTACCTGCAACCGGTTCCTCGGTCGAAACCGTTCCGGGTCAAATCCGTTGTAAATGGTGACTGTATTTGCTTCGGGACACAGCTTTTTAACTTCTTTTTCCAGTCGCTTACTTACCATGATGACCAGATCGCTTGCTTTTAACGCCTGAACTGTCTGTTCATAGATCTCCCGATTCCGATACGGGTACAGCATGATATCCGAACCGTGAATCGTACTGACAAGGGGAACCTTCCACTCTTTCTTCAGCTCTCCCCCGGCATATCCATCGGGGTAGATGGTATGGCAATGAATTAATTCAAAAGGAAATTCTTTATGTATTTCACGCAATCCGGTTTGTAAAGACTTTATATAATATCGACCATACCGTTCGAAAAAAAATCCTCCCGGGAACATTCGCGTCGGAACATAATAAACGGGAATCCCTTCTTTTTCTGTCCGTTTGGGCAAGTTCCGGTATTTTCTCCATTTTGGATAAAAAGGAAACGAAGGAATCGGTACAGCAACCTGTACTTCCGTTCCTTCCTTTTGCAATGCCTTTGCCTGGTTATGGACAAAAATTCCAGCTATGGGATTCACCGGATTGGGATACATATGAGAAATGATTAAAACACGATGGCTCATTCAACCACTTCCTTTATCCGGTTTCGTTTAATAAGGCACACATTCATTGAATTGTCCAGTTTCGGTGATACTAAAGACATCATTGATGTCAGGAGAGATTGTGTGTCATGAGAAGACAGAGAATTGTCAGTGATGACTCAACGGATTGGTTGCTTGGCATTGTCAATGCCATCCTGTTTAGCTTGCCTTTTTGGGGACTGATTTATTTTGGACTTCGTATAATCCAGATATGGAATTAAGAAAGATGAGAAGGAAGGCCCCGACCGGGACCTTCCCAAATCTATGGTTCTGTTATTCGTCGATCGCAAACATCAATTCGGCTTCCACCGCCACATTTTCTCCTACGCGGGCAATTCCCCGGCCTTTCCCGACTTTCCCCCTCAGACGGGTCATTTCCACTTCCAGGGTAAGAACATCTCCAGGTTTGACCTGATTGCGGAAACGCACTTTTTCCAATCCGGCAAAAAAGGCCATCTTGCCACGGTTCTCTTCCACACTAAGGATTGCCACCGCTCCCACCTGAGCCAATGCCTCAACAATAAGCACCCCGGGCATCACCGGATAGTCGGGGAAATGTCCCTGAAAAAAGGGTTCATTGATAGTCACATTTTTCAAACCTGCCGCTCTTTTGGCCGGTTCCAGTTTCGTAATTCTGTCAACCAGCAAGAAAGGATATCTGTGAGGAATAATTTCCTGTATTTGCTTGGCATCAAGCATATTTGCTTCACTCCTGTTCTTTTGCCAGTCAATTCTGCCGAAAGTCACTTGTCATCATTATAGCGAAACAAAGTTTAAAATACCAAGCGCCAAAAAAGGCAGTTTCTTAACAATCAAGGAAAAAATAACTAAACATTGAAAATGGTTCCCGGCACCAGATCTTGTCAAAAAGTATCTGATACCAAAAAAGAACCGGACTTGCCGCCGATTCTTTTTACATTGCCTGTTGGTTTATCGCTTTCAATTGTACCATATAGATCAGTGAAGTGAGATAGGACAACGCAATGACCGACCACAAAAAGGTTTGGGCGATCGAAAAGTTGAACATAAGCAAAAACAAGGCAATATAAAACAAAAACGTTGTTAATTTACCGAAAATATTTGCCGGAACCGTTTTCTTGCCACGCAGATGAAATATCATGGAACAAAGGATCATCGTTACATCCCGGAAAAAAATGACAAAAGCAGCCCATATCCCAATTTTCCCGGAAATGAGCAGAGACAAAAAAACTGAAAGCATCATCAATTTGTCAGCTAAAGGATCGAGCATAATTCCCAGTTGGGTGATCTGTCTCATCCTTCTGGCCAAATAGCCGTCGATCACATCGGTCAACCCCGCAAGAAGAATGATCCCAAAAGCCCAGTGCACGTGCCATGGCATGTCTGAAAAGAACACGACGAGGTAAGCAGGAATCAAAATAAAGCGAATCAGGGTCAAGAAATTGGGCAAATTCATCCCAGGAACTCCTCCTCACAGTTACCGAACCGATCCAACATCCAAAATGAAATAGCCCGTCCCATTTCACATGTAAGACTTGAGCGGAAGACGGGGCATATTATCCATACATTAATTTGAAAATATGAATCCACATATCAATATCAAAAATATCACTAACCGGTTGTTCTCCAATCACAGAATGGCCGATGATCAGTCCCGCAAACAAAACGAAAATCAATGTTGCAGGCAGCCAATAAATTCTTACCCATTTGGGAATCTGTTTTTCTTCTTCCTTTTCCCATGCTTTTCCGCCGGCAAAGGTATTCTGTTTTTTCCTTTGTGCAGCGGCATCAGATGCCATCAAATCAGGTTTTGCTACAAAAGAAGGCTTTTCCTCTTCTGTCATTGATTCCCCGCTGTTTTTTTGGTCCAATGCCGGGTCGATTGAATATTCCTTAAAGTTAATGGGTGTTAACGTGTCCTCCAAAGATAACTGACGGCCCGTGTTAGAGGACTCATTTTCAGGGGCAAACGGAATTTCGGCATTTTCGGAACCAGGCTTTTCCTTTTTTCCGGAGCCCTCGTTCCCGTCTTGAACTTCCTCGTCTTTGCCTGTTTCTGGTTTCTTTTCTTTATTGCTATTTTTTACAACTGAGCTTTTTTTCTTGGCCAGGCCCAAATTGTGATGCGTATCTTCCTCAAACTCTTCACCTTTTCGCCATTTCAGCTGACCTACTGGCATGGTGTCTTCCAATTTTTCATCTTTTGAAAATATATCATGCTGATTATTCAATTTTTGTTTCAAAGTCTCTACATTGTCCAGCTGATAGTCTGTATGTTTTTCTTTATCAGGATAACTCATCTGCATTCCTCTCCAAGACTAACTTCTATTTCCGAACCTCACTTCTCTATAAGCTCGTCCAATTAAATAAACAAGCTTCATTGTACTCATAATAGAATATATCGTAACTGTGAACATAAGTCTATACTTACTAATTGTTGGAGTGTGAACGTTTCTTATACAGTAGAAGCACCGGCGACAATAAAATTATACATATAATAACAACGATTCATTCCTCTTTTAATATTATGTAATTCCGGTGCCTCCCTGCTTTTTTCATACATGCATTGAAATTTCCTGCTTTTTTTTGTCGGACGACTTTCGTTTATATTTGATTTTTGTTGCTTCCCCTCCCCGGATATGACGGATCGACTTATGGTATTCCAGGATTTCCTTCACCTGATTGGCCAGTTCCGGATTGATTTCCGGCAGGCGCTCTGTGAGATCTTTGTGAACGGTACTTTTGGAAATACCGAACTTTTTGGCAATCGTCCGAACCGTATTTCGCGTTTCCACAAAATAATGACCGATCTTTAATGTCCTTTCCTTAATATATTCTTGCACCCGTTTCTGCCTCCCCTCTCTCCATTTGCTACATTATATTTACGGGTGCCAAGGGTTATTCTTTGAATACAAGCCATGACAAGCTGTTATTTCAATTTTTTGTTCTTTTGCTGCAAATAAAAAAGCGTTCCCTTTTATTGGAAACGCTTTTTTATTTATTTTGCTGTGCTCAAATATATATCAGGATTCATTGCCTTCTGGTTGCGGTCGCGAATCTCAAAATGCAAGTGAACCCCGGCTTCCTTTTCAAAGCGATTTCGGCCGGCTTTGGCAATTACCTGTCCTTTTTTCACCATTTGCCCTTTTTTCACCTGTACATCGTCCAGGCTCTGGTAAACCGTCTGGATGCCGCTTTCATGCTGAATCACAACCTGCCATCCGACAACCGGATTTTCTTCTACCCGAATCACTTCCCCTTCAAGTGCGGCAACGACATCAAACGTTTTTCCGTCTCTGCGGGCAAAATCAACCCCCGCGTGGGGCGTATAGGTATTGGCATATTCTACAAGTGAGGATTCCCGGCTTGCTTGTGAATTTTCTTCTTTATAAAATCCTATCGTTTTGATAGCATCTGAATTTTTGGCAACAGGCAATACCAGATCATCATCCGTGGGATTGGTTGGAATATCCTCCTCGGGGAGTTTTTGTTCCACCCAGTTTCTCGCCGTTTTTGACGTTTTTTCAACCTGATGTTCCTGATACCACCAAGCCACACTTAAAATTAGTGCCGCCACTGTCAGGTAAACAGCGGGAAAAAACCATTTTTTAGCCATTAATTTCTTTAATTTCAGCCGTCGCTTCGCTTTTTCAAAGGAAGAAATCTGTTTGTTTGGTTCTTCAGGTTTCATCTAAATCACCTCAGGAACCATTGTCGACCAGCAAATTCCTTTTTATACCCAAGGTGGAAAATTTTTAGTAAATTTGCATCAAACTTGCAACCATGACAATACATATTTCTCATTTTTCGGTGGATACTAATAAAAATTTCCACTCAGGAGGTCTTTTCATGGTAAAACCCTTCAAACCGGATCTTGTCTATTACGAGCCGGGCGCTCTGAAATATCCGCTTGGCAAAGAGCTGGTCAAACATTTCAAAAACATGAATATCCCGATGAAAATGACTACCTCCCATAACCGCGTAACCGGACTGCCAGGCAAAACCAATCCGGAAAAATACCGGGTTGCCAAACGGACATTGGTCATAGGAGTCAGGAAAACATTAACATTTGAACCCTCAAAACCCTCTGCCGAGTATGCAATCCCGCTTGCAACCGGCTGCATGGGCCACTGCCATTACTGCTATTTGCAGACGACACTGGGGCATCGTCCATACATCCGGATCTATGTCAATCTGGACGAAATCTTTGCCCAGACGGAAAAATACATCCGGGAACGCGCTCCGGAAATTACCCGTTTCGAAGCGGCCTGTACATCCGATCCGGTCGGTATTGAACATATCTCGGGGTCACTGAAAAAAGCCATCGAATTTATGGCGGAACAGCCGCTGGGCCGTCTCCGGTTTGTTACCAAATATGCTCATGTCGACTCCCTTCTGGATGCGCACCACGCAGGCCATACCCATTTCCGTTTCAGTATCAATGCCGATTATGTGGTAAAAAACTTTGAGCCTGGCACCTCCCCAATCAATGAGCGTGTGGAAGCGGCAGGAAAAGTGGCAAAGGCAGGGTATCCGCTCGGGTTTATCATCGCGCCGATCATGATTTTTCCAGACTGGGAAGAACAATATACAGAGCTTTTGGCAAATCTGTCCCGCCACCTGCCAAAACAGCTGGATAACCTGACTTTCGAATTGATTACCCACCGCTACACCAAAACAGCCAAACGAATCATTGAAGAGCGTTACCCGAAAACAAAACTGGAAATGGACGAAGAAAAAAGAAAAAAGAAATGGGGACGTTACGGCCGGGTCAAATATGTGTATCCAAATGAACAGATGGCCAAGTTGGAAAAACATCTGGAAAACTCAATAGAAAAATATTTTCCTAATGCAAAAGTCCTTTATTTCACCTGATCTTCCCGAGTTTTTACGATGTCAACCCCCTGGTAATAATGCCTGATAATTTCTTTTGCGCTTTTTCCTTCCTTTGCCATCAGGTTGGCCCCCCATTGGCTCATGCCCACGCCATGTCCATATCCAAAAGACGTGATTTTTACCTGCCCTCCCTGCACTTCCACTTCAAAATCAGATGACGCCAATTGCAATGCTTCCCGAACTTTCCTGCCGGAAAAAATCCGGTCCCCTATTTTTACTTTGGCCACCCGCTTTCCTTCAGTACGTTGGGTCACCTGAACCGGTTCTCCTCCGGCTGAAGCAGGAAGACTGATGGATTGACCGGTTTCTTTTTCCAGACGGCTGATAAACTGATGCAAGGAAAGAGTTTGTTCATGGAGATATTTCGGGGAAAGCCGGTCCCAGGAAGAGGATACGCTTCGCAGATACGGATATTTTCTTTTGAAGTAATCTTCGGAGTTTTCGGTATAGCCGTTGCTGGTTGAGAAGAAAGCGGCATAAATCGGTTCGCCCTCATAGGTAATAATCTGTCCGGCTGTTTCCGCTACCGCCTGCTCTATTTTTTTGTGGTTTGCCTGATACCGGCTTCCCCACTCTCGCTGCAAAGCTTCATCCGTCTTGTAAACCTGGTGTCGCATGGTATCCGTTACATGGGCTTCCTTAGCAACGTTTCCCCATTGGGCCAGATCAGTAAAATCCTTCCTCAACAAACGGTCAATGATATAGGTTCTGGCGGCCAATGCCTGGGCTTTTAACGCTTCTTTATGGAAGTCAGCAGGCATCTCCGCCGCTACCACTCCATAAATATACTTTTCGAGCGGCAACTCAATGATTTTCTTCTCATCACTTAAATAAACCCGGATCGTTAACGCAGACTTTTCATACTTCTCCTTCACCTGGGCAGATGCCTCAGGCCGTTTATCCGAATCACAGGCAACCAAAAAAGCCGGGATCAAAAGAATAATCAACAACAGCCCCAACAAGCCGATCAGCAATCCTTTCTGCAACCTTTATTCGCCTCCATCTGTGGACAACATTTACTACTAACCTATGAAAACCGGAAATTGATTTAGAACCCGTTTCGTAGATTGCGGACAACCTTTTTATAAAAAAACACGATCCCTGTCATACAGGCATCGTGCAGCCAGTACAAAACTCGCCCCAGAAAGCGACTATTCCGTTTGTAATCAGGCAAGCGTTTTTTGTTCAACTTTTGAATCCGTCTCTTCCCGAACCCGCTCGATTCTTGCCCCCAGGTTGCGCAGTTTGCCGACGATATCCACATAACCGCGATCAACATGATGAAGTTCGGTTACTTCCGTTACTCCCTCGGCAACCATACCAGCCAGAATCAATGCCGCTCCCGCGCGCAGGTCCGTTGCTTTTACCTGGGCACCGGACAAGGGTTTTCCTCCTTCAATGATTGCGGTACGGCCATCTATCTTGATCTGTGCACCCATTCGTTTGAATTCTTCAACATGCATAAACCGGTTTTCAAAAACGGTCTCGGTCAACATACTGTTTCCGTTTGACGTAAGCAAAAGTGCCATCATCTGTGACTGCATATCGGTCGGGAATCCTGGATACGGCAGTGTCTTGACGTCAACCGGTTTTAGTTCCCCTTCCGCACGGACATAGATTCCATTCTCGCCGTCAAGCACATGAACTCCCATCTCCCTCATTTTGGCGATCAATGGTACCAGATGATCAGAGATGGCCCCTTCCACGAACACTTCACCACGCGTAATGGCACCTGCAACCATATACGTACCGGCTTCAATGCGGTCAGGAATCACTGTATATTCCGTTCCCCGCAAGAAATCGACACCATCGATCCGGATTTCATCCGTTCCCGCTCCACGTATCTTCGCACCCATCGTATTGAGGAAATTGGCCAAATCTACAATTTCCGGTTCACACGCTGCATTTTCAATAACTGTCCGACCCTGTGCCAATGTTGCTGCCATCATTATATTTTGGGTTGCTCCTACACTTGGGAAATCAAGGTAAATGGTTGCTCCTTTTAACCGGCCGTCAATTTTTCCTTCAATGTATCCTTGCCCGATATCAAACCGGACACCCATCGCTTCAAATCCTTTTAAATGGAGATCGATTGGGCGGCTGCCGATTGCGCATCCTCCGGGAAGTGGAATTCTCGCGTGTTTTTTTCTGGCCAGGAGGGGACCCATCACCAAAACGGAAGCTCTCATTTTGCGCATCAAATCATAAGGAGCTTCTGTAGAACCAACCTTTTCTGCATTGATCACAACTTCTTCATTGCCCAGATCTACTTTGATCCCCAAATGTTTCATCATTTGCGTAATGGTCTTTACATCTTCCAAAAGCGGAACATCCATAATCAAGATGTCCCCTCTGGATACCAATATCGATGCGGCAATTAAAGGAAGCACGGCATTTTTCGCACCATGTACCTTTACTCTTCCTCTTAAACGTGTTCCGCCTTGAACGATGATTTTTTCCAAGACTCTTCCCCCCAAAAACTAATATTCGATGGTGATAATTGGCGTTCCCAAAGTCAATGTCATGCGATGGGCATCTGAACTTGTCCGGATCGCTGCCTGCATATTCATCATACCACCTTTTGTTTCAATCCCCTCCGGCATCAACGGAGAGAAAGCGGAAATACTGATGATATGACCAGTACGCATTGCTTCCACTTCTTTTGCCTTCAACAACTGAAAAACCTGGGCGAGCAAGTGTTCATGGTTTTTTATGTCGGCCTGTTTGCTTCCCTGAACAGAATAATGATAAGAAGGAACTATTCCATGATCCAGTAATACACGTGTCGCCTTATCGCGCACAACAAGCCAGTTTTCACCAGGTTCTCCGTTTGCGAAGAGCTGAATCGCCAAATAAGGGTGGATCCTTTTTTTGGATGGTTCATCGTTGATAACGACCATTTTGATCAGAATGTTTCGTCCCGCTGAGCCCTGGGCTGTAAATCTGATGCCATCCGGCCCTTCATCCGTGATTACCGGTCCGATTCCAAAGGCTTTTCCCAACTCCCCGGCCCACTGTTTTACCTCTTCCTTGCTCATTGCCCGTTCCGTGCGGTTTCCATGATGCCATACGAATTTCTCCGGCTGGACCCCGATTTCTTCAAATACATCCAGCAGACATTCTTCCGGTTGGGGCTTCGTTTGTGATGCGATCAGGACCAGCGGCAGAATCAGACAAACAACCGCTGCCTGTTTCCAAATTCCCCGCATTTGCCATCCTCTCCTGTGAATTTGTACAATTGCAATTATTCACATACATTGGAGAGGATATACTTGAACCTATCCAGAAAATAACTGGGTCATCAACTGCGACCAGCCCAAATAGTCGATAAAAAAGGTAGCCAACTGATGCCCGAGTACAATGGACAACAGAATCATCAATGCTCTGGCCTGTACAACCCGGTTGGACTTGAAAAGGAACTCGATTCGCATTCCCAGCAAAATCCACCAAACGATGACAATACACACAATCGAGATGAGGATATTGACCAGGCCAGTCAAAGCAAGTTGTGTCGTTCCATTCATCATATGCACTCCCTAAGGCATTTGTTCACATGGTACCATGGTACAAAAAATTAAGGAGATGCGCAAAAGTTTTTTCCCCCAATCTTGAACAATTTATGATATTTCCCCCGACAAATGGATTTCGAAAAGTGCCATGAAAACAAAAAAGGCATCCCCCACAAACGGGGGTATGCCCTGTCTCAATCCGTCAATATCCAAGCGAATTGGCGGCTTGGGAGAATCCGGATACCCAATCCAGTTGCCCAAAAGCCTGCAAAAAGAAGTCAGGAATAATTCCCAAAAGGATGGTTCCCAAAACTGCCATTCCAACAACCGCCACCGTTGGCCATGAAACGGCGATTTTTTGGGAGTCCTCCGCTTTCCTGAAATACATTTGCCGTGCAAACCCAAAGTAATAATAGTAAGAAATGACCGTTGTGGCAATCATGATCGCTGCCAGCCAATAATGGGTACTTGCAATGGCACTCATCAGGATATAAAACTTCCCGATAAACCCGGCCGTAACCGGAAGTCCTGCAAGCGACAGGAGGAAAAATGTCATGATGAGCGCCAGGCTTGGCGAGCGCTGATATAATCCGGCAAAAGCATTCATGTCATAGGTTCCGGCTCTTCTGGCCACAATCTCAATCACCACAAAGGCACCCAGCGTCATACACAGATAAGCGACCAAATAGAATACAAGGCTCGGGAACAAGTCAAATCCGACAAACCCCATTGTTGCCGGAGGCACAAGCATATAACCGGCATGGGCAATGCTGGAATAAGCCATTAACCGTTTGGTATCTTTCTGGCGCAAAGCAACAGTATTTCCCACAATCATGGAGAGTGCTGCAACAAGCATGAATGACCAGGAAATCACTTCATTCCAGACTCCGGTTGTTACCAGGGGAATAAAAGCGATCAGCACAATGCGGACGACAAAGGCAAATGCAGCCACTTTGGAAACAACCGCCAGGAATATGGTTACGGGTGTAGCCGCTCCCTGGTATACATCCGGTGCCCAGGTATGGAAGGGAGCCGATGAAATCTTGAATCCGAATCCTACGATCATCAAAAAGAACGACAGATAGAGAAATGCCTGATAGTCTGTTCCGGCAATTTCTGCCACATGCTGCTGTATTTCAAACAAATGGGTTGTTCCTGTCAAACCGTACAAAAACGACATTCCGTAAAGGATAAATGCGGAAGATACGCTGCCCAGGACAACATATTTCCAGGCGGCCTCTGCCGAATCGGCCCGTTTTCTTCGAATTCCTACCAGGATATAGGAAGAGAGGCTCAATAACTCCAAACCGACAAACAACGTGATCAGTTCTGCAGAAGATACCATAATCATGGCACCCAGCAAAGCGGTTAACAGCAGGGAGTAGTATTCACTTTCTGCCTCCAGTTTTTCCGTATCCTTGTCCGACAGAGAGAACAGTAGAACCAGCGCCGTTCCAAACAGCAATATCGCTTTGAAAGCCAGACTGAAATCATCAATCCGGTAGGAATCCCCCAAAATCTGATAAGGTTCATGTCCCCAGCCCAATCCGACAAATATACCTGCCACCAGTACTGCAAGCAACCCTAAAATACCAATCCATTTCCTTGAAACTGTTTCTTTGAGCAGCAAATCAACGATGGTTAATAGGGCGGCGGCAGCGACGATTACAAGTTCTGGAGCCAACACTCGCAGGTCAAAATCCAGCAACGTTTGTATCATGCCCCTACCCTCCGATCCGAGATACAATAAGATCTAGTGTTACCTGCATGGGCGCACCCAAGGAATCCGGATAAACACCGATTAGTACAATCAACGCTACCAAAACCATCATCGGCACACTTTCGTTGACATTCAGATCATTCAATAACCGGTAACGCTCGTGAATCGGACCAAACGTTGTCTTCAGCAAGGCACGCAGTGCGTAAACAACGGTGAAGATTAACCCGAGAGCCCCGATCGACGCAATCACTGGATAGTTTTGGAACAAACCGAGGTATGACAAAAATTCGCTGATAAAACCGGACAATCCGGGTAAACCCAGGAGCGCCATGATACCCACAAGGAAAATCCCTGAAAAAACAGGCATCGATTTCGCAAGTCCGCCTAAATCATCCAATTCAGTTGTTCTGGTCCGCTCATACATACATCCGACAAGGAAAAAGAGCAGTGCTGAGATCAATCCGTGAGACACCGCCTGGAACATGACTCCTTTCAATCCTGCTGCATTCAGGGAAGCCAGTCCAAACAGGATAATTCCCATATGGCTGATGCTGGAGTAAGCAAGAACGCTTTTCAATTCTCTTTGTACGATGGCAAGCAGCGCTCCGTACAAAATGTTGATTAATCCAAGGATCGCAATCAATACGGCTATTTCTTTCATTTGTTCCGGGAACAATCCCACGCCAAACCGCATAAAACCATAAGCTCCCATTTTCAGGAGAACTCCCGAGTGAATCATGACTACCGGTGTGGGTGCTTCAACGTGCGTCCGCAACATCCAGCTGTGAAATGGAAAAACAGGCAACTTGATGCTGAAAGCAATCATCAAGGCAATAAAGACTGCCCATAATGTCGTTTCGATTTGCGGCGGAAGCAAAGCCAGTTGTCCCATCACCTGTCCCATCCGAGACTCCAGATCAGAATACTCAAGGGAACCAAACATAATCATGAGCGCAACCATGGCAAACAGCAAAAATCCTGATCCCAATCCGTTATACAGCAAAAACCGGTTAGCTGCCTTTACTTTCCCGAGGAATCCCCATTTCCCGATCAGAAAAAAGGTAACAATCAGGGTGATTTCGAAAAAGATGAAAAAGAGAAACAGGTTTGCGGCTGCAAAAACCCCGATCATTCCCGTTTCAAGCAGCAGCAGCAACTGATAATAACCTTTTGTGGCCTGGCGAATATATAAAGAAGCCACGGCAGCGAGGGTACTTACAATTGTCGTTAACACAATCAGCGGAAGTGACAATCCGTCAACCCCCATACTGTAATGGAAAGTCCACGGCTCTCCCTGCAGGATCGGAATTTGGAACCAGATAACGGATTGAAACCACTGTAGCCCTTTAAATCCCTGATCAAAATGCAAATACATGTACAGTGCAAAGAAAAGTGACGGGAGTGTCGCCATGATTCCCCAGAATCGGTGAAGCCCCGTTTTTTCACGGGGGAGAAAAAGAAGAACAGCGACTCCTAAAAGCGGGAAAAATGTAACCAATGCAGGCAACCAATTTATCCAACTCATTTCAAAAACCTCCCCGCCGTTAAACCTACAATCAATAGAACAAAACCGATTACACTAACCAAAGCATAGGTTTGCGCCTGCCCGTTCTGGATCCGGGAACCGATCCGGCCGATAAATTGTGCGATCCAGGCAGTTAAATAAGCAAGTCCTCCTACAACAAACCGGTCCACACCATACAGGAACCAGCCGATTCCTTTGGCAGGCAAAACAAACGCATAATGATACAACTCATCAACATAGTACTTGTTGAACACCAGCTTGTGGAGCCGGGGAACGGTTTGTACCACTTTGGACGTGCTCCATTTTCTGCTTCCAAAGTAAAGATATGCCAGTCCAATTCCGACCAGGGATACGGTTACGACCAGCACCGGCAACCAGACAGGGGCATGACCTGTCGCAGCTGTATAATCATTGCCTTTGGATAACCATGCTGTCAGCAGATGCATGGGAGATGCATTTGCAAATCCGCTAAACACGGAGAAAAGTCCCAGGATCACGATTGGAACCATCATCACAACCGGAACCTTGCTGTCCGCTTTCGGACCCCTGGCTTCCCCGGCAAAAACCATAAAGAACAGGCGAAACATGTAAAATGCCGTAAAGAAAGCTGCAATAATCCCGATCACAAACAAATCGATTCTTCCATCCAGGTAAGTGGACAACAGGATCTCATCCTTGGAGAAAAACCCGGAAAATGGAGGAATTCCCGCTATCGACAGACAACCGGCCAAAAACCAGATTCCCAGTTGACGGTGGCTTTTCCAAAGTCCACCCATTTTCCGTATGTCTTGCTCATGGGAAAGCAATACGATTACTGCACCTGCACCCAGGAACAAGAGGGCTTTAAAAAAAGCATGTGTAAAGAGATGAAATACCCCCGCTACATACCCGGCAGAACCAAGCGCCAGCATCATATAGCCCAACTGACTTACCGTTGAATACGCCAGCACCCGTTTAATATCGTATTGTGCCAAACCGATGGTAGCGGCAAAAATAGCAGTAAATCCGCCAACATAGGCTACCAGATCCATTGCAAAAGGCGACGCCTGGAAGAGGAAAAACAGATTGGCAACAAGGTAAACACCAGCCGCTACCATTGTGGCTGCATGAATTAACGCACTGACAGGTGTTGGCCCTTCCATGGCATTGGGCAGCCATGTATGTAATGGAAACTGGCCTGATTTTCCAATTGCACCGACAAAAATAAGCACAGCAAGCAAGGTGATGAGTCCCGGCGTCAGTTGACCAGACTCAACCACTGCCTGAAGATCAGATACTTCAAAACTTCCTGCATGCCAAAACGCCAGACAGATGGCAATGAAGAAACCAACATCACCAATCCGTGTTACGACAAACGCTTTGCGGGCTGCATCTCTTGCTTCCGGTTTAAAATACCAGAAACCAATTAACAAAAATGAGCAGACCCCTACCAGTTCCCAGAAAATATAAATCCATAACAGGTTACTGGACATGACCAGACTGAACATGGAGAAAGTGAATAATGCCAGATAGGCATAAAACACCTGAATCCGGTCATCATGTTTCATATAGCCGTAGGAATACAAATGGACGAGCATGCTGACAACGCTCACTATGAATAACATCAACATCTGAAGTGACCCAATCTCAATACTGAGTGACACTGTTTGATTTCCAATCTGCAGCCAGGGAACTTTCCATGTTATTGTCTCTCCTGCCACCAGGACCCATGTGGACAGGGCGAAAGAGGCAAATGTTGCCGCCACTCCGACTGCGGCCGCCATCTTCTTGCAAAAAGCCTTGCGGCCAAAAATGAGCAGAAGAAAAGCAATAACCGGAAAAAGGGGAATCAAGAGAGCAAGATTTGCTTCCATTTCTGATCCTTCCTTCTTCTATAAGTTTCATCGCTCTGTTTTCATGTCGAAATATCATGTCAAAGTGAAAGATGAAAAAGAGCTTCATCCATTAACCTTTTAATGACTTGAATTGGTCTGCTTCTGCAGTTTCCACATGCCGGTACAGGGCGATCAGTATAGCAATTCCCAGCGCCGCTTCGGCAGCTGCAATGGTAATCGTAAACAGGGTAAAGATATGCCCCGCAAGATCGGGAAACAGACCGAATTTGGAAAAGGCAACAAAATTGATATTTGCCGCATTCAACATAAGTTCAATACAAAACAGCACAATCACGGCATTCCGTTTTGTCAACACTCCATATAGTCCAATGCTGAACAGGATGGCAGACAAAGCGAGATAAGAGGTAACAACCATCATTTCTCCTCCTTTTTCGCCAAAACTACTGCGCCAACCAGAGCAACCAGTAAAAGGATTGAAGCTAATTCGAATGGAATAACATATTCTGTAAAAACCCTTTCTCCCAGTTGCAAAATCGTCCACCCTTCTCCATCGCTGGGTTCACTGATCACGGGAGTCTGGTAAATAATCCACATCAATACACCAAAAAAGGCTGCCACTCCGACAAAGCTGAGCACAGCATGCCACGGAGCGATGGAACTCTTCAATTCTTCATGGTTCTTCGTCAACATGATTCCAAACAGCATGAGAATCGAGATTGCTCCAGTATAGATCAGGATCTGAATCACCGCCAAAAATTCGGCATGTAATTGCAGATAGATCCCCGCAATACTTAAAAAGGTAAATGCCAGCGCCAAAGCCATATGGATAACCCGTGTAAAGTTGATCATGAAGACTGCTCCGCCAATAGCCATAACAGAAAGGATAAAGAAGGCAATAAATTCACTGTTGATAGACATTATTGTTTTCCTCCGTGTCTTTTTGCTACATTGCCGCTTTGTTCCTCACGAATATGTGTATTGTTTTGGTTCAGCCATTCCAAATCCTTGAACAGTTCGTCACGGCTATACACGGCGAGTTCATAGTTATTGGTCATTGTAATTGCTCCAGTCGGGCAGACCTCTGTACACAGATCGCACAAGATGCATGTTTCAAAATTGATCGTGTAGGTATCGATCACTTTCCCTTTCTTTTCCGGTTGCTTTTTCCCGGATAAAGTAATGCAATCTGTCGGACAGATCCGTGCACATTGGTTGCAGACAATGCATTTTTCCGGATCAAAATGTTGTATCCCGCGGAAGCGGTTTGGCATAAGGAGCGGCTCATCCGGATAACGATAGGTTACCTTCGGCTTGGTCATGTTTTTCAGGGTAACTCCCAACCCTTTTACTAAGCCCAGCACGATGCTTCCCTCCATTCAAATTCTCCATCAAAAATATGCTCCGATTACAGGAACTTCCTTCAAAACACAGGTTAACAAAATGTTCAGCAAAGCGATTGGCAACAATACTTTCCAGGAAAACTGCATCAATTGGTCTGCACGAAGCCTTGGCATCGTTGCTCGCAGCCAAAACAGGAAAAATACAATCAGCAAAAACTTGAGGACAAACCAAATGATTGGTGGAATAAACGTCAGTCCAAACGGTGCATTCCATCCTCCAAGATAAAGTACGGTCGTTAAAGCAGCCATTGCGAACATATACACATACTCGGTCAGCATGAAGAAGGCAAACCGAAATCCCGAATATTCAACATGGTAACCGGCAACCAGTTCCGATTCCGCTTCGGGCAGGTCAAACGGACAACGGTTCAGTTCTGAAATTGCCGCGATCAAAAAGACGACAAACCCGACAAACTGGGGAACAATAAACCAGACATCCTTTTGTGCCTCAACAATTTCCGTAAGATTTAACGATCCTACAGACAGAACGATACCAACTACAGACATGACCAGGGGAATTTCATAACTGATCATTTGTGCGGCTGAACGCATGCCGCCCATGAGCGAATATTTGTTGTTGGAAGACCATCCCCCGATCAGGATTCCGATAATCGTAATGCTGGAAAGGGCCATGTAGTATAATAAACCGATTGCAAAATCGGAGAACCGGATTGAGTCAGAAAACGGAATTACCGCCAATACCGCAAAGGAAGGTACAAATGCGATAATCGGTGCGATCCGGAAAAGCAATTCGTCTGACTTGTTCGGGATCACATCTTCTTTGAACAACAATTTCAAAACATCGGCGACCGTTTGCAGCAAACCCCAGTATCCTACGCGATTGGGACCAATCCGGTTTTGCGCCCAGCCGATCACTTTTCGTTCAAAAAAGATCGCATACACAACAAAAAGAAGTACAACCAGAAGCAGCAGTACTGGTCCGATCAGCAGCCATGAATTCATCAGCAATCCACCTCCCCCAGAATAATGTCGATACCACCCAGGATTGCAACCAAATTGGAAATATTTTCTCCTTTCAGCAAGTGCGGTATAATTTGCAAATTATAGAAAGACGGACGGCGGAATTTCAGGCGCCATGGTTTGTCTTTTCCCTTGCTTACAATATGACATCCCAATTCTCCCCGCGGAGATTCAATCCCTACATAAACTTCCCCTTCCGGAACCCGAAGGACTTTGGGAACCTTGGCCAAAATCGGCCCGCTTTCGGGGAACCGGGCAATTGCCTGTTCAACGATCCGGAGCGATTCTTCTATTTCCCTCATGCGACACAAATACTTGTCATACAGGTCACCCGTTTTTCCGACCGGGACATCAAACTCGAACCGGTCATAAATGGAATAAGGTTTGTTTTTCCGCAGATCCCAGTTAATACCGGTAACCCTGAGGTTCGCTCCGGACAAGGCATATTCAATGGCCAATGATTTTGAAACAATACCGATTCCTTTGGTGCGTTGGATGAAGATTTCATTTCCGGTAATCAAATTGTGGTATTCTTTTACTTCTTTCTTCATTCTTTCAACAAACCCGGCCACTTTTTCAATCCATCCCGAAGGCGCATCCCATTTTACGCCGCCTACGCGCATATAGTTAAAAGTCATGCGGGCGCCACACAATTCATTGAAGAGATCCAGAATCTCCTCGCGATCGCGGAAACAGTACAAAAACGGAGTCAATGCCCCCAAATCCAGCAGATAGGTTCCCACCCATACCAAGTGGCTTGCAACCCGGTTAAGCTCCATGGCGATCACCCGAAGATATTCAGCCCGTTCCGGGATTTCCAGTTGCATGAGACGTTCCGCAGCGTGTACGATGGCATAATTGTTGGTCATAGCCGATATATAATCCATGCGGTCGGTGTAAGGAATAATTTGCGTATAATTCAAATCCTCCGCCAATTTTTCCGTCCCTCGATGGAGATATCCAATCACCGGCTCCGCATCCACAATAATTTCTCCATCGATTTTCAACTTCAACCGCAGTACGCCGTGAGTACTGGGATGCTGAGGTCCAACGTTCAACAACATTTCTTCTGTACGGAGCAAGGATTAACCCTCCTTATCAAGCGATTCATAATCTTTCCGAAGCGGGTGTCCCACCCAGTCATCAGGCAACATGATCCGTCTTAAATCGGGATGTCCTTTAAAACGGATCCCCATCAAATCATACGCTTCCCGTTCATTCCAGTTGGCAGCTTTCCACAAGTGAGCCACGCTCGGAACTTCCGCCTTTTCCCGGTCTGTTTTGACACGAATGGCAATCTGATGTTCATTCTTGAACGAATAAAACTGATAAACCACTTCCAGTTCTGTCTGGTAGTCAACAGATGACAGAACCCGCATATAATCAAAGGCAAAAGCGGGATCTTCCTTTAATATAATGGCCACGTCACTCCATTTTTCCTTGGTGACAACCAGTGTAGGCACGTGTCCGCTTGCCCGATTAATGTAAGCTTCCGTGATTGCATCTTCGCCAGCCTTTTCCCTGATCTCCCTGACAAATTTCTGCAAAAGAGGCTCAAGCGGGGACGGTTCTTCCGGTTTTTCTTCTTTTTTGGCCTGATTTGGACGTTCCGCCGGTCTCGCTCGCCTGGCTCCGGCAGCGCCTGTTGGCATTTTCGGTACTGCTTTTTTGGCCGGAGCAGCTTTCTTTTCGGCGCGGTCAGGCTCTGCCTTTTTCCCCGGAGAAGATGATAATTCTGCAGATTTCTTTTCCAGGTCTTTGTTATTAATTTCACATGTACTCATCGGTTAATCACCTTCTTGCCGTGTTTTGCCTCATAACGGATTTTCTCCTGCAGCTTGTTAATGCCGTAAATAAGCGCTGCCGGGTTGGGTGGGCATCCGGGAATATAAACGTCTACCGGAACGATCTGGTCTACTCCTTTTACAACTGAGTAAGATTTCACATATGGACCCCCAGCAGTAGCACAAGAACCCATTGCAACAACCCATTTAGGATCAGGCATCTGATCATATAACCGGCGCAATAAAGGACTCATCTTCTTCGTAACGGTTCCTGCCACAATCATGACATCGGCCTGGCGCGGAGATGCCCGGAATATGACGCCAAACCGGTCAAAATCATAGTGGGAACCGCCTGTAGCCATCATCTCAATCGCACAGCATGCCAATCCAAATGAAAGTGGCCACATTGAATTGCTGCGAACCCATCCTTTCAGCTGATCCAAATTGGTGGTGATGACATTTCGCTTAAACTCCTGTTCTTCAAACGGAGTTATATTTTCAAAATTCAGTTCCATTCTAACACCCTCTTTTTCCAGGCATAAATTAGTCCCAGGATGAGGAAAAACACGAAGATAAACATTTCAGCCAGGATGAACAGCCCTATTTCAGAGCGTAGAACATCATAACTGGATGCCCATGGATACAGGAAAACGGCCTCCACATCGAAAATGACAAAAAGCAAGGCAAACAGGTAGTAACGGACGTTATACTTTACCCAGCTGTCACCGGTAGGATCAACACCACTTTCATAAGTGATCCGCTTTTCAGGTGAAGGCTTGTGGGGACGAAGGATTATTCCTGCCGACAAAGCCAGTACGGGGAGGGCAATACCTACGATAATAAAACTCATCATCATCAAATGACTTGGCTCAATCAAACTGATCCCTTCCTTCTTCGAGATCCTTTACCATAAAAACGTCTTCATTCATTTCCAATATCGACCTTAACAATTCGTTCAGAAATAAAATCATTTACATAAACCAATCATATCCATAATTAATCGACCTCATGACCAATTTCGAAAATTGGATGACAATTTTTTACTACTCAGGTCCATTTTTTTAATTCATTCAAATTGCTGAAAAGTCGGCATCTCCATCCCCTATTTTTAGATTATACACTACTTTACTAATTGTGAGAAGGATAATGATTTTAATAATTACAATTTTAATTAAAGTTGTTCCCCTATCAAGTTGAAAGAAAAAAGATCATTTCACCCGGTGTCATAATAAAAAGGCACCTTTTGTAAGGTGCCCCCCTACAAGCTATTCATTTAACATAAGTTCCTGATTCAATTTCGGTTTTATCCAACAATAAGTTGACATGGTTGTTGCATGGAATATCAATCCTGTCGGCTAACATCAGGTGATGAGACCCGGCAGAAGATCTGTCAATCGGACAATACCGCTGATTCGGCAAGAATCGTGATTTTATCAGGACGGACTTCGATAAACCCGTCATTGACTTTGATTCGTTCTTCCGACTCATTTTTCTTGACTCGAACTGTCTCACCAATAATCGGGCTTACAAACGGAATATGTCTGGGCAAAATACCCACATCCCCATTAGCCGCTCTGACAATGACCATATCAACCTGTTCCGAATAAACAATTCGCTCAGGTGTTACGATTTCCAATTGAACCTTACTCATATTTGCCTACCCATCCTCCAAAGATCGAACCCTTTGGGTATGGCAGGACTTCACCTCCTTACCATACGGAGTGAGCCGTTCATCAAGTCCATCCCCCTCCAAACCCAAACGGAAACAGGGGCAGTCCGTCTGAACAGGACGGAAAAAAGATCCGTTTCCGTCCTTCATTTAAATCATACGGGTATAACCGAGTTTTTTGGCTTTTTCAATGGCTTCATCGATGCCTCCAACCATGTAGAATGCATCCTCCGGCAAATCATCATGCTTGCCTTCCAATACTTCCTTGAAGCTGCGAATAGTTTCCTTGACAGGTACATAGACACCGGGGTTACCGGTAAATTGCTCAGCAACGTGGAAACTTTGCGACAGGAATTTCTCAATTTTCCGTGCACGGGCAACCAATTGCTTGTCATCGTCAGATAATTCATCCATACCAAGAATAGCAATGATATCTTGCAATTCCTGATAACGTTGCAAAATTTGTTGAACGCCACGGGCCACTTGATAATGCTCCAGTCCAACTACATCAGGAGACAGGATCCGGGAAGATGACGCAAGCGGGTCAACTGCCGGATAAATTCCTTTCTGGCTTAAACGACGTTCCAGGTTGGTAGTTGCATCCAGATGAGAGAATGTCGTCGCTGGCGCCGGGTCGGTGTAGTCGTCTGCGGGCACATAAATCGCCTGGATCGAGGTAACCGAACCGGTTTTGGTTGAAGTAATACGTTCTTGCAACTGCCCCATTTCCGTTGCCAGAGTCGGTTGATAACCCACAGCAGAAGGCATGCGCCCGAGTAGCGCAGACACCTCGGAACCAGCCTGGGTAAAGCGGAAAATATTATCAATGAACAACAAGACGTCCTGACCTTCACTGTCACGGAAATGTTCCGCCATCGTAAGACCGGTCAAAGCAACCCGCATCCGTGCACCAGGTGGTTCGTTCATCTGACCGAACACCATGACAGTTTTATCGATAACGCCGCTGTCTTTCATCTCATAATAAAGGTCGTTTCCTTCACGGGTACGTTCCCCAACACCCGCAAATACAGACAATCCTCCGTGCTCCAGGGCAATGTTATTGATCAGTTCCTGAATCAACACCGTTTTTCCTACACCTGCACCACCAAAGAGACCGATTTTTCCACCTTTGGCATATGGACAAAGCAAATCAACCACTTTAATCCCGGTTTCCAACATTTCCTGTTCCGTTGATTGATCGACAAAATCCGGTGCCGGACGGTGAATTGGCATTTTTTCTTCCGCTTTTACTTCCCCGGCTTCATCAATCGGCTCACCCAACAGATTGAAAACCCGTCCCAATGTTGCTCGTCCTACAGGTACGCTGATCGGGCCCCCGGTATCAACGGCTTCCATTCCCCGAACCAATCCATCCGTTGAGGACATTGCTACCGTACGTACAACGTTATCCCCCAAATGCAAAGCAGCTTCCAAAACCAACTCTTTTCCTTCAGGCCGCTTCACTGTAATTGCATTATAAATTTCAGGCAAGTGTCCGCGTTCAAATTCAACGTCTACAACCGGACCCATAACCTGAAGCACACGTCCAGAACTCATCAGATTCCCTCCTTAAACATCCATGCAGTTGTTTCCTGTCCTTTCAACTCCGCCCTGCTCAGCCGTTAAGCGCAGATGCACCACCAACGATTTCTGCAATTTCCTGGGTAATGGCTGCCTGGCGCGCACGGTTCAGATGCAGTGTGAAAGTGTCAATCATTTCTGTTGCATTGTCTGTCGCATTGCTCATCGCTGTCATTCTTGCCGCAAATTCACTTGCTTTTGCATCAAGCAGTGCACTGTAAACCAAGGCTTCTGCATAACGGGGGAGCAAAACAGATAAAACTTCTTCCTGTGATGGCTCATATTCGTATGTTGTTTTCGGGCTTTTGGATTCTTCCTGCAAATTGCCACTTGACAGTGGCAACAATTGTTTGTTTACCGGACGTTGAACGATTGGATTGACAAACTGGTTGTAAACAATATATAACTGGTCGTATTTCTCTTCCGCATAATAACCGACAGCTTTTTTCACAATTTCCTGCACTTCCTCATACGTGGGAGCATCAGGTAATCCCGTGATCTCATCGATTACCGGATAGTCGCGCTTCTTCAGAAAATCCCGTCCTTTACTCCCGATGGCAAACATTACGTACTCGTCCTTGCTCTGATGGCGTTCACTGAGGGTTTGAACCAATGTCCGCAAAAGGTTGCTGTTATACCCTCCGGCCAATCCGCGATCCGACGTAATGACAAGATATCCCGTTTTGCGCACCGGACGTGACTCAAGCATGGGATGTTTGGCGCCCTTTGTCCCCCGGGCGATATTTACAATCACATCACGCATCTTTTCCGCATAGGGACGCCCTTTTTCCGCCTTGGTCTGTGCCCGGCGCAAATTGGCCGCCGCGACCATCTTCATGGCTTTGGTAATCTGCCTCATGTTTTCTGTCGAACGTATGCGTCTTTTAATATCACGCATTGATTGCCCCATGGTTTCACCGCCTTTCTGCAACCGACTCCCAGCCATCAGAGCCGCTGGCAAACAGCGACTCCATCAAAATTGATCCGGCATCTGTTACTTTTCAGAAACTGCAAATCCTTTCTTGAAAACTTCAATGGCTTTTTTCAGTTTTTCCTCTGTTTCCTCTTCCATGACTTTTTTCTCGCGGATCGATTTAAGAATGCCTTGTTCATTGGCATCCAGATAATCATGGAAATCTTTTTCAAAGCGGCGAACATCTGCCACCGGAATATCATCAAGATATCCTTTTGTTACCAAATACAGGGAAACAGCCTGTTTTTCGACAGGAAGCGGCTGGTTCTCGTCTTGTTTCAGAATTTCTACTGTCCGTTCGCCCCGTGCCAGTTTCGCCTTGGTTGCTTTGTCCAGATCCGATCCAAATTGCGCAAACGCAGCCAGCTCATAGTACTGGGACAAATCCAGACGCAAGGTACCGGAGAGTTTTTTGATTACTTTGGTCTGAGCCGAGCCACCTACGCGCGATACCGAAATACCCACACTAATCGCCGGGCGAACCCCGGAATAGAACAGGTCAGATTCCAGGAAAATTTGTCCGTCGGTAATGGAGATTACGTTGGTTGGAATATAAGCAGATACGTCTCCTGCTTGCGTTTCGATAAATGGAAGAGCAGTTAAGGAACCGCCACCGCGAGCATCTGACAGTTTGGCAGCCCGCTCCAGCAACCGGGAATGCAAGTAGAATACGTCTCCCGGGAAAGCTTCACGGCCTGGTGGTCTCCGCAGCAAGAGGGAAAGTTCACGGTATGCAGCAGCCTGTTTTGTCAAGTCGTCATAAATGGCAAGTACATGGCCGCCCTTGTACATGAAATATTCGCCCATCGCACAACCCGCATAAGGAGCGAGATACAGGAGCGGAGCCGGATCAGAAGCACTCGCAACGACGACAATGGTATAATCAAGCGCCCCATACCGGCGCAATTTTTCCACTACCTGAGCGACTGTCGATTGTTTTTGGCCAATTGCCACATACACACAAATGACATCTTCGTTTTTCTGGTTGATAATCGTGTCAAGCGCAATTGCCGTTTTACCGGTCTGACGGTCCCCGATCACCAACTCCCGTTGGCCACGTCCGATCGGAATCATCGAGTCAATCGCTTTAATTCCTGTTTGCAACGGTTCATGAACCGATTTCCTGTCAATGACGCCAGGCGCCGGCGACTCAACCGGACGAAATTCCGCTGTTTCAATAGGTCCTTTTCCGTCAAGTGGCTGACCAAGCGGATTGACAACCCGTCCGAGAAGCTGTTCGCCAACAGGCACTTCCATCATACGACCTGTACGCTTTACCTGGTCGCCTTCGCGAATATCCTGGAAGGGTCCTAAAATAATGACACCCACGTTGTTTTCTCCCAGGTTTAATACCATTCCCATGACGCCATTTTTAAACTCAACCAGCTCACCAGCCATGGCATTCATCAAACCATGAACCTGAGCAATCCCGTCACCTACCTGCATGACGGTACCTACATCCGTAACCTCAATTCCGGCACGGTAATTTTCGATCTGCTCTTTAATGAGAGAACTGATCTCTTCCGGTTTAATGCTCATCAGTGTCACCCCGATCTTTTCTTCCGTCTATGGTCTAACCTACTTGTGTTCGTTTTAAATGTTCCCTGAAGCGGTTCAGTTTCGTTCTCAGGCTTCCATCATACAGGCGGTCGCCTATTTGTACGATCACCCCGCCCAGGATATCTGAATCCACTTTTTCAACAATCTCCATTTTTTTCCCGATGATCGGTTCAAAAGTTGCCAGTAACTGTTCCTTATCATCGGCAGTCAATTCGAATGCCGTTGTGACGATCGCTTCCGTGACTCCTTTTGCTTCATTGGCAAGGGACTTGTATACTTCGTAAATATCAGGCAAAACCGTTTCCCGATGTCTGTCGATCAGCAAATAGACCAAATTGTTTGTATACTTGTCAAGCCCCTTGAAAACCTTTGTTACAAGTTCTTTTTTTTGCTCGGTCCCGATCGCGGGATGATTCAGCATTTGGCTCAACTCCGGGGAAGCCGCAAATATATCGGCAATATGTTTCAGGTCTTTTTCAATCAAATCCACGCATTTTTTTTCTGAAGCAACCTCAAACAACGCTTTCGCATAACGTTTTGCTACTGCTTTACTCATTGTAATCTTCCTACCTCGTCAAGATAGCTGGAAACAAGCTCGGACTGTTCTTTTTTGTCCAATTCCTTTTGCAGAACCTTGGATGCTAATTGGATCGAAAGCATACCTACTTCATCACGCAAGCTGGCCAGCGCTTTTTCCTTTTCACGCCGGATTTCGCTGGTTGCTTCTTCAAGAATGCGTCCTGCCCGTTCCTGCGCCTGTTTGATAATCGCCTCAGACTCACGATCTTTTTGTGCCCTTGCACGTTCAATGATTTCTTTCGCTTCCTTGCGTGCCTTGTTTAATGCTTTACGTTGTTCCTCCAGCAATTTTTCAGCTTTTATGCGGTTTTCTTTTGCATCCTCAAGCTGATCCTCAATATAATCCTGCCGTTTTTTCATTGTCTTCAGCATAGGACGAAGGGCAAATTTGGAGACAAGAAGCATTAAAATAATAAATGCCACCAGCTGAAACAGCATCGTTCCGATTTCAAATGACAATCCAGTTCACTCCCTTCAGGCTTATGGGATTGTTCAGCTTCTTTTTTCACACGATCAGACGGGGACATCTTAAGATTCCCCGTCTACTGACCGGACTCATCAGATAATGCCAAGTACCAGCATGATTCCAAATGCCACAGCAATAATCGGCAAGGCTTCAACCAATGCAATTCCAATAAAGGTTTGCGCAAACAAGGTTCTTTGAACTTCAGGTTGACGAACCACACCATCCAGATAGCGACTAAATACCAATGCGTTACCAATTCCCCCTGTGATTGCAGCAAATGCGAGCAATAATGCACCAGCCAAAATGTTCAAATCCATAACTATTCCTCCTCAATATATCGTCTTAAAAGGTTTAAGAACCATTGTTCTAACATTTACAAACTTTCAAGTGTGTAAATATTCAGCACAGATGTTTTTCAGACTTTTTCTGTTCAAAGCTTTTCGTGAGTAAAACCATTAATCATACGCGATTTTTTGCGCCATGTATACCATAGCCAGTACCGTAAAGACATACGCCTGAATGAGGCCAACCAGGACGGAATAAGCAAGCCACACGATAAGTGGCGCCCCGGTCAGGTACCAACTTCCTCTGAGTAAAACCATGATCAGGATTTCACCAGCAAAAATGTTGGCCCAAAGACGCATGCCGTGTGTAACCGGTTTGGCGACTTCGTCGACCAAATGGATCGGAAACATCCACCAGTACGGCTGAAAGTAATGGGAAACATAGTGTTTTGCTGATTTACGGATTCCCAAAAAGTGAGCAACCAGGGTAATCGCCAATGCCATTGAGATGGTTACGTTGATATCTGCAGTCGGTGACTTCCACCAGGCATAAGCATTATGCTCTTCGCCTCCGCCTGCTTCGTGCCCTTCTTCATGAACCGCCTCAATATGTAATGACGGGATCGGATCATGGTATTCCGCGACTACATTGAACATAAGACCCAATTGGTTTGCAATAAAAATAAACAAAAAGAGTGTAAATGCAAAACCATAAAAGCGTTCAGCTGTTTTTCCTTCCAGGTTTGAGCGGACAATCCCTTGGGTAAATTCAATCAGCATCTCAACAGCATTTTGCAGTCCTTTAGGAACGAGTGAACGCCGACGGGCCGCAGCGATTGCCAGGATCAGCACCAGAGCACAAGTAACAATCGTTGTAAACATAACAGTTACATCAAACTGGATGGGAATCCCCGCCAACTCAAACCCTATTTTAGGTGTTTTTTCCATTTGCCGTAGATTCACCCCTTTCTTTCCAAGTTGGAGAACGTCTGGCATCAAGAAACTCCAGGAAAGCAATTAATATATAACAAAATGGCAACCCCGCTACAATTGCGCGAACATCAAACCATGCGGAAAACTTCACAGCAAAAAAAATCGCTAAGGCCACCATCAGATAACGATGAATCATACCGATTCCTCGATATTTTGCGGTCTTTGTCGCAATGACATTTTCTTCTACAACTCTCATTTTTTTCGCGAGATTAAAGACATTGTACAAACTTACACATATACCCAGGAAAATACCGGCCACGATTCTTTGGTAAGGGGCAACAAACCAGATGGCCAGTAGCAGAGCGAGCATCGCAGCAGTGAAATAAACCACCTGCTGTTGAATCTTTTTCAAGGACCCCATGAGGAATTCATTCCTTTAACAAAGCTCTCAAAGTATAGATCGCGCTGACAAAACCTAATCCTATTCCGAGCAACACACCCGATAACAGCATGAACGGCTTTGTTCCCCAAACAACATCCAGTTTTTTCCCCAGCCAGGCCCCGCCCAGCGTCAGAAGGACAATTTCCGTCCCCATTGAACTGACTGCCGCAGCAATCCGCATGGCTTTACTGTTCACATTCATAAAAAACCCCCATCACTCTGTTTTTGGAGGAAAATTTAGCTTGGGGAGCTTAATTTTTGCTTCTGATTGTTTCCCGAGTAGGTACTCTTTCTGCCTATAGTAACGAAATGTTCTATAAGTTGTCAACTAATTCTCAAAAAAGCCTGCTGCACAAACTATTCAATTTATAAAAATTAATTTATATATAACTAATATATTCATATATTTTTAGCCAAACAAACTAATAATATGACGTTTTTGCTTCCCGATTGCTTTTCTCCCTTTAAAGTTTTTAATGATTATTTCGTCCCAAAGAGCCGGTCACCAGCATCTCCCAAACCTGGAACAATATAGCTTTTCTCGTTCAGTTCCGGGTCTACCGCGGCTACATAAATATCCACATCACCATGCTCTTTTTGCACACGTTCAATCCCTGCTTCCGCGGCAATCAGGCACATCAGTTTGATGTTTCTGGCTCCTATATCCTTCAGGGCGCTTATTCCGGCAGTGGCAGAACCTCCGGTTGCCAGCATGGGATCAATCAGGATCAGGTCCCGTTCACCAATATCCGAAGGCATTTTGGAGTAATATTTAACCGGCTCCAGGGTTACCGGATCACGGTACATTCCCAGATGGCCAACCTTGGCAGTCGGGATCAGTTTCAAAATGCCATCCACCATGCCAAGCCCTGCACGCAGGATCGGAACCAGACCTATTTTTTTCCCTGCCAGTACTTTGCATTTCGCCCGAGTAATCGGTGTTTCCACTTCCACTTCACGAAGCGGCATGTCCCTGGTAATTTCATAAGCCATCAAAGCTGCCACTTCGTCAACCAATTCGCGGAATTCCTTGGTTCCGGTGTTTTTGTCGCGAATGTAAGTCAACTTGTGCTGAATAAGCGGGTGATCAAATACATAAAGATTCCCCATTATTACCCCACCCTTTTCTAATATTTTATTACATCCAAATGATTATACCCGTAATCTATTCAATATAAACAGTTATTCACAAAAAAATCTTGGAAAAATTATCCTGAATAATTAAAGGGCTTTACGACAGCTTTACCAAAAATAAACGGGTATTTTTTCTGGAAAGACTTTTTTATGGAAACTATTTTCACTTTTCTGGTTGCCAGATTACGGACTGTTGAGGGAAAACAATAAAAATACAGTCGGCGTTAACCGAATCCTCTTGCCTTTGGAAAGAATAATATCTGCTGGTGCCAGCGTTAACTCTTGAGAAAAACCAATTCATAACGAATTTTTTCCTATAAATTGTTCTTTTTGTCATTATAATACAATTTTACTTTCAGGGCATGTTTCTGTTATATATTTGTTATTTGTTGTCAATTTTCGATAAATTTTCATTTCCTTTCTTTAACATACGCTAATGTCTTCTGCTTGAAGGATTAAAGGTCAGCAGATTGCCCGTCAAGCTCCCTCAAGGCCTGGTTCAGATCAACTCATTCCGAAAAACCTCCAACCGGTCTCCGGCTGAGTGTCCGGCATGGTCTCCAGACTGTATAGATAATCAAATCCCTCGGCAAATATCTATTGTTTGGTCTGAATCCCCATCAGCATTGGAATAAGTTTATTCTGAAATGAGTAAATAATCTTCAAAAGCACCCTAAAAACTAAGATGATTTTTTTAAGCTGGAATTATCATCATTTTCCAAAAAAAGTCAACAACAATATCAAACCGGCATATCCAGCACAGAACACAATCTAGGGTCCAAAAAGGATGATAGCGTCCCGCGAGCATTTTTAAGGCAAACCAACCAAACGGTTTTCCAAACAGAAAAGAAAAATTCTTGGGACTAGCAGTTTTTTTAGATAATTTTTGCTTTTAACCTCAGATTATAACAGTCCGATCCACCAGGGACCGGACTGTGGGTTTATGGATGTTTCATGTTATTCAATATGAAAGTTGCGAATACAAGGGATACGTTTCAGTCAAGTGCGCAACCCGCTGTCTCGCTTCCGCCTGCACCTGGCTGTCCTCCGGATTTTTCAATACCATTCCTATAATCCTGGCGATCTCTTCCATCGCCTTGGTATCCATTCCCCGACTGGTTACGGCAGCAGTTCCGATCCGGATTCCACTGGTTACAAACGGCTTCTCCGGATCAAACGGAATGGCATTTTTGTTGGTCGTAATTCCCACTTCATCCAGAAGTGCTTCCGCTTTTTTCCCGGTCAGGCCCATGTTGCGTACATCGATCAGGATCAAATGATTATCCGTTCCGCCTGAAATAAGTTCAAATCCCTGTTCTTTCAGGGAATCAGCCAGGTACCTTGCGTTTTCCACAACCTGTCTGCTGTATGCTTTAAACTCATCCGTCAATGCCTCGCCAAGTGCAACCGCTTTTGCGGCAATCACATGCATGAGCGGTCCCCCTTGAATTCCGGGGAATATCGCTTTGTCGATCTGTCTGGCATATTTTTCCTTGCACAGGATCATGCCGCCGCGTGGCCCGCGCAGGGTTTTGTGGGTGGTGGTCGTTACAAAGTCAGCATACGGAACAGGACTGGGATGAAGACCCGTTCCCACTAGACCGGCAATGTGAGCCATATCTACCATCAGGTAAGCTCCAATTTCATCGGCGATTTCCCGAAATGCCCTGAAATCGATCATGCGGGGATAGGCGCTCGCACCGGCTACGATCAACCTGGGATTGTGTTCCAATGCCACCTTGCGCACTTCATCATAGTCAATACGGTGGGTATCGCGGTCAACACCGTAAGCCACAAACCGATACAGTTTCCCGGAAAAGTTGACCGGACTCCCATGCGTCAGATGACCGCCGTGTGCCAGATTCATTCCCAAAACCACATCTCCGGGGTTCAATACTGAAAAATAGACAGCCATATTGGCCTGTGCCCCGGAATGAGGCTGCACATTGGCGTGTTCTGCGCCAAACAGTTTCTTGGCACGCTCCCTGGCCAGATCTTCCACAACATCTACATATTCACAGCCGCCATAATACCGTTTGCTCGGGTATCCCTCAGCATACTTGTTGGTCAGGACAGTCCCCATCGCTTCCATCACAGCCGGAGATACAAAGTTTTCAGAAGCAATCAACTCTATTTTATCCTGCTGACGGCCCAATTCCTGACGAATCGCTTCAGCCACTTCCGGATCACTTTTTCTTAACAATTCCATGATATACCTCCTTGAATGTTCGGCTTTTTTATATATTCTATCAAACCGATTCCATTTTGAGGACATGTATTTTAGATTTTCAATAATCATAAATTGCCCGGGCTCCCCCGATCAATTTGGGACGGGTCTTTGCCATCGTGACATGTGCCTTCCCGATCGTCCGTTGAGTCGGACGAACTGGAACGGCAACCGGCTTGAGATGCATTCCGATCAATGTATCTCCAATATCGATACCCGCATCCGCCTGAATGTGTTCTACAATTACGGGATCCTGCATATGCCTGAAAGCATAGGCAGCCATGGCTCCTCCCGCATTGTGGACGGGTATCACAGTAACTTCCGGCCAACCAAACCGTTCAGCTGTTTCCCGTTCCACCACCAGGGCCCTGTTCAGGTGCTCACAAGCCTGAAAGGCCAGATGGAAACCAGCCTGTTTTTGAACATCGCAAATTGCATCATATAATATTTTGGCTATTTCTTCACTGCCGGAGGTGCCGATTTTCTTGCCCGACACTTCACTGGTGCTGGCTCCGACGACCAATACATGCCTTGAGGTCAGGGGCATTGCTTCAAGCAAATCGTCAAGCGCACTTTTTACTTCTTCACGCAACATTACTCATCATCTGCTTCCATCTGTTCAACCTTTTGCAAA
The DNA here is from genome assembly GCF_013868055.1 of Thermoactinomyces mirandus. Lineage (GTDB taxonomy): Bacteria > Bacillota > Bacilli > Thermoactinomycetales > Thermoactinomycetaceae > Thermoactinomyces > Thermoactinomyces mirandus. Next base: position 135,772 of record NZ_JACEOL010000036.1, on the reverse strand, counting down.
CGGCGCAGGTGCCGGTCTCCCTGAAACTCTGCAGTCAGCCAGGTGCGCACGATTGATTTGGCCAGATCAATCCCCACAACCCGTTCACCCAGTGCCAGGACATTGGCGTTGTTATGTTCGCGGCTCATTCTCGCGGAATATTCATCCGTTACGACAGCACAACGAATTCCTTTCACTTTGTTTGCGGCGATAGACATGCCAATCCCCGTTCCGCAAATCAGAATGCCCCGTTCAAATTCCCCTTTGGCGACGCGTTTGGCTACAGGTTTGGCATAATCGGGATAATCGACAGAGGTATCACAATCACATCCTGCATCCTCATAAGAAATTTTCATTTCATCCAACAAACCTTTGATCTCTTCTTTCAGCTTGCGACCGCCGTGGTCAGAACCCAATATGATTTTCATAATGTAAGCTCCTTTCTGTTCCCTCACAAGTATACCCTATTCACTGGCTGAATTGGATGGGGGCAATTCCTGTTTCCAACGGTCAACAATCCTGACAATATATTCTTTTAATTCCTCTGCGCATTTCCGGTAATGATCCACATCCCCGCCGAACGGATCAGCCACATCCAGATGTCGGGCAGCCCTGATCCTGTCCAGATATTTTTTCTCCTCTTTCTTCAGCGGCTGGAGCGCTTTATCCAGCGCCAGGCTGGCCGTTTCCGACCAGGGCTCGTCCGCTTTCAAATCAAAGCGTTTCCGGATTTCGGCCCGTTTATTCTCGGCTTCCATATACAGGCGATCCAGTTTCTGATGGATGTCATCAATTCCCTCGCCCCACAAGGCATACTCTTTCAGCGTATATACTTTTCCGGCACTGTGGGGAAATTGGTGAACAATCATCTTTTTGTGCGCTCCGGTCATCGACAGGACCAAATCTGACCAATCAATCAGTTGGGGAGTAAGCGACTGGGACTCATGCTCATACGCAATACCTTTTTCCTTCAGGACCTGGACCGCCTGCGGAGATGGCTTTATTCCGCTGATCGCTGAAACACCTGCCGATTTCACTTCAACAGGCAGCCGGTTTCTTCCAGCCATCTCACGAAGCAATGCTTCAGCCATCGGACTGCGGCATGTGTTTCCGGTACAGACAAACAATACTTTCTTCACTCACTTCACCTCGGGACATCTGTTCTTAAATATCAGTTGAACAGGCAGTAAATTTCTCGTGCTCACCTTTATGCAAAGAAGATACTTATCCATTCTTTTTTAAAAAAACATATCATTAAATGACCGGTTTCTTCCACCCTTCAGGAATTTTTCTGAGGATGGTCAAAACAAAAATTTTCCGCCCAAAAAAAGCAAAATAAATCCGCCAAGTATTTCTCCGTAACGGCCGATCCATCCGCCTACAAACCGCCCCAGCAAAAGGCCGGTTCCTGCCATCATAAGGCCGGCGATTCCAAACAGGAGAATGGTCAGGATCACGTCTGTATCGAACAGGCCCAGGCTGAGTCCCGCCGAGAGTGAATCCATGCTGACACTGAGCGAAAGCAACAAGGTCTCCGTCACCGACTGAATTTCAATTTTCTCTGCCTTATCGCCCCTGAGAACCTGGTATAACATGTTCAGTCCCTGAAAACATAGCATTCCGCCCCCGAACGTGACGGCGATCTCCTTGATCACAGAGCCCAGCAAACGCCCCAATCCCATCCCCACCAGCGGCATCAGAATATGAAAAATGCCAACCGACAGGCTGAGCCAGGCCATCTGTCTGACAGACAACCGCCTCATTCCCAGTCCGATTCCAAGTGAAAAGGCATCCATTCCGAGTGCAACTGCAATCATGGATAATGTCAAGACTTGACCCCATTGTGCCAGCGTCAGCTCCATTTGTTTCCCCCCCTGTCCCATGGTTGGGTTGGTGCTTGTACATGCATATGCTTTTTTCCTGAAAAAAGAACCAGAGGTTCACACAGGAGATTCCCGCCCAAAAGCTGCATGGTTGCAGTAATCGGATAACTTATTTTAAAAAGTGATGATAAAATGGGAATTGTGCTTTCCTGTGCACTTACAGGTTATCGGCCTGAACCTGACAACAAAAGGGGAGAAGAACCCATATGTGGGGACTGATGATGACCATACTTCTGACGCTGTATGGTTGGATGTGTTTATACATCGGCCGCAAGGGGTGGAAACTGTTTGGCAAACCGGCTTCACGTTTTGGCAGATCATTATTTGTTTCTGCTTTCATCCTGTTGGTTTTACCCTTTCCACTGGCAGAACTGGGTGAAGACATTTTGCCCGATCGCGCCGTTTCCTGGCTGACGATCTGGGGCGGGCATTCGATGATCATGCTCCTGTATTTATGCCTGCTCCTCTTGTTGATCGATGTAATCGGATGGATCGATCGCCGGCTCCGGTTCATTCCCTCGGCCGTCAGCAAACATCCGCTCATGCCTTTCCTGCTTGCTGTTGCAGTCATTCTACTGACCATGGGCACCGTGGCTTACGGGAGTTGGAATGCCCAACATCCTGTCACCCAAAAATATGAAATTGCCATTGATAAAAACAGCGATCTTGAGCAACTCCGGATCGCCATGGTTTCAGATATCCATTATGGTCCCATTGTGAATGCTGCGCGGCTGGAACAATTAAGAAAAATGATTGACCAGATCCGGCCGGATCTCGTTCTGGTGGCCGGAGATCTCACTGACAGCAGCCTTCCGCCGCATGAGGCGGAAAAACTGGCCTCTCTGCTGGGTAAAATCCAGGCACCATACGGGACTTTCGCCGTACCCGGAAACCATGACCATGATCTCCGCAGGCCGGACAGCAGACTGATGCAGGCTCTGGAGAAAGAGAATATTCACGTCCTGAAAGATACCCACATCCTGATCAAGAACCGTTTTTATCTCATCGGTCGGGATGATCCCAACCGCCGCAGGGAACCGGCAAGGAAAGACCTGAATGACCTGATGAAAGGAATTGACCGTTCCAAGCCCCTTATTCTGCTGGATCACCAGCCCATTGAACTGGACAAGGCAAAATCTTGCGGTATTGATCTGCAACTGTCCGGCCATACCCATAACGGTCAGATTTTCCCAGCCAACCTGATTACCCGTCAAGTCTATGAAATGGATTGGGGCCTGCTGAAAAAAGAAGCCTACCATCTGATCGTATCCTGCGGGTTCGGCACATGGGGCCCGCCTCTTCGTATCGGCAACCATCCGGAAGTGGTGCAGATTGACATGACATTTCAATAAACGGACAAACAGCGATTTTATACGTAACCATAACTCAAACATTTTAACAGGAAACACTTTAATACAATCGCTTCCTTGCAACGCTTAATCCACAAAAAGTCCTGTCCAAAATTTTTGGAGAACCTTTACAGAAACGGTTTTGTTGCAACTTTTACCCAGTTTGAAAAGGAAAATTTGTATCTTCCTTCTTTACAATATTCGTTTTATCTTGATCACGGAAAGTGAATCCATGAAAAATTTGCCCTTTTGTCATAATCAATCTGTCGTTGGCGAACACAAACTGGCCAAAGCCTTGTTTCAGCCTGATATGGAAAAGGAGCCTGATCCACAAGACTCCTTTCCCCATGACAAATATATCCTCACACTTCAACGATTTTGCCGGACGCGGCTTTTTTCATCCGGTTCATCACGGAATAAAAAAGTCCCTGTTCCTGAAATGATTCGGCAAAAATCATTTCCACTTTCTGCTCATCAAAGTGGCGCAACGCATCATACAAATGGCGGGCCACGCTGGTCGGATCCTGGCGGGATCCGGCTGCAACCACACAATCGGCCTGATACTTCTCTTTATTCTCCTCGGTTGTCAGAACCCCGACCCGTTTTCCTCTTTCCTTTGCTTCCTCAACTCTTTTTTGTATGTACAGGACCATTTTCTGCGGGTCCCCTTTAACCAGCCACATTTCCCCTTTTGGAGCATAATGGCGATACTTCATTCCGGGAGAACGGGGAACCTGTTTTTGGTCCCGGATCCCGGGATCGACGTTCACTTCGCCCAGCGTTTCCCGCAGTTCCTCCAGGGTGATCCCCCCCGGACGAAGCAGAACGGGAACCTCTGCGCTGAGGTCAACCACGGTCGATTCCACACCAATTCCGGCCGGCCCTCCGTCCAGAATTCCATCTATTCTCCCCGCCAGATCCTGCCACACGTGTTCTGCTGTGGTCGGACTGGGTTTTCCGGAACGATTGGCACTGGGGGCGGCAACCGGAGTTCCTACTTCGTTCAGCAGGGCAAGGGCAACCGGGTGATCCGGCATGCGAATCCCTACTGTCGGGAGCCCGGCCGTAACATTTACGGCAAGATTATGACGATGGGGCAAAACCAGGGTGATCGGACCGGGCATATATTTTTCCATCAATATTCGGGCAGCCTCCGGCACCTTAGCGGCCCATTCAAATAGTTGATCCTTGTTTCCGATATGAATGATCAGCGGATTATCTGATGGTCTGCCCTTGGCTGCAAAAATCCGGGCGACACTCTCATCGGAAGTCGCAATGGCCCCAAGTCCATAAACAGTCTCCGTGGGAAAAGCGACCAGTTTCCCTTCTTTCAGCATGGATGCTGCCTTCTGCACGGCTTCTGACTGCCGCAAATGAAATTCATCCAGATTACAGTCAACCTGATACCATTCTGTCTTTCCCAAGATGTTTCCCTTCTTCCACTTATTGTCCACCTATGATAGCACAAACCGGTTTTCAATTGGGCAGTGGATATTTCCTGAAAGCATAGACCATCGGCTGTCCCTGGGATATGGATTTGGCCAGGTGCTCCGATTGACGAAGCTCTTCCGGAATATCATCCTGTCCCGTTTTGACAAACCCGAGCTGGGTAAAAAAACGGGTTGATTGTCCGGCCAGCAGGAATATATGGGATAATCCCATTTTTTCGGCATAGGAGAGCAAGATCCGGATCATGTTCATGCCTACTTTGCTGTTCCAGGGCGCCCGTTCCAGCACAAAGGAACGGAGCAGGCCATAAGGGGGATAAACCTCCATCCCGACAACTCCTACCATTGGCGAAACTTTTCCTTCATTTACAGAAGGGACTTCGGCAATAAAAAAGTGATGGAGATGCTGCTCAATCCCCCGATCTCTTAATCCGACCTCTTTGATCAATTTTCGAATCTGAAACAGATCCTTTTTTTCTGCCTGACGAATGACAAACATAAAAGTTCCCCCATTTCCGCTACTGTTCTTATTAATAGCGGTATGAAAGGGGGGGCATTTATAGAACCGGAATCAGCCCTGAACCAGTCAGTCTCCGATCCATTCTTTCGCTTTTTCCAGCAGCAAAAACCGGACTTCCATCTTTTGGCTCGGTTCTTCCTTTTTTTCTTTATCCATGGAAGCATATGCTGTTTGTGTCGAGGCAACCGATGTCGAAAAAGAGGTGTTCTCTTTGCTGACTGCATCTCCGTTGCTCATGTCGATAAAACAGAGCGGGGGAAACAATACACACCACCAGTTTTCTCCTTCACCGCGGCCAATCGTAATCCGGAGTGCCTCATAATCCCCGGCAGGATATACCCGGGTTCCATATAGTTTGGTTGGGAAGGGAACCACCCCGTAATCTATACGAAACGGACCGTCATAACCATGTTGGCTCAAGGTTTGCCCAACTATTTTTTCAAAGCGCGGCAAATTTTCTTTTACTATTTCCCTCGCTTCTTCCAGGTTATGTGGTTTGTAAGCCCATGTGCTGATTTCGCCGATGATTTCATCGCGGACCTTTCGTTTAAGCAACTGGTCCTCCGGACGGTCGCTGTTTGCCAGGATTCTCAGTCGGATCGCCTGATCCGGGATCTCTTTTTGGACAGAGACATCTGTGTCTGATCCTGATAATGTTTTCGTCCAGCCGTTTAAGTCAAGACTGTAAAGAAAAAAAACAACTCCCGACAATCCCAATAAACCAAAAAACAGATAAGTCCATTTACGCATGGCAAACATCCTCCTCTTTATCCCTACCAACAGTATGGACAGAGAGGAGAGGATTTAATCAATTTTCTTTATCCGGTTGCAAACCGCCCTATCACAATCCGGTCCTTGCCTGCCAGATCCTGTCTCACCTCGATGTTCACAACATTTTCCATGCCCTGAAAAAGCCGGGCCACCTCATCCCCCTGGTCAGCCCCGATTTCAAAGGCAATCAGCCGTGGACGTGCAGGCCACTCAGACAGCTGCCGGACAATGGCCCTGTACGCGTCCAGCCCGTCGGCACCGCCATCCAAAGCGAGACGGGGCTCATAATGGGACACGGTTTTTTCAAGCATCCCGATTTCCCCCGCAGGAATATAGGGTGGATTGGAGACAAGGATATCGATGGGAGAATATTCCCGTTTGAGAGGCTCCAGGAAACTTCCTTCAAACCACAGAATCCGGTCTTCGACTCCATATTTGCGCGCGTTCCGTTCGGCGACCGCCAGTGCCTGCGCGGACAAATCAATCGCCGTTATCTGCCAGCGGGGTTTTTCCAAGGCAAGCGTAATAGCGATCACGCCGCTGCCTGTCCCGACATCGACGGCATGAAACGGCCGATCGGCAGATATCATCGTTCCTTCCTCCAGGACAGCCTCTACCAGCAATTCGGTTTCCGGCCTCGGGATCAGCACTCCGGGTTCCACTTCAAAAGCCCGCCCAAAAAAAGCCTGATCCCCTACAATATATTGCAAAGGCTCCCCTTGAATCCGGCGCTTTAGCCAATTATCCAGCCTCAACTCCAGGGCAGGCGGCCAATCCTCCTGCATTCCCGCAAAAAAATGTGCCCGATCCAGCCCTATTATTCGCCGCATCATATATTCTGCTTCAAACTCCGGAGAATCAATCCCATTTTGCCGCAAAAAAGAAGATGCCTTCCGCCAGACTTCCCGGACAGTACGTTCATTCATCACTCTCACCCTTTATTGGGAGGGGCTGCTTCCTGTTGTTTGAGAAGCTCCGTTTGCTCATACATGATCAGGGCATCAATAATCTCTTCCAATTCCCCGTTCAGAATCAAATCCAGCTTGTGCAGGGTCAAACCGATCCGATGGTCCGTCACACGGCTTTGGGGGAAATTATAAGTGCGAATCCGTTCACTCCGGTCGCCCGTTCCAACCGCCGATTTCCTGACGCTGGCCATTTTCTCCATTTCTTCTTTCTGTTTCAGATCGAGCAATCTTGCGCGAAGAACACGCAAGGCTTTCTCTTTGTTGCTGTTTTGTGATTTTTCATCCTGGCAGGATACCACAATTCCTGTCGGAATATGGGTTATCCGTACTGCGGACTGGGTGGTATTGACACTTTGCCCTCCAGGGCCGCTGGAACAGAAAGTATCAATCCGAAGATCTTTATCATGAATCTCGATTTCCACCTCTTCCGCTTCCGGCAGCACGGCAACAGTCGCGGTCGAAGTATGAATCCGGCCGCCCGATTCGGTTTCCGGGACACGCTGGACCCGATGGGCTCCGCTCTCATATTTTAACCGGCTGTATGCCCCGTGTCCCTGGATCGAGAAGACAACTTCCTTGAATCCGCCAAGCCCGGTCGTATTGGCATCGAGCATTTCTACTTTCCAGCCCTGTTTTTCCGCATAGCGGGTATACATCCGGTACAGGTCAGCCGCAAACAAGGCGGCTTCTTCGCCCCCTGCTGCTCCCCGCACCTCAACAATCACGCTTTTGTCATCATTTGGATCCCTGGGAAGCAGAAGAATTTTTATTTTTTCTTCCAATTCCCCTTTCCGTTCGTTTAACTCGTCTATTTCCACCTTGACCAATTCACGCATTTCGTCATCCAGTTTTTCTTCCAGCATGGCTCTGGCGTCATTCAATTGTTCCACAACCTGTTTATATTCCAGATAAGCCTGGTTTTTCTCTTCAAGCCCGGCCTGCTCCTTGGAGTATTCCCGGAGTTTGTCTGAATTGCTGATCACTTCCGGATCACAGAGCAAACGGCTCAATTCCTCGTATCGTTGATGAATCGCCTCCAGACGATCTAGCACCTTCGCTCACTCCTAACCCTTTCCGATCTCTGATGATCTCGCATCATTTGATTTTACCACAAGCTTCGGTCATTATGGAAGAAAATAAAAGACACCAGCCCGCCGGCAGTGATATGATGAGAAAAATAAGTACTGACAATTCAAAAGAGAAGGAGCAAACTTATGACAGAAGTCATCATAAATGTGATTAATAATCTGATTCTGTTTACTCCGATTATTGCCCTGTTTTTGCTCATCAATCTCTCCGAAAAACTTGAGACCAAAACAGGAAAAGCCTTGGGGTTTCTCAGCTGCTTCTTTGTCATCCTCGGCTTCCTCGCCGCTTTTCTGATTGGAATTACCCTGTATCTCAATGGAAAACCCTTTTTGCCATGGGCCAGACATTTTATGGCTGATGGGGGTTCAGCCCAAAAGTTGGCGAAGATCGGCCTGTCCCTCTGGCTGCCTGCACTGGTCGCCATCATTGTTTTCATTCCCGGAGTACGCCGGCTTTGTTCGCGATTTCTTCCCATAGATCCGCAAAACCGGGTTCATACATTGGCTCTGTCGATGTCCATGATTGTTTTCATTCAATTTTTTGTGACACAGAGCTTTGGCTTAAGCACATTGAACCAGCAAACCGTCCCCAACACACAGACGGGAACACTCTCCTCAATCTGGTCGCAGGATATCCTGCTCGCCATCCTCGGACTGGTCGGAGTGGGATGGCTGACCCGACGATCATTCAAACAGACCCTTGCCCGGCTGGGACTTTGGGGAATCACCTGGAAACAGGCAGGAACAGGCATGTTGATCGGGCTGGTCATGCTGCTTGCCCCCATCATTGCCCAGCAACTGAGCATTTTTTTTGATTGGGCCGATAATACGCACGCCAATGAATTGACAGACAAAATTCTTGGGCCGCTATTGACCTCAATTCCGGGAATTTTAACGTTGGGATTTGCGGCCGCTCTGGGGGAAGAAATTATCTTTCGCGGCGCTTTGCTCCCGCGACTGGGTTTTATCTATACAAGCATTCTGTTTACCCTGGTTCATGCCAATTACGGTTTCAGCGTCAATTCCCTGGTCGTCCTGCTGCTGGCCATTGTCCTTGGCTGGGCACGGATTCGCTACAATACCATCGTATGTATGATCATCCATGCCACTTACAACATCTTTGTCAGCTTATTGGGCAACCCCTTTTAGATTGAGGACAGAAACGGCTCCCCCCGCCTGTGTTGTGGTTCGGGCGGGTTTCTTGCATTTTTAAAATCCCAACCAAATGGCTGAGATTTTTATGGAGTCTATATTGTCACCTGATCAACGTGGTTCGGGACTTCATGGCAATGTCGGCAACGGGCCTCGTATTGCTCTTTGGCGCCTACTTTAATCACCGGGTCATCCATGGCTGCAGGCCGCCCGTCAATCAGCCGCTGTGTTCGGCATGCAGGGCCACCGCATCGGACACAGATCGCTTGCAGTTTGGTAACATATTCGGCCACAGCCAACAGAATGGGAGTGGGACCAAACGGCTTTCCGCGGAAATCCTGATCCAATCCCGCACAAATTACCCTTTTTCCCTGATCAGCCAGTTTCTGGCATATATCAACGATTTCCGGTTCAAAAAACTGGACTTCATCAATCGCCACAACATCAATATCCCCGGAAAGCAATTCGGAAATCTCACCGGCATTCTGTACCGGATGCGCATCAGTCATCAAGCCATTATGGGAAGCAATCGCTTCATGATTATAACGGTCATCGATCGCCGGTTTGAACGCGGCTACCTTTAACCTGGCGATTTTGGCGCGGCGAATCCGGCGGATCAATTCCTCACTCTTGCCGGAAAACATGCCTCCGCAAATCACTTCAATCCATCCCTGACGATCCCGGTTTAAGGAATGATGATTTCCCATTTGTGTTCCTCCAACTTCCAATATGATCCATCATGACAAACGTTCCAGACACAGAAAAAGCACCCAGCCCTCTCTTCTGGATGCTGCAACAATCATTGTTATTTTACCTTAATCAAACATATAACAGTAAAAAAGTCTACTTTTCAAAAACAAAAGGCAAGCCATTTTCCACGCTTGCCACAGCTTGACAAAATCTTACTTGAGATTGTATTTCTTTTTGAAACGGTCGACCCGACCACCCGCATTCACCATTTTCTGTTTTCCCGTAAAAAATGGATGGCACTCGGAACAAATATCCACACGCAAGTTTTCTACAGTCGATCCGGTTTCAAATGTATTTCCACACGCACAGGTGACTTTGGTCATTTTGTATGCCGGGTGAATTCCTTGTTTCATTCGTCTCACCTCTTTCCTAATGCCGTTCCAATAACGTACGTTTAAAACCACTGGTGTATTATAGCATGTTTGCATCAGAAAAGGCAAGAAGACGTCCCGGCAACTACCCAAACGTTAAAAAGGCGCAATTCCCCACGGGTTATGGAGAATGCGCCTTGATTGAGAAAAATAATATGAGAGCAGAAGTTATTTTAAAACAAGCAACGGGTTGATTGCTTTTCCGTTTTTGCGTACTTCAAAATGAAGGTGGTAACCGGTGGCGCGTCCGGTCTGCCCCATCATGCCCAGCCTTTCACCTGTATTGACCTGTTCGCCTTTACTGACGGATATTTGGCTTAGATGCGCATAGTAAGTTATCCATCCTCCCCCATGGTCAATGACTACCAGGTTCCCATACCCTCCTGAATATCCGGCCTGAGTGACGACCCCGCCCAGTGAAGCGCAGATTTCCGCTTTTGCCCCTGCTTCATTCCAGATATCAATTCCTTTGTGCTGCCGGCCGTTTCGCCAGCCAAAATTGCTCGTAATCTGCCCGTTTACCGGCCACCTGAAAACATAGGTCCCCGTCCGGGAATGGTCAGCCAGGCGAATCACGGGTTTTCGATTCGGGTTCCTCTTTTCAGACAGCGAATGCCTGGGGGGATTTCCTTTCCATTTTTGCGGAACGGCAAGCAATTGCCCCGCATAGGTAATCGATGATTCCTTCAGCTCCGAATTCAGGACCGCCATAACTTCAGGTGTCGTTTGATACTCTTTAGCCAGGGATTGGACAGTATCTCCCAATCGTAAACGAATCCACTTTTTTACAAGAGGAATTTGAATTTCCTGTCCGATTTGCAACAGATCAGGATTTTCCAGATGGTTAAACCGTGTCAGTTCCTGACAGGACACCCCGAAAAGACGGCCAATTCCAGAAAGAGTGTCTCCTTTTTTAACACGGTAAGTGAGGGGCTTTGTCTCTACTGTCGCAGCCAAATTCCCCTCAGCAACCTGGGAGATCGGACTTAAGAACTGATACATCGCTTCCTGTGCTATCTGCTCCTTCTCCGGGTCCGCATCCGCTCCTGCTGCCAGTTCCTGGGCATAAACGGGATGTCTGTCTGTCCCGACCATCCATGACGCCGATGTGGAACAAATGGCCAGAGAAGAAGCCAATAGGGCACGTTTCGAAGACATGTCAGCACCTCACAGAAGAGATTGGATAAGGTGTGAATTCCACCTGGTTTCATCTTTATGTGAGGCGTTTTTCATTTATGCACCTTTTATCTTCAGGATCAAGAAACGGATGTTGTGGTACGGCCTGATTTGAAGTCCAGAGAAGCGAGGAATTCTTCATTGGTTTTTGTTTGTTTCAATCTTTTTACGAGGGCTTCGGTATACTCGTTTGAATCACTCAATGATTTTCGAAGCATCCATAATTTTTCCAGTTCTGTTTTATTCAGCAGCAGTTCTTCGCGTCGTGTGCTCGACCGCCGAATATCGATGGCAGGAAAGATTCTTCGTTCCGCAAGGCGCCGGTCCAGATGAAGTTCCAAATTTCCGGTACCCTTGAATTCTTCATAAATCACATCATCCATCCGTGATCCCGTTTCTACAAGCGCTGTTGCCAGGATGGTCAGGCTGCCACCTTCCTCAATATTGCGTGCCGCTCCAAAAAATCTTTTCGGGCGGTGCAGTGCTGCCGGGTCGATTCCGCCGGACAATGTCCTTCCGCTTGGGGGAATCACCAGGTTATAGGCACGGGCCAGCCGTGTGATGCTGTCCAGCAGGATGACTACATCCCGTTTGTGCTCCACCAGCCGCTGAGCCCTCTCCAGAACCAGTTCCGCAACTTTTATGTGATTTTCAGGCAGTTCATCAAATGTGGAACTGACTACCTCTGCATCGACTGAACGCTGCATATCGGTCACTTCTTCAGGTCGTTCGTCAATCAACAGCACAAACAGTTCAATATGGGGATAGTTCTCGGTAATGCTGTTGGCTATTTCTTTTAAAAGCATCGTCTTGCCAGCTTTGGGCTGTGCCACAATCAAACCGCGTTGTCCTCGTCCGACAGGGGCAATCAAATCCATCATCCGTGTAGAAATTCGCTCGGGAGAGGTTTCCAGCAGGAGACGCTTCTGCGGGTAAAGAGGAGTTAGAGCTGCAAAGTGGAGTCTTTCCGCAGCAATGTTGGGATCTTCGCCATTCACCGCTTCGACATGAAGCAATCCGAAATAACGTTCATTTTCTTTTGGCGGACGAACCTTTCCGGAAACAAGATCGCCGGATCTCAGGTCAAAACGACGAATTTGGGAAGCCGAAATGTAAATATCCTCTGAGGACGGAAGAAAATTAATCGGCCTTAAGAAACCGTAACCTTCGGGAAGAACATCAAGCACTCCCTCCATGAACATGAAACCGTCTTTTTCCGCTTTCGCTTTCAAAATGGCAAAAATCAGCTCTTTCTTTTTCATCTGCGAATAGTAAGGAATCTGGTATTCTTTTGCCAGTTTGTATAAATCAACCAATCTGCGTGTTTCCAAATCGCTCAGCGTGAGCTCCATGAGTCGCACCACCACTCAATTCTGTAAAATTCTCTTCCTCTTTCTCCAAAAACGGAGAAGAGGAAGAGGAAAGAAAATTATAAAATAAGGTTCGGTTTTTTCTCAAGTCGATGAGTCCCCTCCACAAAACGGATAGTGCCCGTTTTGGCACGCATGACCAGAGAATATGTCCTGGCAATACTTCCCTTGTAGCGTACCCCTTTCAACAGTTCGCCATCGGTAACGCCGGTGGCAGCAAAAATTGCATCGTCCCCCTTGACCAGATCATCCATTCTCAGGACTTTTCGGGGGTCTTTAAGTCCCATTCTCACACAACGCTGATATTGTTCCTCATCTTCTGGCAGGAGGCGGCCTTGAATTTCTCCACCCAGACATTTCAGTGCCACAGCGGACAACACACCTTCCGGCGCTCCTCCTGAACCCAGCAGAATATCTACTCCCGTATCGGGAAAACCGGTATGGATCGCTGCTGCAACATCTCCGTCCGGAATCAGTTTGATACGGGCCCCCGCTTTTCGAATATCCTCTATTAATTTGGCATGTCGCGGACGATCGAGCACAACGGCTACCAAATCTTCTATATCCTTGCCTGTTGCACGGGCAACGGCTTTCAGATTGTCTTCCACAGGCGCATCAATATCAACTTGTCCAACGGCTTCGGGTCCGACGGCAATTTTATCCATATACATATCGGGCGCGTGCAATAATTGGCCTTTATCCGAAATGGCCACGACTGACAACGCATTCCACAAGCCTTTTGCCACAATATTCGTACCCTCCAGCGGATCCACAGCCACGTCCACCTCCGGAAGATAACCCATTCCCACTCTTTCACCGATATACAGCATGGGCGCTTCATCCATTTCTCCTTCGCCAATGACCACGGTCCCCCGCATCGGAATCGTGTCAAAGACCTTGCGCATGGCTTCGGTGGCTGCAGCATCCGCTTCATCTTTCTTGCCATAGCCCATCCATCGTCCCGATGCTATGGCAGCAGCCTCCGTAACACGAACAAGCTCCATCGTTAAACTTCTTTCCATGAGAAATCCCCTCTTCTGATTATCAAATTAGCCATCACATTTAGAAACAATTCTCCAATTAGAGTAACATATTTACGTTATATGTTACATACTTCGCTCGTTTTTACTTTTTTTTATGATAATTCTCTAAAAGGATGCCTCATTCTTATTAAAGAAATCTAACGGGACACGTTTGAAAATTTAAAATGAGGGCTCATGGCGAAGGAATCATGAGGATCCGGGTTGAAAAGTTTAACTGATTGGCCTGATATGAAGGAGTTCGCTTGCCAGCCGTAAAATCCTTTTATCAAGTTGCCGGCCTGAAAAATTGAAATAATGAAACGTTTCCTCTGATTAAGGGGGAAGCCTGGCCCATAGGCGAAATGCCCCGGCCAGACTTCCTGCCTGTTATGCCCGAGTTGCTTTTTTCCAGTCCGCTTCAAACCTTTCAATGCCCTGATCAGTAAGTGGATGATGAACCATTTGTTTCATCACTTTATAAGGCAAGGTGGCGATATGCGCTCCGCTCATGGCAGCCTGAATCACATGCAAGGGGTGACGAATACTTGCTGCAATGATTTCGGTGGAAATATTGTGCAACCGGAACATTTCCGCCACTTGACCGACCAGTTGCATGCCATCATGGCTGATATCGTCCAGGCGGCCAACAAACGGACTGACATAGGTTGCTCCCGCCCGTGCTGCCATAAGTGCCTGGTTTGCGGAAAAAATCAGGGTTACGTTCGTGGCTATTCCTTTTTTGGAAAAATGGCTGACTGCTTTCAGCCCTTCAATCGTCATCGGAACCTTGATTGTCACCTGATCCGAAATGGCAGCCAGACGTTCGCCTTCTTCAATCATTCCCTTTGCTTCACGGCTGATGACTTCCGCACTTACCGAACCGTCAACAATACTCAAGATTTCTTTCAACACATCTTCAAATACACGACCGGATTTCGCGATAAGACTGGGGTTCGTTGTTACTCCGGACAAGAGTCCCCATTCATTAACTTCCCGAATTTCATCAACGATTGCAGTATCCAAGAAGAACTTCATGGCAACCATCCTTTAAGTAATTAAGATCTGGTCAAACTGAGTATATTTTTTATGCTTTGCCGGAGCTTCCAAACAGGCGCATTTTTCCTTTAACGGTTTCCTTGATGGCTTCACGGGCCGGGCCCAGGTATTTGCGAGGATCAATCATGTCAGGGTTTTTGTCAAGCAATTCCCGGACAACTTTTCCCATGGCAACCTGGTTTTCGGTATTCACATTGATTTTCGCTACGCCTTTGGAAACTGCAATGCGAATCGCTTCATCAGGAACGCCGGAACCTCCGTGCAAAACGATCGGCGCTTCAATCAGACCTGCTACCTCTTCAATGATATCATAGTGTATTTTTGGTTCTCCTTTGTAAAGACCATGTGCCGTTCCCACAGCAATTGCCAATGCGTCAACATTTGTTTCCTTCCAGAAGCGAAGGGCTTCTTCCGGTTTTGCCAGGGATGCATCTTCATCTTTTACATCCAGGTCATCTTCAACACCGCCGATGGTACCCAATTCCCCTTCTACGGATACACCGACAGAATGTGCCGCTTCCACCACTTTTTTGGTCAAGCGGATATTTTCTTCCAACGGATAATGGGAACCGTCAAACATAACGGAAGAAAATCCGGCCTGAATACATTGCATAACCACTTCAAAACTGCTTCCGTGATCAAGATGGAGCGCGACCGGAACATCTGCTTCTTCAGCAGCCACTTTGGACAAGGCAACCACGTTTTTCAGTCCCATGTAACGGATCGCGCCTTCACTGGCACCAAAAATAAGCGGGGACCGTTCTTCTTTCCCAGCTTCAATGATCGCCTGGACAAACTCCAGATTGTTAATATTAAATTGCCCGACTGCAAAGCCTTCTTTCTTGGCTCGTGGCAGGAAGGCATTCATTGATACAAGTGGCATTCTGCTGCCTCCTTCATTTTCTTGTGATTCACTTTTGCATTATAACACTTTGCTAAAGGAATTGGATAGAAAACACCGTATCTGTTAATAAAACTTACTTTTAGTTAAATTCAATATTCTCCTTGTTTCATCAGGAGTCGCGATCCCACGGTCCAGTTCCATGGAAATTCTTGCCACTCGCTCCACCAATTGGGCATTTGTGGCCAGTTCTCCTTTTCGGTAGTAAATATTGTCTTCAAGGCCTACACGCACATGCCCGCCCAACACAATGCCCAATACCGCCATCGGCAACTGGTGCTTTCCAATTCCGGCCACGGTCCAGGTGGCTCCCTCCGGCAACTGCCGGATCAGATGCAGCAGATTTTCCGCCGTAGCCGGAAGCGCGCCGGGAACCCCCATCACAAAATCGAAATGGAGATGCCCCGTAAAGTAGCCTTTTTTGACCAGATGCAGCGCATTAGCTATCATGCCCACATCAAATATTTCAAATTCAGGCCTGACCCCAAACTGTTCAAATTCCTCAGCAAACCTGACAAGCTGCTGTGGATCGTTCATAAACACATCGTTGCCAAAGTTGACCGTCCCTGTCGTCAATGTAGCCATTTCCGGACGCAGGGAGATTGGCTCAAGCCTCTCTTCAGCAGACATTCCGACTGCCCCTCCTGTTGATACCTGTACAACCAGATCGGTTTGCTTTTCTATTCTTTCAATCACTTCCCTGTAAAGCTCCCGGTCCTGGCTTGGGCGTCCGTTTTTGTCACGTACATGGATATGAACAATGGATGCTCCTGCTTTTCTCACCTCTTCTGCCGCTTTAACGATTTCTTCCGTCGTTGTTGGAAGATGGGGTGTATCCTCCTTGGTTACTTCTGCTCCCACCAACGCCGCAGTGATTATCAGCTTTTGCAAAAACCCTACCTCCCCATCCAAAAATCCAGTTTAACGGTTTTTGGGAACCACGCAGGTCCCTGAAGCACGGGCCACCAAAACAGGCGGATCAAGCACACGGGCAAGCGTAGGACGTTCCGGATCAATTCCGCCTTCAATCACCTTGACAGCTTCAAAGGACATTTTTCTGCTCGTATTGCCAACCTTTTCGATCCGGCCTGCCACCTCAATAAAGTCGCCTGCATGAACAGGTGCCAGGAACTCTACCTGATCATAGGCAACAAACAGCCCTTCGTCTCCATCATGACGAATAAGCAGTTCTGTTGCAACATCCCCAAACAGGGACATGATCCGGGCCCCATCCACCAGGTTTCCGCCATAATGGGCATCTGCCTGGCTCATCCGCAAACGGATTTTCGCTTCCATCCTGTCGCCCCCTTTAACTGTCTCAAGATGCCAGCTGCTTCATAACTTCAGTACGCAATTCCTCAATGTCAAATGGTTTGGTAAAATGCGTCAGGGCTCCTAACTGGCTTGCTTCCGCAACCATATCCAGTTCGCCGTAAGCGGTCATCATGATCACCTTTGCTTCGGTATTGAATTTTCGCAAGCGGCGCAATAATTCCAAACCATCCATGCCTGGCATCTTCATATCCAATAATATGAGATCCGGCTTTTCCGCTTGTATGATTTCGAGGGCCTGTTTCCCGTTGGAAGCCTGAAAAATATGTATATCTTCTTTGGAGAACACTTCCTGGAGCAGAAGTCGAATTCCATATTGATCATCCACCACAAGTATTTTTTTATCCAATTGAATATGCCTCCCCTCATAAAACCGTACCATCACAGCTTTATGCCATGGGTGATACCGTGAAATAAATATTTTAAGGAAAATAGAAGGACATTCAAAACTATATTTATTGATTCCTTCACCTATTTCCTGCTTACAGTAAAAAAATAACTGCTACCAAACACTTTTACACAAAAGAATTACTTTCAAAAAGCCAGAACCAGGCATACCCTTTTTCCGAAACAAGGTATGCCAAAAATAAAAAATAAAATTTTTTAGTCGGTCTCTTGTAATCTATAAAAAAACAATCAATTAATAGTATAATTAACCCGTTGCATGCGGTTATTTATTTTTAAACCATTAAGGGAACATTGTACTGAGTAGGAGTAGAACCATGAAACTTCGAACAATTATTATTGCTGTCAGCATCACGGTCATATTTTTGCTCGCTTTCTCTGTTTTTCAGGAAGTATCCGCATTGGAGGATAAAAATCTGCACGCGTTAAACGAGCGGCCAGCCAACTTGTCTGACCAGCCGACCATTGTCTTTGTGGCCCCCCATGCCGATGACGAGTTGTTGTCAATGGGAGTGGATATCGTCAATCATCTCCGGTTGCGTTGGGATGTTCATCTGGTCTTGATGAGTCCGGGAGGACACTCTCGTGCCCGGTTTCTGCTCAACGGGTTCAAGGACTCCGGGAAACAGCCGTATCTTCATAAAGAGCCGGTATATTGCCCATTGCATAAACGGTACCACGATCCTGAAAAAGAGAAGTACTCGGATCCGTATCTGGACGTAAATGATCTGGGCAATGCCCGCGTCAGGGAATTCAGGGAAGTGGCGAGGCGTCTGGGGGTTCCCGAAGAAAATGTACATATTTACAACATTGAAAATGACCGTTTCGATGAACAGTATGAGGAAATCAGCGATGTTATTGAAGAATTGCTGAAACGTTTTCCGGATGCGCATTTCCGGACAACGAGCATCTGGGATTTTCATCCCGATCATGCCATGTTGGGAAAAGTCCTGATGGAATACGAACAAAAAAACCGGATTTCACCGGACAATACGCTCTACTTCATCTCCATCTATAAAGCAAGGTTTACCCGGTATCACCTTCCTTTCAAAGAATACACAATGCATTTAATCGATCCGCAGGATGCCCAAAAAATAAAATACGCTGCCCAGGTATATGGTATCTGGGACCCTGCAAACGAATGGTACCAGATAGGCTATCACAGTGTAAAAAGCCAATTTGAGAAACTGGTAAAAAACGTAAAAAACAAATATCATTATTAGAATAGATTTGACAAAGGTTTGGGCTTTATGTCCGAACCTTTGTTACAATGATTGATAAAAAACCATTTCCGTGCAAAAGGAGGATTCGTATGCGTGTTTTAGTTGTTGGCGCCGGAGCCATGGGCGGCTACTTTGGAGGAAGACTGGTGGAAAAAGGAGAAGATGTCACCTTTCTCGTCCGTCCGGGAAGACAGCAGCAACTGAAGAAAACAGGGCTTGTGATCAAAAGTGTACATGGAAATTTCCGGTCTCCTGTAAAGACGCTCATCAGCGGGGAACCGTGTGAGCCGTTTGATCTGGTTTTGCTTGCCGTCAAGGCCTATCACCTGAATGGGGCCATCCCGTCATTCGAGCCATATGTCCATGAACATACGATGATTTTGCCGCTTTTAAACGGAATCAGGCATATGGAGACATTATGGCAACATTTTCCCGAAAAAAATGTCCTGGGCGGACTGGGCTTTATTGAAACAACTCTGAACCGGCAGGGAGAAATTGAACAATACAGCGCTGTTCACGATGTTGTATTTGGCGAATGGGATGGAACAGAGACCCCTCGGATCAAACAGGTAGAGAAACTTTTTCAGGGCGCCAGAATGGGATCACGCTCCTCTTTGAAAATCCAGCTGGAAATGTGGAAAAAATATTTGTTTATCAGCGCCATGAGCGGAATGACCTGCCTCATGCGCAGCAGTATCGGTCCCATTTTATCCTCGCCGTATGGAAAAGAGACCTATAAATCATTTCTCGACGAACTTTTTTCTGTGGCAGTCCAAAAGGAGCCGAGACTGTCCCCTGATTTGCCAGAAAAAATCCTGACAAACACAGCCAGACTGGAACCGACGATGAAATCATCCATGCTTCGTGATCTGGAAAAAGGACTTCCTATTGAAACGGATCATTTTCATGGCACCCTGATCGAGTGGGCACAAAAGGAACAAAAACTTCCGATCCTTAAAGCAATTTACAGTACTTTGTCGATCTATCAGGAACAGCAAAAAAATAGTTACAACGAAAAATGATAAACATAATCTTATGGGACGGTTTTAACTTTAGCAATAGAACAAAACCGATAATTAATATTTTTCGCAAAAAATCGGCCCTGAAATATGAATGGAGTCGATTTTTTGCAAAGTTCCTCACAATAACTCATAAAAATCACTCCAAGTTTAAATTTTTATCTATATAAACCTGGTTAGCATTTTTTTCTTCTTCAGCGTTGCTTCATACAAAATAACTGTTGTTGCAATTCCTACATTTAGCGAATCACAGTCCCCAAACATAGGTATTTTTATCCCTGCATAATCCGTATCATACCAGTCTTTTGATATCCCGTATCGCTCACTTCCCATAACGATCGCAACTCGGCCCTCATAGCTTTCCTCATAGTAATTTAAACTGGACCGGGTATCGGTTAAAATGATTCTGAAATCATTTTTAACCAGCCACTGATGGACATCTTTGAAGTCAGCTTCAACAATTGGCACTTTAAAACATGAACCCTGACTGCTCTTGATAAATTTAGGATGTATCAACCTTGTTTTCTTATTTGTAATAATAACTGCTGAAACATCCGTTCCATCCGCAGATCTGACAATAGTTCCTACATTGCCGAGAATTTCCAGACCATCCAAAATCACAACAAGAGCATTTTTATCTACATTTAAATCTTCCAAATCTCTCTTTGGAAATTTGCATAATGCAAGTATACCTGCTGAATTGGCTTTTTCACTTACTTTATTAAATACTTTTTTTGAGACCAGATATGCACGTAACTCTGAATCATCATCCATTAATGTTTCTAACAGCATGATGGATTCATTTGAATTCATTTCTTCGGTACAAACAATCATATATTTGATCTTCACTTGATATTTATACGCAAACTGGATGCCCCATACTCCTTCAACAGGAACAAGCAATTCAGGATTGGGTTTTGAATTTTTTTTGATGTGTTCAACCAATGTAATTACTCCGTGTTTATTTCCTGCAAAAAAAACTCTTCTGCCATACTTGTTTTTTATATATTGATTTCTTTCTTCAAAATCTAAATCTAAAAATTTCATAGTTTCCTCCCTCTGAAAAAGGTCATCTGCTAAAACGTTAATAACCTTTTTTACAACATAGATGTATTATTGTATTTGTACTTGCAAAAAAATACAATGATATTTTCAGCTTTTTAAATTGATTTTATCAGGCATACGTTAATCCGCTACCACCTGCACCTGAAGGGAAAGGACAATTCATACGAACAAACAATAGCGGTCAAAAAAAAGAGCTGTCCTCATGACAACTCTTTTTGAAACAAAGCATCCATCCGGCGAAAACTTTATTCAACTTTGACTTGTTGTTTTAATTTCAGTTCAAGCGATGCTTTCACAAACTCGCGGAACAGCGGTTGGGGACGATTGGGACGGGAAATGAACTCGGGATGGAACTGGGAAGCGACAAACCACGGATGATTGGCATACTCCACAATTTCAACGAGCCTGCCGTCCGGAGAGGTTCCTGAGAACCGGTACCCGGCCTTCTCCAATAACTCTCGGTATTCATTATTAAATTCATAACGATGGCGGTGCCGTTCATAGACCAGGTCCTTGCCATACGCCTGATGTGCAAAACTGTCCGAAGCAACTTTGCACGGATACAATCCGAGACGCATGGTTCCGCCTTTTTCCTCAATATCTTTCTGTTCCGGCAACAAGTCAATAATCGGATACGGAGTTGCCGGATTAAACTCCGAACTGTGCGCTCCCTCCAAATGAAGCAAATTCCTGGCCCCTTCCACACAGGCCATTTGCATTCCCAGACAAATGCCAAGGAACGGAATCTGTTTTTCACGGGCATACCGGATGGCTGTAATCTTTCCTTCAATCCCGCGATCGCCAAATCCACCCGGAACAAGGATTCCGTCCACATCTCCCAATAGGGAGTCCACATTGTCATCAGTTACTTCTTCCGAGTTGATCCATTTGACACTGATATCCGTATCCCGGTCAAAACCGGCATGTCGCAATGCCTCAACCACACTCATATAGGCATCGTGCAGGGCGACGTATTTCCCCACAATCGCGATCCGGGTCGTATGGGTCAGGTTCTTCACTTTATTTACAAGTTGAATCCAGTCAGACATGTCTGCCGGCCCGCATTCCAGGCCCAAATGTTTCACAACGATTTCATCAAACCCTTGCTCCTGGACCATCAAAGGCACTTCGTAAAGGGTATCCGCATCACGCGCTTCAATCACTGCATTCCGGTCAATATCACAGAATAACGCAATTTTATTTTTCAAATCTTCGCTAAGCGGGTACTCGGTCCGACAGACGATCACATTGGGCTGAATGCCGATACTGCGCAGTTCCTTGACGCTATGCTGCGTCGGTTTTGTTTTCAGTTCACCGCTCACCCGCAACATGGGGACCAGTGTACAGTGAATATACATCACATTATTGGGACCGACATCACTTTTTATCTGACGAATCGCTTCCAGAAAGGGCAAACTTTCAATATCTCCAACCGTGCCGCCAATTTCCGTAATGACCACATCGGCGCCGCTTTCCCGGCCGGCGCGGAAAACCCGGTCTTTAATCTCATTTGTAATATGGGGAATCACCTGAACAGTTCCCCCCAGATAATCTCCACGGCGTTCCTTGTTGATCACGGCAGAATAAATCTTGCCTGTTGTAACATTGCTGTTTTTGCTCAAATTAATATCAATAAAACGTTCATAATGGCCCAAATCCAGATCCGTTTCCGCACCATCGTCCGTGACAAACACTTCGCCATGCTGATAAGGACTCATCGTCCCAGGGTCCACATTGATATAAGGATCAAATTTTTGGATCGTTACTTTTACGCCTCTGTTTTTTAATAACCTTCCCAATGCTGAAGCCGTAATTCCTTTGCCAAGGGAAGAAACCACACCGCCGGTAACAAAAATGTATTTTGACATATTCATCTTCCTCCTATAAACAAGGATGCCCCATATTCTCACAAAATAGAAAGAGCGCCCCCGGTAACAGGGGCGCTCTTTTTCATTCCGTTCATAACGAGCCCAAAAAATAATTTATCGCAGTAAGTAATTATTGTCAAGATGATTAAACCACATCCTCTTTTACTTTATCATCATAATCGTCCGTTTCTTCATCGTCGTGATAAGCATCATCCATATCTTCGATCTCGCCCATCTCATCTTCATCTTCATCAAACAGTTTGTCATCAATATCATCATAGTCGTCATCTTTCACATTGGCAGCGACAGCAGAGTCGGTAGCCTGTTCTGTAGGATACCATGCCCGGATTCCCCACAAATTGCGACCTACACAAACAAACCGTCCGTCAATATTGATTTCGGTATATAGTTGGGCGATGTAATTTTCCGTTTCTTCTTCTGTAAAACCTTTCACCTTAGAGACTTCAGCCATGATGTCGTGATACAGCATCGCTTCTCCCTTTTCTTGCAAAAGTTCGTAAGCCACATCAACCATGGCTGTTTCTCTCACTTTTTCTTTAGCGAGGTTGTCACTCAAATTTGGACACATCCTTCCATCCATAGGTGAAACCGTATATCCTGTTTCTCGTACAACTATTTTATCCAAAAAACTAGTGAAGTCAACCATATTTACTCTTTACAAAAAAATAAAAAAGGATGGAGCGAGAACAGCTCCATCTTCCGGGAAGATTGTCACATATTGCGGCGATACTGGCCGCCCACTTCATATAGAGCGCGGGTAATCTGCCCAAGGCTGGCCACTTTCACTGTTTCCATCAGTTCGGCAAAAATATTTCCGTTGTTCCGGGCGACCTCTTTCAACCGCTCCAATGCCGGTTTCACCTGCTGGCGGTGTTTTTCCTGAAACTCACGAAGATGGCGGATTTGCGCTTCTTTTTCCTCTGCAGTGGCACGGGTCAACTCCAAATCCACATTTTCCGGCGGGTTGGGATTTTCAAAGGTGTTCACCCCAATAATTGGCAATTCGCCGGAATGTTTCCTGGTCTCATAAACCAGGGATTCTTCCTGGATTTTTCCCCGCTGGTATTGGGTTTCCATAGCACCCAGTACTCCGCCCCGATCACTGATCCGCTCAAATTCGCGCAAAACGGCTTCTTCTACCAAGTCGGTCAATTCATCTATGATAAAGGAGCCTTGCAGCGGGTTTTCATTTTTAGCCAATCCCAGTTCCCTGGTGATGATCAGCTGGATGGCCATGGCCCGGCGAACGGATTCCTCCGTCGGCGTGGTAATTGCTTCGTCATAGGCATTGGTATGCAGCGAATTGCACTGGTCATAAATAGCCATTAATGCCTGCAGGGTCGTCCGGATATCATTGAAATCAATTTCCTGTGCGTGCAATGAACGTCCGGATGTTTGAATATGGTATTTCAACTTTTGGCTTCGCTGATTGGCTCCATACAGATATTTCATCACAATCGCCCAAATCCGGCGGGCCACCCGGCCGATCACCGAATATTCCGCATCCAGCCCATTGCTGAAGAAGAATGAAAAATTGGGGGCAAATTGATCGATTTCCATACCACGACTTAAATAATATTCTACATATGTGAATGCATTGGCCAGTGTAAAAGCCAGTTGGGTAATGGGATTGGCCCCCGCTTCCGCAATATGGTAACCGCTGATACTTACGGAATAATAATTTCGCACCCCATGTTCAATAAAATATTCCTGGATATCCCCCATCATCTTCAAGGCAAAATCAGTAGAAAAAATACAGGTGTTCTGGCCCTGGTCCTCTTTCAGAATATCAGCCTGCACAGTTCCGCGTACGGTTTGCAGGGTTTTCTTTTTAATCGCCTCCGCTTCTTCCGTGGTGGGTTCACGCCCTTCCCGCTCCCGAAAGTTCTCCAGCTGCTGGTCAATGGCAGTATTGAAGTACATGGCCAGGATGATGGGAGCAGGCCCGTTTATGGTCATGGAAACGCTGGTATTGGGCGCGCACAGGTCAAACCCGGCATACAATTTCTTCATGTCTTCCAGCGTACAGATACTGACTCCCGATTCTCCCACCTTTCCGTATACATCGGGGCGTTCATCCGAGTCCTCCCCGTAAAGGGTGACACTGTCAAAGGCCGTAGACAGACGTTTGGCAGTGTCGTTTTTCGACAAGTAGTGAAAACGGCGATTGGTCCGTTCCGGAGTTCCTTCCCCCGCAAACTGGCGTTTCGGGTCTTCATCAGTCCGTTTAAACGGGAAAACGCCAGCCGTGAACGGGAACTGTCCCGGCACATTCTCTTTACGCAGCCATCGCAAACGTTCTCCCCAGTCTTTAAAACGGGGCATAGCCACTTTCGGAATTTTGCTTCCGGACAGAGTTTCCATATATAAAGGAATTTTCTGTTTTTTATCGCGGATTTTCAGTGTATATTCGTCCTGCTGGTAAGTCTGGATCAGTGAATCCCAATTGCTCAGCATTTTCCGACTGTCGGGTGTCATTTTCTCTTCAATTTTCCTGATTGTCTCCTGAAAACGTTCGGTAATGCTTTGTTCTTCTCCCTCTATTTCCAGGCAGGCCTGCGCGCCGGTTAACTGGTAAAGCTGTGTAGACAGCTTTGCCTGCTCTTCGGTTTCCCTGTGGTATTTGCGGACCGTTGCGGCAATTTCCCGCAGGTAATGGGTTCGCTCCGGAGGAATGATATGGTGAACACCCGGATTGGTCTCGGCAACCTGCCATCCGGACTCCCAATTCAATTCAAATTTTTTACTCAATTTTCGGATCAGTGCCCGGTAAAAGCGATTGGTTCCCGGATCATTGAAACGGGACGCCATCGTTCCATATACGGGAATTTCGTTGTCAT
This sequence comes from Thermoactinomyces mirandus, assembly GCF_013868055.1. Lineage (GTDB taxonomy): Bacteria > Bacillota > Bacilli > Thermoactinomycetales > Thermoactinomycetaceae > Thermoactinomyces > Thermoactinomyces mirandus. Next base: position 110,195 of record NZ_JACEOL010000036.1, on the reverse strand, counting down.
CTGCATCAAACAGCCCGTGGTTGCGACGGTACTGTTTTTTCACATCCCGCAAGGCATCTTCAGAACCTTTCCGGTCAAACTTGTTGATGGCAACCAGTTCAGCGTAATCCAACATCTCAATTTTCTCCAGCTGGGAAGGAGCGCCAAATTCGGATGTCATCACATAAATGGACAAGTCGCTCACTTCGACGATGTCGGCATTTCCTTGTCCAATCCCGCTGGTTTCGACAATGATCAAATCGATATTTACCGCTTTCAGGATCTGGATTGCTTCTTTGATTCCACTGCTAAGTTCTGACCGTGTATGGCGGGTTGCCAGACTCCGCATATAGACCCGGGGATGGTTGACCGAATTCATCCGAATCCGGTCTCCCAGCAGAGCGCCGCCTGTTTTCTGCTTGGATGGGTCTACGGAAAGAATGGCCACTTTTTTATCTTCAAAATCATGAATAAAGCGACGTACCAGTTCATCAGTAAGTGAACTTTTTCCGGCCCCGCCCGTTCCGGTAATCCCCACGACCGGAATCATCCTGTTCTGTTGCGGCGGCAATTGCTGAATCACCTGAATCTTTTGATCTTCATTTTCTTCCACCCAGGTAATCAGGCGGGAAACAGCTTGCTGGTCCCCTTCTTTCAACCGGTCAATTTCCCGGGAAATATCGGTTACCGTCGCAAAATCCGTTTCTTTCAGCATGGTTTCTATAATTCCTTCCAGCCCCAGTTCCCTGCCATCCTGAGGAGAAAAGATCTTGCTGACACCATACTCCTCCAGTTCCCTGATTTCACGGGGTACAATCACTCCCCCGCCCCCGCCGAACACCCGGATATGCCCTGCGCCTCTTTCTTTCAGCAAATCAATCATATACTTGAAAAATTCAATATGCCCTCCCTGATAGGAAGAAACGGCAATTCCCTGCACATCTTCCTGAATCGCCGCTTCAACAATTTCGTCCACCGAGCGGTTATGCCCCAGATGAATGACTTCGACACCGGCCGCCTGCAACAATCGGCGAAACAGATTGATGGCCGCATCATGTCCGTCAAACAGGCTTGCTGCTGTTACAAATCGAATGGCATGTTTAGGTCGGATCACCTGCATTCCACTCTCCCCCAGCCGTAAATTGTCCTAGCAATAAAGACATTTGCCGCTTTGTAAACTCCTCCAGATCATATTCACGACCCAAGGCCCAATGGCGAAATGTCCACATTTGGCCAATTACCATGATATTGTGGGCCATCAAATTGATGGAAGAAGCGTCAATCTGAATTGTTCCGTCCTTCATTCCCTTTTCCAGAATACGTACAAACAGATTGGTAATTTCTTCTTCTTTGCTCAATACATACTTCATTTTATCCCTTGGCAATGATTTCGTTTCCTGGTAAATCAGGAGAACGAGCGATCTCATTTCATCCATTGCGCAAAACAATTTTTTCAGACTTTTTAACAAGGATTCGATGCCGGAATCCTCTTCATTCATTACTTTCAGCAAACGTTTTTCTAGTTCTGAATGAATATATTCACACACCAGATAAAGAACATCTTCCTTGGTTTGAATATATTCATACATCGTTCCGATTGATAATCCGCATTCCTTGGCAATTTCCCGGGTTGTGGTTTTATAGAAACCTTTCTTTACAAATAACCGTACCGCCCCTTCAATAATTTGCTGCCGCCGTTGTTCGATCAAACGTTCATCTTTGATCATTGAAGGAATGAGTTTCGACTTTTTCTTCACAGATCCCCCTCCCAAGTTGATCCAGCCATTTCCTGGCCAATGTACGCGGGCTGATATTCCGTTTTTCCAGACACTCCAGCTGTTTTTGCCAGGCAGGATCGCTCCAGACTTTTTCCAGATAACGGCGTACAGTTTCCTCAATGAGGTTCCTTGTTTCCAGCTCAAGCTGCCGTTTTCGTCTGCGGTTCAATTCTCCATTCTGCTTCAGGTAATCCAGATGGCTCTTTGCAGCATTCCACCACAAATCGATTCCTTCCCCCCGGGTGGCAATGGTGCGGACAATGGGAGGACGCCAGCCCGAGTCCTGTTTTGACAGATCCAGCAAATCATTAATTTCCCCTTCAAGGCGGTTCACTCCCGGCAAATCTGCTTTATTGATCACGAACAAATCGGCAATTTCCATTATTCCGGCTTTGAATACCTGGATCACATCACCGGCAGTCGGATTGAGCACCAGACAAACCGTATCCGCCACATGCATCACATCCAGCTCCGCCTGTCCCACTCCCACGGTCTCCAGCAGAATCACATCATACCCGGCAGCATCCAGAACAGTAACCGCGTCCCTGGCCGACCGCGACAACCCTCCCAGAGATCCCCGGCTTCCCATACTGCGGATAAATACCCCTTCATCCAGGGAATGGCGCATCATTCTTACCCGGTCTCCCAGGATCGCTCCGCCGGTATAGGGACTGGTAGGATCAATTGAAATGACCCCGACCGTAATCTTCGACCTGCGAAGACAGGCGATAAACTCATCCAGCAAAGAACTTTTCCCGGCCCCCGGCGAGCCGGTAATTCCGATGATATAAGCGTTTCCGGTCTTTGGATAAAGAGTTTCCAGCCATTTGTCTGTTTCAGGTTCCCCGTTTTCGATCCTGGTAATCAGGCGGGCAATTTTCCGTTTGTTTTTTTGTTCCACTTCACTGAGCCATGTTTCCATCATTCCCCACTCCTACGTCCTTTTCACTCTTTGAGCAAGTAGTTTGAAATGACTACCCGTTGAATTTCGTTTGTTCCTTCATAAATTTGTGTTATCTTTGCGTCCCTCATCATGCGTTCGACCGGATATTCGCGTGTATATCCATATCCTCCAAAAATCTGAACGGCTTCCGTCGTAACCTGCATGGCCACATCTCCGGCAAACAATTTGGCCATTGCCGATGCTTTCCCGTAGGGGAGTCCTTCGCTTTCCAGCCAGGCAGCCTGGTAGGTCAACAGGCGGGCAGCCTCAATCTGGGTAGCCATATCGGCCAGTTTGAACTGTATGGCCTGGTTCGTGGCAATTGGCTTGCCAAACTGTTTCCGTTCCTTTGCATAACCGAGTGCGGCATCCAGGGCGCCTTGCGCAATTCCGACCGCCTGGGCCGCAATGCCGTTTCGCCCGCCATCCAATGTCATCATCGCAATTTTGAAACCCTGTCCCTCTTCACCCAGACGCTGGCTGGCAGGTATACGGCAATCTTCGAACACGATTTCGGTTGTGGGGGAAGAACGGATGCCCAATTTCTTTTCTTTCTTTCCGATTGAAAAGCCCGGGGTATCCTTTTCAACGATAAAGGCAGTAATCCCTTTATGTTTCAAATGGGGGTCCGTAACAGCGAAAACCACATAAATTTCCGCTTCTCCTCCATTGGTTATAAAAATTTTATTTCCATTAAGGATATAGTCCTCTCCGTCACGAACGCCAGTTGTTTTCATCCCTGCTGAATCCGATCCCGATCCCGGTTCGGTCAAGCCAAACGCACCCAGTTTGCTTCCTTCCGCCAAAGGCCGCAAAAAACGTTCTTTTTGATCGGGTGAACCGAATTTATAGATGGGCCAGCCGGCGAGCGAGATGTGCGCAGACAGCGTGACACCCGTTGCGGCACATACGCGCGACAACTCTTCAACAGTAATGACATAGCTTAAAAAGTCGGCTCCGACACCGCCATCTTCTTCGGGAAAGGGAATTCCCGTCAAACCAAGCTCGGCCATTTTTTCAAAAATGGTGCGATCAAACACTTCTTTTTCATCTCTTTCTGCCGCTGTCGGGGCAACCTCATTCAAAGCAAAATCACGCACCATTTTGCGCATCATTTCATGCTCTTCACTCAACTGAAACTGCATCTGTTTCACTCCCCTAACCGGTTAATGTGCCGTTCACTCTTTTCCGTTCCGTCTGAATCCTGCTTCAGTCATCTGCCAAAAGCTGGCCGGAAATCACAATTCGTTGAATCTCATTCGTTCCTTCATAAATCTGGGTAATTTTCGCATCACGAAACATCCTTTCAACAGGATATTCCCGTGTATAACCGTATCCTCCAAAGATTTGGACGGCCTCCGTTGTCACTTTCATGGCCGTATCCGTCGCAAACATTTTGGCCATCGAGGCCTCTTTTTTGCAGGCAAGGCCCAGCTGTTTCTGTTCTGCCGCACGATAAATGAGAAGGCGGGCTGCTTCAATCCGGGTAGCCATATCGGCCAACTTGAACTGAACCGCCTGTTTTTGCGCGATCGGGGCTCCGAACTGTTTCCGTTCCCTGGTATAGGCAAGCGCCGCATTCATCGCGCCTTGCGCAATGCCAACCGCCTGGGCCGCAATTCCAATCCGGCCTCCCGCCAAATTGGACAAAGCGATCTCATACCCTTGCCCCTCGCAACCGAGCAAATTCTCTTCCGGCACTTCGGCATCCTCAAAAATCAATTCGCAGGTGTTTGATCCGTTCAATCCCATTTTTTTCTCTTTTTTGCCAACCCGGAAACCAGGAGTATCTTTCTCTACAATAAATGCGGATATTCCTTTGGAACCCCTGTCCGGATCAGTGACGGCGAAGGTGACATAAATATCGGCTTCTCCACTGTTGGTAATAAACATTTTGCTGCCATTTAAAATATATTTATCGGCAACTTTACGAGCGCTCGTTCGAAGGTTGGCCGCATCCGAACCGGCCTGTGGCTCAGTCAGGGCAAACGCCCCCAGATAATCCCCTTGCGCCAGCCGGGTCACGAATCTCTTTTTCTGTGTGTCGGTGCCGTATTTTAAAATGGGCATCGTTCCGACTGACGTGTGAACGGCCAGAATAACTCCTACCGTCGCACTTGCCTTGGAAATCTCCTCCAAAGCGAGAATATATGAAGTAAAGTCCGCACCGGCTCCTCCCCACTCCTCAGGGATGGGAATCCCCATCAAGCCCAACGCCGCCATTTTATTGATGATCTCTCTTGGAAACAGGTCTTCTTCATCCATTTTGCCCACAATCGGAGTGATTTCCGTTTCAGCAAAGTCGCGCACCATCCTGCGCATCATTTCCTGCTCCGGCGTAAACGAAAATCTCATGAGGATCACTCCACTCCACGATGTTGATCTTTATCTGTTTACAGGTCACTCACCCTCGTATTGATAAAATCCCCGTCCGCTTTTTTTGCCCAGCCATCCGGCTTTTACATATTTGCGCAGCAGGGGGCAGGGGCGGTACTTGCTGTCGCCAAATCCTTCATAAAGGGTTTCCATGATATACAAACAGGTATCAAGTCCGATAAAGTCAGCCAGCGTCAACGGACCCATCGGATGATTCATCCCCAGTTTCATCACCTGGTCAACCGCTTCCGGTTCGGCAACCCCTTCGTATACCGCATAAATTGCCTCATTGATCATGGGCATTAAAACGCGGTTGGATACAAAGCCGGGAAAATCGTTTACTTCAACCGGAACTTTTCCCATTGCTTCCGCCAGTTCTTTCACAATCGCATAAACTTCATCTTGTGTCGCCAGTCCGCGGATGATCTCCACCAGTTTCATCACGGGAACCGGATTCATGAAGTGCATGCCAATTACCCGTTCCGGCCGGGAAGTTGCCGCCGCAATTTCCGTGATCGGCAGGGAAGAGGTGTTGCTTGCCAGAATGGTGTGCGTCGGGCACTTCTGATCCAGCTGACGGAACAAATCGGTTTTTACCTCCATTTTTTCAACGACTGCCTCAATCACCATATCGGCGTCTTTGGCTGCTTCTTCCAGCTGAACGGTCGGCTGGAGCCGCGACAAAACCGCATCTTTCTCCGCAGCGGTCCATTTTCCTTTTGCTACGCCCCGTTCCAGCTGCCTGGCAATTCGCTCCATTCCTCTTTTGACAAAAGCTTCAGAAACATCCAGCAAGGTTACCTGAAACCCGGCCTGGGCAGCAACCTGGGCAATACCGCTTCCCATCTGCCCGGCGCCGATGACACTGATCTGCCTGATTTCCATCATTTCTCCACCTCTCTAAGCGTCGACTCGGACTAAAACAGCATCTCCCTGGGCAGCCCCGCTGCAAATCGCTGCAATCCCCATTCCTCCTCCGCGCCGTCTCAATTCCATCACCAGCGTAAGAAGAATACGGGCACCGCTTGCACCAATGGGATGTCCCAGTGCAACTGCACCGCCATTAACATTCAGCTTTTCGGCATCAATCCCCAGAATCTTTCTGTTGGCCAAAGCAACCGCTGCAAAAGCTTCGTTAATTTCATACAAATCAATGTCCTGAGGTGAGAGCTGATGTTTTTGCAACAGTTTTTTTACAGCATACGCGGGGGTAATCGGAAAATCTTTTGCCTCCATGCCCACGGAGGCATGCCCCAGAATACGGGCCCATGGCTTTAGGCCCAATTTTTCTGCCTGTTCCCGGATGGAAACAACCAGTGCCGCTGCTCCATCATTGACCCCCGGGGCATTCCCGGCCGTAATTGTACCATCTTTGACATAAGCCGGTTTCAGGGCAGCCAGTTTATCCAAACTGGTATCCGGCCGGACGGCTTCATCCTGGACAACCGTTTGCTCCGCCATTCGGGTCTTCACCTGAACCGGGACAATCTCTTCAGCAAACCACCCTGCCTGAATCGCTTTCCAGGCCCGCTGGTGGCTTCTCAGCGCCCATTCATCCTGCTCTTCGCGGGAAATGCCCTGGTCTTTTGCCGTCTGGCTGCCGTGTATGATCATATGCACATCGTGAAAAGCACACCACAAGCCGTCATGAACCATCAGATCGACTACTTTCCCATCTCCCATACGATGGCCAAAGCGTGCGTCAGGCAAAGCATACGGGGCATTGCTCATGCTTTCCATTCCGCCGGCCACAATCAGGCTGGCATCACCGGCACGCAAAATCTGGTCAGCCAGAGTCACGCTGCGAAGCCCGGAAGCACAAACCTTGTTAATGGTTTCGCTTCCCACTTCCCAGCTCAAACCGGCGTGTCGCGCTGCCTGACGGGCGGGAATCTGTCCGGCTCCCCCCTGCAATACCATCCCCATGATCACTTCATCGACCGCTTCATCGGAAACACCGCTTTTTTCCAATGCGGCACGGATCGCGGTTCCTCCCAGTTCAACGGCCGCTTTGTCCTTCAGGCTTCCCCCGAATTTCCCAAACGGTGTCCGTGCACCACCCAAAATTACCGTTTCTGGCAACTCGCTACACCTCCGACATGTTCTATCGAGCGTTCGTTCGGTGATGACGCACGCCCCTTTTAAACGTCTTCAACTTAAGCTTACCGGAAATTATGTTTTTTAACAATAGTTAATTAAATTTATCTATTTCTATTAACTTGTTTATTTCGTATTTATTGAATTTTTAATTCGATTGAAAATAAGACTCTTTTTATCACCCCTCCATCCATCTGCCCGATTCGCCACAATGGCTGTCTCTTAAACTTGCTCTTCAGATTGCAAAAATTGCTGACTGCATTTCTCCAATCCTTCAAACCATAGTGCTTGAACAACGGGAAATGCCTTGGATTGAGGCATTTCCCGTTTTATTGCAGTTTAAAAGCCGATTTAATGAACTCTCTTTTCCGCCTCAGTCGCATCGTCTTCGATCGACAAAGCCAATATTTCGGCAACGTCCATGGTTTTGACCTGATCCTCCAATTCTTTGGCTTTGGTTCCGTCTGACAACATCGTCAGACAATAAGGACATGCGCTTCCAATCAGAGTCGGTTTCACCTCAAGCGCCTGTTCGGTCCGGGCCACATTGATCCTTACTCCTTCCGTTTCTTCCATCCACATCATTCCGCCGCCGGCTCCGCAGCACATTCCGTTTTCTTTATTCCGCTTCATCTCTACCAGTTCCACACCAGGAATCTGCTCAAGAATGTAACGCGGCGGATCAAACACTCCGTTATACCGGCCCAGATAGCAGGAATCATGGTAGGTCACCCGTTCCCTCACTTCTTTTGCCGGTCTGATGCGCCCCTGTTTGAGCAGATCGGCCAGAACTTCCGTATGGTGATAAACCTCTGCCTCCAGTCCGAGATCAGTATACTCATTCTTAAAGGCGTTGTAAGTATGAGGGTCGATCGTAATGATTTTTTTCACCTTATGTTTTTCAAACAAAGCAATATTCTCCATCGCCAATTGCTGGAACAGAAATTCATTTCCCATGCGGCGCGGTGTGTCGCCCGAGTTTTTCTCCTTTTTCCCCAGAATGGCAAATTTGACGCCTGCATGGTGCAAGAGTTTCACCAGCGCAAGGCTGATTTTCTGGCTGCGGTTATCATAGGAACCCATCGAACCGACAAAGAAAAGATATTCAAAATCCTTTTCTTCCTTCACTGTTGGAACAGGTACTTCCGCTTTTTCCCGCCATTTGTCCCGTTCTTTCCGGCTAATGCCCCAAGGGTTTCCCTGACGCTCAATATTGGAGAAGGTGCGGGAAGCTTCCGGACTCATTTTTCCTTCTGTCAGCACCAGATAGCGGCGCATATCAATAATCTTGTCTACATGTTCATTCATGACAGGGCATTGATCTTCGCAATTTCGGCAGGTGGTACATGACCACAGTTCCTGTTCGGTGATCACATCCCCGATCAGATTGATCAGATTGGCAGAACCGGCCGGTTTCCCGTCTTCATCCCGGGTGACTGCCGTTTCCAAAATGGCCTGATTTGTACTTGCAAACACAAAATCGGGTACCCACGGGCTCCTGGAAGTAAGTGCCGCTCCCTTTACCGTCAGGTGGTCCCTCATTTTTACAATCAGATCCATCGGAGACAGCAGTTTGCCTGTTCCTGCCGCAGGACACATGTTGGTACAACGCCCGCATTCCACACAAGCATATAGATCGATCAGCTGTTTTTGGCTGAAATCCTCGATTTTCCCAGCCCCATATTCTTCAAGCGATTCATCTTCAAAATCGATCAGGGACAATTTGGCTGGCCCCTGCCGTTTTTTCAGAAACACATTCAAGGGCGCGACAAACAGATGGAAATGTTTGGACTGAGGCACATATACCAAAAAAGCAAACAATACCAGGGCATGCATCCACCAAAAGACATAAAAGAAACCCCGGGCGGTTTCCTGGCTCAACCAGTCCATAAAAGGCAGTGCGATGGCGGACGATACCGGCGTATACCAGGTTACACCCTGCCCAAACCACATTTTTTCAAATGACAGCGACAGTAAAATGGATAACATGAGCAAAGTAAGAAAAATAATCACCAGTCCGGCTTTAAAGCCTCTTTTCAGGCGGGAAATTTTTTCAACATAGCGACGGTAAAAAGCATAAAAGGTTACTGCCAGAACGGAGAGTACGGTCAGTTCCTGGAGAAACTGGAAAAAAGGATAGGCTGGTACGGGCAAATAGCTTCCGGGTGCCAGCCCCTTGATGAACAAATCAATGGCCCCAAACTGGATAATGATGAATCCGTAAAACATAACCACATGCATGATGCCGCTCTTTTTGTCTTTAAGCAATTTCTTCTGTCCAAAGACATAAACCAGCAACTGATTGATTCCTTCTTTCAGATCCGGATCAAAGTCAGCCGGCTTCCCCAGCTTTACATATTGATAGCGCTTATACAAAACATCGGCAAACAGGTAAAATGCATATGCTGCAACCCCCAGAAACAAGAGAAGGTTCAAGATCTGCAATATCGACATGGTTTGCTCCCCTTTCCACTATTTATGTAATTCTGAAAAATGAAATTGTCGCCTTGCATGAATTCACTTTAGATTAATTTGTTTCTATTCTAACATACACTGAGTGGTCATTCATTGCTTTTTATGCGAATAGTCTGTAATCTTTTGCTTCGCTTTTTTATTAATCTTTAATATATTTTTATTCATATTGATGTTATTATCTATATAATAGACAATAGTCCGGATAATCAACACCACGGGCAATCTGCACGGACAAAGGTCATGACAATCGTAGTTTCAGGCAAGCACAGCTGACTGGCTGCCTGATATTGACCCCAAGGGGCTCTTACGCAACTGTCGCCATCCCCCGCCCTTCAGTGGGCAGGAGGCGCAGTGGTGAAGAGAGCATATTTATGTGATAGCGGTCACAAAAAAGGTTTTTCTTTCCGGGTGGAATTTCCGAAAAACGGCAAAGGATATTTTGCAGATACAAAGAGAAGTCTGGAACATCATCAGAAAAAGGATGGTTTTATCGGGCAGCTGGCGTAACGCAACGGCTCTTTTACCAGGCATGAGGATGACCGAAAGCAGGGGCAATCCGGAAACCGGCCCTGTTTCATAAACGAACCCCCTGGTGGAAGTAAAGTAGATCAACATGATCATACGGTAAACGTACCAGGCATCATTTCAGCCTGAGAGGAAAGCACAAAATCATTCTGAACGGTACCTGTCTAAAAATTCAGGCTATTTCCATACAAGGGAGCACTGCTTATCGGGTACAGCGGCGCACGGGAACAGTCCGGAAACCATCGTCAAAAGACGGGATCATATCAGGGAGTCGGCTCCGGAAAATGTAGCCCATCCATACAGACACCTATGGAATTACGCAATATGCAATTGCTTTGGTCTATTATGTGTCTGGAAAGGGGATGCCTGGTGAATGAGGAAATATAAAAAAAGAGAGAAGACAGGTTTCCTTCAATACGAAAGATGCGATTGAGCTGAAATTTATTGAAATTGGCGGACCGGGGAGATATTAATGTTCCGTTTTGGTCAAAAATTTGTTGTTTGCCTAAAGCAGCGGGAAATACAACCGCTCCAGGATCACACCTCTTCAAAGGATGCCGACCGCTTCTCCCGTTAAGCCTTATTCCTTTCTCCATTTCAAAGGAGTTAGGCAAGTGGCATCCTTTTAACCTCTAAGTTAAAAAACAGGAGAGACCGATCATGAAACCTCATTCTTTTCAAATTCCTTATTCCGTGGCAGATAAACTCCCCCCTGCGGAACGTTTTGTCTATTACGAACTGAGTCGCCTGGCTTCAACAAAAACAAGAACCGACAACATATTCAGAGTCAGGATACCTCCTCGGGGACTGATCATCAATCACTTCCGGCTGGCCAAGGAAATGGATTATCCTTACACAAAAGTAGCCTCCGCGATGGAGCATCTGGAGAAAAAAGGCCTGATTGAGATCCACCCGCTTAAAAACAAAGAGTTCAAGTCCTACTATCTGGTTTACTTGAAAAAAATTTACCATGAGGAAAAAGTCCCCATTTCACCCCCTGAATTTTCCATGTAGGAAATTGGCTGGCGAAGTTTGATATGATTCCTCCATAGCAGACAGGTTTATCTTTTCTTTTGCCTGTCTGCTATGGAGGGATTTTTTATGGGGAAGAATTGATATTTCTGATCCCTCTCTGACAGCTTCTAAATATTTGCCCACGATGTTCACCTCATTTTAAAACTTATTTTTAATTCTTGGAAAACCACCTGGTGGTCGCAGTGCTTTATTATGTACACTTGGGAGATTTTCAGTTAAATCCTTACAGAAGACCAATGATTCAATCCGCTCTTTGTGTTCTGGTTGTTTTTTACTCTAAAAAGTAAATTAGCCATGCTTTAAGTCTATCTTAAATAACTCAGAAGGTAATCTATCTAAGATTTTTCTGCAGTTTTCCCTGAAAAAGCAAATTCGATTTCCTTGATTAAAACACCAAATAAAAAGGACAGTCCTAGAGTAACACTCCCCCTTTTCATATAAACATTCCATGGTATATACTAATCTTCTTCAAATTTTCCTGTTTTTGGGTCCTTATAACACCAATAAGGGTCATAGGAGTTCTTTAATTTTTGCATATCCTCCCATGTATACACCCAGTCGAAGTCCGGTACCCAAAAATAATGTTTGGGGTTTCTTTTCAAATATTCATAGCTAAACCGAAAAACAATATCCTTAACATCTTTAATGTCCTCGATGTATCCAACACGACATAATTCAAGACTCGGATCCAGTCCGACATCTTCATAATAATAGAAGGATTCGCCAGGATATTTATCTTTTCTACTCACATATAACAAAAACTGTTTTGGACAAAATTGTTTGCCATCCAATTTTTCACAAATATTTGTTTGCATATATTTAAAATGCCCATCATTAAAATACTCTACATTACCAACTCGTACTTGCAAATTAGCAAAATAAGCTGACACAATCACATTGAATAAAAACTTTTCCGGAGTATATTCTTGATACGGTATTAAAATGTTTGCAGGGGTTCCCATATTACTTTAATACCTCCTCTAATTCCTCTAATGAATTAACAATTGTAACCCCTTTTCCCTTAATAATATCTAACCGCTTTTGATCACTTGGATGTAATTTTTTTAAAGGTTTGTCAATATATAGGATGACTTTTTTGTTGTAAGGATTCATAAATTCCTTATTATTTGAATCAATATATTTATCAAATTGGTCTAATTTATCTCCAATAGACCTCATCGATCTTTTTACCTCAATGATTTCATCCTTTGTTTCAACATCTAAATCTCCGGCAGTTTCATTATCTGATCTTAAAATACTCTTTCCAACCCCTTTTACTTCCTTTATTTTTCTTACATAGTCAGCCACTTTTGCTTCGGTTGCTTTTCCAACATCTTTGCTTTTTAAATCACTTTTTATTTTATTTTCAATATCCTTTGGGCGTTGTTCAAACCAATGCAACTCATTTCCAGAAGGATTAGTATATTTTGCTTTATTACCTTCTTTAACCATTTTGCCTATAATCTTGTTCCCTGTAGGCCCCGAACCATTTCCCCCATCTTTATCATACGAAAAATCACATTCCAATTTCGGAAGCAGCATGGCTGCCAGGTAACTGTCAGCGGACTGATGGGCTGCAAAGGAACAATCGATATCGATCTTGTTGACGAACTTTACAACTTTGGGAACGCCAAAGAAGCCCATCCCCAACAAGGAAATACCTGTTGCACCGGTGATCAGGGTGTTTTTCCAGTTGATTTTCTGACCGCGAAAGTAGAAATCGGCCATGTTTCTCCAGCCGTCTTTGCGGAAGAACTTTTGCACCGGGGCAGGCAGGCGGTCGATGAGACGGCGGCGTCCACTTGACATGGCTTTGCTTTCTCTGGCCCATTTTGCGGCTTTGCCTGCTCCTTTTGTTCCAAAAACAGCCAAAACCATTTCTCCTGCAGCATAACCAAACCATTCCGCGCGGCTTTTGGCGTCTCCATTAACAACATCTCTCATCCATGATTCGGAAATGGCTTGCCAAATCGCTTTTCCCGTCTCAACGGGATGTGTGACGGCATGGATGATGCCCATGAGACTGTCGATCGGATTGGCCAAAATGTCCCAGATTCCGGTTATCGTATCGACCAGCAGTTTGCCGAATCCTTTGAAGAAGTGGCCGACGACAATGACTACGGAAGTGAGCAAGGCCAGGACTTTTTCAATCCCCTCCCAAAAAGCGGAGGCTTTTTCCTTCGTCCATTCCTTTGCGGCAGCAATCTTTTCCCCCGCCCACTTCCAACCATCAGAGACAGGTTTGGTGATCCAGTCCCAGGTTCCGCTTTCTTTCTGCGTATTTTGAGAGATTGACTCTGTTTCCGCTTGCGGTTCCGGTGCCTGGTCAACCTGCCCGAAGTCTTCTTGCACCTCTGGAACCTGAAAACTTCTGTCCGCATAAACTTCTGCGGGAAACAAGCAACTCATGCCTACCCCTGCCAATAAAAAAAGGATCATAGAGTGCCTGAGAACTTTCCCCATATCTTCCTTTCGAAACTCCACTCTGTGGATTAAAAAAGCTATCCTGGAATTATATATTTTATTTTATAATATATCTCAACTGTCCACCTGGCTTTTTTCGTATAATGCTGAAACTTTAACTTAATCATATTGATCTCTACTATTTTATTTATGTAGATATAAGCCAGTTCCTTCGAGACATGAGCTGGCTTTTAATATCAAACTCCCGACTTGCTCCTCTATCTCTTCCGCCGCACCATTTCCTGAACAAAGTAGGAGGCCACATCCGGAGCAAGTGTTCCCGGGCCAAAACCGGCATCAAATCCCAATTCCAGTGCCAGTTCGTGATCAATGCGCGGCCCCCCGCAAATCAGGATAAACCGGTCTCTGATTCCTTCCGCTTCCAACAGTTCAACCAGCCCGGTCAAATTGGTAATATGGATGTCTTTTTGTGTCACTACCTGCGAAACCAGCAGCACATCTGCCCGGTACTCTATCGCTCTGACAATCAATGCTTCATTTTCAACCTGACTGCCGAGATTGTAAGCCTCGATTTCCGGGTACCGTTCCAGGCCATATTCCCCGTTGTAGCCTTTCATGTTCATGATCGCATCAATACCGACGGTATGCGCATCAGTCCCTGTACAAGCCCCGACGACGACCACCTTCCGCCCGATTCTCTCCCGGATGAACTGATTGATTTCCTCAAAATTCATGCGGCTGTTTTGGAACTTGGGTACCCGGATGGCGGCATAATCAACAAAATGCCGGCATTTTCCGTAAACGACAAAAAAGGTGAAGTCAACTCCCAGATCCTTCATATGATAAACCTGCGGCTCATCCAGCCCCATCTTTTCCGCCAGTTGCCTTGCCGCTTCTCTTGCTTCTTCACCGCAGGGAACAGGCAGGGTGAAACTTAATTGCACCATGCCGTCATTCAAAGTATCACCGTAAGGCTTGACGTGGGTAAAATCGATGTTCATGATCCGTCCGCTCCTTCCCTTGGCACAAGCCCGAGCCGTAACCGGAGTTCTTCCTCAACTGGATTAAAATATCCACTGCCTTTTTCAAGTACTCCCCGCAATCCTTTTCCACCCGTGAAGGAACGCTTCACATCCGCGAACATTCCTTTTTCCAGCGCCTTAAACAGCCCCATTTGCCGCACTTCCTCCAGCATTTCCGCTGCCTTTTTCAATACATGCTGCGCTCTTTTTTCAATCCGCCCTCCCGGCCTGAACAAAATCTCTTCCCCCAGGTGGCGGGCATTATGGAAAACGTAGGCCGCGTTTTCAATGGCCAATTGCCGGTCATGGATATAGGGAGTATGCATTGCTTCCGTCATCATGCCCAACAATTGCACTTCCTGATTGGTCATGACGCCCACCATATTGAAAAGTGCATTCTGGACATGTCCTTTAAAAATGTTTCCTGTCATATGCTTTGTCGGAGGCATATATTTTAACGGGGCTTCCGGAAAAATCTGCCTCACCATCCGTGCCTGGGCGATTTCCCACAGCAAGCCGTCTTCCAGATCGGGATTGATCTCAAACGCATGCCCCAGACCCATTTGTTTCTGTGACAGCCCTGACAGAAAAGCCAGCTGTTCATTGATAAACTGGGAAGCCAGCACAGTGTGTGCCGCTTCTTCCGCATCGGCGGTAGTCAGATAATTGTCCTCTCCGGTATTGATCATGATCCCGGCATAGCTGTTAATCATCCGGGAAAACGCCTGATCAATCAATGTCCGCTGCATGTTGATATCGCGGAACAATATCCCGTACAATGCATCATTCAGCATGACATCCAGCCGCTCAAGCGCTCCCATCGCGGCAATCTCCGGCATGCACAAGCCGGAGCAGTAGTTGCACAGACGGATATACCGCCCTGCTTCCCTGCCCGCCTCATCCAGCGCTTTTCGCATCATGCGGAAATTTTCCCGGGTGGCAAAAGTGCCGCCAAACCCTTCCCTGGTCAAACCATACGGGACATAGTCAAGCAAACTCTGTCCCGTGCTGCGGATCACGGCAATAATGTCCGCACCCTGTCTGACGGCAGATCTGGCCTGGATCACATCCTCATAAATATCCCCGGTAGCTACAATGACGTACAAATAAGGCTTTTTCCCCGTTCCGGTTTTTTGAATCAGGCGATCTCTGGTGTACCGGTTTTGCTTAATTTTATCAAGGGCGGCGCAGGCAAGTTCTTTTCCTTTTTTCCTGATTTCAAAGGGAGAGACCTGGGAAAGACGGGTCAGGTCAAGCTTGCCTTCCGCCACCTGTTCCGCAATTTCCTGAGCAGTACATTGCCGGACAATCATGGCATTGATCACCCAATAAGCCGCTCCCGTTTCCAGGCACCCATTGGCCAATAAATGGTCGACAACCACATTGGGAAGCGGTACCGATTCCGCATTGGTACCATCAATTCCCAACAGCCTCAAAACCGTCCGTTCAACAGCAACGGTGGTTCGGCTGGAAATATAATGGTCCACCCGGGCAGCGATCTCTTTTGCCGCCTGGCGCGCACGGTCAATCATAACCGGATCGAGCCACAGTTTATCCATTGTCCATCCCCCTTCCCGCCACTTTTTGTCTGGCCAGCCGGACAATTTGCGAAGGCAGGCCAAGTTGCTCGACAATCCAAAGCGCTTCGTGCGGAACCGAAGCGGCCTTTGTAACGGAAACAAGCCGGTAATCCATCATTTCCCGCAAAGTCTGCCGGATTTCCCTGACAGTCTGCTTTTCTGCCGGCACTTTCAACCGCCCCGAAATGCCCGAAACCTGATACAAGCGAATCTTCTTAACTGCCAGCACTTCCCGGTAATGCGTCACATGAACGGTCCAATACGGCTGTTTCGCCAGATAGGCGGTGACTGCCTCTGACAACGCGGACCCTTCGACCGGATTGGTTCCGCTTCCGATTTCATCCAGCAGCAACAACCCTGTTTCCTTACGGCTGATCCAATCACGAAGCCGGGCCATTTCGGCGCCAAACCGGCTCAGCCCTTGCCTGATTCCCTGCTTGTCGCCCATGATGCCGGCCACCCATGAAAAGAGTGGCATCTCACAGGACGAAGCCGGTACAAAAAATCCCCATTGCGAAAGAACAGCAACCAGTCCCAATGTTCTCAAGGCGACGGTTTTTCCGCCCATATTCGGGCCAATAATCACCGTGACTCCTTGCCTGATTGTGCAATCAAGCCGGGTCATGGAACAGCCCTCTTCCGCAAGCTGTTTTTCCACAGCGGGATGAAAAGCCCCTTCCATCCGGAAATGATCCGGTGACCATCGCGGCCGGACTCCCTGCCAATGTTCAGCTGCCCGTACCCGGGCACATTGCAGGTCAAGGTGCGTGATCTTTTGCAGCCAACTTTCCAACTCCGGAACCAGGGGAGCAAACTTTTGCACCAGGCGTTCACTGACCTCCTGTTCCAACCGGGCAATTTCTTCTTCCAACCGGTCAATTTCACCGTTTCCTACCGGTTTGCACCGATAGACCACTTCATGTACCGTTTCCCGGACATGCTCCAGTTCCGGCATGGTTTCCCACGCAAGAAACTGATCCGGTTTTTTGGGAACCACCCATTCTCCAAACCGGTTGCGAAGACGACCGGTTTTCTGTTCGATCCGCTGTGCCGTCTGCTCATTTTCTCTTTGCTGCCCGGCCCGCAACTGGCGCCACTTTTTTCTGGACATCTTCAGACGCTCATCATAAGCATCATCAAACCAAAAAGTGGGCGTTAACTCCGGGGAAGGATTTAAAAGCCGGATCGCATGCTCACACTTGCTTGCCGTTTGCCCGTCCGGAAAAATCAGGCTGGACAGGGCCGTTTTTTGCAAAAGCAGATGAATCTCCTTCAGAGCCCATAAAAATGTTTTCAGATCAAACCATTCCGTCAGTTGAGGCGTTTCCGATTCTGCCAGTTTTCGCAGGACCGGAGAAATGTCCGGGATATTGCCTAACCGGCGGCTAAGGGATTCTGTGAAACCGGAGTGGTCTTTCATCAACCGGATCATGGTTTCCTGTTCTTGCAAACATTGTTGCCACGCATCTTCCTGCCCTGGCAGAAAGGGAGAAAGCTCCTTTTTTCTTTGCCTGCCATATGGGGTAAGCGGCTGAAACCATTGAAAACAGAAAGACAGATCAAGATCTTCCTCAGTCTGGCGGTCACAAAACACCATCCCACACTCCCTGTTCCCGCGGATCCCGGACCGCATCCACCACTGGCAGGGGAAAACAGACTTGGCCGATTTTTTCTTTCATCTCCTGCGGTGGAAAGGAATAGCCCTCCGGGGAATCCGGGTTAATGGCTGCTTTGATCAGGCGAATCGGTTCCAGTACCCGGATCTCGCCTCCTTGCCGGTGAAATCGATAAAACATTGGCAAATGGACAAACAAATGAGCAGCACTGGGAATAATCAGGCGAACGGCCTGACGATGTTGCAGCAGGGTCTCAAGCATTTGGTCTGTCAACGCCCCTGCCATTGCCAACGCATCCCAATTATTTTGAATCCACTCCTTCTCTCTGACCTTCAGTTCAAGGAAACCGGATAAAGGCAGGATTTCAAGGCGTCCTTCCAACACCCCAACCACTCGCCTCCGTTTTATGGCGATATGCCCGGCCTGCCGCTCAAGGGGAGCGGTACTCTCTTTCAATCGAAAGAGACGAAACCATTCTTTCGCTTTTTTGATCACCTCTGTCAAGCTGGGGCTGAGTGAAGCACCAATCACAACAATGCTCGCATCAGTCAATTGGGGACAAGATGGAGAGCGACGGTCATAGGCGCCATCCAGCAAAATTTTTTCTGCGCCGGCCTCACTGAGCAAGCGCATTGCCTGCTTCGCCCCGTTTCTGGTCGGGATTCCGGCCAGTTGCACCGCCCCCTCCCGTTTGGCACGGGCAATATAAACTTTTCCCAATACCGAGGAAATCCCGCAATCCTGGAGCACTTCCCAATTTCCCGGCTGACGGTTCAGCCAAAAAGCCGAAGTGGCCACCAGCATATTTTTCCGTACCCGGATGGGTGGTTTTTCTCTCCCGCTCCAGGCATCACGCTGTTCTCCATCAACCCCCATGCTTAAAAGGCCAAGGGGAAAACCGGACTTTGGATAATCATGGATCAATGCATTTAACACGGTTGTTTTTCCGGCATTTTTGGATAAACCGATCACTGAGATCGAACGGATTGGTTTCATTCACATCCCTCGTCAGCGGTGTCCGACAGCCAGATTCCTGCCGCCCAGGCTCCGGCGCTCTTCCCGTTCCAGCTGTTTAGGCTCCAGATTGACCCGTTCATCATCCATTAATGCGGCAATTCCCACCTGCTCGCCCGCTGTCTGGCAATATTCACATTCCTCCGGATTGTGCGGCTTGTAGCGGTGAGGTTCCGGATAGCTGGTTATCACCCCTTCAAAATTGCGCAACACCGTCTTGTCCGGACTTTGGGAGAGGATATAGTTGGGGCTGAGCGGAATCTTGCCACCGCCTCCCGGTGCATCGACCACAAAAGTGGGAACGGCATAGCCCGATGTGTGTCCGCGCAAATATTCAACAATTTCCAGACCTTTTGCGACCGGAGCGCGAAAATGCCCGATTCCTTCCGATAGGTCGCATTGATAGATATAGTAGGGACGCACGCGGATTTTTACCAGTTCATGCATCAATTTTTTCATCACATGCGGACAGTCATTGATTCCTGCGAGAATGACAGATTGATTTCCTAGGGGAACCCCGGCGTCTGCCAGCATCTCACAAGCCCGTCTTGATTCTGCGGTAATTTCTTTCGGATGGTTGAAATGGGTATTAATCCAGACGGGATGGTACTTTTTCAAAATCCGGCACAAATTTTCCGTAATCCGCTGCGGGAACACGACCGGGGCCCGCGTTCCAATCCGAATAATTTCCACATGGGGAATCTCGCGCAGGTTTTGCAGCAAATATTCCAGAATGCGATCATTGACCAGCAACGCGTCCCCTCCTGACAAAAGGACATCCCTTACCTGTGGCGTATTTCGAATATAGTCGATGCAGGCATCCATCTGTTTTTTGGGAACACCCATCCCAATTTGCCCTGAAAACCGACGGCGTGTGCAATAACGGCAATACATGGAGCATTGATTGGTGATCAGAAACAGTACCCTGTCCGGATAACGGTGCGTCAAGCCTGGTACGGGAGAGTCGGTATCCTCCAGAAGTGGATCTTTCATGTCATATGGAGTGCGGTTCAATTCCGACGAGACAGGAACGGATTGTATCCGAACCGGATCACGGGGATTATCGGGGTCCATCAGCAGCGCATAGTAAGGAGTAATGTTCAGCGGAATCGTCTGTCCGGAAACTTCCGCCCCTTCTATTTCTTCCGGACTCAGGTTGATCACCTTGCCCAAGTCGTCCACGTTTTTAATTGTATGTGTCAATTGCCACAGCCAGTCGTTCCACTCAGCATCTGTCACATCTTTCCACAACTCAATTTCACGCCAATCTCGCATCCATACCTGCTCCTTTCAACCAGTGATTTATCCGTAACGCCTGACAATCACCTGAAACAAATCCCCGCATTCGCGAAGGGACTCCAAAGCAAGGGAAGCGTGGCCCGGGGCATATCCGTTTCCAATCATCATTTGCACATCTTTGCCAGCTCCCTCCGCGCCCAGGGCCGCTTTGGCAAAGCTGACGGCCATGCTGAAAAAGTAAACCACACCACCTTCCCGGGTAGCCAGAATGGCGGAAAGTTCTGTATCGGGGACATTGACGCAATTAATGGTCAAATCAGCCAACGCCCCTTTTGTTGCTTTATCGACTGCTTCATATACCGCAAGGGAATTGGTCGCATCCAGACAGATCACGTCATGGGCAATATTCAGGGAAAGGATCTCCTCACATGCCTCTCCATTTTCTTCAATGGCGATGACTTGCCCCTGTCTCCCCGCGGTCTTCCAGGCCTGGTACAAACTTAACAAACCGGATTTTCCCCCTGCTCCCAGCACTACAACCCGATGCTGCGGTTTTACCAGCCGGGCCGTTTGTGCCGGAGCGCCGCAAACATCCAGTACAGAAAGTACTGCCTTTTCGGGAATATCCCCGGGCAGAATGGCAAACGGACAGCTTGCAAACAATACGGCCTGCCCGTCAACGTCGATTTGTCCTGTATCCAGGTGGACCTGCCTGATTTTTTCAATCGTGAGTGGAGTAAGTGTCAGAGAAACAAGAGTTGCGATTTTTTTTCCCGGTTGCGCCCCGGCACTGGGAAACCGCGACCCCACTTCCGCTACCGTCCCGATCAGTATCCCGCCCGAACCGGTTAACGGATTATGCATTTTCCCGCGTTCAGACACAATGGACATGATTTGCCGGGCAATTCGATCGGGATCATTCACCGCTTCCTTTTTCAACTGGGCAAATGAAGCGGAATCAATATTCAGGCACTCCACGCGAATCAGGCATTCATTGTCGTAAACCTCCGGAGTCGGATCCAGCTTCCACGCTGGCTGCGGCAACACACCCGCCGGTTCGATGACGCGGTGCAAACCATAATGATGGCCTTTTTTACAGACCAAGCAACCACCCCCTTTGTTTGCTCCTGCTCGCCTTTTAATATTGCAAAAAAGGTGCCAAATAGAAAATTCTTGCATAATTGCGTTTTCAAATCCAATCAGTCCTAAAAATGCCCAATTTTAGGCATCCACAAGTACAGGTTTGCAATTTGGAAAAAGCAAAATGTGAAATTTACCGAAGAAAAACGGGAAGCGGTTGGGCAGCGGGGGCGGAATGCCCGGATAAACAGGGGACACTGAAGTGCCTTGACGGCCTCCTTGAAAAAAGCGGAGACCGGTCAAGCCGTTCATTGCCTCAAGCAGGATTCCCGCAAGCGGATGTCCTGAAGCATTACACCCAGCCGATTTTTTTCAGCTTGTATTGCAAGGTCTGACGCGGAATTCCCAATCGTTTGGCTGCTTTCAACACATTTCCCTTTGTCTCGGACATGGCCTGTTCAATAAACTGTTTTTCCACCTCTTTGACAACTTCTTTCAATGATTTTCCGGCCAGATCTCCCGTAAAAAGAAGCTTTCCTGCATTTGGAATTTTGTGAAAATGTTGCGGCAAATGAGCGAGAGTCAATTCATGTTCCGTGGCCAGATTGAGCGCCCCCTCCAAGGTATGTGCCAATTCCCTTACGTTGCCGGGCCAGTCATAGCTTGAAAATGCATCAAATACTTCAGGGGAAACCGACTCAACCGGAGAGTTCAACTCGGCTTTCAGTTTGCGGAAAAAATAACGGGTCAGGCAATCAATATCGTCTTTTCGTTCCCTCAGCGGAGGAAGGTGAAGCCCTACCACATGAATCCGGTAATACAGATCCCTTCGCAATTTACCCTCACGGATACTGTTTGATGGATCTTCATTGGTGGCAACAATTATGCGAATATCGACAGACCGGAACCTGGTATCCCCGACACGCCGAACCCCGCCGTCTTCCAACACCCGCAACAGTTTTGCCTGCAACCCGACGGGCATTGCCTGAATTTCATCCAGAAACAGAGTTCCCCCATCAGCCAGTTCAAACAGGCCGGGGCGATCTTCTGCTCCCGTAAATGCTCCCTTGACCGTCCCAAACAGGATCCCTTCCAGCAAGGTAGCCGGAATCGCCGCACAATTCTGGACGATAAACGGACCGGATACGCGTTTGGATGCACTGTGGATCGACTGGACAAACAATTCTTTGCCCGTTCCGGTTTCCCCGACCACCAGTACAGGGGATTTTGTCTGTGCTGCCCGCTTGGCTTTATCGATCTCAGCAAGCATATTACGATTTTGCGTGACAATATCCGTAAACCGATAAAAATGCTGGTGTTTACAGGACAGGTGCCTGTTCGGTTCGTGTATTTGCTCCTGCAAGTGAATCACCTGATCGGACAATTCCTTCACTTGCGTAATATCGCGTGAAATTTCTGCCGCTCCGACCACTTTCCCCTGCACATGGAGTGGGATGGTACGATTCACTGTTAATACCCGTTTTCCCTTTCGGTTCATATAGGCCTGCTGCTGTTCCCCTATGGAAACCCCGGTCTGCAATACCTTGAGAAGTGTGCTCGTTTTCTGGGTCAAGGAAGGAAAAGCTTCCAAAACATGAACCCCCATGACTTCGTCGATATCCATCCCGTCCAAAACAGAAGCGACCCGGTTGTAAAAAACGGTAATCCCTTGTGCATTTACAATGTGAATTCCTTCATCCAAACAATCCAAAAATTCAAAAATAAAATCCTTGGAAACGCTTGACACAAGCAACCGAATTCCTCCTTATTCTTCAGGTGCCAAAAAATAGTCAGAATGTTGACAGAAATTTGTCATTTGCATTATTGTAACTGGAAATGCCAATCCTTGTCTACTCAAAGAACAAAGAGGATTCCTTCCTCGAGAAGTTAATACATGGGAACATTACCTTGCCTGGAAGCAGACCGAGACATTTCGGCGTTCGCTTTCCGGCAGGCAAACTTTCTCCCCGACCGTTTCACCTGTTTTCCCTTCCAGCGAACGCTTTCCTTTTTCCCTTGCATTCTTACTTTTTACCGGCAAGTTCCTGATTGTCATTTTTCACCTTGATCCTGCTTCTCCTTAAAAATTGTCCAGTTCACCATTTGGCAATGGCCCCCACAGTTGCAGCAAATTATCAATTGTATACTTTTCTTTCTTTTCATCGTCTTCCCGATTCAGGCTGTAAATGGTAATTTTGGCAATTCCCTTGCCGGACAGGGGAAGGATGGCTTCCTTTGGAATATTCACTTTAAAGTCAACGGTTGTATAGTCTTTATCCCTGTCTTTATGAAAAGTGACCGCCTGCCCGTTTAACACCAGCCGTGAACTGAATCCGTCAACCGCATAAATATCATAATAAAAAGTCCGCCCTGGCAAATCATTGTTCACTTTTAATGTCACTTCATATTTTCCGTTCTCTCCCGTCACGTGGAAATCCCGGAACATTCTGCTTTCGGTTTTTTCTTCGCCGGGGATCTCCTTCCACCATTTGTGATTCCACTCCGGCTGCACTTCATCCGGTTTTTCCTGTGGCACCGCCGTCTGACCGGGATTACTTTCCTGACCGGTTTCCTGCTTCGTTTCTCCAATCATTTGATAAAAAAGACTTAATAATAACAAGCCAAGCATTGCCGTTCCCGACAGAATCCCGATTTTTTTGAGGCTCCATTTCCTTTTCGGTTTTTTCTGCTGGTTCCGGTTGACCGGTAACATATGCGCGTCCGGTTTTTTTAATGCATGCTGCAAGGCATATTTCATTTCAGCTGCCGTCTGGTAACGCTTTTTCGGATCTTTGTCCAAAGCGCGAAGCATCACCTGCCGTAACGCCTCAGGAATGTTCGGGTTATATATTCGCGGATCGGGAACCGGTTCCTGCAGGTGTTTCAATGCGATCGATATGGAGCTGTCTCCATTGAAAGGAACTTTTTTTGTCAGCATCTCATACAACAGAATGCCCAGTGAGTATATGTCGGTAGAGCAGTCAATTCGTCCTCCTGAAGCCTGCTCCGGAGAAAAATAATGAACCGACCCCATCACGTAACCCGTTTTTGTGGTAATGGTTGATGCGCTGGGTAAATGGGAGATTCCAAAATCGGCTACTTTATAGCGATGATCCCGGTCAACCAGAATATTGTGCGGTTTGATATCGCGATGGATGATTCCGTGACGGTGAGCGTGGGACAAACCGTCACAAATCTGCGAAGCAATGGTTACAGCTTTTTCCGGAGAAAATGGTCCCTCTTTTTTGATCAACTGTATTAACGACGGTCCACTCACATACTCCATCACCATATAATAGACAGACCCTTCCCGTCCCACATCGTAGACACTGACAATATTGGGATGAGACAAACTGCCTGCTGCTTTCGCTTCCCGAAAAAACCTGCGAATGAAATCCTGGTCATGTACCAATGAGTTGTTCATCACTTTGACCGCAACATAACGATCAATGAGTAAATCCTTGGCCTTGTAAACAACGGCCATTCCCCCTCCACCCAGAGAGTGGAGAATCTTGTATCTCCCCGCCAGCTTCATTCCTTCCATCATAACCTTGTCTCCTTGTTTATAATCCCTGACATTTCTATTCCAATCAACCTATTTATTTCCAGCACACAAAATAAGGTTAGGCAATTCTATTAAAACGTTCTTTTCAACGGCAAAGTGTTACATTTTTTTAAACGTTCATCGCATTTCATTGACCGACGCTCTGTTTCAGGAACTCTCCCCAAAAAAAAGCCAGAAGGTTTCCCCTCCAGCTAGTATAACATTACATGCGTTCCGGCGCTTCTACTCCGATTAATTTCAATCCGTTTCTGATTACCTGGGCGATCGCTCCAAGCAAAGCCATCCTTGCCCGGGACAGTTCGGCATCATCGGTAATCACGCGACAGGCATTGTAATACCGGTGGAATTCGGACGCCAGTTCATGCAGGTATCGAACCACTTTATGCGGAGCCAGCTGCCGGGCCGAAACAACAATTTCCCCCGGAAACTCCCCCAGCTTTTCCAGAAGGTCAAATTCCTGTTCCCTGTTCAATAACTGAAGATTTGCCGTATCAAGCGACAGGTTAAACCTTTTTTCGCTTGCCTGGCGAAATACGCTCATGATGCGGGCATGGGCATATTGTACATAATAGACAGGATTTTCATGCGAACTTGAAACCGCCAGATCCATATCAAAGTCCAGGTGACTGTCAGGACTTCTCATGACGAAAAAGTACCGGGCCGGATCGATGCCCACTTCATCAATCAACTCGACCAAGGTAATGGCTTTTCCCGTTCGTTTGGACATTTTCACCAGTTCCCCGTTCTGGTACAATTTCACCATCTGGGTAATGACAATTTCCAGCTGGCTCGAATCATAACCCAGTGAGGCGAGCGCCGCTTTCAGTCTTGTAATATAGCCATGATGGTCAGCGCCCCACACATTGATGAGATGCCCGAATCCCCGGGAAAACTTGTTCCGGTGATAGGCAATATCCGGTGTCAAATAAGTGTACGAACCATCCTGTTTTACCAATACACGGTCTTTATCATCGCCAAACTCGGTCGATTTCAGCCACAGGGCTCCATCCTTTTCATAGGTGTATCCCCTTTGTCTGAGCGCTTCCAGAGTTTCTTCAACAGCCCCCGATTCATAAAGGGAGGTCTCCCTGAACCAGACATCAAATTCGACGCGGTATTTGGCCAGATCCGCCTTGATTTTGTCCAGCAGACGTTTTTTTCCGTACTCGCGGATTTTTTGCAATCTTTCTTCCCGGTCGAGATGAAGGAGACGGTCTCCTTCCTGTTCAACCAGATCCCTGGCAATATTGATAATGTCCTGACCGCGATAGCCGTTTTCCGGAAACTCAGCCGGCTGGCCCAACTGCTCCAGATAACGGGCTTCGATGGATAAAGCCAGCATCGTGACCTGATTGCCGGCATCATTAATGTAATATTCACGAGTGACATCATATCCTGCGGCATCCAGGATGTTGCAGATGGCATCCCCGACCGCTGAACCACGCGCATGCCCCAAATGCAGGGAGCCAGTGGGATTTGCGGAACAGAACTCCACGTTGATCTTTTCTTGCCCTCCGGCCTGTGTCCGCCCGTATTGGTCTTTGGCTTTGGCAATTTCCCCGATCACCTGCACCAGAAAGGAGCGATCCATGAAAAAATTAATAAATCCCGGGCCGGCAATCTGGATTTCCCGAATGCTTCCTTTTTGTTTATCAATATGTTTGACAATTTGTTCTGCAATCTGACGCGGGTTTTTGCGGGCAATTCTCGTCAATTGCATGGCAATATTCGTCGCCCAGTCTCCATGTTCTTTTTCTTTTGGAACTTCCAGTAAAATATCCGGAATCTCCGCTTCATCCACAAGCTGTGCCTGAATGATGGCCTGCCTTATTTCCTGCTTCAATACTTCCTTTTTCTGCTCAAGCGGATTCATTGCATCATCCTCCTATCCACCTCAAACCGAGTTCGTATTTTCCCAATCTTTGCTTTCCCATATGTAACAGGAACGAAAAGCGAAGCTGTCCCTCCTGGTCCAGCCGCTTGCGCTTGTAGGTCAAGGTTTCTACTTCCATTTCTGTAGCACCTGCGGGAGTATAGACAATGCTTTTCATCGTTTTGCCCGGTTTGTAGAATTGCCTGTAAGATACGGAGCCTTTCCGGACAATCAGGATCTGATCAGGCCGGGACTTGACTGCCGTTACAATTTCCTCGCTGGTACCGCCGTTTTCCTTGTACCAGAGAATCCATTCACCATCTCCTTTTTCCTGAAAGCGGCCGGGCAGTTCCTGTCTGATTACTTCGGGTTTCTGATCCATCTCCTGCCAGATTGTTGATTCAATGAAAATCTTTACCGGGATCATTTCCCCCGCCCCTTTTCATTTAATAACAGTATCTTAACACTGGTTCCAAAGATTTGCCACGTCCCCTTTTCAACCTGGGTCTCCCCAAACCCGGTCATATAGTAAAACGAAAAGGATGACTTTCCTTAAAAGGCTTACCAAAATTGCGGATTGCCTTCTTCGCGGCAGAATTATTCTGCAAAGCCAAGCAGCATTTCACGTACCAGTTTGGCAGCCAGGATGGGCGTCTGTTCACTGTGATCATACGCCGGAGCCACTTCAACCAGATCCGCTCCCACCACTTTTGCGCCAGAACGCGCAATTTCGTGAATGGCCCACAGCATCTCCCTGCTGGTAATCCCGCCAGGCTCCGGAGTTCCGGTCCCCGGTGCATGGGCCGGGTCAATAACATCAATATCGATGGTCACATAAACAGGCCGTCCTTCCAGCCCGGGTAAACATTTGACCAATGGGTCAACCACTTCAAACGGATAAAAATGGATTCCGGCCTCTTCCGTATAACGCACTTCTTCCCTGGTCATCGAACGGATGCCAAATTGATAAAGGTTTGATCCCCCGATCCGTTCCGCGATCTTGCGCAAAGGGGTTGCATGTGAATAAATTTCCCCTTCATAATCGGTTCTCAGATCGGCATGGGCATCGATATGAATGACAGCCAGGTCAGGATAACGCCGATATACTTCTTCCACAACCGGCCAGGTAACCAGATGCTCCCCGCCCAATCCCAGCGGAAATTTTCCTGCATCCAGTACCTTGCTGACAAACTGGTGGATAGCCCGTATACTTTTTTCGGGATTTCCAAAAGGAAGAGGAATATCTCCGGCATCAAAATAAATGATGTCTGACAGATCCCGTTTTAAATAATGGCTGTATTCTTCATGTACCAGAGAACTTTCCCGGATTCGCGCCGGTCCGAAGCGGGACCCGGGGCGAAAACTGACAGTCCAGTCCATTGGCATTCCATAAATGACAGCTTGTGCATTTTCAAAATCATTGCTCGCGCCTATAAAAACATTTCCCGAATATTTATCATCAAACCGCATCACTGTCATCCCTGTCGGTCAGCAAATCAAGCACAAACTGTGGCAAATCAAACAGGGAACGATGTATTTCCGGACGATAGTATCGGGTATTCATAGATTGCAGGGAACTTGTATCCACAGCAAGCGGATCATATTTTTTTGATCCAATGGTGAAACTCCACAAGCCGCTTGGGTAGGTAGGAATGCTTGCCGTATAGAGACGGGCGATCGGAAATGTATCTGAAATGTCACGGAATACCTGGCGGATCAGTTCCTGGTTAAACCACGGGGATTCCGTTTGTGCAACCATAATCCCGTCCTCTTTGAGCGCTGCGTGAACTCCCTCATAAAACGGCTTCTGAAACAGCCCGACAGCAGGTCCCACCGGTTCGGTGGAATCGACAATGATCACATCATATTTTCCCGGATTTTGCTGAATGTGCAATATCCCGTCCGTTACCTGTACATCAACGCGTTCATCATTCAATTTACCGGCAATCTGCGGGAAATACTTTTTGGAAGTCTCGATCACCTTGCCGTCGATTTCAGCCAGGACCACCCCGGTCACGGAAGGATGGCGCAGAACTTCCCGGACAACGCCTCCGTCTCCACCGCCCACAACCAGTACTTCCCTGGGCTTTGGATGGGTATTCATGGCCACATGGCTGATCATTTCATGATAGACAAATTCATCCCGGTCCGTTGTCATCACCATTCCATCCAGCACCAGCATCCTGCCAAACTGGGCCGTTTCTATGACATCCAATGATTGGAAATCCGATTTGTCATGATATAACGTTTTCCTTATTTTCAAGGTAATGCCATGGTTTTTTGTCTGCTTTTCCGTATACCACAATTCCATATCCATCTTCCACCTGATCTCCTTTCATCCCGTTTCGGGCTAAACTGCATCTGTCGATAACATACTAAGAATAATGTATGTCTTTACTTGTTACAATCATTTTCCCAATCATAAAAACATCCTTCTATCCAGGTATATTCTTCCTGCTGTCTCCGCATAATATTCTTACCCAAGCTGGAAGAAGCTACCGGAAGGAGCCTGTTTGTGAGAAAACAAGATTCCTCAACCAAGACACCTTTTGATGATACCCCCGATATTTTTCGCTTCATCGACCGATGCGCCCGCGTTGTGCGTGTCACGGTGAACGGTATCCTTTTGCTGGCCCTGTTTTGCGGAATCGGATTATTGGTTTTAAAGTCACGCCCCCTTCCTCCTCCCGATACTTATTCAAGTTCAACTATCTTCGATGACCAGGGCAAAGTGCTCGGAACCCTTGACAACGGGGAACCTCGTGATATCGTCCGGCTGGAACAGATCCCCCGGTCACTGATCAAGGCAACACTGGCCGCTGAAGACAAGCATTTTTACGAACACCACGGTTTTTCCTTCACCGGAATCGGACGGGCCGTCCTGGCCAATATCAAGGCAGGCAAAGTGGTGCAGGGAGCCAGCACCATTACCCAGCAACTGGCACGCAATCTGTATTTGACCCACGACCGCACCTGGAACCGGAAACTGAAAGAAGCCATCTATACTTTGCAATTGGAACTGCATTTCAGCAAAGATGAAATCCTCCAGCTTTATCTGAATGAAATCTATTATGGACATGGTGCCCATGGCATTGGCCGGGCTGCAAAAATGTATTTTAACAAAAAAGTGGAAGACCTGAATCTGGCTGAATCCGCCTTGCTGGCGGGCATCCCCCGCGGCCCCTATTACTATTCCCCCTATCACCATCTTAAACGAGCCAAAGACCGACAACAACACATCCTGGACTTAATGGTAAAAAACAGGTTCATTACAAAAGCGGAAGCAGAATCAGCCAGGCAAAAGGCGATTGCCATTGCTCCCCCTTCCAGTCACAAAAAAGTGAGCGCCAATTATTTCCGGGATTACCTTGTCCAGACGGCCGTTACCAGGTATGGGCTGGATGAGTCGCTGGTCAGAAATGGCGGTTTGAAGATCTACACCACCCTGAACCACGATATGCAACGGGCTGCGGAAAGGGCGGTACATCACTATACCCGGAATCACGAAGGATTACAGGGGGCCCTGATTTCAGTCAATCCGCACAACGGGCATATTAAGGCAATGGTTGGCGGCAAGGATTACAGCGAATCGCAATACAACCGGGTATTTGCACGGAGACAGCCAGGCTCCTCCTTTAAACCGATTGTTTACCTGAGCGCGCTTGAAAACGGATTTACTCCCTTGACAAAAATCATGAGCCAGCCGACTGTTTTCCGGTTCGGAACAAATACATACGAGCCGCACAATTTCCAAAACCATTACGCCAACCAACCGATCACGTTAAGGGAAGCAATCGCCCGCTCCGACAATATCTATGCCGTTAGCACACTTACACAGGTGGGATTTGATCCCGTCATTCAAATGGCCCGCCGCCTGGGAATCCAAAGCAGGATCAATCCGACTCCCTCTCTGGCGCTGGGAAGTTACCCCGTTTCCCCTTACGAAATGGCGCAAGCCTACTCCACCATTGCCGCCGGGGGAGTAAAAAGGCCACTCGTCGGCATCACAAAAATCGTCGACCCGTATGGACGCGTTCTGGTTGAAGAAAAAACGGAACCGGAACGGGTTACTTCCCCGGCCCATGCGTTCGTTTTGACCAAGCTGTTGGAAAGCGTACTGAAACCTGGGGGAACAGGACAACGCGTCTATCACCTGTTTTCCCGTCCGGCGGCAGGAAAAACGGGAACCACTGACTGGGACGGATGGTTATCCGGCTACACTCCCGATCTTGTCACAACGGTTTGGGTCGGTTACGACCAGGGGAAAAAACTGTCCCACCAGCAGGCGCATCTTGCCCAGTATATCTGGGCCCGCTACATGGAAAAAGCCACCAAAAAGCAGCCGGCTCGCGTCTTTGCCATGCCTCCCGGCGTAAAGGCGGTTTACGTCGATCCGGCTAGTGAACAAATCGCCACTACCCAATGTGCCGGGAATCAGGTGCAACTGGAATACTTTGTGGCAGGAACCGAACCCCAGACCCGTTGCCAGCCTTCAGGCAGCCCGACAAACAAAACACTTTCCATTTTACATCGCTTCCTGCGCTGGTTAAACAGCTTCTGATTCAATCCAAAACCCGGTACACGTTTGCAAATGTGTGCCGGGTTTCCATTATTGCCAAATCAACTGACATCACTAACCATATGAAGAGCGGAGCGGTTTCGTTTAACCCGGCATCTTGGAGGTACCGGGGTCCAGATTCTCAACATTCATCGCTTCCGCCCATTTTTCCTTCCCCGTCCGTAAAGACTCCATCGTTGAAGATGGTGATCATCCCGGCTGATTCCAGTTCCTTCATGACCTGATACAAACTTTGCCTTCTTTCCTCCGGCAATGAACGTACATACAGATTGATCTGTTCTCTGGGCACATTTGTCTGATAGTGGACGCCCCCATGCTGGGCAAAATATTCAATGGAATTGAGAAAACTCACCTTTAAGCGCCTCCTTTTTAACTTTAGCTTGAACCAAAGGAAGCGGAAATATATCATGCAAAAAACAAAAAAACGGGCAAAATTGCCCGCCATTTCTGTGTCCTAGCAAAAGATTCCGAAACCACACTTTCAGTGTACCCTGACCTTTAACATGAAACAAGATTCCCGAACAATTGTTCAAATACCGTTCGATTTTCAAAAATAAGCCCGGAATGATGGTTCACCGGCCATTTTGATTCCTTTATTTTGCAGCACACTCGGGGTTTGGTGCATAACCTGTGTTATCCTTTTCGGCTGTCCGCTCTTTTCTTTCTTCATTTTTTTGCCGGATATGACAGGATAACCGACTCACCTTCTCTTCCCCTGACCCCGATTCACCAAATCTGGTGGCGATACTCTGCTCCGCTTTTCTCATAATTTCTGCAATTTTTTCTGCCACTTTGGGGCTGATTTCCACTTCCCCATTCCGTTCTTCCAGAGTTCCCTCCCTGACTGGAGATCCATCCTTTTCCTGATCATGTCCATGGG
The DNA here is from genome assembly GCF_013868055.1 of Thermoactinomyces mirandus. GTDB lineage: Bacteria > Bacillota > Bacilli > Thermoactinomycetales > Thermoactinomycetaceae > Thermoactinomyces > Thermoactinomyces mirandus. Next base: position 78,115 of record NZ_JACEOL010000036.1, on the reverse strand, counting down.
GTGATACCGCCGGTTCGACAGCTTTTCTCCCTTCTGTCGCTTTTCGGACCCGATTCAGCTTCAACACCTTGATCGGGGTTTTATCCTTAAACTGCACTTCATTGCTTTTCAGGTCAACTTCCTTGATATGCTGCCGGGACTGTCTTTCCGGCAAATACAGTTGGAAGGTTGTGCCGCGACCGGGCCGGCTGTTTACCGTGATTTGCCCGCCATGTTCGGAAATGATGCGCTGGCAGATGGAAAGCCCCATCCCGGTACCATCGCCTTTGGTCGTAAAGAAAGGATCAAAAATCCGGGAAAAATCTTCCGGTTTGATTCCACTCCCATTATCCTTTACCGTGATCACCACAAACTGATCCGTCCTTTTCCAGCCCACCTCAACTTTTCCTTTTTTCGTCAACGCTTCCAGACCATTTTGAATGAGATTGATCAGAACCTGTTTAATCTGCTCAGGGTCGGCCTCGATTTCCACATCTTCCTGCGGAGCAGCCGGCGTTAATTCATGTCCCATCAACAGGGCTTTTGGCTCTAACAGACTTAAAACATCACTCATTAACTGATTCAGGGAAAAACAGGTAATCTGTTTGGGCTTTGACTCGCTCAAATTAAGAAACTGCTTCAGCAGATCGTTGATCCGGTCAATTTCCGGCAAAATAATTGATTCCCATTTTTTTACTGCTTTGGATTCAGCCGCTGATATCTGTACAAATCCGCGAATCGACGTGAGCGGATTACGGATTTCATGAGCCAGGCCGGCGGCCAGTTGTCCCAGGGCAGACAATTTTTCCATATGGCGCCGCTGTTCTTCCTCTTTATGCCGAATCCGGTTTTGTTCAATGCGTAATCGCTCTTCTGCCAACCGGATCAGTTCTCCCCCGGATTTGGCTTCCTGCGGGTAACTTGCAAAACCAAGGCAATAGTTGACCGTGCTCTGTTCCGTACGAATTTCCGACATGATGGCATCAATCGTCTCCAACAACCTGCGCAACACGGTTTCATCTCCCATCAGTCCAACTGCAAACTGGTCGCCATCGTAGCGGGCAAGTTTCGCAGAAGGGGGCAGGTGTTTCTTTAACTGGCGGGCGATTTGCACGAGAATGCGGTCACCCACGTCAATTCCTTCCTTGGTGTTGATCTGGCGAAAGTAAGTCAGGTCCATACAGATCACATGATAGGTAGGTTCGGGCCAAATTCGGGATAACGTGCGAATCACCTGTTCCTGAAAACCATGCAGATTATACAGGCCAGTCAGCGAATCGCGCAGATAGATTTCATCCAATTCCTTCTGGAAATCCCGCAATCTCTGGTTGGATTCATTTTTCTGGTCCACCAGGTAGCGAATTTTTTTTCTTTGTTTTTGCAATTCAAAAAACATGTCCCGCACGTGATTGGTCATCCATGTAACCCAGAGAAACAGCAGACAATAGCTCAAAAATTCAATGATCATCAACCGGTTCCAAACCGTAAACACGGAAATCGACAGATAGCCGGCGAGAAAACAGGTTATAACGGCATAACTGTTTTCCTCGCTGGACCGAAACAGGACATAACCCAGGACAATTAAATAAACCGTCAGGATCGGAATATTAAAAGTGAACAAATCCAGCAGCAGGATGGTCAGAAGGATGGCTCCCATATATCCGTAACGCGGAAAACGTTCTATCCACTTTTGTTTAAGAAATAATAGAAAAACCAATAAGACCGTTACCAGACCTACACTGACCCAATGCAGAAGGGGGTAGGCCGAAAATATTTCCTGGATACCATAATAGAAGAATCCCTTTTCCGTCAGCGCATGATAGTCCAACACTTTGGCTCGCACTCCCCGGTTGCTATATTTTGGCAAATTTCAACTTTTATATACAATCATTGTAATTCTTATGATTGATTTCTTCCACTAACTAATAAAAGAATCCTTCAAATCCTGCCTTCTTCGACAAAATCTATCAAATTTTGATTTCGCCGGTGACATTGATCATATAAAATGGAGTCCGCTACCAATTGTAGACGGACTCCTTCATTCCTTCTGTCTGTATTTCCTCCACACTGTGATTTCCTCATTTTTTCATGATGTCATTCAATCACTCAGACTTTTCATCAGGAACTTATCCCAGATAATTGACCATATGGCTAAAACCCTTGTTCGCTTTTTCCTTGCTTTCCGCTTCACCGTCTGCCGGACGTTTTTGCATGTGATCCCAGGCACCATAAGGATCTTCCATGGCAATCTGTTCCCTCTTCAGCAAGGTCAGCTTATGTTCATCGGGATAAGGATGATACATTCCCTGGGCTTCATGAGCTTCCATGCCTCCATAGGAGACTTGTCCCATCGAACGCGGCGGGAAATGCGGCTGTTCGTTCAGCAGCGTATGAACCACCGTCTCCTTCAAAATATTTTTAATTTCCTCGCTGCGATAACCGCTTTCAAGACCTTTAATCCATTGGTACACAGGGCCATCCTCCGGAGTGAAAGTCACATTGCGCTGGGTTGGCACATATTCGCTCCGTTTCTGGATCTGCTCTTTCAATTGCCGTCCGTCGCAAATCGATTGCAATGGGAAGTAATTGTTCCTCAGGTAAGACTGGATGCAGTATTTGACCAGCATCGGGAACTGACCTTTCGGAAGAATTTCATACCAGTAGCGAACCAAACGGTCCTTTTTGCCAAGATAAACGCCTACCGTAATGGAAGACATAAATACACCTCCGTCAACTAGTTAAAAAATTTTAAATACCTAGAATTAATATTAATGGTAACAGGTGATCTACAAGCCCGTCAACGGGAAGACTTTGTCGAATCGTGTTATATATTTTCGAAAATGAAAAAAACATGCTTAACGCATGTGCAAATTATTTAACCCACAAAAAATCGGGCAAAAATATTTTTTATTTTTATAAAAGTAAAAATATTGTTTTTAAACAATAAACCGATGGGTTTTCCGAATCCGATCATACATATGGAGATCCTCCAAAACGCGGAACATTTTGAAATCGGGGCGTGTATTCACTTCAAAGATCCAGATTCCCAATTTTTTGTCAACCCCCAGATCGATCCCCAATTCCCTTAAACCTGGGAAAAAAACATTTAATGTTTTAGCAACTTCTTTAGAAAGATTATATATTTTTCTCATCAGGAAAATAGTTTGTTTTTTTTGTGCCGCCACCTGATATAACGCTTTTGGAGCTTCTACAGGCTGTCCGCCTTTGCAATGATTGGTCACGATTTTTCCCGGAGCCGCAATTTTGGCACAGACTCCGCTGATTTGCCAGCTTGAAAGCGGCTTTTGCAAATGCACACGCAAATCGAATGGGCGACCGTTGATTTTCCCCAGATCGATCCATTGTTGAATAATATAATGACGTCTCGGATTCAGGAAACTTTTCAGATAAAAGGGAAGTTTCCTTGCATCAATCACCTTGCGGCTGTTTAACGTATGCAGTTCCACTTTCCGGGAACCCAGTTTTGTTACCCGAACCGTCCCGGCCCCGCCACCGCCCTTGTCCGGCTTGATAAACACCGCAGAGTGACGGTGGAGCATTTGTTTTAACTGTTCGTAATTATACCATTTTGTTTCAGGGATATGGGGACTGATTTTTCCGTTTCTTGACAGGACCATCGTTTTCAGCGTCTTGCTTGCAATTTGCTGATAAGGGAGTTTTTTCATCCGAATCCCTCCTTTTTTCCTTTATCTTATTCCCGCCACCTGTTACAAGATCTTCTTCCGGTGCCCAATTTTTGGTATGATCTCTTCCCCGCCGGTTTCATCCTGTCCTGTTCCATTTTTTAAGGTTCCGTGGAAATCAGACGCTTTTTCCGTTTATCCACAGGAGCGGATGATAAAATAAGAAACATAAAAACCAATTGTACTCACCAGGCAATTGTGGGACAATGGTTTTAACTTTCAACTGTTTATAAATTCCAGTGTACCTGCTATAATGATAAATTTTCCGGATTCAGGGGAGAAGGTTCTCTTTTTACACCGAAAAAATCTGTCACAGGAGGGATCACCCTTGAGCGCCAAAATTTATGTCGTAGAAGATGAAAAACCGATTGCCGATATCATTCAGTTCAATCTTGAAAAAGAAGGATATACGGTTGAATGCATCCATGATGGCAGCGAAGCAATTCAAAAGGCACTATCCTCGCCTCCTGATCTGATGCTGCTGGATCTGATGCTGCCGGGTGCTGACGGGATTGAAGTTTGCCGACAAGTCCGACAACATTATCAATTTCCCATTATCATGCTTACTGCCAAAGATTCGGAACTGGATAAAGTGCTGGGGCTGGAAATGGGCGCCGACGACTATGTCACCAAGCCTTTCAGCAACAGGGAACTCCTGGCACGGATCAAGGCCAATTTAAGGCGTTCCAAGACAAGCAGGAACAACCGGGAACGTGTGGAAAACAAGGAACATACCATTAAAGTCGGCGACATATCGATTGACCCGCACAGCTTCGTCATTACCAAGAAGGGGAAAACGATTGATCTGACCCACCGGGAATTTGAATTGCTCATTTATCTGGCCAAACATGTAAACCAGGTATTGACCCGGGAACACCTTTTGCAATCCGTGTGGGGGTATGATTACTTTGGGGATGTTCGCACGGTTGATGTGACAATCCGCCGGCTGCGTGAAAAGATTGAAGATGACCCCGGCGCTCCCAAATACATTATCACGCGTCGTGGCATTGGTTATACGATCCGTGATCCTTATTCGGAACGGTAAACGGGTGATAAACGGTGAAAAAATGGAAACAGCTAGTCAACAGTATTCAATGGAAATTGGTCGTTATCTACCTGTTGCTGATCATCATGGCCATGCAGCTGATCGGGGTTTACTTTTTCCGCCAGCTGGAAAATCATTTTACTGACAGTCTGAACCAAAACCTGCGTACCCAGGCCGAGGTTCTGAAAAAAATGGGAGTCGCTGAGGAACTCGCAAAAGGGCAAAATGACGAAGAGCGCTCCAGACACTTAAATACCCTGCTGAGCAAATTGGCCCCTTCCCTGCAGCAATCAGATATGACCATTCACATCATTGATGAAAACAATTTTATTATTGCTTCCACGGAACCGAATCAAAGCAAACTGAAAAAACGGCCTTTCACCTACAGTTTGCCTGCGCAGCCAACAGAAGTTTTGAAACGGACCGATCCGGCAACAGGACAGGACTACCAGTTTTATACGGAAAAACTGTCCAGCGGCAACAATTATGCAGGCATGATTTATATTGAAGCTCCGTTGAAGCAGACTTATGAAAACATCAAGGAAATCAGCGTGATCCTGGTACAGATCACCATCGTTTCGCTGATCATTACCAGCCTGCTGGTTGTCATTCTGGCCCGAACCATCACCTCGCCCGTCAAGGAGATCACCGAACAGGCAACCTTGATGGCAGCGGGAGATTTTAACCGCAAAGTCAGTTTGAGAAGCGAGGATGAAATCGGGCAACTGGCGCACGCCTTCAATCATCTGGCTGCCCATCTCAGAAATGCCCTGGCGGAAAAGGAAGAAGAAAAGGAAAAACTGGAGTCCGTCCTGGCAAACATGAGCGATGGAGTGATCGCAACAGACAGTCTCGGACAGGTCATCGTAAAAAACGAGTGGGCTGAAAAACTGCTGGAACATCCTGTGGAAATCGGCGAAACGATCGATAACATTCTGCCGTCCGATACACTGATCGATCTGCCGCTGACCAGGGAACGGCAGACTTATCTGGAATTGAAACCGGATGATCCTGAGACCAATACAATTCTGAAAGTAACCTATACGCCAATCAAGTTAAAGGAAGAAAACATGTACGGCATGGTCATCGTTTTGGAAGATGTCACGGAACAGAAGCGGCTGGATCAACAGCGAAAAGATTTTGTTGCCAATGTTTCCCATGAACTGCGGACACCTTTGACCACCATTAAAAGTTACCTGGAAGCCCTGGAGGACGGGGCGATGGATGAACCGGAACTTGCCAGGCGTTTCCTGAAAGTGACAAGACAGGAAGCTGACCGTATGACCCGGCTGATCCAGGACCTGTTGCAACTGTCCCATCTGGATTCACGCAAGATCACTTTTCACAAGCAGCAAATTTCCCTGGAACCCCTGCTTCAGGAAGTCGCTGATCATTTCAGTTTCCAGTGCAAGGAAAGGTGCATCTCCCTTACCTTGTACACTCATTCAAAATTGCCGCAGATCTTTGCCGACCGGGACAAACTTCATCAGGTATTGGACAATCTTGTTTCGAACGCTGTAAAATATACACCTGACGGCGGGTCGATCGCCATCGTCGCACAAACCGATACGCAGGGAATGGTGGAAGTAGGCATCGCCGATACCGGAATCGGAATTCCCAAAAAGGATTTGGGAAGAATTTTTGAACGGTTTTACCGTGTGGACAAGGCTCGTTCCCGCAGCCTGGGGGGGACCGGGCTGGGACTGGCGATCGCACAGGAAATTGTTCACCATCACGAAGGCGAAATCGAAATTGACAGCATCTATAAAAAAGGAACATTGGTTTCCTTTACTCTGCCCCCTGTAACAGGAGGGAAAAAAGATGAATAAAAAATGGTCGGAACACCTTAAAACAGGATTGTTGATCAGTCTTGTCCTGGCCAGCTTTGTACTGACAGGTCTGTTATGGAAAGATGCACCCGGAGACAGGAAAAAACCTTACGATCCGCTTGAATCGTATACCATAAATCACATTTATGACGAAAAATACAACGAGCGCAAGGTTTATCAGGTGGCCGCTCCAAACCAGATGATCGTCCACATGAAAGGCTCCGCCACGTGGCTTTTGCCGGAAGATCCGGATTATGAACAACTGCTGGGGCAGATCCAGCAATCCGCATTCAGTGATGCATCGCCGGTTGACATCCAGCCGGAGCTGTGGAAAAAAGTATTTACCCAGTATCCAGGTGTGGAACTCGCCTTTCCGGATGATGTATCCCTGGAATATCTCGACACTTTCTTTAATGAATCGCTGTCCCAGTATTTTCCCATATTGCAGCTTTCTTCGGTTAGCCGGGTGTGGTTTTTTTACAATCAGGAAAACCGGCAAAGCTTTGCCTGGTTCATTTCTGACGAAGACCAGCAGATTGTTCAAGTACAGGCCAGTTTCAAAAAAACTAATCTGGAAACCATGTTGGCCAAACTGGGAAACCGATCGTCACCTGCCCTGGTTCCTGTTCCTGCAAACAGAAAAAATCCATGGGAACCCGCCAATGAAAATGAACCTTTTGCCCGGATGTTCTATCTTCCGGATACATCTCTTCCGATTGTGAAAAAAACATACAAATTGGAGAACATTTCGCCCAATACCATGATTGGCTGGTTATTCAAGGATCCGGATGTGCGTCCGATCCCCATCAATAAAAACGAAGACCTGTACATGTATGACGAACAGATGATGACCGTCAATAAAACAGAAAATTTCATGGTTTACAGCGAGACGGTTGATGAGCAGGACGGTGAGATGCTGCCTCTGGAACAGCAGCTAAAAGCGGTGAACAACTTTGTGCAACGTCCGCATGGCTGGACCGGAAATTATTTGCTGGACCAAGTGGAAACCGGGGAGAATGCGTTCAGTGAGTTCACCTTTCGGCTCTACATGAACGGTTATCCCGTCTATTGGCCTGAAGGAGACCTGATTCACCCTGATGAAATCAAAGTCCAGACCAATCCCATTGATAAGGTGGTCAATGTCAACAAGTATCACCGTTCTCTTCTCTATCTCGCCGGAAATCCCCAACAGAAGCGCCAAACTCTTCCCGACCGGGAGACACTTCTCGGGGAACTGGCCAAAAGGAAAATCCCGTTAACCAGCGTAAAACGGATTTATCCAGGTTATCAGGCAGATTCTTCCAACAAAAACAAGCAGGTAAAATTAACCCCGGTCTGGGTTGTCAAGACATTGTCCGGGCAACAAACCTTGATCAGTTCTCCATAACAGGGAGGAACCCATATGGACTGGAGTCGAGCCAAAAACATTCTGATTGTCAGCTTTCTGATTCTCGATCTGTTTCTCGGCGCTCAATATATTCAGATGATACAAACACAGTCGAAAATCATCCACGAAGACCAGATTAATCGCAGACAGATTGAACAATTGCTGGAGCAGGTTCATGTCAAGGCCAATATGGACCTGCTGGAAAGAAAGATGGTTCCTGAACAGTTGGGAGTCTATAAAGCAGTGGTTTCCGATTTGGAAAAACCGTGGAAAAAAGAGGAGCAGGGAAGTTATATCCAAACATTCTCGCCGCGGCTTTCCTTTGAAAATGAACAGGATTTGGAACGGATTCTGAAACAGCAGATTCCTTTTTTCTCCGATTTTCGCTATGATAAGGCACTGTCGTCCAAACAGCGCCGTGTTTACGTGCAGATTGTTGACCAGGTTCCATTATTTAACGGAAAAGTGGAAGTCAATCTCAAAAACAACCAGATTGAATCGATCCGCGTTCTTCATTTTACCCAGCTGGAAAGATTGTCCGTGGTCTCCCTGGCCAATGTGCACACAGCATTGTACCGTCTTATCACCAATTGGGAATTCAACCAGCACGCCACGATTCGCAATGCCAATATTGCCTATCGTTCAAAAGTGTATAACAGTGTCGATAATGAACATATTCTTATTCCTTACTGGTACTTTGAATCCGGAAAAGATTACCTTTTTATCCAGGCCAACAGACGCGGGCAAAATGAAGAAGTTGAGAAAATGCCCATCATCAATCCAAACAGCAAGGGAACGAATGAAACATGAAATTTAGTGTACTTGCCAGTGGCAGCACGGGAAATGTCATATATATTGAATCAAGACAGGCACGGTTTCTGGTGGATGCCGGCATCAGCGGGAAACAATTGACAGAACGCCTTCAGCAACTGAAGGTGGATCCGTCCACATTGACAGCCATTTTTGTCACTCATGAACATATTGACCATGTAAAAGGGCTCGGGGTTTTGGCACGCCGTTTCCAGATACCGGTCTATATGAATGAATCGACCTGGAACCATTTGCCATCCAGTGTCGGAAACATCCCGGAACCGCTCAAGAATGTCATTGAAACCGGAGCTGCCCTTGAACTGGAGGACGTACTGATTGAATGCATTCCGGTTTCCCATGATGCAGCGGAACCGGTCGGATACCAGATCCGCCATGGAAGAGAAACATTTGCCACGGTGACCGATCTGGGTTATGTAAGCTCCCGCATCATTGACCAGCTGCAGGGAATTGACACCCTGGTGTGGGAAAGCAACCATGATGTGGAGATGTTGAGAATGGGTACATATCCATGGAATGTAAAACGGCGAATTCTAGGTGATACCGGTCATTTATCCAATGAAGATGCGGGAGAGGCACTGACGGAAATTCTGAAAGGAACCGGGGAGAATGTCTACCTGGCCCATCTCAGCAGGGACAACAATGTGTGTGAACTGGCCCACCTTACTGTGAAGAACATCCTGGAAGAAACGGGAATGAAAAGCGGCCGCGATTTTTATTTATGGCCGACATTTCATGATCGTCCCACTCCCCTGCAGGAGGTTAAAGCAAAAGTAAAAGCCTAGGGTGGCCCGGGTCAGGCTGCCCCTGCCTGTTATTCCGTTTTTTTGAAAAACTGTTTTTGACTGGGTTCCTGTAAATCTTTGCTTAAATCTTTATCTATTTTTACTGCCATACGAGCAATTTCGTCTTTTTCAATCAGTTCTTTTTCGACCAGTAAATCAATGAGTGCTGACAATAATACACTTTGTTGGTAAAAGCGCAACTTCAAATCTGCCAATTGACCGGCCAAGTCCAATTCTTCCCCCGGGTTCAGCGAGCGCAAATGTTTTACCCTCCTGGGTTTGTGTTGATCCATATTTCCAACCCCTAATCTGTCCTGACATATATACTTTTTCTATTTATCTCCTCTTTTTTCCTATTTTATATCGCCCGGGTGAAAACTTTGCGCCAAACCGGGGGGAAGCGGCAATTCTCCCGGATTTAATTGAATTTTTTCACATGAACTACACACAAATCACTTACAATGATAACAACGGAACTTGATCAAAAACTATTCATTTTGGGTATATTAATTTGCAGGAGGGAACGCCATGGGATTTTATGATGAACCGGATTATCAGGATCAATCGAAAAAAAGATTTTCTTCCCCACCAATTTGGGTTACCTTTGTGTCTGCAATCATTGGTGGGCTTGTTGTCTTATTCCTGTCTCCATTTCTCATGGAAAAAGGAATCATTCCCACACCTACGGACCAGAAAGAAGAACTGTTTGACCAAAAAACAACCAGTTACCAGGTTAATTCAAAGATCACCCAATCCGTAAACAATGTGGGACCAGCCGTTGTCTCTGTCATCAATCTGAAAACTTCCGGCGACTTTTTCAGCAACGAACAGGTCCAGCAGGGAACGGGATCGGGTATTATTTTCAGGAAAGCAAACGGAAAAGCCTTGATTGTAACCAACAACCATGTTATCGAGGGCGGGTCCAGCTTCCGGGTCAACATCTCCACCGATGACGGCAAGCACCACGAAGTGAACGCCAAACTCCTCGGAAGCGATGAATATACTGATTTGGCGGTCCTGGAAATCGATGATCAATATGTGTCAAAAGTGGCGGAATTCGGCGATTCTGACACATTAAAAGCCGGAGAACCGGCTATCGCAATCGGAAACCCGCTTGGGCTCGGGCGCTCCATTACAGTTGGAGTCATCAGTTCTCCCAAACGAACCATTGACGTTGGCGGAAACATGGCTACCGATGTCATTCAGACGGATGCAGCAATCAATCCGGGCAACAGCGGCGGAGCACTGGCTAATATTGCCGGGCAGGTGATCGGAATCAACACCCTGAAAATTTCCGAATACGGGGTGGAAGGTCTTGGTTTTGCCATTCCCGCAAATGAAGCCCGTCCCATCATCGAATCCCTTGTGAAAAACGGCAAGGTCGACCGGCCTTATCTGGGAACCAGCCTGGTAGATCTGGACCAGCTTCCCGTTTACGTGCTCCAGGATTTACAATTGCCCAATTCGGTCCGTGAAGGAGTGGCCCTGGCTGAAGTGGTAAAAAACAGTCCGGCTGGTCAAGCAGGGCTCCAGCCACGCGACGTGATTGTCGCCATTGATGACCAGAAGATCTCAAACAGCTCGGAACTCCGGAAATATCTGTACACAAAAACGGAAATCGGTCAGAAAGTTACCGTCACTTACTATCGGAGCGGTCAGAAAAAAATGGCAGACGTCATATTGGGGGAAGCCCCCAAAACCTTCCAGCGATAAACAGGAAATGAAAAGGGTGGCCTGGGACACGGCTTTCACTTGTTTCATTTTTTCATCTTTCGGCATCGATTTGAATTGAAGTGAGGAGATTTTTTTGAAAGAAAGCATCTGGTATGCTTGTGAAGAACATGTGGATATTACTCTTGATGATTTTGTAGATACTTACGGGATTCCTCCGATCATGGATGTTTGCGGGTCCCTTCCTTCCCGCGCCAAATGCAAATGGTGCGGAAACAAGCCGAAGTATCAGCTGAAAGCAATGGAGCCAAACACGAAATAGTTTTTTCTCTGTGAAAGGGTTTTTTATGAAAATACAAATCATAGCTGTTGGCAAACTGAAAGAAAAATATTTAAAACGGGCTTGTGCTGAGTACCTGAAGCGGTTAGCCCCTTATGCGAGGATGGAAATGATCGAGGTTGCGGAAGAAAAAGCCAATGATCCCGTTTGTCCTTCGCAAATGGAACGGATTCTGGAAAAGGAAGGGGAACGGATCTTGCGTTACTGTTCCCGGGATTCCTATGTGATTGTGCTGGCGATCGAAGGCAGGTCTTTTACCTCAACGGAATTCGCCAGAAAAATGGACCAGCTGGCCACCTATGGGAAAAGCCATCTGGCATTTGTCACCGGCGGGTCTTATGGCTTGTCCCCTGCCGTATTGAAACGGGCCAACCTTTCTCTTTCCCTTTCAAAAATGACTTTCCCTCATCAATTGATTCGCCTGTTCTTGCTGGAACAAATCTACCGCTCCTTTAAAATTATCCGGGGAGAAACCTATCACAAATAAAAAAACCTCCCAGAAGCATGGTGACTTCCGGGAGGTTTTTTTCAGGCATAAACAGGGCGAACCTGAACCGTTTGGTCCCTTCCCGGCCCCACAGAGAAAGTGGCAACCGGAATTCCGGTCAAGTGGGATATCCGTTCGATATAATGCTGTGTTCCCGTCGGAAGCTCATGAATGCTGCGAATTCCCGTAATGTCCTCTTTCCAGCCGGGCAATTCCTCATAGACCGGTTTGCATCTTGCCAGGACATTCAGGTCAGCCGGATAATTTTCAATCCGTTTGCCATCCACTTCATAGGCAACACAAATTTTCACCCGATCCAGTCCTGTCAAAACATCCAGTGAATTTAACGATAATCCTGTTATTCCACTGACCCGGCGCGCATGCCGCACAACCACCGAATCAAACCAGCCTATCCGTCTGGGGCGGCCTGTGGTCGTTCCGTATTCCCTTCCAACTTCGCGAATCCGGTTTCCGATTTCGTCATGCAATTCCGTCGGGAAAGGTCCGTCCCCAACCCTTGTCGTATAAGATTTGGCAACGCCAATCACTTGATGGATTTTGGTCGGACCGACTCCTGAACCAATGCATACTCCTCCCGCCACCGGGTTGGAAGAAGTGACAAACGGGTAGGTTCCCTGGTCGATATCCAGCATGACTCCCTGGGCCCCTTCAAACAATACCCGTTTTCCCTGATCAATCGCATCGTTCAGGACAACAGAAGTATCGGTTACATATTGCCGAATGCGGTCAACACATTCCAAATACGGTTCATAGATCTCCTCAAAAGAAAAACCTTCCACTTGATAAAGTTCCAAAATGCGGTTTTTCTCCGCCAGATTCCGTTCCAGTTTGTTTTTGAACTGCTCCGGATCAAGCAAATCACTGATCCGAATGCCAACGCGCGCAGCCTTGTCCATATATGCCGGCCCAATCCCTTTACCCGTCGTACCAATTTTCTCAGAGCCTTTCCGATTTTCAAGCGCCACATCCATCCGCAGATGATACGGCATGATCACATGGGCACGATCGGAAATCCTCAGATTATCGGTAAAAACTCCACGTTCATGTAAATAATCGAGCTCTTCAACCAGTGCTTGCGGATTTATCACCATTCCATTGCCAAGCACACAGGTTTTTTCCTTGTAAAAAATTCCCGAAGGGATCATATGCAGTTTGTACCGTGTTCCATCAAACACAACTGTATGCCCTGCGTTGTTTCCGCCTTGATAACGGGCAACAACTTCAGCTTTTTCAGCAAGGTAATCGGTTATTTTCCCTTTCCCTTCATCTCCCCATTGGGTACCAACTACAACAACCGTGGACATATATCGTTCCCTCCTGAGACGAGGTTTTGCTAGGGGATTCCGTCGTATCATATCATCCGAATATACCCTAACCACATGCTCATTTTATCAGCAATGCTTAAAACAAGTCAATAAAAAATCGAACATTAATAAAAAAAGTTAGTCAATCATTCGGGAATTGGTGCGCGTTTTACTTCCAAACTTAGAAATTTATTGTAGTTTTTCAAGAATAATAATTCGACTTTCCCAACCGGGCCATTCCGCTGCTTTCCAATAATCAGCTCGGCGATATTCGGCTTCTCCGAATCCTCATGATAATAATCATCTCGGTACAAAAACGTGACCACATCGGCATCCTGCTCAATCGAGCCGGATTCCCGCAAGTCGGACAACATGGGACGCTTGTCCTGGCGCTGCTCAACAGCCCTTGACAATTGGGATAAGGCAATAACAGGGACATCAAATTCCCGGGCCAGCAGTTTTAACGAGCGTGAAATCTCGGAAATTTCCTGTTGCCGGCTATCGCCTCCGCGTCCCCGGATCAATTGCAGATAGTCAATCACCACCAGTCCCAGACCATGTTCCGCTTTCAGGCGGCGCAGTTTGGCACGAATATCGTAAATGGTTATGCCAGGGGAATCATCGATAAAGATCGGGGACTCGCTTAATGTACTCATGGCCATTGTTAGCTTTTCCCAATCTTCCTCATTTAAATTCCCCGTCCTAAACGCCTGTGCATCAATATTTCCTTCCGCTGCCAACATCCGGGTTACCAGTTGCGAGGCGGACATTTCCAGACTGAAGATGGCTACGGTCTTTCCAACACGCACTCCCACATTTTGCGCCAGATTCAGGGCGAAAGCGGTTTTCCCCATACTGGGTCGTGCCGCCACAATAATCAGTTCCGACCCTTTCAGTCCGGAAATCATCCGGTCCAGATCCACGTATCCGGTAGGAATCCCGCTGATGCCGCCTTTATTGAAATGAAGCGCCTCAATTCGTTCGTAAGATTCCAGTAAAGCGTCATGAATCGAAATAAAACCGGCACCCCGAATAGTTCGCTGGGAGATCTCCAATATTTTCCGTTCTGCTTCATCAAGAAGTTGCCCAAGTTCTTCCTGTCGCGTATATCCGGAAGCTGCTATCTGGGTTGCTGCGCGAATCAGACGCCTTAAAATGGCCTTTTCTTCTACAATTTTGGCATAATAACCGACATTGGCCGCAGTCGGCACGACACTGGCCAATTCATTCAAATACGGGACTCCGCCAATCTCGTCCAACAGCTTTCGATCATTCAATTCTGCCGTCAGTGTTACCAGATCAACCGGCTCACCCTTGTCGGCCAGTTCATTCATCACCTGGAACAGTTTTTGATGAGCCTGACGGTAAAAATCTTCCGATTTCAATCGCTCATTGACAGAAATGAGAACAGAAGGGTCAAGCAAAATTGCTCCCAATACGGCTTGTTCTGCTTCCTGATTATGAGGCGGGAGTCGATCAGCAAACAAATCACTCATCTTCCTTATCCCTCCAAATTCGCAAAAAAGCACTCCAGACCTTGGTGGAGTGCCGCGACTGTCCAAAAACATAACCTGACCCTGGAGACATCCGGTTGCTTCCCGGACATGATGCAAGGCCCGCACTCCTGGCACGGCGAAGTGTGTCCCTATTCTTCAACCACGTGCACAAAGAGGGTCGCCGTTACTTCCGGATGAAGTTTAACCGGGACTTTGGTAACTCCCAACGAGCGAATCGGTTCGTTTAATTGAATTTTTTTCTTGTCCACATTCAATTGATGGTTCTTTTTCAAAGTCTGGCTGATTTGCTTTGACGTGATAGAACCAAAGAGCCGTCCGCCTTTACCTGCTTTGACAGAAAGGACCACTTTCAGGTCGCTCAATTTTCGGGCAAGTGCTTCCGCCTCTTTCTGCTCCTGCACTTTCCGCTTCGCTTCCCGTTTCTTTTGTTCCTTCAGGGCCTTCACATTCCCTTCGGTTGCCGCAACCGCCATTTTGCGCGGAATCAAATAGTTGCGGGCATAACCTTCCGCTACCTCTTTAATTTCTCCCTTTTTGCCAGTCCCTTTTATATCTTTGAGCAAGATTATTTTCATGTTACCGGCCCCCACTCTCTAATATTTCTTTCCAATACGTCCAACAGGATTTTTTTTGCTTCCGCCAAAGACACATCCTCCAGTTGGCAGGCTGCATTGGTCAAATGGCCTCCTCCGCCCAACTCCTCCATAATTACCTGTACGTTGATCTCCCCCTGGGAGCGTGCACTGATAGAGACCAGATTATCTTCTCTTCTTCCGATCACAAACGAAGCACGGATTCCCTGCATGTTCAAAAGGGTATCTGCTGCCTGGGCAATTAATAACTGATTATATTCCTCATCTTCCAGCCCCACAGCAACAGCGATGTTCTGAAAGTAAATTTCTGTATTCTTTATGATTTCCGCTCTTTTCACATACTGCCCCAAATCCTCTTTCAACAGGGACTGTACCATCATCAGGTCAGCCCCGTGCCGGCGCAGGAAAGAAGCGGCTTCAAAAGTCCGCGAACCGGCGCGAAAAGCAAAATTTTTTGTATCGACGACAATTCCGGCCAAAAGCGCAGTCGCTTCCAAGGTATCCATTGCCAACCGGCCATCCTGGTATTGGAGCAGCTCGGTCACCAGTTCACTGGTGGAAGAGGCATACGGTTCGATATACACAAGAACGGGATTCTCTACAAAGTCCTCGCCCCGCCGATGATGATCGATTACAACGACCCGGTCAGCCTTTTCCAGCAGACGGGGCTCAATGACAAGAGATGGTTTATGGGTATCTACCAGAATCAACAGGGTATCAGGATCATCGATCCAGGACATCGCCTTGTCCGGATGGATCAACCGGTCACCCAGATACTCATGATTTTCCATTGCTGCCAAAAGACGTTGTATCGACAGGTTGTCCTCCGCTTCATCCAATACAATAGCCGCCTTGCAGTCATGAAAAGTGGCAAATTTCACCACCCCCACCGCTGCTCCGAGGGCATCCATGTCCGGCCGTTTATGCCCCATTACCAGAACGCGCTTGCTGTTTTGAAACAGATTGCTCATCGCCTGCGAAATCACCCTGGCCCGTACCCTTGTCCTCTTCTCAACAGCATTGGTTTTTCCACCATAAAAAGTAATCTGCTCTCCGGTCTGAACCGCAGCCTGGTCCCCACCACGAGCCAGCGTTATATCCAGAGCCGTTTGCGCATTTTTCGCCCGCTCGGTAATGGTGTCCCCTACATTGGCCACACCAATGCTCAAGGTGATCGGAATTTTATTGCGGCGGGTCATCTCACGGACGACGTCCAGAATGGAAAAGCGGGATTTCATCAGTTTTTCAAGTGACTTTTGCTGTGTAACAAAAAACATTTTATCTGTTTCGATTCGTTTGAGGGTGATGTCATTCTCCAGCGCCCATTTGGAAATAGCGCCAGTCACATTGGATAAAAGAAGGGTACTTTCCTGGTCCGTCAGATCCTGTCCCGCTTCATCAAAGTTATCCATGTGTATAAAGCCCAAAACTGTCTTTTCATCATGCAACTGTTTTTCCAAATGATTCAATTGCGTAATGTCCACAAAGTAATATAACCGTTCTTCCGCTTTGGGAATCACCCGGTAAACGTTATTGCCATGTTCAATCGTAAAAAACCCGTCCTGTTTTGGCTGTTCCTGTTTCAGGGAGGGCAATACTTCACTGATTGCAACACCAACCAACCGTTCCTGATCCAGCATCCCTGACACAAAGGAATTGTGCCATTCGATGTGTCCATCACGGTCATACAGCAGGATGCCGATCGGCAATTCATCAATGGCCATCTGCCCGGCATTTTTGATCCGGTTGCCGAGGGTCAGCACATATTCGTTAAAATCCTTCCGAAACGCGCGTTCAGCCTGATACAATATCATGGCCAGCACAGTAAAAAAAACAAGGCCAATAATCCCATAAATCCATTGATATGTGGAAAGCAGCGCGATCAAAACAAGACTGAAACACATGGCGAAAACCATGTGATAGCCATGCCATCTCTGTATCACAAACTTCGGCATCTCTTATCCCCTCAAACCATCGGTTGCATCCGGTATGCAACCATTTCTCCTTTTTATTTTACCCCAGTTGACAAAACGGGCAACTCCCTGGAAACAATCTTCGTCATTCCATAAAATTCCATTTTCATCTTTGCAATTTTATTCTCAATGACGTACCTACATCGACAACGCCCAGCAGCAAAATAATAAAGGAGATTGGAGGAAGCCATGCCATCAAAACGGCCAGGGCCAGCCACATCCGGCTTTTCTTCTTCTGCTTTAACAGGAAGTCCAGAAAAGCCAATCCCTGAATGAAAAACAAAACTTGCAAAACAAATACAATCCCGATCATCCATTGGTCATTGGCATCAAGGCCTCCGTCACCGGCAACAAACCATTCCGCCAACAACACCAACAAAAAGAAATAAAAAAACACTTTTGGCAAACGCCACTCATGAAAGGGCGGAAGTGCTTTGCGGGGATATCCCTTGTACACAAGCCATTTCCTTGTCACAACAAACGAAATCAGAATCATCGGCACCAGAATCAGCAATAAAAACACCAGTACAAACACTCCGATGGGAGGGATAACCACTTCAGGCACGGCAATCCCTGACTGATTCAGAATTCTCTGCGCCTCGATCCATTCGTTTTGCCAGGCTGATTTCAGTACGTCAAAGAAATCAAATGCCCATTGCATCAACCCCATTGTAATCCAGGAAGCAACGAGCCCTGATACCAGTCCTCCCAAAACCACATCCGTTCCTGTTGAATCGGTTCTGCGGTAAATATTTCCCATACCCAGGCCAATAAACCAGGCCAGCAGGCCAAGCAGGATATAAAGCAACGGAAAACCGTACAAATACAGGATAAAGATGCCAACCAGCGGAACAATCATCGCACTGATCGGCTGCTTTACCCGCAATACCAGAAACGGAAAAGGAAGAATCCACAAAATGATCAGGTGGAGCAAGGGAATGTTAATCGAGGCAAGCATGAAGAGAAACAGTCCCGTATACAGGAAACTGTCCTTAATGTAATCCTTGTCTTTTTGTGGCAAACATCTGTCACCTCTTGTTTAGATAATCATCCAATTGCGAGAGGTCACCATACCACTCTTCCAGTTGATGACCTTCACGGGCATGTTCACGCAACTTTTGCGACACCGACTGATCCAGTTCCCGAAATGAAAAACCCATACGCCGGGCCAACACGTAGACGGAAATAACCAGGCTGGACAAGCTATCTATCATCAAATGCTGATTGGCTGAATGGATTCCCCGAAACAAAGCCGAAATCTGGTCCAGGATTTCAATTTTCAGCCAATCGACGATTTTTATGCTCTTGGCAATTTTTAATCCCCGTTCAGGCCGACTCATAGGTTGCACTCCTCCAACAACATATTAAGGAGAAGCTTCCACACCTTCTTCTCAAATTCCTTCTTTTCATACGAAAAACAGGGGTGTCCTCCCACCCCTGCATCAATCAGTCATTGGTATATGGCAACAAGGCCATTTGACGTGCCCGTTTAATTGCACGAGTCAACTGGCGCTGGTATTTTGAGCTGGTCCCTGTCACACGGCGGGGCAAGATTTTCCCGCGTTCACTGATGAACTTTCGCAATAAATCTACGTCTTTGTAATCGATATAATCGATTTTGTTCACGGTAAAGTAACAGACTTTACGGCGTTTGTTTCCACGGCGACGTGCCATTTGGTGTTTCCTCCTCCTTTAACAGTTTCGACCATTGTAGAGTAGGTCGCTGGTTTGACGTTATCTCCCCAGAAACCCCTCGTCAAACCATACGTGAGGTTTTCCCTCATACGGCTTTCCAACTACCTTCTTCCGTCAGCATTACGGCGAAATCAAGAGAAGAATTTACCTTCATTTCCTGTATCGCTTAGCACCCGAACCGATGTTGGTACACATCTTCCGTAAACATACAAGCTTATGGAAATCGTAATACCATGAGGGAGGATGTTCCTTCCATCCCTTTGCTCTTTTCTTGTGTTTCTTCCGAAATGAAGCATGATGGTGAGGTTGTAAGTCACGTATTTATCTATTTCATCGAATCGTACCTTGGCATTTCCTGTTTTGAAGTAATTTCCCCATCTTTTAAGAACAGGGTTTAACCTGTCTACCAGATCAGGGAGATGTAAGTGAGAGGAGTGCTTAATAATCTCCTTTACTTTCTTCTTGACAGTTTTCATGGCTTTATCCGAAGGATAATAGTAGGTCCTTAGTTTACTGTCTTTTCGAGACGGAACCCGACGGAATGTGTGCCCAAGAAAGTCAAAACCTTCGTCAGCCTTAACTATTCTTGTCTTGTCCAAGTTAACCGTAAGGGATAACTTTCAAGTCGCTGTTTGGCGATCTGAAAGTATTTCTTAGGGTTACATTTGCATAAGATGACAAAGTCATCTGCATAGCGGACAAGACGGGCATCATGTTCCCGTTTGCTACCCTATCCTTTGTTTATCCAGAGCCGATCAAGTGCATTGAGATAGATGTTTGCAAGGAGTGGAGAGATAACACCCCCTTGGGGTGTACCTAGGGAAGATTTAACCGTCCTTCCCTCTTCCATCACACCTGCTGAAAGCCACATTTTAAGCAGTTTAATGACCGCTTTATCCGTGATTCTCTCTCTAACCAAAGCCAATAGTCTGTTATGAGAATCGTATCGAAGTACTCTTTGAGATCAACATCTACCACCCAATGGCAACCAAAATTCAACCATTTGTAAACTTCCCGCAGGGCATCATGTGCATTTCTCTTAGGTCTAAAACCATATGAGAAATCTGCAAAATCAGCTTCAAAGATAGGCTCTAAAGCCAGCTTCGCTGATGCCTGAACAATACGGTCTGGGACCGTAGGGATGCCTAATGGTCTTTGTTTGCCATTCGGTTTGGGAATGTATACCCTAAGTACAGCCTTTGGATTATACCTTTTCTCTTTTAAGAGGAATTGTATTTGCTCTAACAGCCTGTGTACCCCGTATTCCTCCACGTCCTGAATGGTCTGGTTGTCTATCCCCGCTGATCCCTTGTTAGCCCGGACATTAAGCCATGCTTGCCACAGGAAATCCATACGATAAATTTTGTCATAGAGAACTCCAAACTTACGCTTCGGGTCTTCCTTAGCTGATCGGTATAACTTGCTTTGAAATACTCGAACCTTTTCTAATGGGATGTGTATAGCCTTCTTGGCAATCATCCAGTTCCTCTCCCATAGCAAGTAGGGTAGAGGTAAGGTTCCTTCCCTAGAATGAGTTTTGTTGTCTCATCCATCATAGGTACTATGAACCCCTCCGACTCCCCAGTCTTGCATTAGTTAGAATTTCGGCACTCAACCTTATATCTAACCTTACTAGGCAGGGAGTTCCTAGACAAAACGGGGTCTCCTCCGTTCCGCGTTTACCCTTCCCTACATCCCATCCCCTATATGCCGAGAGCCTTGGTTGCTTTCACGTGACCAGTTAATCCAGCAACCATGCCAGCCTTCGTCCCCGTTCTAAAGACTCGGCTCTATCCCAACTCTCCCAGTTATATCCGTTGGGTTGACCTTAACGACACTTATGGAGTTCACTTACGTTACGGGCTGTAGGTTTGCTCGCGTTCACTGACTGGGTCATGACAAGGCAAGAGCCTAGCCAACCGGAACCACGTTAGTCGGTGTTGCTTCCGTATGGTGGATTACTCCACCATACGTACACCATAGCTACCTAACCGAACTGGTCAATTGTTAGGGCGGGACTTTCGCCCGCTAGGATAAGCGCAGCTATGCGGAGCGATCAGAAAGGAAGATCATCATCAGAGATATCAATCGGTTGTCCGTCATCGGCAAAGGGGTCATCCATGGGCTTGTTGCGATTTCCGTTCCGGTTGCCGCTGCTGCCGCCATAACTACTGCCGGAAAAATTGCCCGACGATTCAGGATTACGGCTCTTCGGCTCCAGGAATCGGACATCTTCCGCTACGACATCGGTTGTGTAAACCATGCGTCCTTCCTGGTTTTCATACTTTCCAGTCTGCAAGCGGCCATCAATTCCCACCAATGATCCTTTGTGCAAATAATTGGCGCAGTTTTCGGCCAGATTCCTCCAGGTTACAATATTGATGAAATCTGCTTCACGCTCACCATGCTGGTTGGTGTAATTCCGGTTCACAGCGACATTAAATCTCGTTACGGCAATCCCGCTGGGGGTATAACGAAGTTCTGGATCGCGCGTCAAACGTCCGACCAGGATGACCCGATTTATCATGAAAAACCTCTCCCTTTATAATCCCTTTAAAATGATCAGCCTTGGATCTATCTTATTGCTTTGCATATTTTTCATCGACATTGATGATCATGTGACGCATGATGTGATCGTTGATGCCAATCACATAATCGAGTTCTTTCACAACATCCGCTTCCGCCTTGAAGTTCACAACGGTATAGATTCCTTCGCGATAACGGTCAATTTCGTACGCAAGGCGGCGTTTGCCCATATCATCCGTATCTACGATCTCGCCGTTTTTTTCGGTAATCGTTGCAGAAACTTTCTCGCGGGTAGCTGCCACGGTTTCTTCATCAACATCCGGACGAATGATAAACATCAATTCATAGTTGTGTTGCATCTCTTTACACCTCCTTCTGGACTTTCGGCCCTGCTTTCTTTGCAGAGCAAGGGGCATACACATTGATATATACATGTACGATAATTAATTCTAGCAAAGCCGCTGTCATAAATCAATCACTCGTCATGTTTCGCCACGAAATTTTTCATCTCTCCATATAATGGAAGAGATGGTTGAAAGGATAACCGCTCTGTCATAAACCCGGCAAGCCCTTTTTTTTCCGAATTTCCTGCAAAACCTGTTGCACTGTTTAGACATTGAAACGGAATGTAATGATATCTCCGTCCTGGACTATATAATCTTTTCCTTCCAGACGAAGCAATCCTTTTTCGCGGGCGCCCGCCACCGATCCAGCCGACATCAGATCGGCATAAGACATGACCTCAGCCCGGATAAACCCCCGTTCAAAATCGGTATGAATCACTCCGGCTGCCTGAGGAGCTTTTGTTCCCTCGCGAATCGTCCAGGCGCGCACTTCCTTTTCACCGGCAGTAAAATAAGTAATCAGCCCCAGCAAACGGTAGGCCGCAGCAACCAACCGGTCCAGCCCCGAAGACTTCAGCCCCAGCTCTTCGAAAAACATCTTTCGTTCTTCTCCTTCAAGTTCAACAATTTCAGCTTCCACCTGGGCGCTGATGGGGACAACTTCCGCTCCCTCTTCCGCGGCGATTTCCATCACCTGTTGCACATAAGGGTTTTCTTCAGGATGAGCTATATCCGATTCACTGACGTTGGCCGCATAAAGCATATTTTTCAGGGTGAGCAGGTTGAGGCTTTTGATGGTTTTTCTCTCGTCTGCATCCAGTTCCACTGATCTGGCCGGCTTTCCGTCTGCCAGCGCTTTTTGCAGGCGCACCAGAATGTCATACTCATGGATCGCCTCTTTATCGCCGCTTTTTCTGGTGCGGGCCACCCGGTCCAACCGCTTCTCCACCGTTTCCAGATCGGCAAGTACCAGTTCCAGGTTAATCGTTTCAATATCACCCGCCGGATTCATTTTCCCTGCCACATGGGTAATGTTCTCATCTTCGAAACACCGAACGACATGAATAATGGCGTCCACTTCACGAATATGGGACAAAAACTTGTTTCCCAGTCCTTCTCCCTGGCTTGCTCCCTTTACAAGCCCGGCAATATCCACAAAACGAAAGGAAGTAGGGGTAATCTTCTGCGGATGGACAATTTCCGCTATTTTTTCCAACCGTTCATCAGGTACATCCACGACTCCCACATTCGGGTCAATCGTACAAAATGGATAGTTTGCCGATTCGGCTCCTGCCTGGGTGATTGCATTGAATAAAGTAGATTTCCCTACATTGGGCAATCCGACAATTCCTGTTGCTAACGCCACATTGGCTCCTCCTTGCTCTTTATAAAATCATAACTGACTCAGTCACTGATTCTCATTAATCCCCGTTAATTATAACGAAAACCCTGATTTACTTCCATCCGGCATAAGAAAAACCTCTCTCATGAATGGCAAACAAGAGAGAGGTACCGTCCAACTCATTCCGGCTCGTTTGCTGAAACCAGGATCCGCTTCATTCTCTTTTCAAATCGACTTCGTGGCAATAAAACACTGTGTTCGCATCCTGTACATTTTATCCGGATATCCGCACCCATTCGAATTACTTTCCAGGCATTTGTTCCACATGGATGGGGCTTCTTCATTTCAACAATATCCCCTAAACCAAATGGTTTTTTCTGCAATAGGAATCACTCTCTTTACTATTTATTGCTTCATTATAGAAAGGAACTCATTAGAATTCAACCAGTTTTTTTAGTTGTGCCTGTTCTTTCAAGGCTAAAAGTGCCTGTTGAATCCGGCGGCTTAAGTCAGACTGATTTTCTTTGCTCTTTCCTTTTTCGGAGGGGAAAATCGGTCTGCCAATCCGGATTGAAACGGGTACCGGACGAATCCAGAAGCTGCCGGAAGGCAACGCTTTTTCGGTTCCATCGATAAAAACGGGAATAATCGGGCAACGAGCACGCACCGCCAAATAGGCAGCGCCCTGTTTCAATTCTTCAAACGAATTGTCCCCTTTGATTTTTCCTTCCGGAAAAATGCCAACCGCTTCCCCCTGTTTCAAATAGGACATTGCCGTCCGGATGGAATTCAAGTCCGTTTTTCCCCGACTCACAGGGAAAGCCTCCGCAAAGCGGAGAAACAGGCGAAAAAGCAAAGGACGAAACGCCTCTGCTTTAGCCATGAAATGAATTCTCCGTTCCAACATGGCAGAGATGTAAAACGGATCTAAATAACTGACATGGTTTCCAACCAATATGAAAGCCTTTTCTGTTGGGACCAGATCCTTTCCGGAAACCTGAATTCGATGGTACCCCTTTAAAAACATTCGCACCAACTGTTTTAACAATGTGTAAAGCACTTTGAACCTCCCCGTTCCTTCCAGTTTAGAAAAACGGCTGGCCGGGCAAACAAACGTCTTCCCCATTTCATTATAATCAAATTTTCCTGAACCGGAGCCTTTCTCACAATCTTTTAACCGATGTATATTTTCTCTTATTCAGCCGTATACTGATTAAGGAGTTTGGACGGAAGAAAGGGGTTGTCCCAATGCATGAATCGATTACTCCCCGATTGCCCAAAAAGAATTTTCAACTTTTTCGAGTGGAATACAATGATCCATATGGCATAAACCGCTTTTCAAACCAGTTGCAGAAATTGATGGATACTTTTCCTTCCTATGAAGAAGTAGTTTGCGTATCCATTGGCACGGATCGTTCAACGGGTGACGCCCTGGGTCCGTTGGTCGGCACTTTTCTGGAAAAGGACCTGCCCCCGTCCATGACGGTTTACGGAACTCTGGATGCTCCTGTCCATGCGCTAAACCTGGAACAAACCATTTCAAAGATAGCGTATACCCATCCCCGGGCGCTGATTATGGCGGTAGATGCATGCCTTGGAAAAATGAAAAGCGTCGGCTGGGTCCAGGCAGGATTGGGACCCATCCGTCCAGGAGCAGGTGTCAACAAAAAACTGCCCGAAGTGGGCCAGATTCACATTACAGGGATTGTAAATGTCGCTGGATTTATGGAATACTTTGTCCTGCAAAACACACGGCTTAACTTGGTCATAAAAATGGCCCAATTTATTTCAGCTTCCATCAGACAAGCTGTGCAGACGATCTCCCTCACAGACCGGAAAAACCGTATCCTTCCCCAATAAATCAGGGTTGCAGTGGATTATCCGCAACCCTGACAGTTCCTGTTTCCACATCACAGGAATTTTTTCTTGCGATCCGTACTTGCCGGTACAGACTATTCACCGCTTAAAGGGAGTACGCCCGGGAAATTTCCCTGATCGCACCAACAAACTGATCGATTTCATCCTCTGTATTAAAATACCCCGGACTCACCCGTACCGCTCCGGCGTCCGTTTTTAACCCGCGATGCCTTAATGCCGCGCAATGGAAGCCTGCCCGCACAGCCATCTGATAATGCTGATCCAGAATCACGGCGACTTCATTTGCATCGACACCGCGGATATTCAACGAAACAACAGGAAGTTGGGGCAGCTGATCCGTAACCAGTTGGACCTCCTCAATTTCACGTAAACCTTCCCACAGGCGTTTTGTCAATGCTTTCTCATGTTCATAGACAGAATCGATCCCGACTTTGAGCAAAAACTCGACTCCTTTCCCCAGGCCCGCAATTCCCGGAGTATTGGGAGTTCCGCTTTCAAAACCAGTCGGCCGGTTCAACGGCTGCTTTACATCTTCTGATTTTGTACCCGTCCCCCCCTGAAACAAAGGGCGAAGCGGAACATGGGGAGCAGTATACAACCCGCCCGTCCCCTGAGGCCCAAACAAACCTTTATGTCCCGGGAAAGCCAGCAGGTCAATCGGCATCCGGTCCAGTTGATAGGGATATAATCCCGCAGTCTGGGCGGCATCTACCAGATAATAGATTCCCCGTTGGCGGGCATATTCTCCAATCTCCAGCACCGGCAGGCATTCTCCCGTCACGTTGGACCCATGGATGGTCACAATTAAACGGGTATTGGAACGTACCTCTTTTTTAATTGCCGATACCCAGTCTTTTCCTGAGCCTACATCCACAATACTTACATCCACTCCGGAATTTTCCTGCAACCAGAAAGCAGGACGCGCAACGGCATTGTGCTCCCACCCCGTAATGATCAAGTGGTCTCCTTCATCCAGTAATCCTTTGATCGCCTGATTGATCGCATGAGTGGTATGAAAACAGAAAAATAAATGTTGCGCGTCCCGCACATCAAATAATTCAGCCAGCTGGCCCCTTGTCCGATCTATAATCCCTTCTGCTTTTCTGGCAAGCTGATGCCCTCCCCGCCCCGGATTGGCACCCGCATCCTCAATGGCCTGTTTTACCGCTTCAGCCACTTCGGGAGGCTTTGGCCAGCTTGAAGCAGCATTATCCAAATAAATCATGTCCATTCTCCTTTGACAGCTACTCAATTACCCGTTCCTGATTTAACATTTCGATCAAACGTTCCAATTCCCGTTCCGAATAATATTCAATTTCTATTTTACCTTTTTTCTTTCCATGTTTAATACGTACCGGTGTGCTGAAAACCTGCTGCAGCATATCTTCATAACGTTTGAAATAAGGATTTGCTTTCTCCTTCTTCTTCTCTTTCCGGGCAACCGGCTGTTGATTCAGCTTTTGCACCCATTCTTCCAGCTGCCGAACACTGGGTTTTTCCTTTTTCACCTTTTCCGCCAGTTTTTTTAACAATTCCCGATCTTTTACTCCCAGTAAGGCCCGCGCATGACCCATCGTCAATGTTCCACGTGAAACATCTTCCTGCACTTCCGGAGGCAATTGAAGCAAACGCAGGAAATTGGCAACATGAGGACGGCTTTTCCCCACGCGCGCTGCCAGTTCTTCCTGTTTGATGGACAAATGATTCATCAATTTTTGGTAGGCGTGGGCAATTTCCATCGGATTCAGGTCTTCACGCTGCAAATTTTCCACCAACGCGATTTCCATCATCTGTTCATCCGTAAATTCCCGTACCACAACAGGCACCCGCTCCAATCCGGCTTCCCTGGCAGCACGGAATCTACGTTCACCTGCAACAATCTCATACCCGCGAATGCTCTTTCGTACAATCAATGGTTGAACGACACCATGTTTTTTGATGGACTCGGCCAACTCTTTGAGCGATTCCGGATCAAACTCTTTTCGTGGCTGATAGGGATTGGTGCGTAACTCTGAAATCTCCGCTTCATTGATGTTTTCTTCCCCGCTTGTCATATTCACCTCAACCTGGCTGAACAATGCTCCCAATCCGCGACCCAGTCCTTTTTGGCTATTGCTCATTATGCATCACCACTTCTTTGGCCAGTTGTTTATAACACTCAGCTCCCCGGGAACGGGGATCATAACTGATGATGGGTTTTCCATGACTGGGCGCTTCACTGAGACGAACATTCCGGGGAATGACTGTCTCATAAACTTTCTGTTGGAAATATTTCTTCACTTCTTCCATGACCTGTACAGAAAGATTGGTGCGCCCGTCAAACATTGTCAACAAGACCCCTTCAATCTCCAGACCCTTATTCAGATGTTTTTGCACTATACGTATTGTATTAAGAAGCTGTCCCAGCCCTTCCAAAGCATAAAACTCGCATTGGATCGGAATCAGCACAGACCTGGCTGCCGTCAAGGCGTTCAAGGTAATAATTCCCAAGGATGGCGGGCAATCTACAAAAATATAGTCATAATCAAATTGTATGGTTTGCAAGGATCTTTTCAAACGCAATTCCCGGGAAATTGCCTGGGACAGTTCTATTTCTACGCCGGCCAGCTGGATCGTGGCAGGTATAATATGCAAACGATCCACTACGGTAGGCAAAACGACCTGTTCAGCCGGCACTTCATCAATCAGAACATTATAGACACACTGTTTCACATCAGCTTTATTGATTCCCAGACCACTGGTGGTGTTCCCCTGCGGATCAATATCAACCAGCAAAACCCCTTTCCCCATTGCTGCCATTGCTGCAGCCAGGTTAATGGATGTCGTGGTTTTACCTACGCCTCCTTTTTGGTTCGCAACTGCAATAATTCTACCCATCTTCCCACCTCATTTTTATCGAACTTTTTATCGTCCAAAGACCAGGCTACATCAACGAACTATGTACTCCCCGCCAAACGTAAAAGAAAAAGAGGCCAAAGTTGCCTCATGATCCAATTCTCTTCTCTTTTTATTTTAATGATAAAATAAGGAGAAAAAAAGATAAAAGAAAAACCAGGCACATCATGAAGAGAACAGATCTCATCAGACTATAGAAAGCCCCCTGGAAGAAGACGTTTTTTCGGATGCCGTTCCGGCTCCGCTCTGCAAGGAAAAATCAAACGTTTCAGCATTCGCTTTTATATGGGCTTGCCATTCACTTGCGCTCAACCAGTTTGGCCCGTTTTCCCCGAAAGTGTCCGCTTCTGCTCTGTGGCGACTGACATCCTTTCGCTTTCACAAGTCGCATCCTCAACTTGATCGACAAGCCTGGCCCTCATCACTACTTGGGAATACGAATGACGACTTCAAGGAAATCTTCATGATCCTTTTCATCCATCACAACGTCCATTCCCGTTTTTTTTACCAAATTCACTGATTGCCGAATGGTATTCATCGCAATCCGCAAATCGCGTGTTACCGACTTTCGTTTTCCCGTATTTTTTTTGGGTTTGCCTTCCAGCAATTTCTTGACCCGTTCCTCCGTCTGCTTCACATTCCAGTCCCGGGCCAGGATTTCATCCAACACTTGATTTTGTAAAGATTCCTCTTTCAATGCAAGGAGTGCCCGTGCATGACGTTCGGTGATTGTCCGTTTTTTCAATTCTGCCTGCACCTTTTCAGGCAGTTGCAAAAGCCTCAGTTTATTGGCAATGGTTGATTGTCCTTTGCCAAGACGCTGTGCCAGACTTTCCTGCGTTAACTGGTGAACCTCGATCAGCCGCTGATAGGCAAGCGCCTCTTCGATGGCGGTCAACCCCTCCCGCTGTAAATTTTCAATCAGTGAAGCAGCGGCTGCCTGGCTGTCACTCATTTTGCGTACCACCACAGGAATTTTGGACATTCCCAGTTTTTTCACAGCGCGCAGGCGGCGCTCACCAGCTATCAGTTCATAATATCGTCCCATGGGCCGCACCACTACTGGTTGAATTACTCCATGCATCCGTATGGTTTGGCACAGTTCATCAATTCTTTCATCATTAAATATGGTGCGGGGTTGATAGGGGCTGGGCTTGATTGCTTCGACCGAAATTTGCCTGACTTGATCGGTTTCCGCTTCCTGTTCCTTGTCGATCAAGCCAAACAACCTTGAAAAAGGTTCTTTCATGGATAGAGACACCACCTTACGGTCAACTCTGGTCGCTGGATCCTGTAATATACCATTTCGCTGTTTTAAAGCTTCTACCTGCCAATCCACAATATTATAGAAAAAGATTCACATGTTTCACGTGGAACATAAAACGATTCATTGTATGATATTAGAAGGAAATCATTCTCAAGGAGGAGTATAACGGATTATATTTTCTTCACAAAACTGTAAAAAAGAAAAACAAGCAGAAACCTGACCTTCGAACAAAATAGTTTTATAGATTGTCCGTTTTTCAGCCGTTTTTTTCAACCCAAAAAACGGGAGTTATTTTCCGAAAAACATGCTTTTCATATATTGATTTTAGATTTTAAAATGCAATCTTATTACACTTTGGAGATTCACTTTATTCTGTTGACCCTTTACCTTCACAATTGATAGAATCATGGGAAGAAGGGGATTTCATTCACTTGAGGAGGATATCTAAAAAATGAGCGTACCTGTGTACATAGGAAATGATCAAGGGTATTACGGAACCAAAGTTGTTACCAGAGCAAATGGAAAGTTCTATAAAATGTTTATCCGGAATATGGTTGTACCCAATCGAGTCGGGGAAATCACTTATAACAATGATCCCCACAATATTATGTATCGGGAACATGAAGGGGATCAGGAATGGTTCTGTGGAAAACTGGCAATCGAACAGGCAGCCGATGATGAACTTTTCGATTCGCATAAACGTCGCCTCTTTAGTCCCACCTGGTTTCGGGAAAAGGAATACTTAATCATGTTTCGTGTCAGCACAGGATTAATGTTACAGGGAAGTACGGAACCGATCGTTTCTGTCGCATTGCCCACGGACAGCTACATTGATTACAAAGAGGAACTGAAACGTCGCTTGAGCGGAAAGCACAGCTTTGAAGTAAAACAGGGCAATTTGCCATGGCGCAAAATCGAATTTGAAATCAAAAAGGAAAACCTGTTCGTCATCAGCCAGCCGATGGCCACCCTGTTTCACATCGCCCTGGACCGTGAAGGAAAACTGCTCAATGAAGACCTGTTTATCCAAAAAGTAAGCATTAACGATTTGGGCTTTGGCACATCAGACATTGAAACCCTTCACGGCGAAACCATCATCAAGCGGCAAAGCTTTTCATCCCGCCACGCCATGCTGAATGTATATCAGGCATTGATCAAACGTCTGCTTGAATTTACTCAGGCCAATGACCCTGAAGGAAACGGAAAGGAATACCCGCTTTGGATCCTGCCCCGGATTGTCCGCTCAGGTGAAATCAGTTTCAAGGGGAAAACGTATGACATCAGCTCCATAGTCCAGGAATCGATCAAGGAAGTGGGCGAAGCTTTGGTGGATGAAGTTTGGAACCGTCTCGATTACGGTGATGATATCACTTACATCATCCTTACCGGCGGTGCCTCCATTCCGTTTAAACCGTTCTACCGCGAACGCTTTGGCGATAAACTGATCTTTGCCGAAGATTATGGAATTGAAGCACAATTTGCCAATGGCTTTGGATTGTGCAAGTTTGCCCAGTCAAAGGCACGGACCGTTCCTTCAAAAGAAACTGTTGAAGCGGCAGCCTCCATTCACCAGGAATTCAACGTCCCGGACAAATATGGGGATAACAACAATAAAAAGCGCAAACCGATGAAAAAATAAGCATCTTGTAAAACCCCCAAGGGATTCCTTGGGGGAAAACTTTTCATGAATCATCCCATTGTGGAAATCTGTCAAATCACCGAAAATAATGGTAGCTATTGTTTCAAAAAAAAGAGATAATAGTTGAGAAAGAAGATTGAGAGGGATTCAGGTGACTGAGGTCTTAAGGAGGGGGAGTATATGTTAGAATTTGAATCCCAATTCGATTGCATTCTCATCGGAACGGGCAACTCAGGGAAAGCAACTGTGGAAGCACTCAGGGAAAAAGGAAAAAAGGCATATTATATCGAGTTAAAACCGGAAATGATTGCAACACTAATCAGTCAGCATGCCGTTCAGCAGTCCGCCGAAACTGGCGATCCCTCCTCGCAAACGGAAACGCATATCATCAGACAGGAAGACGGGGATATCATTCTCAGCAAACAGACATTACATACTGAAAACCTGGAAACAAACACATACACACTGCAAGTAAAAAAACAGGCAAAATCGGAACAAGTAACCGAACAGGATGAAATATCCTTTGATATGGGTTCCTTTTATCAAGAATCGTCTCATGAACAGCCGGGTCCAAATGAAAACGGACTGGAAATTATCGAGGCGCAACAGGTGGAATACGCCAAACCTCCATTTTCCTTCTTTGGAGAGCGCACCCCTTTTCGAAAAAAATCACTGCGTCGCAAACACAAGCTTAGTTATCAGGAGCACGCAGAACCGGATGAAGAATACCCGATTTACCAGTTGGAGCGAATCCACCTGGAAGATGAGGAAGATTCAAACTTCAACCCGGAAAACGACTGGAATTCGACTTTTTCGGGAAATAAGATTTTCCCGGATGAAGAAGAAAAGGAAACAAGCCAGGAGCCGGTCTATCGGGAAAGGGAGCGCAAATTGCGCAAAAAACTGTCTGGCAAAACAAAACGGCTGCAAGTAATCGATCCGGATCCGGATGAATCACCCGTCAACCATAAAATCAGCCATTCTTCTTCAACGGTTGATGATCCATCACAAGATGACCTGTTAAAATCATACCCGGATTTTTATCCGAATGATTTCGAGCCAAAAGCAGATTACCCCGAACCGGAAGCTGACTTACAAAATTATTCATACCATTCACTATACGAACAGACACCAGAAAACCGGCAACAGAATGAACTGGTTCCATTGGAACCCTTTTCTCCGCGTCGGCGGATCCGGTCATCAAAAAAAACCCGTTTCAAGCAAAGGCGTGAATCCCTGGTTGAAAAGGTAACCCGCCAGATCAAGGAAAAAAACCGGCAACAGTCAGGTTACTCCCTGTTCCCTGATGAACCTTCCGGTGAGAATAACCAAAATCCCTTATTTCCCAATGGGCAGCCAAGCATGCAACCATTCAGCCATGAAACAAACAACACTAAAAAAAACAATTATCCACTAAAAAAAACAGAACATGACGACCCGGAAACCGGTTTGAAACGAGATGACATTGAGTTGGAAGATGCATATGGCGGTTACAGTTCATGGGAAGAAATCATGACCCCATACTCACAAAACAACCGCAAGCGTCAGGAAATAGACAAAATCGAAAAGAGGAAAATTGCCTTGCGCGGATTGCATAACCTGATCAATAACCTGGGTTAACAAAAAAAGCCGAATCTCTCGGGACAAAGAGCTGTTCGGCTTTTTTTATATGGGAACTTTCAGGACAGCGGTTGTTTGGACGGGGTTCCCGCTTTGCGGGGATAGGCTTTGGGAGTCTGATTCCGCTTTTTCATCAGCAAGAGATTACGGCCCCCCCTGTTTTCCGGCAAAGCAAACGATGTCACTTCCAGAGTTGTTTTACCGAGAATATTCAGGGCCTGACCTGCTTCTTCCATTTCTTCGGATACATCAGTTCCTTTCATTGCGACAAAAATCCCGCCAACCTTGACAAACGGCAGGCAATATTCCGCCAGGACATTCAACCTGGCTACCGCGCGGGCCGTCGCCAGCTCAAAAGCCTGACGATACTTTGGGTGTTTCCCCAAGTCTTCCGCCCGGCCATGTATACATTCCACCTGCGTCAGTCCCAGTTCCTGAGCAACTTCCTGCAAAAAGGTTACCCGCTTTTTCAATGAATCCAGCAAGACCAGATGCAAATGGGGAAATGCTATTTTAACAGCTATTCCCGGGAATCCTGCCCCCGTTCCCACATCAATCCATGATTTTACGGCATGGAGGTCAACAACCCGGGCAAGTGTCAGGGAATCAAAAAAATGTTTTATGTAGACCTCTTTTTCTTCCGTAATCGCTGTCAGGTTCATTACTTTGTTTTTTTCCACCAGGAGCTCGTAATACCTGGCAAACCGGGCGAGTTGTTCCTCTGCCAGTTGAACCCCCAACCCGGCTGCTTCCCTTTGCAACCAACTCCCCCACATTTTCTTTTTCCTCCTTGAATAGGTTTGTTTATTTATTCTCATTATCCCTGGCAATCCTGTAAACTTTGCCGCCTTGTTCAATGTGAACCATCAGAATGGATATATCGGCAGGATTGACTCCGGAAATCCGTGATGCTTGCCCCAATGATATGGGTTGCACTTTTTTCAGTTTTTCCCGGGCTTCGGAAGAAATGCCCGCAATTTTATCATAATCGACCCATTCCGGAATGCGTTTCTTTTCCATCCGTTTCATTTTGTCAACCTGTTGCAGGGCTTTTTTGATATATCCTTCATATTTTAACTGGATCTCTACCTGTTCGGTCACTTCAGGAGGAAGCGGTTCCGGCGGGGGAGACATGACAGCGATCTCATCATATCCCAGTTCCGGCCGCTTGATCAGGTTAGCCAGCTCCACGACATTGTTGATCTCCGATGTTCCCATTTTTCTTAAAATCGCCTGAACTTCCGGTTTTGGCCTGATTTTTGTCTCATGCAGGCGCCTGATTTCCTTTTCAATCAAGCCCTTTTTCCGGGCAAACCGTTCATAACGCTCTTCCGAAATCAGACCGATCTTGTAGCCGGTCTCAGTTAAACGCAAATCAGCATTATCATGCCTGAGCAACAACCGGTACTCCGCACGCGAGGTGAGCAACCGATACGGTTCATTTGTCCCTTTGGTTACCAAATCGTCAATCAGCACACCGATATATGCTTCGGAACGGTCCAGAATGACCGGCTCTTTTCCCTGCACTCTCCGTGCCGCGTTAATTCCGGCCATGATCCCCTGGGCAGCCGCTTCCTCATAACCGGAAGTTCCATTCAGCTGCCCTGCGGTAAACAGGTTTTTTACCAGCTTCGTTTCAAGCGAAGGCCACAGTTGCGTCGGGACAATGGCGTCATATTCGATCGCATAGCCGGTCCGCAGCATCTCCGACTTTTCCAGCCCTTCAATCGTTTGCAGCATTTGCAACTGGACATCTTCCGGCAAACTGGTCGACAGTCCCTGGACATACATTTCCATCGTGTCCCGCCCTTCCGGCTCAATAAAAATCTGATGCCGTCCTTTATTCTCAAAGCGGACAACTTTATCTTCAATCGACGGACAATAACGCGGGCCCGTTCCCTCGATCACACCAGAATACAGAGGAGCACGATGCAAATTCTCGCGAATGTAACGGTGTGTCCTGGCATTGGTGTAAGTCAGCCAGCAAGGCAACTGATCCGTTTTATACGCGGTTGTTTCATACGAAAAAGCCCTGGGTTCGTCATCTCCCGGCTGAATGGTCATCTTATCCGTATCAATCGACTTTTTGTTGATGCGCGGAGGGGTTCCTGTCTTAAACCGAACCATTTCAAATCCCAGTTCCATCAAATGATGAGACAGTTCTACCGAGGGCTGCTGGTTATTGGGACCGCTCTCGTAAGTCAAATCCCCAATGATGATTTTGCCACGCAAATATGTCCCTGTCGTCACAACCACCGTTTTTGAATAGTACCTGGCTCCGGTCCGGGTAATGACTCCCTTGCAGACACCATCTTCCACAATCAGTTTTTTGACCATTGCCTGTTGCAAAGTCAGATTTGGAGTGGTTTCCAGGGTTTTTTTCATTTCCTGTTGGTAAGCAACCTTATCTGCTTGCGCCCTTAACGCATAGACGGCAGGTCCTTTCCCGGTATTCAGCATTCTCATCTGGATATGGGTTTTGTCGATATTTTTCCCCATTTCCCCGCCCAGGGCATCAATTTCACGAACCACATGCCCTTTGGCGGGTCCCCCAATGGAAGGATTGCAAGGCATGTAGGCAATGGTATCCAGACTCAAGGTCAAAAGCAATGTGGAACATCCCATCCGTGCTGCCGCCAAAGCAGCTTCACAGCCGGCATGTCCTGCTCCAATGACAATCACATCCACTTGTGCGGCGTTATATTCCATCCATTTCACCTCTTGTTATTTTCCCAGACAAAATTGTGAGAAAATCTGATCGATCAAATCTTCCGAAACAGCTTCACCGATCACTTCACCCAAGGATTCCCATGCATTCTTCAGGTCGATCTCCACCATATCCAGCGGCACGCCGGCATCGATTCCCCGGATTACTTCCCTGACACTCTCAAGGGCTTTTCTGATCAAATGAATATGGCGAACATTGCTGACATAGGTTTCATCCGCCAGCTCCACTTTTCCAAGTTGAAACAGGCTGACAAGGGTATCTTCCAGCTCGTCTATCCCTTGTTCTTTTTTTAAGGAAGTCATTATCATGGGAATCTCACCGATCAGCCGGCGCACTTCTTCCAGATTGATCCGGCGGGGCAAATCGGTCTTGTTGACAATGACAATCGATGTATATTTCCTTACCAGTGACAGCAGATCCCGGTCTGCATCGATGAGTGGTTCGGCATAATTAAGCAATAACAGCACCAGGTCTGCCTGGGCCAACGCCTGATGGGAGCGCTCTACACCAATCCTCTCAATAATGTCTTCCGTTTCGCGAATACCGGCCGTATCCAAAAGATGCAGCGGGATTCCCCGTACATTCACATATTCCTCAATGACATCCCGTGTCGTTCCCGGGATCTCTGTGACGATCGCCTTGTTTTCATGCGTCAGGGCATTCATCAGTGATGATTTGCCGACATTGGGCCGACCGACAATAACGGTTTTGATCCCTTCCCGATAAATTTTGCCCTGGCGGGCCGTCTCCAGCAACCGTTCAAGTTCACGGGCAATATGCCCGGAGCGTTCACGCAACAGTTGCGCCGTCATCTGTTCAGCATCATATTCCGGATAATCGACGTTAACGGCAAGATGAGCAAGGATCTCCAGAATCTCATTCCGCAACCTGTGAATTAAACGGGACAGTCTCCCTTCGTGTTGGGAAAGGGCTACCTTCGCCGCACTGTCCGTTTTTGCCCGAATCAGATCCATGACTGCTTCGGCCTGGGACAGGTCGATCCGTCCATTCAGGAAAGCCCGCTTCGTAAATTCTCCTGGTTCTGCCAACCGTGCTCCATGGTCGAGAAGAAGTTCCAATGTTTTCTGGACGGGAACAATGCCTCCATGACAACTGATTTCCACAACATCCTCCCGGGTGAAGGTGCGCGGTTTCCGCATCACGGTCACCAATACTTCATCAACCGGTTCATTGAAAGCCGGATCGACGATATGTCCGTAATGAACCGTGTGAGTGGGAACATCTTTTAACGATTTTTTTCCACGGTAAATCCGGTCTGCAACAGGAACCGCCTCCGGTCCGCTTATCCGGATCACCGAAATACCGCCTTCTCCAACCGGTGTTGAAATCGCTGCAATCGTATCAGTCTCCATTTCTTTACACCCCAAACGTTTCCTGATAATTAATCTTAGCATAGTCAAATATACCCATCAAAATTTATAAATAAAAAACCCCCGCCCGGGAGTTTATCCAAATCAGTCGTATTTATTGTTTGTTTTTTGGAGCGATGACTACACATCGTTTCGGTTCTTTTCCGACACTGTAGGTCGTAAGGTCCTCCTCCTGCTGAACGAACTGGTGGACGATTTTCCGTTCACTGGCCGGCATGGGCGCCAGGGTTATTTCCCGCTTCGTCTTGCGAACCTTGTCTCCCATCCTTTTTGCCAGTTCCCTGATGACTTTTTCCCGGCGCTTGCGATAGCCGTCTGCATCAACCGTTACCCTTGCCGCATATCCGTGTTTTTGAAAAACTACTGCCTGTACCAATGTCTGCAGAGCATCCAAAGTTCTCCCCTGTTTCCCGATCAGGGGAGCGAGTTCCTCCCCTTTCAGATTGAAACGGATTTCTGAGGTTCCCGAGTCTGTCTCGATCTGGCACGGGATTTTCATCCGTTCCAATACCCCCTCCAAAAAGGATTGCGCCAAGTGGGCAGGGCTTTCCTTTTCCATGACAGAAACCTCAATAATCGCATCCCGCTTCCCGAACAGCCCAAGAATTCCCTTCCTGGGCTGCTGGATCACCTGATACTGAATCTCTTCGGGGGAAACCTCCAAAGCCATACATGCTTTCTGAACAGCTAATTCAATTGATTGGGCCCGTTCTAATAGCTTGCTCAACGAGTCGCACCCTCTATCACTTTGTTTTTATCTTGCCTTGAAAAAAAAAACGATTGGCCGATTGAAAAGATGTTTCCAAATACCCAGTACAGGGACAGGGCTGACGGGAACTGGTATGCCAGGAAAAAGATCATGGCCGGCATGACCCATAACATCACTTTCATTTGCGGATTGCTTTGCGCACCGGTTACGATTAATTGAATATACGTGGTAACCGCGGCCAGAACCGGCAAAATAAAGTATGGATCAGGACTTCCCAGCTGCATGTACAGAAAACTGGATTGGGCAATATGTTCATTTCCCATGATTGCCTGATAAAATGCAAACAGGATTGGTATTTGAATCAAAAGCGGCAGGCATCCTGCCATCGGATTAATATTATGCTTCTGAAACAGCTTCATCGTTTCTTCCTGCATCTTTTCCGGATTCTTCTCGTATTTTTTACGAATTTTCATCATTTCAGGCTGAATCTCCTGCATCCGTCTGGTGCTTTTTTGCTGTTTCAGGTTGAGCGGGAAAATGATCAGCCGAATAATAAAGGTCAGTACCAAAATCGACCAGCCGTAATTTCCCAAAAAGTCTTTAAACCAGTCAAGCAAATTAACCATTGGAATGACCAGAATCTGTTGAAACAGACTGGGATTATTATAATCAATCTTGTACTGGTTTGGATTGGGGGCACATCCTGAAAGCATAGAAACAGCCATAATTACTAAAAAAAATAGTGCAATCCGGCGTTGCCGTTTTCGCAAGGGGAACTCCTCCTCATCTTGTCTTGAGTCTCTTTTTGCATCTATTTTGAGGTTTCTTTTTTTCCGGGACATAGTCGAAACCGCCAGGATGAAACGGATGGCACTTCAGCAGCCTGACCAGCGTATACCATCCTCCCAGCAGAAAGCCATGCCTGCGAAAAGCAGTCAGGGCATACTCGGAACAGGTAGGAACAAAGCGGCAGGTTGGCGGTTTGAGGGGCGATATGACATGTCGATAAAATTGAATGAGTCCAATAGCAATCCACTTCATCTGATCCCCTCCCCATTTCGGCATCAAAGTGAAGGCTTGGACACAAAGAACTTGCCTTTGTGGAACACATGAAACAGACTTGACTTTACCTGTTTGTAATTCATTTCTACAACCGAATTGCGGGCAATGATCACATAATCAGTCCCCGGCTTCAGGCAGGAAATCCAATGCCGGGTAATTTCCTTGACCAGCCGTTTGTATCGATTGCGCACGACAGCATTCCCTACTCTCTTACTCACTGATATGCCGATCCGAGGCGGCCCGGATGAAGAACGACCATAGGCTATAACCACAAACTGCCGATTCGCAAATGATTGTCCGGCCTGAAAAACCCTCCGGAAATCATTCCGCCTCTTCAGACGGTATTCCCGTTGCAAAGAAAGACTCCTTCCTTACCAAAATACACATTTTTATTTTACATTATTGGGCAAAAAGCACAAGGCTAAACCAGCCTGGATGCTGCCTTGAACAGGAAAAAAAGGCCACATTGTGTGGCCGACAATTAAGCAGATAATACTTTTCTTCCTTTTTTTCTACGTCTTGCAATTACCTTACGGCCATTTTTGGTGCTCATTCGTGCACGAAAACCATGGACATTTTTGCGTCTACGGTTGCTTGGTTGAAATGTGCGTTTCATTTAAAGCCACCCGGTCAACCTGGCTCCCATGTTGACAACCGGTCCGCTCATGATCCCAACAGTTGCCAGACAGACGGGAACCATGCCAGGAACCCTCCCTTCTTCAATCAAGTCCAATAATGAAACCGATGGACAATCTCTATCATTATATCGGCGATTTACATTACATGTCAAGAAAAGGAACCGCCGCGGACTGTTTATCCACATGTGGATAAATTTTTCCTTATCCACTTCTTATCCAAAACTTATCCACGGATTATCCACAACATCCACACTTGTGGAAAACAATCTGTCTTTTGCGTTACAAATTGTGGATAACTCATTATTTTTCATTGTAAACACAAGTATATTTTGATATTCTATTCTTGTTTTCTTGTGGATAAATACATGGATATTTATGCGTATATCCACAAGTGTGGATAACTGCGGATTGATTCACCCACAAGCTGTGGACAGTGTTTTCCACAGCTTGTGGATACTGTTGATAAATAAGGCCAATCTTGCTGGTTACAGAGTTTTACTTGTGGATAAGTTTGTTGATAACCTTGTCAGGAAGGGGGTCCTATGGGTGATTCACATCCAAGAATTATGGTCCAAAACCTTGAAAGCTATTCAGAACAAAATCAGCAAGCCCAGTTATGAAACGTGGCTAAAGGCAACCGAAGCCATTGATCTGGAAAGCGATATCCTGGTCGTCTGCGCTCCCAATGATTTTGCCCGTGACTGGTTGGAATCACGCTACGCCGATCTGGTTCGCGATACCCTGAAAGAAGTAACCGGAGGGTCCAGGCTGGGAGTCAAATTTGTCAGCCACACCGAAAAAAGTGCAGCCAAATCCGGAGCAGAACCGGAAAAAAAAGCAGATACCGCCCGGGAAATGGAAAAAGATCCGGGTTCCCAGCTAAATCCCCGCTATACTTTTGACACTTTTGTAATTGGTTCCGGCAACCGGTTTGCCCATGCTGCTTCGCTCGCGGTGGCTGAAGCGCCCGCCAAAGCATACAATCCCCTGTTCATTTATGGGGGTGTCGGATTGGGGAAAACCCATTTGATGCATGCAATCGGGCATTATGTCCTGAATCATTCCGCTGAAAGCAAGGTCGTTTACATTTCTTCCGAAAAATTTACCAATGATTTTATCAATTCCATCCGTGACAACAAAACGATCCAGTTCCGGAACAAATACCGGTCTGTGGATATTCTGTTAATTGACGATATCCAGTTTCTGGCGGGAAAAGAACAGACACAGGAAGAGTTTTTCCACACCTTTAATGCCTTACATGAAGCAAACAAACAAATTATCATTTCCAGTGACCGGCCTCCCAAGGAAATCCCCACTCTGGAGGACCGGCTTCGCTCCCGGTTCGAATGGGGCCTGATTACCGATGTACAGCCCCCGGATCTGGAAACGAGAATCGCAATCTTGCGCAAGAAAGCAATAGCTGATAATTTGGAAGTTCCAAATGAAGTGCTTGTCTTTATCGCCAACCGTGTCGACACCAACATTCGCGAACTGGAAGGAGCGTTGATCCGGGTTGTTGCCTATTCAGCCCTTCTCAAGCAACCGGTCACCACGGAATTGGCACTGGAAGCACTGAAAGACATCATGCCGGATTCAAAACCGAAAATGATCAGTATTCAGGACATACAGCAGACGGTATGCAACTATTACCAGCTCCGCATAGAGGATTTTAAAAGCAAAAAGCGAACCAAGTCGGTAGCTTTCCCGAGACAGGTTGCCATGTATTTGTGCCGGGAATTGACGGAGTTTTCTTTGCCCAAAATCGGGGAAGACTTTGGCGGGCGTGACCATACGACTGTAATTCACGCTCATGAAAAAATCAGCCGGCTGCTCAAAGAGGATCATCAATTGGAGGAAGTTGTCAATCAGTTAAAGAAACGGATCCAGTACGGATCCTGATGCCACTGTGAATATTGTGGATAAACGGTACAGGCATATGCACATGTTTTCCACAGGTGCCAACTGGCGCCATTTCATGCCCAAACATACTTATCCACATTATCCACAGGCCCTACTATTACTATTACTGCATTTATTAAAATATATATATGAATCACGGCTCCGATTTATTCATCCCTGTATCCAATTTCCCGAAAGAGGAGTTCCTATTACACAAGGAGGATCATTATGAAGTTTCGCGTAACGAAATCAGCTCTGGTAGATGCAGTGTCACAGGTTTCAAAAGCTGTTTCTTCCAAGACTACCATTCCGATACTGACCGGAATCAAAATTTCCGTGGATGAAGAAGGATTAACCCTTACCGGAAGCAATTCGGATATCTCCATCCAAGTACATGTTCCCGCCAAAAAAGACGACTTGGAACAGGTATTTATGGAAAAAATAGGTAGTGTCGTGCTTCCCGGACGAATTTTCGGAGATCTGGTTCGGAAGTTGCCTGGAAATGAAGTAAAATGGGAAGTAAGTGACAAGTTCCAGACAACGATTCGTTCAGAAACGGCCGAATTCCAGCTGAATGGGCTGGACCCTATCGAATTTCCCCGTTTGCCTCATTTATCCACAGATAAAATGTTCAGCATGTCGGCAGATACATTGAAATCACTTATCCGGCAAACGGGATTCGCAGTGGCGACCAATGAGGCACGTGGAGTCTTGACCGGTGTTCTGATGCAATTGGAAGCGGGCGAACTCGTATGTGTGGCTACAGACAGCCATCGTCTCTCCAGACAGCAGGCCCAGGTGGAAAGTTCGGAAGAAATTACGCTCAAAAACGTGATTATTCCGGGAAAAAGCTTGTCGGAACTGGCCAAGACATTGAGTGACTACTCCGGATATGTGGACATCCTGGTTGCAGAAAATCAAATTCTTATCAAAACGGAAGAACTGTCATTTTATTCACGCTTGTTACAAGGAACTTATCCGGATACAAACCGGGTTATTCCCAAACACGGCGATACGGAGCTTGTTTCTTCCACCAGGGAATTATTACAATCCGTTGATCGAGCATCCCTGATTAGCCGGGATGGTCGGGATAATGTGATAAAATGGACTTTAAGAGACGGAAAACTGGAGGTAAACTCCACAGCCCAGGATATCGGGAGTGTATCTGAAGAAGTTAATGCAAAGGTGAACGGTCCCGAACTGAGCATTTCCTTTAATGCCCGCTACATGATGGAAGCCCTTCGCTCCATCGAAAGTGACGAAATACGCATTCAATTTACCGGAGCGATGACCCCGTTCCTGATCCAGCCGACCGATCGGGAAGATTCACTCCATCTGATTGTTCCGATTCGCACCCGCTAGAAGGAACCCGGTATCAAGGAGAATTTATTGTTGGAATTGATTAAAATTGATACGCCCTACATTACATTGGGTCAGTTCCTGAAGCGCCTGAATGTAATTTCAAGCGGGGGCCAGGCCAAATTCTTTCTGCAGGAGGAAATCGTCAGGATCAATGGCGAAGTGGAAACAAGAAGAGGAAGAAAAGTCTATCCCCAGGATCAGGTGGAGATTTCCGGACTCGGGATTGTGATGGTGGTCAGCGAGTAAGGGAGGATCTCATTTTGCGAGTGCAAACGCTGGAATTGAAGCATTATCGGAATATCGGCGAGCTTCATCTGCAATGCCCGGAAGAGCTTCATTTTTTTGTTGGCCCCAACGGCCAGGGGAAAACGAACATTCTCGAGTCCCTTTATGTCCTTGCACTCGGTAAATCACACCGTACGCGTTCTCATAAAGAACTGATCCGTTTTGGCCAGACAAGATCATTGATTAAGGCAAGAGTAAAAAAAGGAGATGAGATCCAGCGTCTGGAAATTATTTTATCGGAAAAAGGAAAAAAAGTGAGCCGAAACGGAATTGAAAAAAAGAAGTTAAGTCAGTACATCGGCTCACTGCCTGCTGTCCTCTTTGCGCCGGAGGACCTTGCTCTGGTTAAAGGGAGCCCGCAGGTCCGACGGCGTTTTTTGGATATGGAGATCGGCCAGGTAAGTCCCCAATATGTGCATCATCTGTCGCAATTTAACAAGTTGTTGATCCAGAGAAACAGCTTATTAAAACAGCTTGCACAGACAAAACTGGGGGATTTTCCTTTTTTAGACGTACTGGATGAACAGTTTGTGGCATTATCCATCTCTTTGCTTAAAAAGAGATACCAATTCCTGAACTCCCTGACAAAATGGGCACAGGAAATTCATCAGGCGATTACGCAACAGCAGGAAAAGCTGGTCATTAAATATCTTCCTTCCTTTCCTTTGCCGGAAGGAGCCGGGCCTGATCAGTGGGCGGCCATCCTGCAGTCGGAACTGAAAAAAAACCGGCAAAAGGAAATCATGCGCGGCAATACGACCGTCGGGCCCCAACGTGATGATCTCCGGTTATTTGCCGGGGAAATTGATTTGCATCTTTACGGTTCCCAGGGACAGCAGCGTACCGCCGCCCTGTCGTTGAAACTTGCTGAAATCGAATTGATTTACCAAGAGATTGGCTATTATCCCATTTTATTATTGGACGATGTGTTGTCCGAATTGGATGACGCGCGCAAGACACACTTGCTGAAGGCGATTCGGGGACGTGTGCAAACTTTCATAACGACAACAGGTTTGGACGGAGTTGATTCCGATATTTTATCGCGGGCGAAGATTTACCAGGTAAGGCAAGGACATATTGTAGAATCGGGGTGATCGAGTGTTTATCCATCTGGGTGGCAGTCAAATGATTCGCATTCGGGAAGTAATAGCGATTTTGGATGCCGATGTGACAAAAAATCCTGCCAATTCATTGAGTAATCTGCAAAAATGGAAAGATGAATCAGAAAACATATCTGAACACCAAATCAAATCTTATGTTGTTACCCCAAATCGCGTTTATGCTTCGCCCATTTCTTCAACAACGCTGAAAAAACGGGCGGACCAAAGTCAAAAAATGTGGAAGTAGAGTTCATCAGTTTTGGTAGAAGGAAGCAGGTGACTGAAGAGTGTCGATACAAGAAACAAATTATGATGAATCACAAATTCAGGTGTTGGAAGGACTGGAAGCCGTTCGCAGACGGCCCGGGATGTATATTGGTTCCACTTCCAGCCGTGGACTTCACCATCTGGTGTGGGAAGTTGTGGATAACAGTATCGATGAAGCGATGTCCGGGAACTGTGATACGATTCAGGTCATTGTGAATGAGGATAACAGTGTGACGGTCACTGACAATGGACGGGGAATCCCGGTTGGCATCCATCCCAAGATCGGACGCCCGGCGGTGGAAGTTGTCATGACCATTCTCCACGCTGGCGGAAAATTTGGCGGAAACGGTTATAAATTTTCAGGCGGATTGCACGGCGTGGGTGTATCGGTCGTCAATGCATTGTCGGAATGGCTTGTGGTAGAAGTAAAACGCGATGGAAAAATCTATCACCAGCGTTACCGGAAAGGCGTTCCGGAGGCTGACCTGGCAGT
The DNA here is from genome assembly GCF_013868055.1 of Thermoactinomyces mirandus. Lineage (GTDB taxonomy): Bacteria > Bacillota > Bacilli > Thermoactinomycetales > Thermoactinomycetaceae > Thermoactinomyces > Thermoactinomyces mirandus. The sequence continues at coordinate 33,512 of NZ_JACEOL010000036.1, read as the reverse complement.
GGTTGGTGAGGCCAGGGATACAGGAACCAAAACCACTTTCAAGCCGGACCCGGAAATTTTTACGGAAACGACAGAATTTGATTTTGACATCTTGCAGAACCGTTTGCGGGAACTTGCCTTTTTAAACGGCGGCGTCAAAATTATTTTAAAAGATTTGCGTGGCGAAAAGGAAAAAGAGGTTGTTTTCCAGTATCATGGCGGAATTCAGTCATTCGTCGAGCATTTGAACCGAAACCGGGAAGTGTTGCACAAGCCGCCGATCTACATCCAGGGAGAGCGTGATTCGATTCCCGTGGAGATTGCCCTGCAATACAACGATTCCTATACATCGAACATTTATTCCTATGCAAACAATATTCATACTCACGAAGGTGGAACCCATGAGGCCGGATTCAAATCCGCCTTGACCCGTGTCATTAACGATTACGCCCGCCGCAATAATCTGTTGAAAGAAAATGACAGCAATTTGACCGGTGATGATGTGAGGGAGGGATTGACGGCCATTGTCAGCGTGAAAATTGCCGATCCCCAGTTTGAAGGGCAGACCAAAACGAAATTGGGAAACAGTGAGGCCCGTTCGGCAACGGAACAGCTTTTTGCCGATCAATTCTCAGCTTATCTGGATGAAAATCCAAGCGTGGCCAAAAGTGTGATCAACAAGGCGGTCATGGCCTGCCGCGCCCGTGATGCCGCCCGGAAAGCCCGGGAATTGACCCGCCGCAAAAGCGCACTGGAAGTAAGCTCATTGCCCGGGAAATTGGCCGACTGTACTTCAAAAAGTGCTCCGGACAGTGAACTGTTCATTGTGGAGGGGGATTCCGCAGGCGGTACGGCCAAACAGGGGCGGGACCGCATGTTTCAGGCCATATTGCCACTTAAAGGAAAAATTCTCAACGTGGAAAAAGCGCGTTTGGACAAAGCGTTGTCCAATGATGAAATCCGGACGATCATTACCGCACTTGGAACGGGAATCGGCGATGATTTCAATATTGAAAAGGCACGTTACCACAAGATTATCATCATGACCGACGCGGATGTTGACGGAGCCCATATCCGCACTTTGCTGCTCACTTTCTTTTACCGCTACATGCGTCCATTGATTGAAAACGGCTATGTATATATTGCCCAGCCGCCGTTGTACAAAATCACCCAGGGGAAAACGATCCGTTATGCCTACAACGACCGGATGAAAGAGAAGATCGTGTCCGAATTAACGGGAAAAGGCAAAATTGAAATCCAGCGCTACAAAGGTTTGGGAGAAATGAACGCGGTCCAGTTATGGGAAACGACCATGGACCCGGAAAGCCGTACCATGCTCCAGGTTTCACTGCAGGATGCAATTGACGCGGATGAGGTTTTTGAAATGCTGATGGGAGACCGGGTAGAACCGCGCCGGGAATTTATCCAGGAGTATGCCAGACAGGCCAACCTGGATATCTAGGCGAAAAAGCGGTCAGGCAAGTGTAGAACGGGAGATGAAACAATGGCAGATACAGAGCGTATTCAGGAAGTAAATATCAGTAAGGAAATGAAGTCCTCTTTTTTGGACTATGCGATGAGCGTCATTGTCAGCCGGGCATTGCCGGACGTCCGTGATGGCTTAAAACCGGTTCATCGCCGTATTTTATATACCTTGTATGAGTTGGGGATGACTCCGGACAAACCTTATAAAAAGTCGTCGCGTTTAGTCGGTAACGTTTGTGCCAATTACCATCCTCACGGGGATGTGGCTGTTTACGAAGCGATGGTCCGGATGGCACAGGATTTCTCTTATCGTTATCCATTGGTGGATGGCCATGGAAACTTTGGGTCCGTTGACGGAGACCCCCCAGCCGCCATGCGTTATACGGAAGCAAGAATGGCACCGATCAATCTGGAATTGCTGCGGGATATCCAAAAAGATACAATCGATTATATTCCTAACTACGATGAGCAGCAGGAAGAACCGGTTGTCCTTCCTTCCCGCTTCCCCAATCTTCTTGTCAACGGAGCCTCTGGAATCGCGGTGGGGATGGCGACAAACATTCCGCCTCATAATTTGCGGGAAGTGATTGATGGTATCCTCTTGATGCTGGACAATCCGGATGTGACAATTGAAGAACTGATGAAGATAGTGAAAGGGCCAGACTTCCCGACCGGCGGCATTATTCTGGGGGTTGAAGGGATACGCAAAGCGTATCGAACAGGGCGTGGAAGCATTCACATCAGAGCCAAAACGCGAATTGAAGAGGCCAGCAACGGGAAGATGCGCATTGTTGTTGAAGAACTCCCATATCAGGTCAACAAATCGAAATTGGTGGAAAAGATTGCCCACCTGGTACGTGACAAAAAAGTTGACGGGATTACCGATCTGCGCGATGAATCAGACCGGAGAGGAATGCGTGTGGTTATAGAGCTTCGCAGAGACGTCAATCCGCGCATTGTCTTGAATAATCTGTACAAACATACAAACATGCAAACCAGTTTTGGCATGAACATGCTGGCTCTGGTTAATGATCAACCCCGTATCCTGAACCTGCAACAGGCGATTTATTATTATATTGAACATCAGATGGAGGTAATCCGGCGCCGCACGCAATTTGATCTGAACAAGGCCGAGGAACGTGTGCACATTTTGGAAGGTCTCCGGATTGCACTGGACTATATCGATGAAGTAATCAGCCTGATTCGGGCTTCAAAAACAGCCCAGGAAGCACGAACCGGATTAATGGAGCGGTTCAACCTTTCCGAAAGGCAGGCGCAGGCAATTCTCGACATGCGGCTGCATCGCTTAACCGGTTTGGAACGCGAAAAAATCGAGGCTGAGTATGATGAGTTGCAAAAATTGATCGCCAAATTGCGGGACATCCTTGCCGATGAAGCGAAAATCCGCGGTATTTTGCGTGAAGAAATCATGGAGATCAGGGAAAAATATGGCGATGACCGGCGCACCATGATCAAGATTGAAGCGGACAGCATTGAAGCCGAAGATCTGATCCCGGATGAAGAAGTATCCATCATGCTCACACAAAGAGGCTATATCAAGCGGATGCCCCTGTCCACTTACCGTGCGCAGAAAAGAGGCGGAAAAGGGATTACGGGCATGGGAACCCGCGAAGATGATTTGGTACAGCACATGTTTGTCACCAATTCGCACAGCCGGCTTCTGATCTTCTCAAACAAAGGGAAAGTCTACCGCCTGAAAGCATATGAAGTTCCGGAACTGGGAAGGACAGCCAAGGGAACACCCATCATCAACCTGATTCAAATAGATCAGGATGAACGGATTGAAGCAGTCATTCCGGTAAAAGAGTTCCGTCCGGATCAATATCTTTTTTTTGCAACAGCCGACGGTGTCGTGAAAAAGACTGCTTTGAGCGAGTTTGAAAATATCCGCCGCAATGGCCTGTTTGCGATTAACCTGCGGGATGGCGACGATTTGGTCGGTGTCCGTCTGACTGATGGGAATCAGGAAGTGATCATGGGTACACAGCACGGAATGTCGATTCGTTTCCATGAGATGGACGTAAGGGAGATGGGACGTTCGGCAACCGGGGTAAAAGGAATTACCCTGGGCGACGGGGATCGTGTCATTGACATGGATATTGTTGTCCCCGGAAACCATGTGATGATTGTGACCAAAAACGGTTACGGCAAACGGACCCCGATTGAAGAGTACCGTGTACAGTCACGCGGCGGCAAGGGAATTAAAACCCTCAGTTTAACCGAGAAAAAAGGTGAAGTTGTCGCCCACAAGGTCGTTTCTGAACAGGAAGATCTCATGCTGGTAACCCAGGCGGGCGTCGTGATCCGGCTGAATGTGGCAGACATCTCTGTAATGGGCCGGTATGCACAGGGAGTTCGCCTGATCCGTGTTGATGACGATGAGGTCTCGACAGTCGCCATTGTTCATATCGACGATGAAGAAACCGAAACGGAAAAGAAAATATAATCCCGATCGCTAACTTTCTCCGGAAGAAAGAAACAGCGAGGCCATGGAATCCGGAAACCCGCGGGCAATCAGGTTAATCAGTTGCTCCAGCATTAATTGCTCCTGATGGACAGGCTGTAACATGATTTCCTCCCATAAGGGAGGATCATAGCGGCAAAGCATGCTCATGGAAAAACAGAGCATGAAGAGGCACATGACTTCCGGAACCGGCTCCGGGCGGTTATTACCTGCATAAAGGTAATAATCGCCTTTTTTGTTGACAAGCAGCCATGGATGTCTTACCAGTTCCGGGGCGGGCAGGGAACAGGCCAGATAAAGTTTTCCCTTCCTGATGGAGGGGGTTGCCAATGAAAAAAGAGTTTGCTTAACCTGTTGGTTTAATTTTTCCACAAATGCGGAAGAGGTAAGATAGCATTCATCGAGGATTTTTTCACTGACAATCAGGCATGGGGACGACGGAGTGGAAAGATTCCAGCGGACAGGAAATAAAGTGCATTGATCAAATATCAACTGGTAAACCGGCTGCAAGTCAGGCAGCAAACCCAATAATTCTCTGACAGACAATGTATCCCCCGCCTGGACCGGAACGCCCATCTGCGCAGCCAAAAGAGGAAACAGTCCTTCTTTCTGGATGCGTATTTCATCCTCACTGAAGCGAAACTGTCCCTTTTTTCGTTTGCGTGTGGAAAGACCGTGGCGCAAAACCGTTGTACTTTCCGGATAGCAGGGTTTTTTTGTCAGGATCCAGGCCTTGATAAAGTTCATCATGCCATAGTAGAGCAACAGGGGTTGACTCCACCTCTCACCAAGAAGGGCCGTATGAAACAGGGACAGAGCCTGCCGGATATAGGCTGTAAACGATTGGACATTTTTGTAGGAAAGCCGCTCCGGTTCCTGAAAGTTGGCCTGCTTGTATTTCCGCAACAGAAACTTGCGGGCCAATTCCTCGTTTTTAAGGCAGACAAAAAGTGAAGGTGGATTCGGAAAACGGGTTTGCAGGTTTGCATCGAAATGGATCTCCACACTTGTCACCTCAATTGTCTCCAAATTCCTTCTTATTGTTTGACAAAATCAATTTGCCTATTACAGGAGAGATCGTGGAAAGAGGCAGGGAGAGATGAATAGGAGACTGATATTTCTATTTTTGCTGCTGGTATTGGTTTACGGGACGCTGCCAACCCCGGATTCCAGTTCAGTCCATCCCCAGAAAAAGTATGATCTGGTGTTGATTCATGGATTTAACAACCGGCATCAGTGGGGATACGAATTTTTGTACCGTCTGGCCGAGCATTGGGGATCGGGAAACGTATATGTCATCTACGCCAATCCTTCCAAAAAAGTATGGACCATGTACCTTCACCGAAATCAGGTTGTTCTCATTGGGGATAATGATCATCAGGCGGGAAATGATTCTATTGATAAACAGGCAAGACTGGTTTCAGAAAAAATTTCCATTCTGCAAAAATACCATGGATTAAGCAATCCCTTTCATATCGCAGCACACAGCATGGGCGGGCTCGTCGCACGTGAAGTGGCCTACCTGCGCCCCGGACAGGTAGCCAATATAGTGACACTGGCCACACCGCACCACGGCACGCAGCTGGCAAACGAATACAATTGGCTGGGAATGTTTGTACACGGCGAAGAAGCATTAAAAGATATCACGCCGCAGGCGGTTTCACGGTTTAACCGGAGGTTCCCCGTGGAATCCAGTCCTTTTTACGGGGATGGCAAATTGTATACCATTGCCGGAGATGCTGACGGCTGGGGAGACCGGGGCTGGAACGGGGAACTGGCGGCAGGCTGGACACTGATTGCCCTCAAGTATCACAAGGATAGCGACGGGGTTGTGGAGGAAGGAAAAGCAACCCTTCCCGGAGCCAAACATGTAAAAACCTTTATGGAGCTGAATCATCTGGAGCTGGTTGAAAGTCCCCATGTTGCCGATCTGGTATCCAGGCTGTTGCCCTGATTTATACTTATCCACAGGTTTTACGGAGTTATTCACAGAATTCTGTGGATAACTTGTGGGTCGCTGTGGACAGATGACGGGATGGAAAATCAAATCTTGACAGTGATGCAAGAGATTGTTAAACTGCTTTAAAATCAGGGTCAAAGGGGAAAACAACATGTGGGAACAGAAGTTTGCCAAAGAAGGACTAACATTTGACGATGTCTTGTTGCTGCCGGCAAAGTCGGAAGTGTTGCCCCGGGATGTGAATGTGGGCACAAGGCTTGCCGAAGGGATTCAGTTGAATATTCCATTGATCAGTGCGGGAATGGATACCGTTACGGAATCCGCACTGGCGATTGCGATTGCGAGACAAGGTGGAATCGGGGTTATCCACAAGAACATGAAAGTGGAAGAACAGGCAGAAGAGGTGGACCGTGTCAAACGTTCAGAAAGTGGCGTTATTACCAACCCGTTTTATCTGACCCCTGACCATAAAGTACATGATGCGGAAGAACTGATGGCCAAATATCGCATTTCCGGCGTTCCGATTGTTGATGAACACCGCAAGCTGGTCGGCATTCTTACCAATCGCGATCTCCGGTTTGTGAGAGATTACTCAATCCCTATCCATGAAGTGATGACCAAGGAACATTTGATCACTGCTCCAGTAGGCACCACTCTCCAGGAAGCTGAGGATATTCTGCAGAAACACAAGATTGAGAAGTTGCCGCTGGTTGATGAGAATGGAATTCTTAAAGGGTTGATTACCATCAAGGATATAGAAAAAGCCACCCAATTTCCTGACGCTGCCAAGGATGCCCAGGGACGTCTGCTGGCTGGTGCGGCGGTGGGGGTATCCAAGGATACCAAGCGCCGTGTTCAGGCTTTGATTGAAGCCGAAGTGGACATGATTGTCGTCGATACGGCACATGGTCACTCCAGGGGAGTACTGGAAGCAGTCCGTGAAATTCGCAAAAACTATCCGGATCTGGTCATCGTGGCAGGAAACGTGGCTACGGGCAAAGCAACCTGTGACCTGATCGAAGCCGGTGCCAGTGTGGTAAAAGTAGGAATTGGGCCAGGGTCCATTTGTACCACCCGGATCATTGCCGGAATCGGCGTGCCGCAAATCACAGCCATTTACGACTGTGCCACGGTAGCCCGCCAATATGGTGTGCCCATCATTGCCGACGGAGGAATCCGCTATTCCGGGGATATTGTAAAAGCTTTGGCTGCCGGGGCCGATGCCGTCATGCTGGGAAGCCTGTTTGCCGGCACAGAAGAGGCACCTGGGGAATCGGAAATATTCCAGGGGCGTCGCTTTAAGGTATATCGCGGAATGGGTTCGATCGGTGCCATGCAGCAAGGCAGCAGCGACCGCTATTTTCAGGAGAATGTGCAAAAACTGGTTCCGGAAGGAATCGAAGGTCGTGTTCCCTATAAAGGACCTTTGGCCGACACCGTCTATCAACTGATAGGCGGATTGCGATCAGGTATGGGATATTGCGGTGCCGGCAATTTGCGCGAGCTGAAAGAAAACAGTCGCTTTATACGCATCACCAGTGCATCATTGCGCGAAAGCCATCCCCATGACGTACAGATTACCAAAGAAGCACCCAATTATAACTTGTAACAAGCATAAAACACCGATTTCTTCAAATGAACAAGGAAGAATTTTCTTCGCTTGTTCATTTCTTTTTTTTATCTCTTTATGTAAAATGATTTTGTTCTTCCCTTCATTACGAATAATCATATATCGGCAATTTTTTGATAAGGAATGAAACGTATGATGAACCATTTCAGCTTTCGAAAAGTAATGCTTGCAGTCGTTTGTGTGTGTCTGTCTGTTTCACTGCTTATGCCTTTATCTGCATCGGCCGAAAAAAACAGATTGCCGGATGTTGAGGCGCGATCCTATTTTTTGATGGATTTACAGTCGGGAGTGGTATTGGCAAAGAAAAATGCAGACCAGTCTTTTCCTCCTGCCAGTATGACCAAAATGATGTCTGCTTTAGTTGTTTTAGATCACATACATAATGGAAAATTGAACTGGAATGATAACGTTACCGTCAGTGAACGGGCCCAGCGTGTGGACGAGGCGCAAATTTTCCTGGTTGCCGGAGAAAAGATAACCGTCAGGGAGTTATTTAGGGCGATGCTGGTTTACTCGGCCAATGACGCCACCGTGGCATTGGCTGAACATGTCGCCGGAACGGAAGAAAATTTTGTACAGCTGATGAATGAAAAGGCAAGGGAACTGGGACTTGAAAATACCCATTACCGCACAGCGACAGGGCTGGATCTTCACCTGTATGCTGATCCGCCTGCAGTCCCGGGTAAACATGTGATGTCAGCGCATGACACGGCTGTCCTGACGTCTCACTTGATCCAAACCTATCCGGAAGTGCTGGAAACAACCTCTATCCCCAAATATACCTTCCGGCAGGGAACCGCGCGGGAACAACAGGTAAATAACTGGAACCGGATGCTGCCAGGCTTTAACCATGAATACCCGGGGATAGACGGAATGAAAACGGGACATACCAACTCTGCGGGATACTGTTTTACCGGTACTGCCAACCGCCAGGGATTCCGCTTGGTCTCCGTCGTGATGGGAACAAAAAACGATGACAAACGGTTTTCGGAAACAAAAAAACTGCTGGATTACGGGTACGGGGAATTTGTACCGTTTACGCTGACGGCAAAAGGTGGAAAGATCCCGGGGCAGGAAAATTTGCCGCTTCCCAACGGCGTTGAGCGAAGTGTTCCGGTTGTTGCAAGCAAACCGGTAATTGTTCCCATTCCCCGGGGTGAACAGAGTAAATATGCTGTCAAAGTGGAATTTGACTCCAATTTGCGGGCCCCTCTCTCAAAAGGAACAGTTGTCGGAAAAGCGTTCCTGTTTTATGATGGAGTGAAAGTGGAAGGATTCCAACCGGTAAAAGTGGTAACAGCTCAATCAATCGAGGAAGGAAGTTGGGTTCGACTCTTTTTCCGATCTGTGGGTGATGAGATAAGCAGTTGGTTTGATTAATTTTATTTTTTAGACACATTTAATTATAATATTGGGGGGAGGATTTTACGGAATTAACAATCTCCAATATGAAACACCTTCCATCTTCACAATCATTAAATAACATCCAATTCATCGAGGGGGAAGCAGGATGAGTGAAGCACGTAAAACAGGAACGGATCGTGTAAAACGCGGGATGGCCGAAATGCAAAAAGGCGGCGTCATCATGGATGTAGTGAATGCCGAACAGGCAAAAATTGCGGAACAGGCCGGTGCAGTGGCGGTTATGGCACTGGAGCGGGTTCCGTCTGATATTCGTGCGGCTGGTGGCGTTGCCCGCATGGCAGATCCTCGTGTGATTGAAGAAGTAATGAATGCTGTATCGATTCCGGTAATGGCAAAAGCACGGATTGGTCACTTTGTAGAAGCACGTTTGCTGGAATCAATGGGTGTGGATTATATTGACGAGAGCGAGGTCTTGACCCCGGCAGATGATATGTTCCACATCGACAAATCCCGGTTTACCGTTCCTTTCGTCTGCGGGGCACGGGATTTGGGAGAAGCCTTGCGTCGCATTGGTGAGGGAGCATCCATGATTCGGACCAAAGGGGAACCCGGCACCGGAAACATTGTCGAAGCGGTTCGCCATATGCGGAAGATGCAAGCCCAAATCAATCAGGTAAAAAGCATGTCCCGTGATGAATTGATGGCAGAAGCCAAAAAACTTGGCGCTCCGTATGAGTTGTTGCTTCAAGTGCATGAAACGGGTAAATTGCCTGTGGTAAATTTTGCCGCTGGCGGAGTGGCGACTCCGGCCGATGCTGCATTGATGATGCATTTGGGTTCTGATGGGGTATTTGTTGGTTCCGGAATCTTCAAATCGGAAAACCCGGAAAAATTTGCACGTGCCATTGTACAAGCCACCATACACTATGAAGACTTTGCCTTAATTGCGGAAGTATCGAAAAATCTGGGGACGGCAATGCCCGGAATTGAAATTTCCAAACTTCGTGCCGAAGACCGGATGCAGGAACGCGGCTGGTAGGATTGGGAGGAACGAAGGCGATGAAGATTGGTGTTTTGGCTTTACAGGGAGCGGTCCGTGAGCACGTTCGCCAGTTGGAAGCGGCAGGGGCGACGGCAGTGACCGTGAAACACGCAAAAGAATTCGCGGACCTTGATGGTCTGGTGATCCCGGGTGGAGAATCAACAACCATCAGCAAACTGATGCGGGAGTATCAGTTAACGGAACCTGTCCTTGAAATGCATCGGGCGGGAAAACCCGTTTTCGGCACTTGTGCAGGATTGATTATGATTGCCAAACAGATCGATGGACAGGAAGACGCCCATTTGGGATTGATGGATGTTTCTGTGAAAAGAAACGCTTTTGGACGGCAGCGGGAAAGCTTTGAAGTGGAAATTCCGGTGAAAAAGGTAGCTGACGATTTCCAGGCAGTCTTTATCCGTGCTCCTTACATTGAGAAAGCAGGCGAGGGAGTAGATGTTCTTGCAGAAGTAGACGGGAAAATCGTCGCTGCCCAGCAAGGTACTTTACTGGGAGTTGCCTTCCATCCGGAGTTGACAGAGGATATCCGCTTCCATGCCTATTTTGTTGAACTGGTTCGTCAATCGCTTGCTGTCAGTGTGAGGTAAAAATCAAATCAATTCTTTGACAATTCCATTTGATGGTTACAAAAGCCGAACAATCGGATATAATAAGTAATAAATTTGAAATGGCAAACGCGAGGAAAAGGCAAGTAGCTGGTAATTTTGTTGCAGAGAGGCGATGGCTGGTGTGAATCGCCCGAAATTATCAGTGAATCCCCCTTGGAGCGGAACACGAAGGCGAAATGATCCGCATAAGTGTCCTTTCGGTAAACGAGCCGTTATCTCGTCAGAGTGGATCTGTGGACTTGTCTACGGGTCAACAAGGGTGGCAACGCGGAACCTTCCGTCCCTTTAGTGGGAGGAAGGTTTTATTTTTTTCAGGAGGTGTGATTGCATTGTTAGATATCAAAAAACTTCGTACACAAATGGATGAAGTCAGGCAGAGATTGTCGACACGGCACGATGCCCTGGATGGACTCAGCGTTTTTGACGACCTGGACCAGCGCCGCCGTACATTGATTCAGGAGACGGAGCATTTGAAGAACAGGCGTAACATGGTATCCAGGGAAATCGCACAAATGATAAAGAATAAGGAAGATGCGGAAGAAAAGATTCTGGAAATGAGGAAAGTCGGAGAGGAAATCAAGCGGCTGGATGAAGAATTGCGCCAGTGTGACGAAGAAATGAAACAGACTTTGCTAACTTTTCCCAATATCCCTCATGAAAGCGTACCCATTGGATCTTCTGAAGAGGAAAATGTGGTGGTCAGGAAATGGGGAGAAGTCCCGCAGCCTTCTTTTGAAATAAAACCGCACTGGGAACTGGCCGAGGAACTCGATTTGCTTGACTTTGACCGTGCTGCTAAAGTGACAGGTTCCCGGTTTGTCTTTTACAAAGGATTGGGTGCGCGTCTGGAACGGGCCCTGATCAGCTTTATGCTGGATCTGCATGTAAATGAACATGGATATACAGAAATGATCCCGCCTTATATCGTCAACCGGCAATCGATGACAGGGACAGGCCAGTTGCCGAAATTTGAGGAAGATGCTTTCAAACTGGCGGATAACCTGGACTATTTCCTGATTCCTACTTCCGAGGTGCCTGTGACCAATTATCATGCCGGAGAGATTCTGTCGGCCGATGATCTTCCTAAATACTACACGGCGTACAGCAGCTGTTTCCGTTCGGAAGCCGGATCGGCCGGACGGGATACCCGCGGCCTGATTCGTCTGCATCAGTTTAACAAGGTGGAAATGCTGAAAATCGTCCATCCGGAAACTTCTTACGAAGAACTGGAAAAAATGGTCATAAACGCCGAAAAGGTATTGCAGCTGTTGGAACTTCCCTATCAGGTCGTTGCCCTTTGCACAGGGGATCTTGGTTTTTCTGCAGCCAAAACGTATGACCTGGAAGTATGGATGCCCAGCAACCAGACTTACCGGGAGATTTCCTCCTGCAGCAATTGCGAAGACTTCCAGGCGCGCCGTGCACAAATTCGTTTCCGTCCAACTCCTGACAGCAAACCGGAGTTTGTGCATACGCTTAATGGATCAGGGCTTGCCGTCGGACGCACCGTTGCGGCGATCCTGGAAAACCATCAGCGGGATGATGGAACGGTTCGGATTCCCAAAGTGTTGCAACCCTATATGGGAGGAATCGATACCATCAAATAATAGGAATCCCTGCTTTTTGCAGGGTATTCTTTTGTTTGAAAGGTTGACATTGGCCAGAAAATCTGTATAATGTAGTTTTGTAACTTGCATATTAATCATGGAGAGGTGGTCGAGTGGTTTAAGGCAGCGGTCTTGAAAACCGCCGTAGTCGTGAGGCTACCGTGGGTTCGAATCCCACCCTCTCCGCCAATAAAATCAAGGGTTTTCGGAGTTTTTGCACCCGGCAAAAGTGATATCAAAAACCCCGAACTTCTATTGGGCATACTAACTTCCAAATAAGAAGACGTCGAGTTTATCGGCGGCTTTTTTTGCATATTTGGCATTACATGAGAATAAATGTCCATCGCAATAGCGATGGTCGAATGACACCCAGACGTTCAAAATTACAATACAACTTTAGGGTGCTCCCCTTGTTGTAAGAGTGATGTTACGTAATTGTACTGGAGATCCTTAAAACAAAACGTGAGATCTTAATCCTTTAAATAGATGTGAAACTCCTTGTTTGATAATCCATTTGGGTTAATAGGTTCCCACTAGAGGTTACAAATACTAAATCATAGTCTTGATAAAGTGAACCAGCAAGGAGCTTATTTTTAGCTTGGTGGGTTTTAATTGTTTTAAACATATCAAGATTATATATCGACAATTACCGTCGTTTTCGTTGTGTCGAAATTCTAAACCCTTGCCCTTGATGCGCTGCAATGTCTGGTGAATACTGATAGTTCGTTATTGAAAGTCGATATCTTGCCATCTCAGTCCTAATATTTCTCCCCTGCGCATGCCTATATTTTGATACCGAGGAAGATCGGGTGATAATACCTTTGCCGCTCGAAACAGTATATGAATTTGTTCTCTTTTAACAGGATTATGCAAGATCATTTGCCATTTAACAGCGTGTTCAAGTGTTTCATGTAAGAGGCGATGATGGTGATGGACAGATCGGGCCAACAACCCGCCTCCCCCCTTTGTAATTTGAGTTTTATCCATGCTAGACTGAGCTGCAGTCAAATGGCATAACCATCCACCTGCTGGAGAGACGTGTATGGAAAGAACATCATGAGATTGAGCTGACTACTGCTGAGTATCGTCTTTTATGCCTGTTTATGCGAAATCCCAATGTGGTGTTGAAAAGAGAAGTGATATTGGATAAGCTTTGGGACGGCAGTGGCAACTTCATTAATGACAATACCCTGTCTGTATATGTGCGCCGCTTAAGAAGCATATTGGAAGACGATGCTGAAAATCCGGAGTTTTTGCTGACTTGTACGGAGATTGGGTTATAAATGGAATGTGGTGAAGTGAGGGACTGCCAATGAATATTCTTGCCATAGAGAAATGAAATGACTATTTATGATGATTGCAGCAGTTCTTGTTATATTTATGATGGTCGGGCAAATTTTTGTAAAATTGATTGCCGATGACTATAAACAAAACATGATCGAACACGATTACGCGGTTGCGGGATATTTAGATCGTAACGGCGTCGATTCCTTTCAGATAACACGTGCTTTTATTCATGAAAAGATCCTTGCTGATCGAAAGGCCGGGCAAGAGTTGCTGCAAGTCGCAGCATACCACGTTGGCACCCAAAATAACCTAATCCCTGAAGTTGATCGTTTTCATCAAAAATATGCGTTATTATTTGTGATGCTGTCAGGTCTTTTTTCTATAGCCATTCTGGGCGGATTATGGTTGTTTGCTGTCCGGCAGAACAAACGGCTTCAAAAAGTGAATATGGATATTTCAAGTTTTATGGACGGGCATATTTATATGCGTTTGGAAGATGTTGGAGAAGGAAGTTTATCGAAGCTGTTTGCTTCCGTGAATAAGATGGCAACCTCATTAACTTCTCATATCATAAAAGAAAAGCGGAGCAAAGAGTTTTTAAAAGATACGATTTCAGATATATCCCACCAATTGAAAACACCCCTTGCCGCATTGCAGATGTACAATGAGATTATGCAGGATGAAAAAACGGGAAATGAGGTGGTTGATGACTTTATCTTAAAAAGTGAACGTGAACTGAAGCGGATTGAAAACTTGATACAAAACTTACTAAAGCTGGCAAGACTGGATGCCGGGGCGATTGAACTGGAGAAAAACACTCACATTTTAAAGAAGTTCCTCGAAGAAGTCATTGGAAGATTTAGTACTTGCGCTGAACTGGAAGGCAAAATGATTACTTTGGATTGTGATGATCGCCTTGTTTTAGCTTTTGATGAAGAATGGCTATTGGAAGCAGTTAGCAATATTATCAAAAATGCTTTGGATCATACGAATTCGGGAGATCGTATTGATCTACAATGTGAGGCAACTCCTGTTACCACGGAAATCACGATTAAAGACACTGGAACGGGAATCCATCCTGAGGATATCCATCATATTTTTAAGAGGTTTTACAGAAGCCGTTATTCAAAGGATAAACATGGAATCGGGATTGGGCTTACTCTCTCCAAAGCCATCGTTGAAAAACATGGTGGGTTGATCATCGTTGAGAGTAAATTAGGAGAGGGAACAGCCTTTCATCTGTTTTTTCCAAAGCTTTCAAATCTGTAAGCTTCCATTCACCTGAGAGTAAGGTGGGCGTGGTATCATCTCTTTCAAATAAGAGAGAAAAGAGAGGGCGTTACTGTGGATATATTAACCACGAAAAACCTGTGCAAAACTTATGGAAAAGGTGAAATCAAGGTAGAAGCTGTAAAGAATGTGTCTTTTTCTGTTGCAAAAGGCCAATTTGTGGCGATCGTGGGACCGTCAGGATCCGGAAAAAGCACGCTCCTCCATTTGTTGGGCGCATTGGATACACCGACATCAGGAAAGGTTTTTTTAGACGGCAAGGATATTTTCATAATGAAGGAAAAGGAATTGTCAGTCTTTCGCAGACGTAATATCGGTTTTATCTTCCAGGCATAAGGAAAACGCAAGGCGGGAAGTGATGCTGTTTTGTTCCGCCACGAATCATGCCAGTTAGAGGAGAGGCTCCTCATTCCTTCCCGATGATTGGTCTTATCCCTGTCAAGTTAGCTTCCCATTCCCTTTTCAAAATAAAGACGAACAGCTTTTTCTTTAATTTCTTTGGAATAGGTCGTACGCAGTTTTCCCATAGAAAAAACCCCTCCAAGTTAACAGTAAGGGACTTGCTTTTTTCTGTCTACTTAAAGGGAATAATATCATGATTACAAGGGACCTTTAAATTAAGGACGGTCGCGTGACGGAAAAGACAAGGATCGACAGAATGAGAAAAAGCACTGAGCCAATAATTTCAATAATTCCCACCTTGATCGGAGATAGCGGTTTGCCTCCCCATACGAAGGTTCTTACCGCTGAAAAGGCGTAGGGAAGCACGAAAAGCGGCTCCCGGAAGGCAAGAATAACCACGAGCAGGATGTGATAGCCTTTGGAAGCCTTCTGCCAGTTTGCGTTTTTTCGTTCCCGGAACACCGATTTCACAAAAAAGACGCTTCCCGTAAAGTATAAGACACATGAGACCGCGACCCACAAAGCAGCATCATCCAATTGACCTTTCCCCACCAAACAGGAGGCTGCACCGCCAACCGAAAAGGCGAGAATGGCAACAATATCGTTGATGAAGGATCGTTCGTCACGCCGGTAGGCATACCATCCGTTGACAGCCAGCAGCCCGGCCAGTACAGGACCGGCCCACAGGAGCGATGGCCGGACAATGAGCGGAGGCAGCAGAAAAACAATTCCCAGCCCACAGTAGGACAGTGACCAGCGCACATAGTTCCGGCGCCCTTTCCGCCGCATCAATGCCAGCCGGAAAAGATAGGCCGCCAGATAAAACAGCATCCAGCTGATGAACAGCGGAAGATGCAGCCATGTTGGACCTTCCACGGCCATGCCGAGAAAAAAGGGAACAGACACCATTGCCCAGCCGCCATGTTCCCGCGGGAGAATCGGTTTCATCGTAACATCCCCATTCTCCAATCAACCTCCATTTTCCCTGATGAGGGATCTTTTCTCATCGTAACCCAAGCTCCCCCCTGCAAGTGTGACAAATATCACAGTTTGCAAAACCTTCACCAGATTTGAATTGGAACTTTCTGGATGGGAACTTTGTGATCCATCCTTGGTAGTAAGGGACAGGTCTGCTTTTTTTGCGATCAGTCGAAATGTATTATTATTTTTAAGCACAATAATTATATAATTATGGATAATGTACAAATTTTCAAGAAAAATTTTCAATGATCACAATAGAAAAAATGGGGTTGATTACAGCCAATTTTTCTTTAGGGGGAAAAACAGTGAATAAAGCATCGCAAATATATTGGGATGAATTTTGGAAGTCCCAAGGTCAAGAGAAGCCAAAATCGGTAAGTTCGTGGCAATTTGGAGATCATCCGGACTATTTGGCCAAGTTGGTAATAGATGGCATTAAAACAGCTACTTGTTCCGGATTGGTTTTTTATGAAATTGAAAATGAGCCATTACCTTCTGCTGGAAATTACAGCATTATCTTAAACAGCAGAGACGAACCTGTGGCCATTATTAAAACAGTAGATGTTAAAATAATGCCCATGAATGAGGTTACAGAGGATTTTGCTATTGCTGAAGGTGAAGGGGACAGAACTTATCAATATTGGAAAGAAACTCATAAAAAATTCTTTACAAAAGAATTGAGTAGGGTAGGACTTGAATTTTCGGAAGATATGTTGTTGGTATGTGAGCGGTTCAAATTAGTTGATGTAAGAAACAAATGAAAAAAACGCCTGGAAATTTTCCAAGCGTTTTTTGTGCTGGAATATTTTTGTGATCCAGCTTAATTCATATAGTATATGGGTTTGATGTTTTTTGATAATTTTTTTGCTTCTGGACTTGGGAACTAATCCCAGAAATCCACATGTGCTGTTTCGCCAACATTTTTGGCTACATAAAATTCAGCTTTCTTGTTTTTGCCATCGACATATTTGCCAATATTGCGGAAAACTCCGCATTGACCAGCCTTCAGGTACACATATCCAACATATTCATCCGCATTGTCCGGGTCGTATTCATACAGGTAATAATAGGTGGAAGGACCGGGATTCAGACAAAACATAAAGTCTCCGCCTCCCGACCTGGCATAGGCACTTGAAGAGACAAAGGTGGAAGAACCAACATAATCCCATTCTCCAGGCCCCATGGGCAATATGCCGGTTGGAGCGAAAACTACTGTTTCAGCCATTCCTTCATTACTGGCAAGTCCGGTTGAGAAAGGAAGCATCAACACACATATCCACACAAGAATGGCAATGCTGAGTTTCTTCAGTTTCACAAGAGATTCCCCTTGATCAGTGGTGTTATTATTTGCATTCGTAATAAACAAAATAATGAATGGTATTGCATTAGATAAAATATTAAGTATATTAATAAAACATTTTTGATTAAAGGAATAAATATTGCAAAAAGTAAAAAAATAATTTTAAAATTTTAATTTTATGTTAATACTTTGAAGAGGAAAAGCAGAACCAATCGGGAAATGTGGACTTGGAGCAGATAGTGGGGAAAATCCCCCTGTTACTTTGCTTTGCGACGGTTGCGGTATTGTACCCAGGCAAGCACGATGAAAGAAATGGAGGTGAGGGCAATCAACCCGATCCGGACAGGGATACTCAACGCCGATTCCTCCTTTCTCATCAAAACTGGAGTTATTGTTTGTGGATTGCAACCGGTTCATTCATCAAATAAAAACAGCCTGTTTTTCGGTGTGATGTTGTGGATAATGTGAATAAAATTGTGGATATCTTGATAAATTTTATGTTGATTCCGACAGGAATAAAAAAGGGGAGTCGCATCAATTGAGGCGACTCCTTTTACGTGAAAGCTTTCCCGATATTTCAATCCCATTGCACTAACCTTCCCGTTAATCCCTTTTCAAAAGTAAGGAATAACAAAACAGTTAGTGTCATAATTATCATAACGAATCATCGGTTAATTCGAAATATTAAACCTGAAAAGGTCACAAAAAAGTCAAATGAAAAGCAGTTCGTATTTATTATTTGTATAAAAATTATTCTTTTTAGATTGATTTGATTTAATCGGATAATCATGGGGGATTCTGCGGTTTTTCAAGGATATCGTTTTTTTGTCCTCGTTTTGTGAGGAAAAAAAGGGAACAAACTTTTATGATGCATGATGAATAATTTTATATAATTGTTAACCACAAGATATTGTGGATAATGTGGATAAGATTGTGGATATGTTGATATGTGAAAAAGGGGAAATGGAGAAAACCATGAATTTACCTGGATTTTTATCGTTTGTTTATTCAGCGCTTCAATCTGTTTACAAGTAATTATTCCAGGTTAAAACTGTCTGATTTCAATCTGCATCTCCAGGGATTGTTTTTCAGAGTGTTTTCCGGACAATCCCTGGAAAGTTTTTTAACACGGACTTGACTGTCCATTTGCGGGGAAGTCGATGGTAAACAGGACACCGTTTTTTTCATTGGTCAGTTGATAAGGGAATGAATGGATTTCCAAAATTTTTTTTACAATAAAAAGTCCCAGTCCGCTTCCGCCTGTACTTCGGTTTCTCGATTTTTCCAGGCGATAAAAAGGATCGAAGATCTTGTCCAGTTCGGACTCAGGAATGAAAGTGCCGGTGTTAAAGACGCTGAGTTGTACATGGGTCAAACGCTTCAGTTTGACTTCAACCAGTGCCTGCGGAGGTGAATAGTTCATTGCGTTATGAATGACATTGCTGATTGCTTTTTGCAAAAGATCCGGATCAGCATGAATAATTATTTCCGGTTCCAATTGTACTTTTAACTGCAATTGCTTGTCCTGACAAAAAAAGTCCAGCCTCTTTACGACAGCCTCGATCATGGAAGTTAAATGAACCGGTTTTTTTGAGGGGATAAATGTACAGGATTCCAATTTGGAAACTTCCAGAATCTCTTTTACCAGTTGCTGCATGTTTTGCATCACCATATAGGATCTGTACAAGTATTTGTCCCGGTCTTTGTAAACGCCAATTTGGTGGATCATGCCTTCCAGCTGGCCCATTACGGCTGTGATGGGCGATTTCAGTTCGTGGGAAATGGTGGCCATAAATTCCCTGCGTCTTGTTTCCTGTTCCCGTTCACGCTGAATATCGTCTTTTAATCTATTGTTGGCCTGTTTCAGTTCAGTCATGGTTCGTTTCAGATTTTGCGACAGTTCATTCAGGCTTTGGGACAGTTCCCCGATTTCGTCATCGGAATGGGCCGGGCAAGTCTGGCTGAAATCCAGTTTGGCCATACGTTTGGCTACCTCGTTGATTTTCAGCAGTGGCTGGGCGATCAATTTTGCATAAAGGAACGCGCCACCCACAGAAATGAGCAGGACAAATATCGCCATATAGGGCATGAACATCAAAATGGCGCTGGATGCTTCATCAATTGGTTGCATGGTTGCGATAAAGGTGGCGGTAAATCGGCCACTTTGGAAAACAATCGGTTTTTCCAGGACCTGGATGGGTGGGGTATTTTTATCTGTCCCGGATGATAATCCGCTTTTTGATGCAGACGGAATTTTGTAAAGTTGTGAATCAACCGCCGGAATGATCATCATGTTTCCCTGCTGGTCACGGATTGCCAAATCAACGTTGTAATCATGGGTGAATTTATAAAGAATATCCTGTGACTGTGAAATGGTCAGCGGTCGGACCGTATTTAATAATTGCTGGATGCCATGGTTCAGGTTATTAATTTTATATTGATAATAAAATGAAGGCAGTAAAAAATAAAAAGAGGCAAATATAACCGTTGTCGACAGTGCCAGTAAAGCACTGGTAATCAGAAAGATTTTACGGGTGATGCCTTGTCTTTGCGGTATCAAGTTTATAACCAACTCCCTTTACGGTGTGGATATAGGGAACTCCCAGTTTCTTGCGCAAATTTTTTATATGGGTGTCCACCACACGGGGATCCCCATAAAAATCCATGCCCCAGACCTTGTTTAATAACAGATCCCTTGAACATACCCTTCCCTGATTTTCCACAAGTGTTTTCAAAATGTCAAACTCTTTGTTCGTCAAACTCTTTTTCTGCTGATTGACGTAAACGGAATAACCGTCCAAATCAACTGTAATTTCATGATACGTTAACTTGCGATTCGTTTCGGCCGGATATGCTCTTCGCAAAACGGCTTCTACGCGTTTGTTCAGAATGTGAAATGAAAAAGGCTTGGTTATATAATCATCTACGCCCAGTTCAAATCCCTTGATCTGGTCGGCTTCCTCATCCAGGGCCGTCAACATGATGACGGGAACAGAAGAGATTTTTCGAATCGTTCTTAATACCTGGTAGCCGTCCATTTGTGGCAACATGATATCCAAAATCAATAAATCCGGTCTGTTTTCCATAAATTTGCGGATACCTTCGTCTCCGTCATTGGCTGTATCGACATCATAATGTTGAACTATTAAAAATTCCCGGATCAATTCCTGGATGTCGGTATCGTCTTCAATGACAAGAATCTTGTGAGACATAGTGAACCTCCTTTTTTATTGATTCTGATGTCATGATAGCAAGATCCTAAAAAAAGGAAAAACACTGTTTAAGAATAAATTTTGTACTTATAATGATATTTTATGATTGAAAAAGAAAAGAAGGTTGGATTCAAAAGGAAAGTTTTAAAAAATGGCATAAACAGACGGGGGAAGCAGCGAAATAAGCGGATGAACAAAACAAAAAGGGCGATGTTGACCGCAAATGGTGCATCACCCTGACCTTTACCCAGGTTTTCGGCTTAAGACATCTTTTAATTTTTTTGTGGGATCTGATAAAGTTTCTCTCCCATTGATATAAATACGGCTGGATTCATCAGGATTCCACGCAAAAGTTGTATAGAACGACTGGTTTGCTCGCACCATTTCCAGATCCATGATAATTTTAACTTTCGACAGATGAAAAACGAGATTTAGCTGATCAATAAACCCATGATAGCGTCCTGTCGGGCGAAATTGGAAAACTTGCTGGAAAGGGTGTGCCTTGGAGCCGGAATCATACTGATTGTAGATTTGATATAAAATAAACTCGGACTCCTCGACCTGCTTGAGACATTTTTGGACGACGGGATGGGGATGCACTTCAATCATGTCCTGATCACTGGGATCAATGGCCATTTTGATATCCAATCCGGTTTTTAAATAGACCGGGTAGCTTCCCGTTGACATGGGCGTCACGAGAGGTAATTCAATTTGAAAAGGGATTTCTTTCGTTTCATTCTTATGAATGGTAAAGGCCCTGGACAGTTGATAATTATGAAGAATGAAAGAGGTTTTTTTATGGTTTTTCAGATAATGAACAACCAGATACAGATAAATATCGTCAATCTGTTGGTCCGCTTGTCCGCCGCGAATGAAAACGACTCCCTCAACCGGTGAACCCGCATAATAAGGTTTCTGGTTTAAGCGTGTATCGACAGATGCCGCCCCAATCCCCAGACTGGTCAAAGATTTGTATAACAAATGCCTTCCCTCCTTCACTGGAAAACGATTATAAAGAAGGGAATTCTATCATACCATAAAATGTTGAGAATTCCTAATTCGGTATTTTCGGATTATATTGAATTTATTCGAAAAATTGTTTAAATAGGCACTTATTGTTTGTTTTTTTCATAAGATGTAAAGGAATTGCTGATTTAGACAATGGAAAAAAGTCCAGGAAAGGATGGGGATAGTCTGTGTGCGGAATTACGGGATGGATTGATTTTACGAAAGATTTGACCCGGGAGAGGGGAATCCTCCAACAGATGAATCGTACCCTTGTAAGCCGGGGCCCCGATGCAGGAGGCACCTGGTTTTCGCCACATGCGGCTTTTGGGCATCGGCGCCTGATCGTGATTGACCCGGAAGGCGGCATACAACCGATGGTCAGGACAGTGGAGGGCCGCAAATTTGTCATTACCTATAACGGTGAAATCTACAACATGGGTGAACTTCGGCTAAAACTGCTGTCACTTGGCCATTCCCTTTCCACCCGCTCAGATACGGAACTGATTCTTACCGCATATATCGAATGGGGAGAAGATTGCCTAAAATACCTTAACGGGATTTTCGCCTTTGCCATCTGGGATGAATGCAGGCAAACCTGTTTTATGGCAAGAGACCGGATCGGTGTAAAGCCTTTATTTTATACAAAGATCGGGGATTCATTCCTGTTTGGGTCTGAACTGAAATCATTATTGGCCCATCCTTTCGTGGAACCGGTAATTGATGACGAGGGCCTGGCTGAACTTTTGGTCATGGGGCCGGCCAGAACACCGGGATGTGGTGTGTTCAAGGATATTTACGAACTGCGTCCGGGCCAATTCCTGCGTTATGGCCGTGACGGGATCAAAACAGGCACCTACTGGGAATTGACCAGCCGTCATCATGAAGATAATCTGGAGACAACAGCCCACAAGATACGGGAACTTTTTCAGGATGCGATAAAAAGGCAACTGGTGTCTGATGTTCCGATTGGAACGATGCTTTCTGGCGGGCTTGATTCCAGCGCAATTTCTGCTTGTGCAGCCAAAGTGTTTCAAGAGGAAAAGCGGGGGATTTTGCATACTTTTTCAGTCGATTATATCGACAACGACAAATATTTTCATGTGAATGAATTTCAGCCCAATTCTGATGCTCCTTGGGCGGAATTGATGGCAGACCGGATCGGTTCTGAACACCATACCGTTTTACTGGACAACTTCGAATTGTTTGACAGCCTGATTCAGGCGATGGAAGCCCGTGACCTGCCGGGAATGGCTGATGTAGATGCGTCGCTGTTCCTCTTTTCGAGGGAAATCAGGAAAGAGATGACGGTGGTTTTGTCCGGAGAGTGTGCGGACGAGGTCTTTGGGGGATACCCCTGGTTTCACCGGGAAGAAATGGTGAATGCCGATACCTTCCCCTGGGCCCACTTGGTTACCAAACGGATTCCTTTTATTTCCCCGGAAATAAAAGCGCGAATCCGCCCTATGGAGTATGCAGAAGCACGTTATCAGGAGGCATTGTCGGAAGTTCCCCGTTTATCCGAGGACAATGCCGGGGAAGCACGTATGCGGGAGATGTTCTACCTCAATCTGACGCGCTGGATGCCGACACTTCTTGACCGGAAAGACCGGATGAGCATGGCCTTCGGGCTTGAAGTGCGCGTTCCGTTTTGTGATCATCATCTGGTGGAATATGTTTGGAATATCCCCTGGGCACTCAAAAAATACGGGAATCGGGAGAAAGGTCTGCTGCGTTATGCCTTCAGGGATTTGCTGCCAAAGGAGATTGTTGAACGCAAAAAAAGCCCTTATCCAAAAACACACCATCCCGATTATTTACGGCTGATGAAAAAACAGATTCGACAATTGCTGGATACTCCTTCGGCTCCACTGTTTCAAGTGTTGGACCGCAAGGAAGTGGAGAATTTTATGAACCAGGATTTAACCCAGCTGCATCTGCCCTGGTTTGGCCAGTTGATGAATGTTCCCGCTTTGCTGGCCTACTGGTGGCAACTGAATGAGTGGATGAAAAAATATAAAGTTGTAATTAAGTAGAAAACCCTGACACGGGTTTTTCTTTTACATAAAATAACATTATTCTTTTTTTAATTAATAATTTACTTAATTAAAGCATTAGAGTTATAATGTGAAAGGTATTTATTCGTGGAAAATAGAATGGTGGTAAAAATGCTGAATCAAGAACAAAACTTAAAGAGGGATTTGGGCTTTTGGCCGGCTATTTCACTGGTAGTTGGCGTTGTCATTGGTTCCGGTGTATTTGTCAAGCCGGGGACGGTTCTCGATTATGTCGGAGGCAATACGTCGATGGCTTTATTGGCCTGGTTATTGACAGGATTGCTGACGTTAGCGGCAGGGCTCACCATTGCAGAGCTTTGCGCTCGCATTCCCAAAACAGGCGGATTGTACATCTATTTGGAAGAAGTGTATGGCAGGTTCTCCGGCTTTATCAGCGGCTGGGTGCAAAATGTGATCTATCAGCCGGCATTAATCGGCGCGATGGGGCTTTACTTTGGCATACTGGTTGCCAGCTATTTCAAATTGGGGGGTTCCTGGCATTTGTATATTGGAATGGGCACCGTCATCTTTCTGGCTGTCGTGAACAGTTTGGGTGTAAAATACGGGGGAATGATCCAGGTTGTTACCACGGCTGCCAAATTGATCCCTATTGTCCTGATTGCTGTTTTTGGTCTGATGTATGGTTCGGGTGACATTTTTTCCGCCTCCACCGCGGGAGGAAGCAAAGAAGGACTGGGAGCGGCTATGCTTGCCGCCATGTTCGCTTATGATGGCTGGATTGCCTCTGCTTCGGCAGCGGGTGAGATGCGGAATCCGGCAAAAATTCTTCCCAAAGCAATCAGTATTGGCCTGCTGGTGATCATTGTCTCCTATCTGGCCGTGAACATGGCACTGATTCATATCATGCCTGCCAGCCAGATTCAGGCATTGGGAGAAAATGCAGCGGGGACGGCAGCCGGAATTTTATTTGGCGAAGCCGGCCACCAGCTTATCGATATCGGGATAATTATTTCGATCTTTGGCGGTTTGAATGGAAAAATATTAAGCTATCCCCGGATTTCATTTGCCATGGCCAATGACCGTCTGCTGCCGGGAGCCCGCTTTTTGTCCTGCGTTCACGCGAAGTTCGGCACTCCCGTCTGGGCGATCGCGTTTCAGATTGTGCTGGCCATTTTGTTTATGGTATTGAGTAATCCTGATCGTTTGTCGGAAATCGCGATTTTTGCCATTTTTATCTTTTATATCCAGGCATTTGTTGCGATTTTCCTTCTACGCAAACGGAAACCGGAGTGGATCAAACAGAAAGAAAACTATCGTGTTCCTTTTTATCCGGTTACTCCAATTCTGGCTATTATCGGTTCTGTATTTGTTGTCCTGAGCATGCTGACACATGACCTTGAAGGGGCTGTCATTACCATTATCATTACCCTTGCCGGCTTGCCCATCTATTGGTGGATGAATCGCAAACAAGAAGTTTCTGCTTGATATTTTCTCTTTGATAAGCTCATGAACCGCTGTTCTCTCGTGGTATAGGGAAGCAGCGGTATTTTCATGGAATGAGCCAAGTACCTCCCAGGAGTGTTCCGGTGGAAACGAATGAATTATGATGAAGATATGTCCCTATAAAGAGAAAAAAGTACTGGTTTCCAATATGTAGTCGCAATAATCAAAAAATAAAAAACAGGTGGATTAGATTTGGAGCCACTTTAAGTAAACCATCAAGACTTGATAAAACAAATCCCATAAAAAGGAGAGATCAATTGTGGCAAGAAGATTTATTGATCTGAGTGTGCCAATCAGCCCCGGGCTAAAGGAGCCAATCCCGGCATCAATCAGGTATTTCAGCCATGCCGAGGGAGCAAAGCAGGCCTCCCGAATGCTGGATATACCCGCTTCCGCCTTTCCTGACAGCAAGGCATGGGCAACCGAAGAGGTAGCCCTGAATACCCATACGGGCACCCATGTGGATGCACCATGGCATTATGGCGAATGGACAGATGGAAAACCGGCCCGGACCATTGATGAGATGCCGCTGGAATGGTTTTATGGGGATGGTGTGCTGTTTGATTTTACAGACAAGCCGCCAGGTTATGAATTTACTGTTGGAGATTTGACAGAGAAGTTGCAGGAAATGAACTATACCTTCAAACCGTATGATATTGTCCTGATTCGCTGTGATGCAGACAAGAAAATATATAAAAAAAAATTATGCCTTCATCCACGTCGGGGCATCTGCCGAGGCAACCAGATGGTTGATTGAACAGGGAATCAAAGTGGTCGGCACGGATGGATGGAATCCTCCTCTTGATGCGCAGGTCCAAGCATATGGTTCCGACGGTAAACCCATTTGAGCAGCACATTTCGTAGTCAAAAAAAAAGGAATATTGTCAATTAGAAAAATTGGCAAACTTGGAGCAAATCCCTGTTCCTTTCGGCTTTAAAGTCGTCTGCTATCCGGTAAAAATTGAAAAAGCCAGCGCCGGTTGGGCTCGTCCGGTTGCCATTATTGAGGAAGATTAGCTGGTGATATGGTCTCGGCAGTGAAAATATTTCCTGAAAAATACTGGACTGTGCCTCTGGATCCATTATGATTTTATATTGAGATTTTAAGTCGGGCAACTGTTTACCTGTTGGAACAATCATAAAAAACCGACTAATTCGTTTTTATATTGCAAATTGTGCTATAATCAAATTCAAAGATTCAGCAATTATTCTAAAAGGGGATAAATCCATGAAACACCAGGAAATGTCCGAGCGAACTATTCAGAAACTGGTTGATTCTGGAATCACTCTGTTTGCGAAATATGGTTACAGCAATACAAGCGTTGACCAGATTGTAAAAGAAGCGGGAATGTCAAAAGGCGCTTTCTATTGAATGACTTTGTCAAGTATTCCACACATATGGTGGCCAACACATATGAAAAGGGTTTTTCCGCCGTCCTTCTTCATTCTTGCATGAGATGCCAATATCTGCCCCGGATACAAACAGCTGGTCAGTCGGATGGAAGAATGGAGACAGGACCTGACACGTCTGTTTGAAGTCATGAAAAAGGAAGGAATTATTGGCAGCCCGTTGGATGCAAGAACATTGGCAACAGCAGCCATGGCCCTGTTTAACGGGTATAACATGCAGCATTATATTGATAAAGGGATAGGTCTGATGGGAATGATCGGAGTGTTCTATGAGTTGTTGCAGGTCAAGCAGCCTGAATGAAAGCAATAGTTAAATTGGGGTTTGCCGTAAAGATAGAACATGATTGGGGTTACTCTTTCAATTGAATTTTGTATAAAACGAAAATCATTAAATTAAATTATACAATTATAAATTATGATATAAGGACTGGTTCATGGGCAACCAGTCCTTTTTAAAATCGGTGGTTTCGGAGGTGAATCATACGGAGAACGAATGAAAAAAACTGTTTTTCGTATCAGTTACTCCAAAGGTGCAGGCCGAAGAAAGCCGAATCAGGGATAAAAGGAAGCGTTAAGCCTCCTGTTTTCGTTTAAGCTTTTTAATTCCGGAGCAATTCCGATTCTGAAAATTGAATGTTCCCGTTTTCACATACATGGTACTTTTCAAGTTCTTTTAGTGCCGCTTCAGATACAACAGTGCCACAGCCTTCACACTCGTATAAATCAACATATTCGTCACTCTTTTTTATCCATTCCGCACAATCAGAACAAACAAAGGACCTTATTTCTTCCTTGCCAACAATACGCTTTTCCATTTTGCACACCCCCTTTAATTGTTTTCCTGCATTCTTCAGCAGTAAAACGCCTTTTGCCAGGTATGCCGTCACCTTTTCGTTTTTGTTCAACTTTTCCCGGATGGATTGGACCAATAGTTTATAGTCTTGCGGTTTTATCGGTATGTCTCACGACTTCTGATTATTGCAACGTTTTTCCATTCTGGTCAATGGATTTTCAGCCATAAAAATAACCGCCTTTCCCTGTCGTATGTCACACGGTTCAGGTGGCGGTTATGATGCGGTCTGACGGTTTCGCGGTTAAAATACCGGATAAAGATAAAAATCGGTAAAACCCTTGCGTTTATTACGTTGGTGCGCCCGAGAGGATTCGAACCTCCGACACACGGTTTAGGAAACCGTTGCTCTATCCTGCTGAGCTACGGGCGCATAATCATAGCCAAACATCATTATAACTTTTTTACGGGAAAATGTCCATATGCTGAAGCAGACTCCCCACGAAACGAAAGAGTGCAGGGACAAAGAGGGTAGCGAGATTGGCAACAGTGGTATTCCCTTCTTTTGCCGATTGTCTGGTTTTTTTGAATCGGATTATGCTTGCATTAAAATATTATCAGATATTGCTATTTTTAATAAAAAATTCAAGAATTTATAGATTGATTCCTTAAAAAACTTATTTTTAGTGTTAAAATAAATATTGGTTGTTGGAAGTTTGTTCCTCTTTTATAAGAAACCATGTATGAGCGAAATGGTTTTGGGAAAAATAGGGACAACAAACCGCACAGAAAAGAGGGAGATTTATGTCGTTGGACTTGAACACAGTACTAAATCGGCAATTGGCTAACTGGAGTGTCCTCTATTTTAAGATGCATCATTTTCATTGGTTTGTAAAGGGAGACCGGTTTTTTGAACTCCATCAGAAATTCGAGGAATTTTACAATGAAGCCGCTTCAAACCTTGACCAGATCGCGGAACTTCTGCTGGCTAAAGGGGGTAGCCCGATCAGCACCATGAGGGAGTTTGTGGATCAGGCAACCGTCAAGGAAGCAACAGGCAATGAAACGACAGAGCAGATGGTACAACAGGTGATCCAGGATTTCAAAACCATCCTGAAGGAATCCGAAGCAGCAATCAAGGAAGCTGAAAATGCGGGCGATGCTGTTACGGCGGATTTGTTTACCGACCTTGCGGCAAATCTGGAAAAGCATATCTGGATGTTAACGGCATATTTGGCAAAATAGATTCAGAGTAAATCGGGCACCTTTTCCTTACAGGGAAAGGTGCCTTTTTTCGATACAGATCGATTATAATGAGAAGACGGAATTGACATTACAGAATATGGGGGATGCAGATGGAACCGGAAAAGTCTAAGAAACAAGCCCCTTCCTTGTCAAGGATGAATGTCCGACCTCTCCTGAAATTTGTCCAGGAAGCGGAATTGCCAAAAAAAATCATTGTGCTGGTGCTGTTTTTCAGCATCGTGGAAGCGGTGGCCGGGTTAATGGTTCCCTGGTTTACCAAAGGGACCGTCGACATGTTGACTTTGGGGAATTTGAGTGCTTCCGTCTTGATCCTGCTGTTTGCAGCCTTTGTCCTGCAAGCGGTCACCGGTGGTATCTCTACCTATTTTCTGGGTTTTTTGGGAGAAAAAGTAGTAGTCAGTCTGCGGAAAAAATTGTGGAACAAAGCGCTCCGGTTGCCTATTTCTTACTTCGACGAAAACGATACGGGGGATTTGGTCAGCCGCATCAATAACGATACGGTTATTTTAAAGACGCTCGTTTCCCAACAGATGGTGCAGTTATTTACCGGAATCATTAATGTGATTGGTGCCCTTTTTCTTCTTTTTTATCTGGACTGGTCGATGACCCTGCTCATGTTTGTCGCATTTCCGCTGATGTTTGCGATCATGCGGCCAATGGGAAAACGGATGTACCGGATCTCCAAAAATCTCCAAAAACAGATTGCCGACTTTACCAGCTTGCTGACACAGGCGATCAGTGAAATTCGGCTGGTCAAATCCTATACGGCGGAACCGGTCGAAAAGAAACAAGGGGAACAAACGATTGACCACATGTTCCGGTACGGCTTGAAAGAGGCGAAAGTTTATGCCTACCTGCAGCCGCTCGTTTCTTTTGTCATGATGCTGATGCTGGTGGTCGTGATCGGTTACGGGGGATACCGCGTGGCGACAGGAGCGCTCACTGCCGGAGAACTGGTTGCCTTCCTGCTTTATCTTTTTCAGGCGGTGATGCCGCTGGTGCAAATGTCCCAATTTTTTACCAGCCTGCAAAAAGCGTTGGGGGCAACTGAACGGCTGCAGCAAATTTTGCTGGATGTGGAAGAAGACGATCCCGGGTCAGAGACGGAGATTGACTGCAGGCAGCCAATTGTGGTGGATGGAGTTTCGTTTCATTATGTAACGGGAGACATGGTTTTACAAGATGTGAGTTTTACTGTGGAACCGGGTAAAGTGACGGCCATTGTCGGGCCGAGCGGGAGCGGGAAAACCACGTTATTTTCCTTATTGGAACGTTTTTATCAGCCAACGTCCGGAGAAATCCGGTTGGGGGAAACCCCGATTTCATGCTTTTCCCTGCGGAAATGGCGGCAGCAGTTCGGGTATGTTTCCCAGGAAAGCCCACTGATCAATGGAACAATTCGGGAAAATATCTGTTACGGGCTGGAGCGGACGGTAACGGATGAGGAAATGATAAATGCCGCCAAATCGGCCAATGCCTGCACATTTATTCAGGAATTGCCGCAAGGGTTTGAAACCCATGTGGGTGAACGGGGAACGAAACTGTCGGGAGGACAGCGTCAGCGAATCGCCATTGCCCGTGCCCTTTTGCGTGATCCCAGAATTCTTATGCTGGATGAGGCGACTTCCAGTCTGGATTCGACGTCAGAACGGGTGGTGCAGGAGGCATTAAACCTTCTGATGAGAGACCGGACAACCCTGGTGATTGCTCACCGCCTGTCAACCGTAGTAGAAGCGGACAAAATTATTGTTCTGGAACAAGGGCGCATCACCGGCCAGGGAACCCATCAGGAACTGTTTGAAACTCATCCGCTTTACCGAACATTGGTCAAACAACAATTCCGATGGGACAAATCCATTCACCAGTAACAGATCGATGATAAAAGCGTTCCTCTTGCGGGAGCGCTTTTGATTTGAAAGCCGACGGATTTCGATAAACACTGATCTGAAAATATTCCAATCCATCCCTGTAAGTATGACAAAAATCACTTTCATCGTATAGTTACTTGGCGTATACTGATTTTAAATAAGTTTGTATCGGAATGAATAACATCGGAGGGCAAAGAATAATGCGTCATGAAAAGGTGGATGTGATCTTTCAGGCAGCGATCAAAGTGTTTGCGGATAGCGGTTTTGACCAGGCCAGGATGGATGAGATTGCAAAGGAAGCCGGCGTTGCAAAAGGAACGATTTACTATCATTTCAAGAGCAAGGAAGATTTGTTTGTTGGATTGATGAATGAAGGCGTACAGAAACTGATCGATTTTGCCAAACGGAGTATCAAGCGGTATGATTCCCCAACCGAGCAGATGCAGGCATTGGTGAAAAGCCATGTTCTTTTTTATGTGGAAAATGGCATGCTGGCCAAATTGCTATTGAGTGAAGCATTCGGGACAAAATCCCGGCAGCACCAGTTTCGGATGAAAATCCATGAATATTTGCGGTTAATCGAAACAATTTTGCGAAGAGGAGCAGAAACCGGCGAATTTAAAGTGAAGCATGTGCCGGAAGCAGCCAGTGCCTTTTTTGGAGCAGCCAGCGTCGTTGTTCTGCAAAAGCTGTACAGCCTGGAAGAAAGTGAACTCCGGCAAATTGATGAAGCGGTTCCGCAGATGATTGAGAGTTTACAGCACATTGTAATGTGCAGCATTAAGAATTCCCCGTATTTATAATACTCTTTCCTTGAATTTGTACAAAAAAAGAGTATAATATGTTTTGTGCTGACCAGTCAGTACAAACCGGGTTGGATGGGAACACCTTCATTTTAAGGAGGGGGGAAAGATTTTGAAACAGAAACGCTGGAACCCTGTCTTCCTGTCCGGCTTGGGAGATCTTCAGCGATTATGGGCAAACAAGCCGATGCGATTGGGAATGATCGGGCTTTTATTGATTCCTCTTATGTACAGTGCTATTTACCTGTCTGCTTTTTATGACCCTTATGAGAACCTCCAGTATTTGCCTGTTGCCCTTGTGAATGAAGATTTGGGCGCCGTACAGAATGGAGAGCGGATTAACGCCGGGAATGAACTGGTCAAGGAACTTCAGGAGGATTCCCAGGTGAAATGGGAATTTGTTTCCCGGGCGCAGATGAATGAAGGATTGAATCACGGCATTTATTATATAGGGATCGTTGTTCCTGAAAATTTCTCCAAAGCAATCGTATCGGTTGATGAATCAAATCCTTCCAAAGGAAAAATAGAATATCATGTTGATGAAAGTAATAACTATTTATCGGGCACAATTGGCAAATCGATCAGAAGAGAATTGGAAATAAAACTGGATCAAAAGCTGACCAGAATCTATGTTGAAAAAATTTTTGTCGGAATATCAAAGTCGGCGGATGATTTGCAAAAGGCAGCAGATGGCGCCGGTCTCCTGACTGAAAAGATCGGGGAAGCTGCCGGCGGATCGAAAACGGTTCATGAAAGTATACGTAAGCTGGAAACCGGAGCGGGAACGATCGAACAGAATCTCGTCCTGTTAAATCAGAAATTGGCACAGGCCAGAGCAGAGATAGACAAGATTCCGTTTGCGGAGATTGAAAAAGCACAGAAAATCATCCACCAGGCAAATGATGAGATTCAAAGGATTGCCAATATCCCGTTGCCAGATACGCCTCCCGATTTAGGCAGCTTTTTGCGGGACAGCCAAAATTCATTGGAAGAAGCCGGCAAACAAATTCATGGAACGGAAACGGATTTAAACCGGCTGGTCAAAGAACATCCCGAATTGGCAAACGATGCAGCAGTGCTCTCCATGAAAAATTCCTTAAACAAGGCACAGAAAATCCACCGGTCGGAAACTGCCCGATTTAACCAGATTCGCTCCAAATTGCCGGATTGGGAACGGGCCTGGAAGGTTTTTATCAATACCCGGGCCAAAATTGCCGCAGATGCAAACCGGTTGACCGGGCGTATGGATCAGTTGACGGTAAAAGCCAATGAATTAAAGGGGGCGGCGAATCAACTGGTTGAGGCTACTTCCCGTTTGGCGGACGGGCAGCATCAGTTGGCAAGCGGACTGGGCCAATTGGAAACAGGAACCGGCAAGTTGCATCAGGGGCTGGATAAAATCCGGGCAGGAGAAGCAGAGTTACAGCAAGGGTTAAGCGAAGGAGTGCAAAAAGCCAAGGAACAGCTTCAGGGAACTGCCGAAAAGGAAAAAGCTATTGCCGATCCGGTAGACATAAATGAAAATATCCACCATGCAGTTCCCAATTACGCCACCGGTTTTGCGCCATACTTTATTTCCCTGTCCCTCTGGGTTGGCGCAATGCTGCTGTTTACGGTTGTTGATTTGTACCAGGTGCTTGATGATCGTAAACAACCGTTATCCATGGCCGCCAGTGGATTGATTGGCATCGGACAGGCAGTGCTTCTGGTTTCCACGATCGTGTTTATCCTTAAAATAGAGCCCATCCTGCCGGTATGGCTTTACCTGTTCAGTTTCTTGATGGCACTTACCTTTATCGCACTGAACCAGACACTGATCGTTTATCTGGGCAATGTTGGACGTTTTCTATCCATCGCCATATTGATGCTGCAATTGGCATCAAGCGCAGGGACGTATCCGAAGGAACTGTTGCCGCCGTTTTTCCAGGCAATTGGTGATTATTTGCCAATGACCTATACCGTACAGGGGCTTCGTGCGGTTCTTTCCAATGGAAATATGAACACCATTACCCATTGTATGTATATTTTGCTCGGTTTTATGACGATTTCCCTCTTGCTGACCCGATTGCATCTCCAGCTGGGGAAACCGTTGGTAAAAAGAACTGTGAAGGTCCTCAAAACAAAATTGAATCATGCCTGAAAAGAAGTGTCCGGCATCAGCCGGACGGAGGCTGTTGACAAAAGAAGGTCAACAGCCT